>JAKVKH010000015.1 GCA_022486625.1 Butyrivibrio sp. | reverse complement strand
TATCATGAGACACATTGGTTATCAGATCTGCCTTCATCTTTTCGTCCTTCATGCTGATGCTGACAGCCTTTTCAATTCCATCTCCAATAGAATTTACCGCCTCTGCCAGAATAATATTATCTCCATGTAGATGTGAAGTATCCACCTTATAATTGACATTACCATCCCGGATTCTGCGAATTCCCTTTACAATATCCTGCCGGTCAAGATTGGAACGGTAAAGAGTAAAACCGATATAGATATCCATCAGAATCGCCAGAATCATCCCAGGCACTCCAACCATAAAGAGCAGACCATTAACAATCATAAACAATACATACGGAATCCAGGTGCGGATAATGACATTTCCGTTATCCATGGATCTGAGCAGCATTTTTCTGCCACCGATAATAATATGCTGTAAAAAGCTGTTACTCCAAAGTGTTCCTGCTTTTCCCCTTCTGACAAGACTGTAAAATCCGACACTGAATACAATGTCACAAAGGAACGCAACTCCGGCAATAAACACAGGGTATAAAGTCTGCTGCGTAAAGCCGTCAAATATCTCGGAAACATAGTATGCCAGAATTATAAACACTCCAATAATCAGAATACAAAACAGCATCAGCAGCTCTGTATAGATGCGGTCTGCATACTCCATGTAAATTCCATTGATTTCCATTATGGCAGGTGACGAATTATTTTCTCCCGTTTTAAATGCACTCTGTTTTTTTACCGGTATGATCTGCGCCGGAACAACATGGCCTTCACGGGCAATCAGATACAGCAGCAGAATCAGATAAATGCAGGCGGCACTGATTCCGGCGATCATCATCTGATTGGAATACGGTACATACTTTCCGAAAACTGTCTTGCCCTGCGTAAAATCATCCTTGCACGGATAGTTCTGGGTATCCACGCCGACATATATCCGGATCTGATCCGGATATGCATATTCATAGTCCTTCAGAATTTTCCGCAGTGTTTCCTCATCCAGCATCGTATTGGTATCATATGCAAGCTCATAAGGACAGTAATAAATGTACTTTCCATATTTCTCAAACTCTGATTTGATATCAATACCGGTAGTTTCTCCCATCAGTTGACTGACATTGGTATATACTTCCGTTTTGGCACCAATCGTTCTGGTAATATAATACCTGAGATTTGTGTTCTGATAATCATAGTATTTAGTGAAATCCAGATATTCAGAATAATTCTGATTCAGATCAGAAGCAGCTTCCTCCACATTCCGGCACAGTTCCTGATACTCCTGCCAGCTGGAGACCAGATCTTCAACATCCTTGCCGTCAACGGTCTTATAACGGTCAATCAGAACGGTATGTTTTCCGCCTCCTGCAGATAAATCCGTTCCGTTCCCGGATACTGTGCGGGACGACATATTGTCATCCAGCTGAGAATTTAAGTAACTGTTCATTCCACCGGAAAAAGTATTGTTCAGAAGATGCGTATAGGTTGTCGCAGTGCTTAAAAAAGTCTGTGCATTTGTAAAATTTTTTTCCTGATATTCAAATCCGCTCTGCGCCCACTTCAAAAGATCCGACACAGTATAAATTGCCGTAATATAATCTCCGGGAAGCATTGTTCCACGATTCACGTATGCCGTCACGTCGATTTTCTTGGTTCCATCATAAGAGCCATTGGTTTCAATCTGTGAACGGATGGCTGTCAGCCTTACTACATTTGATATACCATTCCCAAGTATATTATTGAAAAGATAGGAATCCTCATATTCTCTGCCTTTATCTGCCTCATGCAGCTCATAGGAGAAATCTCCGTTTACACCCGAAATAATCACATTGGATCCTGTCACCGTATAGGCCAGCACTCCAACTGCAATTGCCAACATGACATGCTGGATCAATTTCAAAAAATTTCTTTTCTTACGTGAAATCTGCTTTTTTCCCACCTGGGATTCCCTCCGCGAACTTATGCGTCTGCTTCAATCTTATATCCGACACCCCATACGACCTTCAGATATCTGGGCTCTTTGGGATTAATTTCAATTTTTTCGCGAATATGCCGAATATGAACGGCAACCGTATTATCTGCCCCCACTGCCGTTTCATTCCATATATTCTCATAAATCTGATTAATGGAAAAAACTTTTCCCTTATTTTTAACCAGAAACAGAAGAATATTATATTCCATCGGCGTCATTTTAACAGATTCGCCATCTACCATTACTTCCTTTGATGCATCATTAATAACAAGCCCGCCCACAGTAAAGATCTGCGAACTGTCCTGCTCCGGAATGCTGCCAAGCTTTGTGTAACGCCTCAGATTTGACTTTACTCTTGCCACCAGTTCCAACGGATTAAATGGCTTTGCCACATAATCATCTGCACCGATGTTCAATCCCAGAATTTTATCGGTATCCTCGGATTTTGCAGACAGAATAATGATCGGAATGCTGCTCTTTTCTCTGATCTTCATCGTACAGTGAATTCCGTCCATTTTGGGCATCATAACATCAATAATGGCAAGCTGAATCTCATGCTCCTGCAGAATCTGCAGTGCCTGAATTCCATCATATGCCTTAAATACTTCAAATCCTTCCTGCTGAAGGTATATTTCAATTGCATCTACAATTTCTCTGTCGTCATCACATACCAGAATTCCCGGCATACTTTTTCCCTCCGCTATTGATCTTATTTTATTGAAACATACATTTATTAAGAACTGACATCCATATTTCTTAATAAAAAACAAAGTGTACTATTTTAGTGTCAGAAACGCAGCCAGATTACCTCTCTGTTCATGTGCTTTCCGATGCGAAAAGAGATACTTCGGATTGCAGCAGGTACAGATATCTGTAACACTGATCTGGCCGGACGGTACTCCCGCCTTTTCCAGGATCATTTTATTGGCCTGCCACAGATTCAGCAGATATTTTCCGTTTTCTTTTTCCCTTAGAATATGATACCGGCTAATCTCTTCACCGGCAAAAGACGCTCTGAAAATTTCTGCAACATCCTCACCGATTTCATAACAGTCACCGCAGATGGAAGGTCCGATTCCACAGATACAGTCCTCAGGCCTTGTCCCGAAGGCTTTTTCCATCGCTTCCAGTGTTTTACGTCCCATGCTGCCTGCTGTTCCCTTCCATCCGGAATGGGACAGTCCGATTGCCCTGTGCACAGGATCCACAAAATAGAGAGGTGTACAGTCGGCATGATAGGTCACCAGAATGATACCGGGAATATCTGTAATCAGTCCGTCTGTATCAATATAATCTCTTTCCCTGACAGTTCCCTTACCGCGGTCTTCTTCTGTTACAACACGCACGTTTGTGGTATGTGTCTGGTATGTAGACACAAAATCATCCAGTGATCTTTCATGACCCAGAATTCCGGCCACTCTTCTGTAATTTTCATCCACTGCTTCCTTAAGATCACCCCTGGTATAGCTGAAATTGCTTTCGCCATAACAGCCTTTGCTGACACCTCCCAGTCTGGTGGAAAAAAGATGCCTGACAATCCCTGTCTTTTCAAGTTCCGGAAAAACAAGATACTCCATTCCTTCATATACACGCTGCTCCATAACCGGCTGCGTGCCTTTTCTGATGACATTATACATAAATCTGCATTCCTTCCTGTTTCTCATCTTCTGTATGAAAACGCATCTCTGATCCATCTGACCTGTACAATACCGTTTTCATCAGGACTGACTGCCAATACATCAAAGCGCACCGGCGTATATTCATCCAGGTGATTTATGAGCTTATAATAATCTGCGCATCTGCAGATCACACGCTGCTTCCCCGCCGTTACGGCATCCTCTGCGCTTCCATACCGACAACTGCTCCGGTATTTGACCTCCGCAAAAACAAGATACTTTCCATCCCTGGCAATGATATCAATTTCTCCGCTTCTGATCCGAAAATTACGTTGCAGAATAGTTCCTCCCTGCAGCGTGATATAGCGACAGGCCAGTATTTCATAGTTTTCTCCGGATTTACGTTTATTGATCAATCAGTCTGTATCCTTTTTTAATTCATTTTTTTAAGATCAGAAAGTCCCCTGTCCCTTGCTCTGATCTTATCCATCGCATCCACAAATACCAGAATTTCCGCAACTACTTCATATAATTCCGGTGGGATCATTTCTCCGATATCCAACCTGGACAGGGTATCTGCCAACTTATTGTCCTGATGAACCGGAATATTTTCCTCTTTCGCTTTTTCAATGATTTTTTCGGCCAGAATTCCCTTCCCGGATGCAATCACCTTCGGCGCATTGTCTTCTCCGGGATCATAGCCAAGGGCAATTGCCTGCTTTATTTTTGATTTGCGTTCTTCTGCCATTTTCTACCTCTCACTCAGGCCCTTGCATCAAATGAATTTTCAGAAACCAGTGACAACTTTTCTCCCTTTTGAAGTAGTTCATCAAGTACCGTATTTTCAGAACTGTGATCTGTCTGCAGCATCGTTCTGGCCTGCAGGCTGTATCCACGCTTTTGGAGTCGTTGATTCAGTTCATCAATATGTGAAGCGATCAGATCCAGAACCTGATCATCCGCTACATAAAAATTGGTACTGACCTTCTGTTCTTTCATTTTTACATAAACATCAAGTGGTCCGAGATTTTCCATATCCAGGTGCAGAATTGCGCTGACCTGTCCGTCTTTCTGTGCCAGATTCTTACGATTGGTATAAACATACAGGTCCCCATGGGCATTCTGATCGCTCATTTTAAGCGGAAGCTGTACATATGCGAAAACCTGATTCAGCTGATTCATAAAGTCCACATTCCCGGACAGATTATTTACGCTCTGCGCAACCTTACTCCCTGAACCTGCCGTTTCGGATATGATCTGCGTAAGCTCTCTTGTCTGATCATGAAGCCTCTGATACAGATTCTCCACATTTTCTCTGGAATCTACTTTTTCTGGGCTGATCAGCCATTCATTCGAAATTGCATTCTGCAGAAGCTTTGTAAAATCTCTGGAAGAGAAAAGATCTGTCCAGTTTTTTCCCATTTCTGCAGAAGAATCGGCATTCTGCATTTGCAGATCCGAAAGCGTTTTCATCAGTACCGATGGATCCGTCTGTACAGCCTCCTGTACCTGTGCCTGTGAAAGCTGACTCAGCATATTTTCAGGAACGCCAACAGCTTTCAGCAGTTGCAGGAAGTGATCAGAAAAAAGGCTCTGACCTGAAGCTTCCGGAAGGTTTTCTGAAGAGATGACTTTCTCTGCTGTATCTGCTGCATTTGTTTCATTCCCGGCGCCCATTGCATCCAACACCAGTGTCTGTGCCTGCAGAACTGCAGATTTCACATTTTCCGGACTGACCTGTTGCAGCGTTCCATCTCCGGCAGAGATCTGCCCTCCTGCAACATCTTCTGTCTGTATCACACCGTTCTGCATCATACTGGTCTGCATCCCATTTTCTGCAGAACTGTTCCCCTGCAGCACATTTTCTGCGGCCGCAGTACTGACAGTTTCGGGCGATGCAATTGTCCCGGCGCTGGTACTTCCTCCGGAAAAAAGATTCAGCAGTTCACCATAAAGGTTTCGTGCCCCGATCTGATTTCCATCCTGAATCATTTGTGCAAAGGCTTCCGGAAGCTCATTCATGATCATATTTACACTGCTGACAACCTGATGCTGATAATTCTGATAATTCTGAAACTGCTGAACATTCACATCATTAATCGGAATATTCATTTTTGTCATCTGCACCAGTGAAGAAACATCTGCAGAAGGATATTCCATGATATTCCGGCTCATTTCCAGAATCGAGGACCGGTCAATGGACATTCCTGATTCCATCATATCTCTGACCATTTCCAGAGTAGTATCATTTGCCGCAAGACCTGCAGCATTTAATGCCTTCATTGCACTGCTGTCTGCAGCGGTATTTTCATATAGGGGACTTAATGTGACGGTTCCTGACGAAGTACTTCTGACTTCAAAAGATATGTTCTGTCCTGCATTCAGGGCCATATTCCCCTGCAGCTTTGCAGACACTACAATATTATTTCCAAGACTGATCTGTGCAGTACCGGTACCATCTGCCGAAGTACTGACAGATACTACTTTACCCTGGATCGTCTGACCAGCACTCAGAGTTCGCAGCCTTGCCTGCGCACCTGCACTTTCTACAGGGCTCTGGATCTGTGCAGTTCCATTTGTCTGTCTGACACCAATATAAAGATGATTATCCATGAGCTTACCCCATTACCGTGATTTGTTTACTGAGGGATAAAATGCCCGATAAAAGAGCGTCTGTGAATCGGGCAGGGACCATATTTTTTCAGTGCGGCAATATGATCTGCTGAACCGTACCCTTTATTCCGTGCAAAACCATATTCAGGATACTTTGCATCAAGCTCCTTCATCAGACGGTCTCTTGTCACTTTTGCAATAATGCTTGCCGCAGCAATTGAGATGCTTTTTGCATCTCCCTTAATAATCGATACCTGTTCAAAACGCTCCAGCTGCGGAATATGTACAGCATCAATCAGCAGTACATCAGGCTGTACCTTCAGTTTACCAACGGCCTGCGCCATTGCTTCATAATCTGCCTGCAGTATGTTGATTTCGTCAATTCTCTGCGGATCAGACATGCCAATGCCGGTTGCAACAGCCTTTTCCATAATGATATCGTATAACTCTTCTCTCTTTTTTTCGGACAATTGTTTGGAATCATTGAGATATAAAATATCGCAATCTGCAGGAAGAATTACAGCACCGGCCAGCACCGGCCCTGCAAGTGGTCCTCTGCCGACTTCATCAATTCCGCAGATATACCCTTTTCCCTCATATTGATGCTCGTACCGTTTCATTTTTTCCGTACGTTCCTGTTCTGCACGCAGTGCAGAAACTCTCTTTTCTGCGCTGTACAGAAGCTTCTGCACACCGTCGCGGGAATCATCCACATATTCGGCAATCAGTTCCGGAAGACATCCTGTTTCTGTGTTCCTGATTCTGTCTCTGATTTCTGCTATTGATTCCATCAGTTAAGTACCCCAAATGAATGAAACGGAAATACTCTGATCCATGCGCGGCCGATCAGATCTTTTCCCTTTATATTGCCTACCTGCGGATCACGACTGTCCATACTGTTATTCCGGTTATCGCCCATAACAAAGTATTCATCATCGCCCAGTTTGACCGGATTAATTGCACGTCCCGGATCGGCAATAACTTCTTTGCCATAGACATCGTCTTTCAGTACCTTGCCATTGATATAAATATTTCCTGATGTATCAATCTGAACAGTTTCTCCGGGCAGCCCGATAATTCTCTTGATAAAATAGGTGTGATCCTCATATTCAAACGGGAAAACAACAATATCATATCTCTGTGGACTCTTAAAACGATAGGAAATCTTATCTACAATCAGGGAATCTCCATCCTGAAGTGTCGACTCCATTGATCTGCCACTGACTTCTGTTCTCTGTGCTACAAAATGAATGAAGAGAAACGTAAGACAGAAAATGACAATCAGATAAATTATCGTGCTGAAAATTTCCTTAAGAACTTTTTTCATGATGTATGTGCCTTTTTAAGGAAGGCCTGCCCTCTTTTCACATTAAATTAAGAATATTATAGCATACTCCCGGTCATTCCGGCTTTTCCAATGTAATCCTGCCAAGTTTTCCATTTCGGAAATCATCCAGAAGAAGCGCAGCAGCTCTCATCATATCCGGTCTTGCTCCCTGCGCATAACAGTTTCTGTTAATGGCAATCGCATCCAGACATGCAGCCTCTTCACTGATCAGATTCTCTTCTTCCTTACAGGTAATAATCTGTTCCCGTGTAACATGATAGGTATTTCCTATGACATCCGGATAAGCGTTGTCCAGAAAATGAATCAGACTGATGGCAAGTTCACCGGAATCAAGATTTTCATCATTCATCGAGCCAACCAACGCCAGATGCAGGCCAACTGTTTCATCATCAAATTTCGGCCAGAGAATCCCCGGTGTATCCAGCAACTGAATCTGATTTCCCAGCATGATCCACTGTTTTCCCTTGGTAACTCCCGGCTTATTTCCCGTTTTTGCAGAGCTTTTTCCCGCCAGATGATTGATAAAGGTGGATTTCCCGACATTAGGAATTCCGGCTACCATAGCCCTGATCGGTCTGTTTATGATTCCGCGTTTCTTATCCCTTTCGATTTTTTCCGCGCAGGCATTTCTCATCATGTTCTTTATTTCATTAACACCACCGCTCTGTCTGGAATTCATCTCCATAACAAGCACGCCCTGTGCTGAAAAATAATCTGCCCATTTCCTGTTCATGGCAGGGTCTGCAAGATCCGCCTTGTTCAGAATGATCAGACGTGACTTGCTCCTGCCGAGTTCATCAATGTCAGGATTTCTCCCTGACAAAGGAATTCTGGCATCAGTCACTTCAATAATCATATCCACCAGTTTGATATTTTCCTGCATCATCCGGATGGCTTTCGTCATATGTCCAGGGTACCACTGATAATTCAATATTTACCTCATTTCTTTACAAAACCACTATTACCTTCGTCTCCGCCATAGCTGTACCAGACTTTTCCGATAATTGCAGTCAGCTTTACCGCACCGATATTGGCACTTCTGGAATCTTCACTGCTATTCCTGTTATCCCCAAGTACAAAATACTCATCGGCGCCAAGCTTTATCTCATTTGATGCAATTCCCGCATCTTCCATTTTATCATAAATGGAGTCTTCTGTATTCTGTTCTGTACCATTGATATACAGCATACCGTCTTTGATCTGCACGGTATCTCCCGGAACAGCAACTACTCTTTTAATATAGTTATGTGAATTGGCATTCCCATTTGGTAAAAAAGCAATGATATCGCCTGCTTTAGGCGAAGAAAGCTTATAGGCAATCCGATTAATCAATATGCTCTGTCCATGGTAAAGTGTCGGTTCCATGGAATCTCCGATCACTTTCGTTTTTGTTCCAAAAGCCATTACCACCAGAAGTGCCACAAATACCGCAACAAATGTATAGAAAATCCAGGAAAAGATCTCACGGATCAGTTCCGGTGTGATTGTCTTTTTCTTTTTATAATACAGTAACTGTTTTCTTCTGCTCCTGAACATGTTCACTCCCATTTAAAACAGAAAGGGCAATTACCGTGAAGTAACTGCCCTTATCGTTCGGAAACTTATTTAATAACTTCCTTGATCTTAGCCTTCTTACCTGTCAGACCCTTAAGGTAATTCAGCTTAGCTCTTCTTACACGACCATGTCTTACTACTTCAACCTTCTCAACAAGAGGGGAATGAAGAGGCCATGTCTTTTCAACACCGACACCGTAAGCTTCTTTTCTTACTGTGAAGGTTACACGGCTAGCACCACCCTGAATCTTCTTTACTGTTCCTTCGAAAACCTGTACTCTTTCACGGTTTCCTTCTTTGATCTTAGCGTATACCTTAACTGTATCGCCAGTGTTGAACTCAGGTGCGTTTGCGTTTAACTGCTCTTTTTCGATGTCTTCAATAATTGTTCCCATATCTTTTCTCCTATTCGATGGACGTTCTTAATACCTGTAATCAGTAACAGAGGACCGTCTATAATCACAACGCATTATAATATACCATAGAAAAGGCCGGACAGTCAAGTATTTTGTATTGACGATCCGGTCCTTCACAAATCCGTGCTGACCCGGATTATTTAGACTTGATAAATGGCTTACCATTTGCAGCAGGAACTCTCGACTTGCCGACAAAAAGAACAAGTGCAAGGATTGTCACAATGTAAGGAATCATGGATATGATATTCGGAGAAACAACATTGTTCTGTCCAATCAATGACTTAAGTCCGTTACAGAATCCGAAAATCAGACATCCAACCAGTGCCCCCTGCGGATTGAACTTGCCAAAGATAACAGCGGCGATCGCAATAAATCCCTGTCCCACAATAACACTCGGTCGGAACTGGCTTACAGTGGAAAGCGTAACAAATGCTCCGCCAAGCCCGGCAAGAAAACCGGAAGTAATCACACAGATATAACGTACTCTACGCACATTGATACCCAGCGTTTCACATGCCTCCGGATGCTCACCGGCTGCACGCAGCTTCATTCCGAATCTGGTTTTGAAGAAAATAAACCATATAAGAATAACCAGTACAAAGCTGAGATACGCTGCAGAATATGTGGAAATTACATTATATCCAAAAGAACCTGCCGGGAAGGCTCCCTCAAACATCTTGGGAAGTTTGCTGGCCGGATCCAGCGACGGAGAATCTGAGGAATTGTCAAACATTGCCTTGCAGAGGAACACTGCAAGACCAGGTCCGATAAAGTTAATGGCTGTACCGGCGATGGTCTGATCCGCATTATAGGTAATACACAGTACGGCATGCAGTACGCCGAATGCTGCGCCTGAAAGACCGCCGCACAAGAAACCGAGCCAGCCGTTTCCGGTGTAATATGCAACAACAGCGCCAACGAATGCACCGATGGTCATCATTCCTTCAATACCGATATTGATGACACCACTGCGCTCAGAAAAGCAGGACCCGAGTGCTGCCAGTAAAAGAGGCGGTGTACACACCAGCATTGCATTAATCATAAGGCCGAGATATGTTGTGATACTCATCAGTTATTACCTCCCTTTCCCCTTGTAAGTAATGCTTTGAACACATGGGAGATTGCAATGAATACAATAATTGTACCCATGATAATGTTGATTACTTCAGATGGTACATTTATAATTGTAAGTTTATTTCCGCCATACTTCATAGCACCATAGAACAGTCCCGCAAAAATACAGCCAACAGGATTGGAAGCACCAATCAGGGCTACGGTAATTCCCTGAAATCCATACTGTTCCTGCGCGGCAAACTGAGAAATTCTGCCACCCATACCCATTACCTGCGTTGCCCCGCCAAGTCCTGCAAGCGCACCGGAGATCATCATGGAGATCATGAAAATCCGATTGGAGCTGATACCCGCATATTCTGCTGCGGTCTTGCTGTAGCCGACTGCACGCAGCTGAAAGCCAAGTGTTGTCTTTTCCATAATGAACCATACAAGAACTGCAGCACCTATTGCAATAAGAATACCCCAGTTGGAATCTGTACATTTCGTCAATGCTGTAATCCACAGCGGAACAGACATATGCGCACTGTCCAGAATATCCTTTGTTGCCTCTCCGCCTCCGGTACGGTGAACCGCTTCCAGATTAACCACATAATTGGACAGATAAAAAGCAATCCAGTTAAACATGATATAGGAAAGGACTTCATTAATACCCTTTTTAATTTTCAGAAAGCCGACAATTCCGCCCCAGATCACGCCTGCACCTGTTGCTGCCAGCAGACACAGCAGAATATGGATAGGTGCCGGCACATCAACAAAAATACCGACTACACAGGCTGCGAGGGATCCTACTACAAACTGACCTTCTGCACCGATATTGAATACACCGGTTTTAAAAGAAAACGCAACACTGAGTCCTGTCAGAATCAGTGGACATGCATAAATAATACTGTAAACAATAAACTTCGGCTTGCCAAAAACGCCATCAAGCAGTGTAGAATAAACAACCCCAGGGTTATCTCCAATCATCAGAAGAAGAATTGCTCCGACAAGGAACCCGATTACAATTGCAATCAGCGTATAAAGGGCATTACTTTCAAGTATACTTCTGGATTTTTTATTCATCTTTATGTCCTCCCGCCATCATAAAGCCAAGTGTATTTTCATCTGCATTCTTACCTTCCATGCTGCCTACGACCTGACCGTCAAAGATAACGTCGATGATATCCGAGAGGCCCATGATTTCATCAAGTTCAAATGAAACCAGAAGAATGGCTCTGTTTTTATCCCTTTGCTGTACCAGATACTTATGAACAAATTCAATTGCACCGACATCAAGTCCTCTGGTCGGATTAAACGCAATCAACAGCTCTGAATCATTGGTAACTTCACGTGCGATAATAACCTTTTGCTGATTACCGCCGGAAAGCTGACCGGCAAGTCTTGTTTCACATCCGACAGGTCTGATATCAAATTCCTTAATCAGTTCTGTTGCATGTGCAGAAATCTGATCTTTCTGTAGAATTCCTTTTTTGGCAAACGGCTCTTTTTCAAAATTCTGAAGTACGAGATTTTCAGCAACTGTAAAATCCAGTACAAGACCATGTTTCTGCCTGTCTTCCGGAATACTTGTGATGCCCTTTTCAAAAATATACTTTGGCGACTTATTTACCACGTTCTCGCCACCCATCAGTACTTCACCGGACTCTGCTTTCGCCAGTCCAGTCAGAATTTCCACAAGTTCTGACTGCCCATTACCGTCAACACCGGCAAGACCGACAATCTCACCTTTTCTGACCTTTAGATTCAACCCTTTAAGGATCTCAACACCACGGTAATCCTTTGCACGAAGATCCTTTACTTCCAGAACAACATCACCAGGCTGCTGCTCCTTTTTCTCAACATTAAAGTTTACCTTACGGCCAACCATCATGGACGCAAGCTCATCTTCACTGGTCTCCTCAACATTTACCGTATCAATATACTTACCACGTCTGATAATGGTACAGTTATCAGCCGCCATTTTGATTTCCTTCAGCTTATGGGTAATCAGAATGACAGATTTACCATCAGCTGTCATATTCTGGATAATCTCCATCAGTTCCGTAATTTCCTGTGGTGTCAAAGATGCTGTAGGCTCATCAAGAATCAGAATATTGGCACCTCTGTACAGCACTTTCAGAATTTCGACACGCTGCTGCATACCAACACTGATATCTTCAACCTTTGCATCAGGATCAACCTTCAGATTATATTTGTCAGAGAGCTCCATAATCTGCTTTCTGGCTGTCGGAATGTCTACCACCATTCCTTTCATCGGCTCCATCCCAAGAATTATATTCTCAGTAACCGTAAACGGCTGTACCAGCATGAAATGCTGATGCACCATACCGATACCAAGCGAAATGGCCTTCTGCGGACTGTCAATATCCACTTCTCTGCCATCAATTTCAATTGAACCTGATGTCTGATGATACATCCCGTAAAGTACATTCATCAGTGTACTTTTACCGGCGCCGTTCTCCCCGAGAATGGCATGAACCTCACCCTTATGAACTGTAAGATTAATGTGATCATTTGCTGTGAAATCGCCAAATTTTTTGACGATATCTTTCATTTGGATGACAATCTGACTTGCATCCTGGTTGCTTTTTTTCGCCACGTCTGTGCCTCCCAATGGTTAGATTATTATAATATCCTTCATACCTTCACTTCGTGCTGTTTCTGCAAGATGCTGCATAAATGCTGCCGATGGAACCGTAAGATGCGAATATGCCTTCCGTACCCCCATCGGTCTGTAGCTGATGATTTTATATCTGATGGATGAAAATGTCAGATATGGTCTGAGTGCATGTGCAGTTTCACGAATCGTCTGTTCACAGTCAAATAAATCCGGTGCAACCACAGTACGCACTTCGTAGAGCTTTTTTTTCTCAGCTAAGTATATCATGTTTTTCAGTACTGCACCATTATCAGTGCCTGTCACACGGATATGGTCTTCGCGGTTCCATGCCTTGATATCCAGCATAACTCCGTCCGTTACTTCCAGCAGCTCCGGATATTCCAGAAAAGGCAATGAACCATTACTGTCCAGAAGTGTTGTCAGTCCGGCTGCCTTGCATTTTCCAAGCAGCTGCGTCAGAAATTCGGGATAGGTAGTACATTCTCCCCCTGATACCGTCATCCCCCTGATAAACGGCATCTGCGCTAAAATTTCTCTGTACACCTCATCAGAAGTCATCCACCTGATCCTCGGACTGGCATCATGCATACAAGTTCTGATACAGGTATCACATCTGCAACAAAGTGAAGGATCATATATCACCTTTCCATTCTGCATTGACAGAGCATGCGTCGGACATTTCGAAACACATGCACCACAATCCGTACACATTCTTCTGGTTTCAGGATTATGGCAATATTTACAGTCAAACCCACAGCTCTGCAGAAATACTACAGAGCGGTTTCCCGGTCCGTCAACTGAACTGAACGGAAGTATTCTGTTGACCGGAACCCGTATTGCATTATCAGCATCAGACAAATCAGCGTACTTTCCTTTCCAGAATATGACCGTTATGCTTTGCACCCATACCAAGCGCTGTGGTATCGTGTTTTACATTTTCGCCACGCTCCAGTTTCTCAATTTCCGATTTTTTTACAAGATAACCGGTAATCCGGATGACATCACTGTCTGAACTGTAGAAAGAAAGATAGCGGATTCCCTCTTTCATTGATCCCTTGATAATGTCCATAACATATTCCGGATTTCTGTGTACTGTAGCATCAATTGGGAATATATCACCTGTTCCTGACGGAAAATACTTGTGAAATCTCTCACAATGACGCAGATGATCAATGAGTTCTTCCGGTTCTTCGCCAATCGGGATACGTGTTCCCGGAGTAACTCCCTCATCAGAAGCAATGCCTACCTGTGCATGCAGCAGGAAATGTCCCCCTGTTGCTTCACAGTATTTATTCTCATGGTTCTGATTGAACTGTGCGATGCAGTCCATAATACGTACTCCCAGATCATCAGCTTCATGATCATGACCGTAGCGAAGTTTCTTCCCTTCCTTCTCCATCAGAATATCCACAGCCTCCGCCATACCTACAAGACCGAACATCGCTGTAAACTTATCTCTGTGTATGAAGCCTTCCCTTGCAAGAAAACTGTTTTCAAAGAACCCGCTTTCTTCTACTTCAAAACGAATTCGTTCATCCATGTAATCTGCCATTACCTGACAGACATACGGCAGTTCTCTGTTCAGGAAATCATCAATTCCGGACGCTCTCTTTGCAATATTTCCCAGAATCAGTCTGGATAAGGTATAAGATCCGCCACCATATTTGAGTCCGTTATAGCAGCTGGCAATTACATAATCCTCATTGAGTTCACTGACAAACATCTTATGATTGGCAAAACTTGGCTTTGCACTGTGCAATGCTGTCACCACACATTCGCGCAGGAATTCATCTGATGTCAGATCCGCATCATACTTCATGGAAAGATTCGGAACCGCATCCTGCATCTGACCGATGACACGCAGAATAATACTGCCTGCTTTGGTTGCTTTTGGTCCGATATTGGCATGGCTGAAAGAATCAAGGATGGTTCTGTCCATATGGATCAGGAAAAGACGGATAATCTTCTCTGCTTCTTTTTCATCCATATCCTGCACATAAGGGTCGAGCAGCTGATCAAGCGCACCTACATAAACCGGATAATTGGTAACGCTTGGAACGTGTTTATAGAAAATAAGAAGGCTGTTAACTGCTTCATACAGATCCTTGGGCGGATCAAGCTGAAGGAACCTGCTTCCTTCCTTCAGAAATTTCTCATAATCCGGCACAATATATCTTGGTCTAAGCGGTGCATGACCTTCTGAAAGATCACAGATGCACTGCCTGTCAATCGGCTGATTCAGCAGCTCATCCAGTCCATCAGGAAGATTCAGTACTTCCAGAAGAGAGTCTGCCAGATTAGCCATTGTTGCTACTTTCTGTTCATGTGTCAGAATCGGACTTTCCACCGTTTCCAACATCTGCTTTCTGGTTCTTTCCACCCGTTCCATACTGATTTCTCTCATCATGTGCACCACGCTTTCTTTATTTTCTGGGAAAAACGGAGCAGAACATTATCTGTCCTGCCCCGCATCAAATAACTTATTGATTTGACTCTAGTTACAGTAATCAGTCATCAAGTGTATATACATCACCATATTTAGCTTCGAAATCGGCCTTTGTCTTCGGAACGGCAATTTCACCGGAGATAATCTTGGCTTTTACATCGTTCACCTTTGTCAGAACATCTGCAGAAATGTTATCTGTTGTAGGAGCGATATCCACACCGGAATCAGCAAGTGTATAAGTAACAACGCCGCCCTTGTATGTACCCTCAGCGCCAAGCTTTGCAGCATCATATACTGCATTATCCACACGCTTCATGGCAGATGTAAGAATTGTCTTCGGAGCAATGGAACTCTGATCAGAGTCAACACCGATTGCCCAGATTCCAGCTTCCTGGCAGGCATCAATTACACCAAGTCCTGTACCACCGGCTGCATGGAAGATTACATCTGCGCCCTGTGCAACCATGTTGTTTGCAGCAGTCTTGCCGGCAGCTGTATCAGAGAAGCTGTTTGCATTGGTCTGCAGAACCTTTACCTTCGGGTTTGCATCAATTGCACCTGCAAGATAGCCATATCCGAACTGATTCATGGTATCTGTTGACATGCCGAGTACAAAACCGATCGTATTGCTCTTTGTTGTAAGACCTGCAACGTAACCTACAAGGTAGGAAGCCTGTGCCTGCTCGAACATCAGACATGTTACATTCGGAAGGTCTGCGCAGGAAGAATCATCAACGATTGCAAAATGTGTATCAGGGTTGGCTGTTGCTTCTTCTTTCAATGCATCGGCCAGCTGATATCCGATACAAACGATCAGATCATAATCCTTATCAATGAAGTTCTCAATGTTAGGCTTGTAATCTGCATCAGTCTTGGATTCCAGATAACTGTAATTGCCATCCTTAAGTCCAAGCTCTTTTCCTGCCTTCTGAGCACCTTCCCAAGCGGACTGGTTGAAGGAACCATCATGAATACCGCCGACATCTGTTACGATACCGATCTTGAAGTCAGGGTTTACTGTTGCGGATGCATCTGCAACTGCACTTGCATCTGTGGAAGCAGCGTCTGTAGATGCAGCTTCGGTTGTTGCTGATACTTCTGTACTGGCAGCTGCTCCGGATGTCTCAGTGCTGCTTGTGGATGAACCGCATGCGGCAAGAGAGCAAACCATCATGGTGCTCATCAGTACTGCGAATAATTTCTTTTTCATAAGAAATCCTCCTTGTAATATGTAAAACCCTTAATTGGGTTTTATCCGGTAATACATTATCTGTGATCTTCTCTGATCAGAATTCTGATTGCTTCTACTGCTGTCCTGATTGCCATTTCCGTATCATGCGCCTGCGGATTGGACAGCCTTTTTTTTGCTCTTTCCTGATTGGCAACAACAAGAAGAACGGTACCTACTCTGACTCTGAGCGTACTGCCAACGATAAACATCGCGGCTGATTCCATTTCAGATGCAAGTGCACCGCATCTGATCCACGCATCCCATTTATTCAAAAGTTCATAACCGACCGGTTTTTTTTCCGGTTCATGCTGACCATAGAATGAATCCTTGCATTCAACAACCCCGACATGATAAGGATATTTCAGCTGCTCCGATGCCTGTACAAGTGCATTTACCACATGAAAATCCGCAACAGCAGGATACTCAATCGGTGCATATTCCTTGCTGGTACCTTCCATACGGATCGCACCGTTTGCAATGACAATGTCACCGCCCATCACATCTTCCTGCATACCACCACAGGTCCCGATCCTGATAAATGTCCTTGCTCCGCTTCTGTAAAGCTCTTCCATTGCAATGGAAGCTGAGGGTCCGCCGATTCCGGTTGAAGTCACACTGACACGAACACCGTCAAGCGTACCTGTATAGGTTGTAAATTCTCTGTTCTGCGCCACCAGTACAGCATCATCCAAAAGCTCTGCAATTTTAGCACATCTGCCGGGATCTCCCGGGAGAATCACATATTCTCCTACCATATCCGAATTTGTATGTGTATGATACTGAACTCCGGAACCTTCTGTATAATCAACCATGAAAAACTCCTTTGCTATATTACCCATAACCAATCATAAATTCAACTGTCATCTTATAAAAGATGGCACATTCTGTTTGATCTATTTTAATCAGTCTTGATTTTTCTTAATTTTGCATAAAATCATTATAATGCATACGCCTGAATTTGTCATCATTAATATAACGGCATGACAACTTTTTGCTGACATAATTTTGTATATTTATGCAACAATATTCATCTGAAATGACAGCCTGCGATACGCTCCCGCCATGTAAAAATATGGCGCACCTCAAAGCGAGTGCGCCATTGCAGAACGTTATACATCTTACCGCAGAAGACAGTACCGTGTCAATCAGTTTCTATATGAAGAATCATCCTGCTGTTTTTCCAGAACAAAATGATCAATCTGCATTTCCGTATCCATTCGATATGCTTCCACGTCAATCAAATTTCCACTGACTGTCAACCTGGCTGTCGTTGCCACATCATTCGAAAACAGATATTCTGTATATCTTTGCTTTACAACATCATCTGTATAAAACTTATTACCTGATGATGAACCGGCAGTAAGGTACATTGTCTGGTTCTTATGCCTGAAAATCCGATTTGATATGGAAGAATTCAGTGGCTGTTCTCCGTTCATCAGATATGATCTTGAATAAATATGATCATGTCCGCTGATTACAAGATCAACATCCATTCTGGAGAAAAAAGTTGAATATGCCTTTCGCATTGTTTCTGTTTTTTCATCATCACTATGTTCACCACTGCTGAAAAGAGAATGATGCATCAATACAATCACCCACTTATGGTTATTCTGTCTGATTGTTTTTTCCATATATTGTATCTGATTTTCATATTCAGAATCATTGGAATTCAAAACAACAACAAGTGTATTCTGGCATACAAAACTATATGGCTGATCTCCAAACTGGCAGCGATATATCTCCTCTGCATTCGTACCGCTTTCATGGTTTCCCATAACCATTACTGCCGGAGTATTTCTGAACAAATCCGGGTATCTGAAATCATAATATGCCTTTAATGTTGTATTTTTCTCCCCTGTTGCATCCACCTGATCCCCAAGACTGAATATATAATCTGTTTTTCCGAGCAGTTTACTTTCCTTTTTTATTGCGGCATTCCAGATACTGCGATCATCCGCGCCATAAGATCCAAGTTGTGGATCTCCCAGCAGAAGTACACTGAAGGAATTTCTGGATGGTGTAACAAAAGTAAGCCATTTTGTATGCACAGTATCTCCGACGCGTGAAACACAGTACAGGTATTCAGTGCCTGTTTTCAGTTCTGTCATTTTTCCCCTGTGTACACTCTCTTTTTCTCCATTATATCTGCCCAATAGTGCAATACGTTCTTCTCCTTCTCTGGGGTGGTTCTTTTTCATATTAAATGCTTTTTTTTCAACATAATGTACTTCATAATATCCTTCATCATTTTCTGATGTCATTAAATTAATACCGGTCTCATGCTCATCTCCTCCATTTTGCAGCATGATATGTTTTACATCCGGACTATCCGTAATCAGTTTCTGAAACGAAGTTTCTGCCTTCATTTCGAATAATGGGCTGTTATATTCCTGTCCTGCACGATGAATCTCAACCGCCAGAACATTATCACCTTTTTTTAATGCAGAAACATCTGTAATCTGAAGCTTATCTCTGCGAATCTGCCCATCAGCCTGTGCCGCACCAAACTGCATATTATTATCATATCCGTTTTCCGGCACATTACCGGCATATACAATCTTACCGTTAAGATATACGAGTACTCCGTATCTGTATGAAATACTTCCGATGATTGCATGTACGTCACTGAGATCTTTTATTGTAAAAGTATGCCTGAAATATATACTGCCGGAATTCCCGGAACCATTCAGTATAAGTTTTCCGCTTCCATTTTCCGCTACGGAAAACGGACCTGAAGACTGTTTCCAATGAGCCGCATCATACCCCGGTAACGTCCATGCATCACCTACTCCAGGCTCCATCCCCGCATCCATATACTGCCATTCAGATCTGTCACCCACAAGTTCAATTACCGTTTTTCTGTTCTGATTGTTTTTAGCGTAATTATTCTGCCAGTTAATCAGCAGTACCAATATACTGAAACAAAAACAGATACAGACAAAAAGCAGAAGTATCAGTCTGACTTCTTTACCGCGTTTTTGATTGACCACTATTTCAGCTCCTTATAAAAAGACTCTGTATTATCCCACGATTTTCCCACTGATGATATTCTGAAATCATATGGCTGCCGGATATCGCTACCCATCCCGCATTTGCTGTATGAAGCGGATATTTACGCTGAACAGCGTATTTATTTTCAAATTCATCTACATATAATTCCGCACGTTCCGGATCTCCGCATAATGTTGCCGCATATGCCAGCTCCGGCCACTCAAACTCTTCTCCCGGAATCTGAAGATGTTGCCAGTCATACTGCTGACAGATTCGCTGGTACAGATCTATCGCTTCACTCTTTTTCTGAACTCCGCAAATATACGGATAAATCTGTGCAATCGCATCGGGATAAAAAACATCCCACCCCTGAAACTCAAGTTTGCTTCCGTCAGGGTTGATTCCAACTTCATATCTTTTTTCTTTCTGATTCCATAAAGAGGCATTAATTTTCCTCTTGCATTCATCGGCAGTTTTCCCATACCATGCAGCCAACTCCGCATACTTTCCGCCATTGCCTTTCAGCATGGAAGAAATCTGCCGACATCCTTCATACAGTTCCGCATTATCCATCAGATAAACCGTTTTATTTGTTTCTGAAACTGCAGTCATTCCGTTATTCAGAATCTTTTTAAGTTCTTCGCTGCATAATGTCAGGGCAGTATCCAGATTTTGCAGATGGTCAATATTCCCTCCGGCCTTGATATATCTTCCTGTCAGATCAAGAAATACTGCTATATATGCATCAACTGAATCCGCGCTTCCTGTAGAATTCAGTTTTCCATCTGCTTCACTGTAATTTGTAATCACTCCGTTCTGTTCAATGATCATTCTGATCTGCCAGTTTATATACTGCTCTGCTGCTGTCATATCAGATGCAGATACATCTCCTGCCAGAAGGCCACGTACAGCCTGACATGCAAAATAAGGGTTTATTTCCCTTGATTTCTGCTGGTCTGAAGACGCATTCATATATATATATCCGTCTGTACTCTGATTGCTTTTGATCCATAATTTTTCTGTTTCAATTACTTCCTGCAAGTGCGTAATTTTGCCTGCTGCAATCACATGTCTGTCGCTGATATATCTGCAATCTGCTATAATATAGATCAAAATCATGATCAGCCCGAAAGCCATCATGATTCCTCGTATTTTTTTCCTTATCTGCATTATCTGCTTTCCTCTGCACATTTTTGATATAAATCTGAAATATGTGCATCAAGATATGCGGTTCTCTGTTCATATGCTGTCAGCAGCTGAGCAATAGCCTCATCATAATTTTCGATATCACGATCATCTCCGATCAGAAGATTTTCATTAAATGTGTATCCCCACACCTTGAAATTACGATCTTTCGCATCTCCCAGCATTTTTTGCGCCTGCATAACCATTCTGCAGAAATTTTCATCTGACAGTGTTGTCTTACGAAGCACATGATAGCGTTTGACAACGGTATCCACAAAAAGTCTGTCCTGAAGTAATCCGGCAAACCATGTTCCTTCTCCGCCATAATAATCATCCAAATCTTCAACATCCCACTGATAATTATTCAGGCAATTGTTGTAATCCCATATTGTCAACTTCAGTTTTCCGCCCAGTTCCTTATACGCATATGTAGAAAGAGAACCCATGTCAGAATTCATGAAAATCTGGTTAAATACATAATAATCAGCAAAATTCTGCACATCAATATAATCTTTATAGCTGTCACTTTCAGGCAACCGGGTATACAGTGCCTTTTCAAATTTACTGATATCCTTTGTGATCCATTTTTTTTCGGTATCTGTCAGATCTTTTCTGGAGGGATAATCAATAAATACCTGATTATTTGTCTTTCCATATAACGTTCCATAATTATCCAACGGATCATCCTGACTGTCAGTACGTTCACGACTGATGATATACGCTGTCTGTCCGGAAAGAAGTCCGAATTTGCATAACCGCAACCTGCTTTCTCCGTTGGTTACCGGTTCAACTGCCAGATAAACCCCTTTATAGTTTCCATCCAGAAAAAGCTCTGTAAAATGACAATCAGGGGACCATTCAAATATATCTTTTCCAAGATGATATGCAACCCAGTTTCGAAGAAGCGTCTTATCAAGAAAAGGGCCGTTTAATACCCAGTCGCTGTTCTCTCCCATTCCAAGAAATTCACGTTCTTTT
The DNA here is from genome assembly GCA_022486625.1 of Butyrivibrio sp. Lineage (GTDB taxonomy): Bacteria > Bacillota > Clostridia > Lachnospirales > Lachnospiraceae > Butyrivibrio. The sequence goes on along the minus strand of JAKVKH010000015.1, from coordinate 51,140 downwards.
GTTTTTTTACTGGTCTGCGATCTGACAAATTCAAAGCGATATTGTCTTTTATCAAAATTGTACGAAGAAGCACCCCGGTATTTAATCATAATTGCTTCGCTGTAATCCGGTTTATCCAAAACAGATTTTGCTTTGCCTGACGGATCTGCATTCAATACCGCCATACTGGCTCTTACCCGTTCTGCTTTATTGACATAATTTCCCTGTGTATTGATGTAGATTACCGGTAATGTTGTCTGAAAATCTCCAAGTCCGTAATAAGTCAAAGATTCCGCATCAGGAGCAATATACTGATCTTCTTCCTGCATCCTGTCATTCTCAGAATCTGTCGCCGGTGCATATTTCATTATCACGCGGTTCAGATATGAGCATGCGATGACCGCGGCCAGCAGCATTATCGCCATCCATATGCACATGAACTTTTTTTTCATTGTGCTCTGCCCTTCCTGCGATTTTATCTAGAAATATCATCCTGCTGTTCTGACAGGTTAACACTGATCACGCCATCAATTTTCATGATAAACTGAGAAATATCTACAAGGTTTTTTTCTTTTCCTTTTTGAAGTGCGCCTTCCTTAATGCTGTATACAATTTCACACTTTCCTTGTGAAAGATTCTTCATGATTCTGTGTACGGAAGATCCAAAATAATCAGATACAGCCGCTTCTATTTCATTCTGTGCGGAATCTGAAGCCTGGATCACCAGTAACTGGCTTTTGGAATCAACAACCTGTTTTGTAAGTATCAGAAATATAAGAATAAAAATACTTCCGATTGCAATCAGCGAATACTGGGATACACCGCAGCCTATTCCTGCAGCTATCGCCCAGAATATAAATGTGGCATCTCTTACATCTTTTACGGCTGTTCTGAAACGGATAATTGATAATGCGCCAACCATACCCAGCGATAACGCAACATTATTACTGATCACACTCATAATCATTGTCGTTATAATAATAATTGTGCCAATTGATACATTGAACTTTTTGCTGTATGCCGTACCTGAATAGGTGATTTTGTATGTAAACATAATAAAAAAGGCAACCACCAATGCAATAACATTATTTATCACAATTTTTGATAACTCAATTGATGCCGAATCTGTCAGATTCTCAATAATAAAATCTCTCATTTATCCTCCTACATATATCTCAAACGTGCCTGTGAATACTTGCTGTTTGCATCTGCAAGCCGATCAATCTGCTGTATAATTTCTCTGACCGGTGCAATCAGAAAATCATTATATTTTACCTCCAGCACTCCCATATCCATGTTTCCAAGAGGCTGATACATCTCCCCCGAATCGAACAGTCCATACGGGCTGGTGGCAAACCGCATGTCATAATCAAATGTAATACGTATATCACTTGCAGGGCATGTATATGCTCTTCTGTGATATTCTACGATTGTTTTCGGGCGATATACATTCTGCATCAGCTTAACATAAAGAAATGTGGCAAGTTCCTCTTCATGCATCAGTAAAAAACTGTAATCATGATTTTCCATCTGTAATGCTTCCTTTTTGGAAATCACAATTGAATATTTCAGCCCATCCATACCGCTTTTACACTTATACTCCAGCTTTGCAGAACAGTCTTCCGGAGAATATATCCGTAAACGTATTTTTCTTTTCTCCATCAATCCATCCAGGTTATCCTGTAAATCCTGATCGCAGAAAGAATCGTAATATTGTGATCGTACAACATACTCCCCCTGATCTCCATACCGGTCTCTCTCCAAAAGTAAACCAAGCCTGCCTTCAAGCATCAAATACGTTTCCACCGGAATACGATATTTTATTTCCTTTCTGAAAACCTTCAGCATTTTTTGAGCGTCCTTTCCACTTCATGAAAAAAGTCTGTCAATTTTTCCGGGCATCTCTTTGAAAATATTTTTTGCCTGCGGCTGATAAATAACTGAAAGAAAAAACAAATACAAAATATGACCACCATCAACGGTATGGGAAACTTTTCACTCTCGCTTAACAGTACAGCCCCTGTCACCGCACTGATAGCGCAGATTCCACTCACAGGAATCAGGCAGAACATAATCATTCCCAAAAAAGCTCCAATCAGCATACCGGGTATGCTTTCAGATATATTCCAGCCAGCAATTCCACCCAGTACAATGCAGAAAACACCACCCTCAAAATATGGTGCAAGATATAACAGAAAAGCGGTGATAACACCAATCACAGCAAAGGCAGTCACCACACTCCCCCAAGATATATATGCTTCAAAAAGCCTGCATATCACTATTGTAATCATGCCAAACACCATCGTTGAAGAAATAATTCTGAATGCCATAAATCCAAAGAAAAGAAGCACTACTGCAATCAGCAGAATTGCATCATCGCCATAAGAACGATATTTCCATATGGATCCTTCTATTCCTGTCAGATATGCAAAATAAGAAAATATCTGTATCAGAACATCTGTCATTTTTCATTCTCCATTTCATCACTGATAATTGAATTTAACACCTTACAGTATTCCCCATCTCCCATTCTGAGAACATTCTGTACCCATAGCACATCTGAAACTTCGTACTCCTTTATAATATTCCGGATTTCTTCCGCTGTCACATCCGCACGTTCAATATTAATCACATATACTTTTCTGAATTCATCCGCCAGAAACGGTACCATCACATTTCCAGTTCTGTCACAAATAACAAGTATGGTCTTTGCACCTTTTCCATCTACTATGGCATATTCATAATCATTTCCCACAAAAGCCCCAAGTCCGACCGTTTCTGTCGTAATCATCGGTTTTTTTGTCCTGATCATTTCTCCTGCTGAATTTTCTTCAACAATTTCCTCTCTATTTTCCGACTTCGGAGACAGATAAAAATACAACGGATCCTCCTCAATATTCTTCAGGCTTTTATAAATTGCTGAATCTTTTGAATATTCCTCCTTGCATTCATGCCTTGTCGTCCCCCAGAAGGGTCTGAACATATATTCATTATATTTCTCAATTTCCGGTATATCTTTTCCCATAAGTTCAAAAAGATCCCTGCATCCATAATATGCACCTCTTGCTGTCCATGAATTTTCGGTTCTGAAAAACACATATTCATCCTGATGTGCTGAGATATCCGGAAATGTATCTACAAGATATATTCCTGGATTCAGATGCTGACCGATTTCTTCCATAAACAAAGTATAATTATCCAAATCGCTCTTTCCTGTTTCCTCTGTAAACACTCTCATTGGTGCCGGCATTATATAGAGTCTGCAGGTTCCGATTGCCTTCTTCAATGCATTCCCCAGCCTTGCGCTCTGATCCGCATAACTTCTGTGATAATCAAAATGCAAAAAAACACGATCCGGATAAATCACATACTTTTTATCCTCCAAAAGTTCATCTGACAGTTTCTGTCCATTTAGCAAACCTGCATTATTGTACTGATCTTTTCCCATCTCCTTCTTTTTTTTACAGCTTTCTGTATTTAAATAGGTCGAATTCACAAGCTGATCTGTCGGATACAGTAAAGTAAGCATTATGATACAAAGCAGGAAAATCACCAAAAGTTTTTTCTTATCAAAATTTATATTCACGTCTTCGGCATCTCCGTTTATTTTTTCAGCTGAACTCTCTGATTTCAATTTCTCCCGTAAATCCATCTTTCTGAAGTTGAATTACCCCTGGTTCATTCATACAACACTGAGGTAATGACAGCTTCTTTAATCCGGAGCATCCTCTGAAAGCACTGATTCCGATTTTTTTAACCTGATCAGGTATCCATAATTCACGCAATGAACTACAGTTTCGGAAACAATGATCTTCAATTCTTTCAAGTGCAGATTTATCACTGAATCTGATATCTGCAAGATTATCGCAATCGGCAAATGCTGCTCCGTGAATCGTTACAACAGTATCTGGTATTTTTAATTTTTTAATCATTCTGCAGTTTTCAAATGCAGATACACCAATTTCAGTAATCTGCATCCGACAAAAGTTTTCCAGATCATTAAGCAGAAAACAGTCTGCAAATGCATAATCATTGATCTGCTGAATGCTTGTCGGCAATATCACCTTTTCTAATTTTTCGCAATCGAAAAACATGCTTTCCGGTATCTGCAATGCACCCTCCGGAATTGTAACCTTCGCAAGTCTCTTTCTTTTCCGGAAGCCTTGCTGATCAACATGCTCATAATCATAAACATCTTTAAATGAAAGAACCGTAAGCAATTCCGGTTCATCAAGAAAACCATACTGCTTTTCAGATATATTATCTTTACTCTCTGAATTCTGTACAATCACGCCGCCTTCCTCACAACTGGCATAACCATATAGAAATACATCACATCCAAAAGTAATTGATCTGCGTGCAATTACTGAACATATTCTCCCCTTCTGCCCAATCATTACACCATCTTCTACAATTATTTTCCCCTGTGAGAATACATTGCCAAGCACTACAGAATTTTTTTCAAGAAGAATATCATTCTCAGCAAAAATATTGCCACAGACAACTGCTTTCTGACAAAGTCTGACGCCATGGTGAGAGCGGACATCTCCCTGAATAATAACGCCCTCAATTACTTCCACACTGCTCCATGAAATAATTGTATTTTCTACAATTCCTTCTTCATTAATCAAATCCTTGCTGATATATCTTCGATTGACACTTTCTGTTTTGATCGGCAGTCTAAGTATCCTCGGATCTCTATCCTTCATCGGATCTATCTGCTTATCTGGATATTGTCCAATTCTGACTTCCGGAGCATAAATTCTCCTGAACCTGCAATTTGTGCCTATACTCATACCTTTTCCGGCACTCGCACTGATTCCAAGGTCACAGTCATCATAAACAGCAAGTGTGCTTTCTGCATCCACCCAGCGCATAACGGATATACCACGCCCCAGAATCATTTTATCTGCAGAGTAAATCGCCCGGATTCTGAGATGCTCCTGCGTCAGAATTGCATTTTGACCACTGTATATTTCTTTTTCAAATTTATATACTCCATGCGGTACTGAAAAAACACTCTTTCTGGCTATTACAAGTTCCCCTACAGTTTCCGGGTATTCAGGATGCCTGTCAGCATCAATGTATGGCTCATTCTTTGAAAGCTGAATTTCTCCATTCTCTGCTGATCCGATTCTGTTCCTTATCATTGCTGCAAAAGATTTACCAAAATAACGTTCGTCCCTGACACGATCCTGATTAATATGTAATATACTTCCCTTATGTTTTTTGAAATAAATTGCAGAAAAAAAGATCGGCCCCGTAAGCATTATAATAAACAGTACTGTCAATAAAACGATATCCTGCATACTTAAGTCCCCTCTTTTTCTTCTTTATTAATGAATCTGGCAGTCTTTGCCCATTTTACCTTCCGATGTGTTACCACATCCGCAATTGCATCTGTAAAACCCAGGCTGATATTCCACATGTAAAAATAGAAATTGAACATGATCAGCGGAAGTAAACGCGCCTCTCCTGCTACCCCATCCAGCATCAGCGCTGTACCGATTTCATAAAATGGTGCAAAATTTCCAAACGAGCAATATACTCCGATAAAAAGAAGTACCCACCAGCCTGCCAGCAGATTCATATTACCCAGAAAAAACAAGGCAATGGAAACGCCATGACCAATCAGCAGAAAAAAAGGGACTGCATAAACAAATAGTAACAATATTCCGTCTGTTTTCTCTCTGAAAGTCATGTTTGGAGAAAAAATCGTCTTCAGCAGATATCTGAATAATACCTCATTATGCCCTCTTGACCATCTTCTGATCTGCCGTCCTCTAACTTCCCAGGTCTCAGGCGCTTCTTCATAACATTCAGCTGAATTCGCATAGATTACCTTCCAGCCGTTAGTATAAAGACGATACGTAAGCTCGGTGTCTTCGGCAAGAACTTTTGGATTAAAGCCTCCCATTTCAATCATCAGGTCCTTGCGAAAAGCACCTACAGTTCCTCCGTACTGCGGAATTGTTCTCAGATTATATCTCGCCTGTTGATCAACCTGATACCCACCCGAACGCTCCAGATTAATTAATCTTGTCAGCAGATTTGTATTTGTATTATATGGAATTACTCTCCCCATTACAGCGCCGACTTCCGGATCCTCCAACGCAATTGCAAGCTGTTTGATCATATCTCTTGCCGGTCGGTAATCTGCATCAAAGACAATGATAATCTCTCCCCTTGCAATCTTCATGGCATCATTTAATGCTGCCGGCTTTCCTCTGTCCGCACAGTTTCTGTGTAACGGTCTTATAAACTCATATTTTTCATGATATTTATCCAAAAGTTCCTTTGTATGATCCGTTGAATTATCATTAATCGGAATAATTTCCAACCGGTCCCTGTCATAATCGCATTGCAGAAGAGATTGAAGAACAAAGTCAAGAACCTGTTCCTCATTGTGCATGGGGATCAGTATCGATACTTTCTTCATTCTGCTGGAATAAATATCTTCATAATACAGACGTTGTTTACCAAATAAACGATTAATTGCAAACAGAAAATGTCTTACTGTATAAACAAGCATCAATATTATGACAAAAATCATATATGCTTTCATAATTGCTATGACCATTTCCACTCCGCTCTCCCTTTCTGTGAATCATACATTCTGGTAAGCTTATCTGTCAGCAGCGCGTAAATGGCAACCAGATACAGGAAATCAAATAGAGGTCCAAAAGAGAAAAACATCAGTCCCATGTACAATAAAGAAAATCTGTGTAGTATATACAGAAAAAGAATGTATCTTATTCCGCCAAAAAGAATGGAATAGATCATAATTGTGGCAAACGCAAGAACCTTGTATAAATACCCCCGCCCGCCAAGAAACCCTGTCACAATTCCGGCAAGGATTGTAAATGTAATCCAGATTCCGATCTGCTGTTTCATGTAAAGATCAGAGAACTGTCCGATTGAATATGGAAATTCAGTTTGTGCAAACAGAAAATAGACACAGGTGATCATATGTATTAAAAGGCTCAACATAAAAAATATGGCAATCGGTTTCCCTTTTCTTCTCCCGGAGCCAAGAAAAAGGATCAATATCACCACAGTCAGAATATTCAGAAGGATAAATGGCAGATTTGGATAAATATCCGGCATGTCAATGTATGCCATTGTTCCCAATATGGAATAGCTGCTTTCTCTGATTGTCATGCTGACTCCGGGAAATTCCCTTCCAAGAATCCGCGTCGCAATTTTTGAAATTGTGAATGTCAACATGTGAATATTAAATAATATCCAAAGGAAACACGGTAAGACAAGAAACAGAACATAAAGGAATCCTTTCCATATATTTGCCTTCAGACGCCGATATGTCCGTGCAAAGTAAATCCTGTTCTTCTCTTCCATCCTCTTCCCCCTTGAAATGGTATGGCAAATATCTTTGTAATATAATTATGCACTATTAATTTATTAATAACAACATGTCATACCGATTACTATTGGCCAATAATTTGATCATTTTAAAATTATGAATTATTCTTTTATTAAACTGTCATTAAAATAAAGCGAATCTGTTATAATACTCCTCAGTTCTCATTTACAGGCAGACTAAATTCAGATTCATGAAAAGAGGTTATATGTACGAATTACATCTTCATCTTGACGGTTCTCTCCGGCCTTCCACGGTATTACAGCTGGCACAGCTTCAGTCTGATGTTGACCCGAAAATCAATGCTGAAAATATTGCCAGGCGGCTGACCGTTCCAGACAGTTGCACCTCACTGACTGCATATCTGGACTGTTTCTCATTGCCGCTTCAGCTGCTGCAGACAGAAGAGGCGCTTGAAAGAGCCGTATATGAACTGGCAGAAGATCTGTTCCATGAAGGACTCACTTACGCCGAACTCAGATTTGCACCGGCGCCGCTGACGCATCAGGGACTTTCTCAGAAAGCAGTTACCATCGCGGCCGTGCAGGGTGCGAGAAAAGCCATGCAGAAGTATCCGGATATACGGATTGGTCTGATTCTCTGCTGTATGAGAGGAAAAAATCTGAAAAAAGAAAATACGGAAACCATAAAAACTGCCGCCATGCTGCGTGGAGACATTGTCTGCGGCATAGATTTGGCCGGCGCAGAAGCGATCTTTCCAACTGCAGATTATGCCGATCTCTTCCGACTCGCTGCCTCCCTCGATATTCCTTTTACCATCCATGCCGGCGAAGCTGCAGGACCGGACAGTATCCGCACAGCCCTTTCTTTTGGTGCAAAAAGAATCGGACACGGCGTCCGCGCCATTGAAGATCCATCTCTGATAGAAGAACTCATAAAAAAAGGCACCACTCTTGAAGTGTGCCTGAAAAGCAATTTTGATACTCACTGTTTTGCTTCCGAAAAAGAGCATCCTATCCGCAGGCTCTTTGATGCCGGCGTAAAAGTAACTTTAAACTCTGATAACCGTACGGTCTCCGGCACATGCCTCGCAAACGAAATCCGTATTGCAAAAGAAATGTTTGGCTTTACAGATACAGAAATCATGCAGATGCAGGAATATGCCAGAGAAGCTGCTTTTAATCCAATAGTCCGTCCATGACATGAATTATCATCACCCCGGCATCCAGATCAATTCTGAGGATACAGTCCTTTATGGCAGGGATCATTACGGATCCGCTGCCATCTGCGGATGCCATCTCATAAACATCATTTGCACCGGTATTCATGACATCTTTAAGCGTACCCAGTTCTTTGCCATCTTCATCCATGATCTTTAATCCGATCAGATCTGCTGCAAAATATTCTCCGGGAGCCAGGCTGACTGCCTGATCTCTGGTAATTGTCAGTTCTTTCCCTCTGAATTTCTCTACATCATTAATGGAATCCCAGCCTTTGAATTTCACAATGACAAATTTTTTGAAAAACTTGACGTGCTCAATTTCAAGCTCTTTAATCCCATCTTTTCCTGTATCCAACGTCACTTTCTTCAGCTTTTTAAAGCGCTGCGGATCGTCCGTTGTCGGAAATACATTTACTTCCCCGGCGATTCCATGTGTGGATGCAATTACGCCTACCTGAAATACTTCTGTCATTCGCTCTCCTTCTTCCGGCGTCTCTTTCTCTTTTCCGGTTTTGGCGGGTGTGCAGCCAGCCATTTTTCATACAGATCCGGTCTGCGCAGTCTTGTCCGTTCCACGGACTGTTCCAGTCTCCATGCATCTACCTTCGCATGATCTCCGGATAGCAGAACATCAGGTACCTTTCTGCCCATCCATTCCTCCGGTCTTGAATACTGTGGATATTCCAGCAGATCTTCATGAAAAGACTCTGTTTCTGCAGATGCATCATTATTCAGCACTCCGGGAACCAGCCTGGAAATGGCATCAATCATTACCATCGCAGGAAGCTCGCCTCCCGTCAGTACATAATCGCCGATAGAAACATAATCAGTAACAATTTCTTCAAGTACACGTTCATCCACACCTTCATAATGTCCGCATAGAAAAATAAGATCTTCCTCTTTTGAAAAATTCTCTGCCATATGCTGATTGAAAACCTGCCCCTGAGGCGTCACATAAATAACCCTTGTTTTCTCCGGAGATGTTGTTTTCTCATGAATACGTGCTTCCACTGCTTTCCAGCAGTCATAAACTGGCTGCGCCTGCATCAGCATACCTGCGCCGCCTCCATATGTATAATCATCTACCTTACGATGCCTTAAATCCGCTGTATAATCCCGGATATTCACTGAATCAACTGTAATCAGCTTTTTCTCAGTGGCACGTCCCAGAATACTTGTTTCCAGTCCCTGCGTAACCATTTCGGGAAATAATGTCATAATATGAAAATTCATTTGATACCTCAATACCGTAAATAAAGCCGGATGTATTCCATCCGGCTTTATAAGTCAAAAACTGTTCAGACAATTTCAACATCAACCTTGATATTATCTTTTGTTGATGCTGCTTTTACTACTGAACGGATTGCCTTTGCAATACGTCCCTGCTTTCCGATAACCTTGCCCATATCAGAAGCTGCAACATGCAGTTCGATTGTCACATTGCGGCCATCTTCTCTCTCGGTTACCACAACTTCATCCGGATTATCGACAAGCGCTTTTGCAATTACTTCCACTAATTCTTTCATGTGTATGTGTCCACCTCCGGCAATCGGTTATTCGTAAATACCTGGTCGCAGATTACTTTACAATACCAGCCTGCTTGAAGATCTTGCTGACTGTATCTGTCGGCTGAGCACCATTTGCAAGCCACTTCTTTGCAAGCTCTGCATCAACCTTGCATGTGCTCGGATCTGTATTCGGATCGAATGTTCCGATTTCTTCGATGAACTTTCCTGCTACAGGGAACTTGGAATCGGAAACAATGATTCTGTAGAAAGGATTCTTCTTCTTACCAATTCTTCTTAATCTGATCTTTACTGCCATTTTAAATTTCCTCCATTAAAAAAATAAATAATTGTTATCTATATGAATACAGCTTAAATCGCTGTGAACATATTTAAAAGAATTTACCGCCGCCAAGTCCCATCGAACCGCCGAGCTTTCCGAAACCGCCATGCCCCTTCATCATTCCAGGCATCTGCTTCATCATTTTCTGAGCCTGTGTAAACTGTTTGATAAAGCGGTTTACCACAGTAATATCATTTCCTGATCCGTTTGCAATACGAAGTTTGCGTTGCGGAGACAAAAGCTTTGGATTCTTACGTTCTGCCGGCGTCATGCTCAGAACAATGGCTTCCATATGTGCCAGTTCTTTTTCATCAGGCATCTGATCCGGACTGATCTTACCCATTCCGGGAAGCATACCCATGATACTTGCAAGGCCGCCCATCTTACGCATCTGTTTCATACTTTCCAGATACATTTCAAAATCAAACTTCCCCTTTTTCATGCGGGAAGTCATTTCCTTATCCTTTTCTTCATCCCGTTCCTGATTGGCCTCTACTGCTTTATCAATCAGAGAAAGGACATCTCCCATGCCAAGAATTCTACTGACCATCCGATCAGGATAAAACTGCTCCAGATCTGTCAGTTTCTCTCCCATGCCGACATAGAGAATCGGTTTACCGGTTACTGCTCTTGCGGAAAGCGCCGCACCGCCTCGTGTATCACCATCCATCTTTGACAGGATGATTCCGTCAATGCCGACCTTTTCATTAAACTGCGTGGCAACATCCACTGCAGCCTGACCGGTCATGGCGTCTACCACGAGAACGGTCTGATGAACAGTTACAGCAGCCTTGATATCTACCAGCTCCTGCATCATGCCTTCATCAATCTGCAGACGACCTGCAGTATCCAATATAACAACATTCTGATTATGCTTCTGCGCATAATCAATGGAAGCTTTCGCAATTTCAACAGGACTGACATCAGTTCCCATGGAGAAGCAGTCTACCAGAAGCTTTCTGGCATTTACCTGCAACTGATCAATTGCTGCCGGTCTGTAAACATCACAGGCAACCAGCAGAGGAAATTTACCTCTGGTTTTCAGTTTCCCGGCAATTTTTGCCGCTGCCGTTGTTTTACCGGCACCCTGAAGACCACACATCATAATCACGGTAATTGACTTACCAGGCTGAAACTGAAGTTCTGTCGTTTCTGATCCCATCAGATTAACAAGTTCTTCATTAACGATCTTGATAACCATCTGTCCGGGATTCAGTCCGTTCAGTACATCTGCGCCGACGGCACGTTCCTGTACAGAACCAATGAACTGTTTTACTACCTTGAAGTTAACGTCTGCCTCGAGCAGTGCCATTTTAACTTCCTTCATGGCAGCCTTTACGTCTTCTTCAGACAGACGGCCTTTGCCCCGAAGGTTTTTAAACACATTCTGCAGCTTATCGGTGAGACTTTCAAATGCCATTAAGACAGTTCCTCCAAAATCATTTCTGAAAGCTCTTTAATCCGCCGGTTCAGATCTTCCCGGGCTGTCTGCTCATCTTCAGCCATCTGTTCCAGCTGTTCTGCCGCTCTTCGGATTCTGGTTGACTTCTCAACCATATGAAGTGTTTCTTCATAGGCTTCCAGTGTGTGTGTACAACGTTTGATCAGATCATGAACACCCTGTTTACTGATACCCTGTTCTTCAGCAATTTCACTCAGTGACATGTCATTGTATACCGCATCTTCGTATATCTTACGCTGATGATCTGTCAGAAGTTCTCCATAGAAATCGTATAACAGACCCTGTTCTACGATCTTTTCCAGTTTTTCCATATTTCCTGCTTTCAGAATTTCACACGCACTCCAGTATATTACTATATGTGCTGTGGGGTGTCAAGTATTTTTTCTTTACCCCTTATGCAAGGTCAGTTTTCAAATCTGAAGGCAGCATTCCGAGCTGTTTTCTGAATGCCCTGCAGAAAGAAGAATAATCCCTGAAGCCGCTCTCCAGACTTGCTGACGTTGCCGGCATTCCGCCAAGAATCAGCATTCTGGCCTTCAGTATTCTCTTTTCCGTAATGTACTGATGAATGGAATAGCCTGTATCTGCCTTAAAAATACGCATCATATGATATTTGCTGATATAGAAGCGATCTGCAATCTCATCAATTGAAAGATCATCCCCAAGGTGTGCCATGATATATTCAATAATATCAATAATCTTATGGTTATATCTGGCCTCCGGATGAAATGCAAATTTTTCCTGCTGGCACGCCTCATTAAGCCGGATCAGGAAACGGATCAGATCCGTTCTGGTCAGAAGACTGCCTGCGTAATGCTCTTCCTCATGTGCAATATCCTTTTCAATCGTCTGCAGATCGTCATAGAGATCCGCACTGACCGCAGCCGGAAATCTGACCACATAGGTTTTTCTGCTTCTGGCCTCTTCAAAGCAGTCCGTAAGGCAATATTTCTCATCCTGATAACGCTTCAGGAAATCATGATTGATATAAATTATAATTCGCTCATAATTTTCCGCAAAGTCAACAACAGCCTTATGAATGTCATACCGGTTTACCAATATGAAATCATAAGGCTTAAGCTCATATTCACGACCTTCAATCATATATCTGGCGCTGCCGTGAAGGAAGAGAATAATCTTGTCAAAATCATGATAATGATATGAAAACTCGATTTTACGGCGGTCATTGATATGGAAAAATCTGAAATCACGATTCAGATATCCCTGCTGCTGATAATCGCCGTCTCTCATTTCCGCTTCTGTCATTTTGAAGACCAGTCCTTTACTCCGATGTTCAGATCCACCTTGCCGTCAATTCCGTCAATTTTACCCTCAGAAGCATACTGCCATACACTGAAACTGTAAGGATAATACTGGGGGACACTGTAGTATGCAATCCAGGTATCATAATCCGTCAGCTTCGTCAGATCCAGCATCAACGTAAATGTCTTAAGATTGCCATAAATCATTGGCGTATATCCGGCGCCCTTAACCGTATCACAGAAAAGCTTTGCAGATGAAGTAAACTGATCCTGTGTTGTATTCAGTGTTCTGGCGTTTTCGTTATCCGCCAGTTCCATGTCGATTACAACCGGATAGGTGATCTGGTAAGGCTCAATGGCATCCAGAACAAATTTGGCCTCTTCCAGTGCTTCTTCATCAGAAACAGCCTGTGAATAGAAATACACTCCGACCTTTATCCCGTTCTGTATTGCTCCCTGCACATTTGTGACAAAATGATCATCAAGAACAATTTTGCCCGCAGTTGTTCCGCGCACACCCACTCTGATAAATGCAAATTTCACGCCGGCAGCAGCCACCTTCTGCCAGTCAATATCTCCCTGGAACCTGGAGACATCAATTCCAAGATCCCCGGATACACTGCTGTCAGTGCCCTGATATTTCAGAACATTCTCCTGATTCAGCGCAAAATCATTTTCCTTAAAGCCATTTCCGGCAATACTCTTATTGATCGGGAAGAAATAATACTTTCCGGAATCTGTTACCACCAGCTGATCTGTAAACAGAGAACGGATAGTTGCATTCGTTCCTTTTCCTGCTTCCAGATTATTCTGAATCTGATTCAGAAGTTCTTTTCTGGTATCTGTATCCTGCTGCTTTTTTGCTTCTTTCAGCAGCTTCTGGGCCTGTGCATTTGTATAATAGCCTTCCGTGTTGAATGTATCAATCTCACTTTTGTATGCTTCATTTTCTTTTTTCAGCGTTGCATTACGAAGAAGGATCACAATGCAAAGAGATAAAGCAAGAAGTGATACCAGGCTTAAAAAAATAATGGAAACAATATTCTGCGTATTTCGAAAACCACGATTCGTGTTTTTATTGTCGTTGTAATCCGTCATCAGATTTTTTCCTCAAAATAGCTCTTATATCCTTCACCGAAGATCTCCGATGCACTGGTAATAATCATGAAGGCATCCGGGTCTTCTTCCCGTACAATGCTCTCGGCAAGCGGTGTTACACGCTTTTTCACCACACACATGATAACTTTCTTCTGTTTATGGCTGTATGCACCTTCACCGAAAATATGTGTCACACCGATATCCAGCTCTTCAAGGAGCCTTCTGGTAATCGGATCAGATCTGTCTGAAATAATATACAGGAGCTTTGCTTCATCTCTTCCATACAGCACAATATCCAGCACAAAGGAAGTAATCAGAACAGCCAGAAGAGAATACAGTGCATCATTGATATTGCCAAATACAAAACCTGCAAAAATGACAACAAAAATATCAGTGATAAAAAACAGCATACCTGTCTTGATATGTGGGAATTTCAGACGCAGCAGTTTGATAATGATATCCGAACCGCCGGTCGTTGCCCCGCTCTTGAATATGACGCCCATGGACCACGCACAGAGCGCGCTTCCGATGGTAATCGCCAGAAAAACATCATGAATCGCATACTGACTCCAGTACTGCGCAATCATGTTGGTACTCAGCGAAATAATACCGGTCGCATAAAGCGTTGATATGATAAATCTGATACCGAACTTCCATACGCCCAGCAGAAGAACCGGTATATTCATCAGCATGAACCATGTACCTGTTCCAATCGGAGCCAGACGGTTCAAGGCGATTGCAATACCGGTGAATCCTCCGGGAGCCAGATTGTTCGGATCACTGAACAGGCTGGTTCCAAGGCCATATACTACAGAGGCTGCCGTTATGATCAGATAGTCCAGAAGGATTCTTTTAATACTTTTTCTTTTTCTCATACAAAGTTACATTTCTCTTATCTTCAGATTTGTGTTCTGACAATTTTGGGCTGATAACCATTCTTCTCCAGTGTATCAATGATCTGTTTCTTATGATCAGATCCGAATGCTTCCAGCGTGATACGAAGTTCTACTGCAGCACTGCGGTTAATCGATACGAACTGATTATGCTCCAGCTTGATGACATTACCATTTTGCTTCGCAATGACATCCGCAACCGCAGCCAGCTGTCCCGGTTTATCCGGCAGAAGAACAGATACGGTAAAGATACGGTCACGAAGGATCAGTCCCTGCTGTACAACAGAGGACATCGTGATCACGTCCATATTACCGCCGGAAAGGACGGAAACGACCTTCTTGTTCCTGCATTTCAACTGTTTAAGGGCTGCAACAGACAGTAATCCGGAATTCTCTACTACCATCTTATGATTCTCAACCATATCCAGGAAGGAAACGACAAGATCCTCATCCGGAACAGTAATGATCTCATCAATATTCTTACGGATATACGGGAAGATCTTTTCTCCCGGTGTCTTTACTGCAGTACCGTCGGCAATGGTATTGACTGTCGGAAGAGTTACCACATGTCCTGCTTTAAAAGATTCCTGCATGCAGTTGGCACCGGCAGGCTCTACTCCGACTACGGTAATCTTAGGATTGAGAAGCTTTGCAAGTGTGGAAACGCCTGTGGCAAGTCCGCCTCCTCCGATCGGTACCAGGATATAATCTACAGTAGGAAGCTCCTTGAATATCTCCATGGCGATGGTTCCCTGACCGGTAGCCACATCCAGATCATCAAACGGATGAACAAAAGTATACCCTTTTTCCTCCGCAAGCTTTAATGCATATTCGCAGGCTTCATCATAGACATCCCCATGCAGAATCACTTCAGCACCCAGTGCCTTTGTACGGTTTACCTTGATCAGGGGCGTAGTATTGGGCATGACAATTGTAGCCTTTACATGATAACACTTTGCTGCATAGGCAACGCCCTGCGCATGGTTTCCGGCAGAAGCGGTAATCAGACCCTTTTCGCGGTCTTCCGGAGACATGGTCGTAATCTTGTAATATGCGCCTCGAACCTTGTAAGCACCTGTTCTCTGCATGTTCTCAGGCTTCAGATATACCTTGTTGCCTGACATTTCGCTGAAATAATCGCTGTAAATCAGTTTTGTTTCCAGTGTTACCTTTTTTACAGCATCACAGGCTTCTTCAAATTTTTCCAGTGTCATTTTCTTTTCTTCAGACATGTCTCTCCTCCGTTTACCTTTATATAAATAATGCATTTACAAACTGATCCGGATCAAAACGTTCCAGATCATCAATGGCCTCTCCTACACCGATATATTTTACCGGTATGTTAAGTTCAGAAACAATTGCAACGGCGATCCCGCCCTTTGCAGTTCCATCCATCTTGGTCAGTACAATGCCCGTCAGATTGGTGACTTCGCCGAATTCTCTGGCCTGTGAAAGTGCGTTCTGTCCTGTTGCCGCATCGAGTACGATAAAATTCTCCCTGCAGTAATCCGGAAGCTCACGGTCAAGAATCTTATTCATCTTCCGCAGCTCCTCCATCAGATTCTTTTTATTATGAAGTCGTCCTGCCGTATCGACAATCAGAACATCAGTATCCCTTGATTTTGCGGCATTAACCGCATCGTAAATCACACTTGCGGGATCGGATCCTTCTTTTCCGGTAATGAGCGGTACACCCGCCCGGTTCGTCCATTCATTCAGCTGCTCCGTTGCTGCTGCTCTGTAGGTATCTGCCGCTGCAACCAGCACCTTTCTCCCTTTTGCCTTGAAAATGGCTGCAAGCTTTCCGACAGAAGTTGTCTTGCCGACGCCGTTGACACCAATGACAAAAATCACTGTCTTATGGTCTTCAAAATCATAGGCATGTTCATCCGTCTGCATCTGGTTCCGGATATCCTGAATCAGCAGATTTCTGCAGCTCTCTGTATCTGTAAGATGCTGCTCTTTCACCTGCTCTCGCAGTTCATCCATAATCCTGCTGGTTGCATTTACACCAATATCTCCCATAATCAGCGTTTCTTCCAGCTCTTCATAGAAATCATCATCAATTTCCGAATAGCCATGAAACACATTATCGAGACCTTTTACCATATTATCTCTGGTTTTGGTAAGACCGCCCTTCAGGCGGGAAAAAAATCCACTCACGTCAGTTTGTCAGCTCCTTATCAATCAGGTTAACACTTACCAGTGCCGAAACGCCTTTTTCCTGCATCGTGATTCCGTAAAGGCGGTCCGCACTATCCATTGTACCACGACGATGCGTAATTACAATGAACTGCGTATATTTCAGCTTATGAAGATATTTTGCAAACCGAACGACATTGTTTTCATCCAGTGCTGCTTCGATCTCATCCAGCAGGCAGAATGGCGACGGTTTCAGGTTCTGAATGGCAAACAGAAGTGCAATTGCCGTCAGGGCCTTTTCTCCTCCGGAGAGCTGCATCATGTTCTGCAGCTTCTTTCCCGGCGGCTGTGCAATGATCCTGATGCCTGCTTCCAGAACATCCTCATCTTCTACCAGTTCAAGGCTGCCCTTTCCGCCTCCGAACATTTCCTTGAATACCTTGTCAAATTCAACGTTAATCTTTCTGAACTGTTCCGTGAACTGTGTTCTCATGGAACTGTCCAGTTCTGCAATGATCTCATGCAGCTGTTTCTCTGCCGTCACAAGATCATCATGCTGTGTCTTCATGAACGTGTATCGTTCCATGAGATTCTTATAATCTTCAATGGCATTGACATTAACATCGCCCAGCTTGCGAATCGCATCCTTTAATACGGAAATCTGATGCTTCATGGCACTGACATTGGTCATTTCAGGATCCTTAAGTGCTGCTGCATCCGAAAGTGTGATCTCATACTCATCCCACATGTAATTGATCTGACCCTCGATCAGTCCTTCAAATTTCTCTTTCTGTGCACCAAGTCTTGTCACATCCTTATCCAGCGCAGACTTGCGTTCTGAAAGTTCTTCTCTGCCGGTAAAAAATGCCTTCTGTTTTGCTGAAAATTCTTCCTTCTGATTCAGTTTATTCTCAAGATCCTTCTTTGTATCACTCTGTACATTTGCAGAAGAATCAATGGTCTTCCGGATAGATTCAATATCCTTCTGTTTCTGGGCCAGTTCATCAGCATTGGCTTTCATGTTCGTCAGTACTTCATCAAGGTCTGTCTGTCTCGCAGCAATTTCCGCATCGATACGGTCGATATTCTGCTGCTCGAATTCCTGTTTCTGTTGGATTCTGGATCCGGTCAGTTCTGCTTCTGAAACTTTTGCGGATTCTTCCTGTTCTTTTTCCTGAAGTCCTGTCAACTGCGCCTGCAGTTCCGTAATTTTCTCCGTACAGGTCTGCTCTGTCCTGATGGAACCCGCAAGCGATTCTTCTGCTTCCTTCTCCTGCGCGGCAATCTCTCTGATCTTACTTTCTATCTCATCATTTTCTGTCTTCAGATCTGTGAAATTGCCTTCTGCCTCTTTCTTACGTTCTTCTTCCTTTACGACATTCAGTCTGGCAGTATTCTGCTCAATAAACTTATTCTGCAGCTCTGTCTTCGTACTTTCCAGTGTAACACGCAGCTCATTTCTGTGCGTCTTGGTCTCTTCAATCTCCTTCTGGAACTGTGCAATATCATTTTCATACTGTTTTACATGTGCTTCCAGTTCTGCCATTTCACGGCGTCTGCCCAGAAGATTACTGTTATTTTTGAATGCACCGCCACTGATGGCACCACCGGGTACCAGAAGTTCACCTTCCAGTGTCACCATACGGATTCCATAATGAAATTTTCTGGCAATCTTTACAGCATTATCTATCTGATCCACCACAACGATACGTCCCAGCATGGCTTTGGCAACATCGCGGTATTTCGGATCGGTATCCACCAGTTCGTCTGCCATGCCGATGACACCCTTTTCCTTAAGTACCTCCGGTGTCTTGAATTCCTGCGGATCTTTGATGCTGGTCAGCGGCAGGAACGTGGCACGGCCCGCTTTCGTGGACTTCAGATATCCGATCATCTTTTTGGCAGTCTCTTCATCATCCGTAACAATATTCTGAATATTACCACCAAGCGCAATTTCAATTGCGGTCTCATACTTTGCCTGCGTCTTGACGATATCCGCCACAACGCCGATGATACCCTTTTCCTCTTCCTTGCGCTCCATGACCTTTTTGACACTTCCGCCATAGCCTTCATAACGCTCAGTCAGGTTGGCAAGCGCTTCCAGTCTGGATTTTTCCTGATGAAAGAGATTCTGCGTATTGCGAAGGTCGGTATCCTTTTCGGTCAAAACAGTTCTGATGTCCGTCAGCTGCGTCTCAATCTCCGTCTGACGTCCGTTCAGCTCCCTGATCACTTCATTGACCTTTTCAAACTGCTCCCGGAGCTGCCGGATCGTTTCCTCCTGCTTCGTTTCATCCGACTGTGCACGTACCAGTCTGGAAGTCAGCTCTGCCTTGCGGATATTGATCTGTTCCTTCATCGTCTTTAAACTGCTCTGCCTGGACTTGATGGTTGCGCGGGCATTAAGCGTTTCAATGATGCTGCTCTTATATTCCTCAATGCTGTCATTTACGCTGTGAATGGTCTGCATGACCTCATTCAGCTTAAGACTGACGGTCTCCCTGTTCTTCAGAAGTCCTGCCAGTTCTTCATCAATTTTCTTCTTTTCCTCAAGAACTTTATCTTTTTCCTTATTCTTTTCTGCAATTTCTGCGGAAATAGCTTCTTTTCTGGTCTGAAAATGCTGATCGCTCCCGGAAGCCGCCTTGATCTGCTCATTCAGGATTCCGATCTGTCCTTCCAGCTTTTCCTTCATGACGCTGGTATCCGTCATTCTGGTTCTGGCTTCTTCAATTTCCTTATCAAGATCTTCAAGCACAAGCGCAATCCGGTCGTATTCCTCTTTTGCCTGATCATACTTTACAGAAGTCTCATTCAGATCATCACTTGCAATCTTATATTTCTTTTCCGTATCTTCCAGCTGACTTTTCAGCTTTTCATTATCCAGAAGGAACATGTTCACATCCAGCGTCTTGAGCTGTTCACGATCCTTCAGATATTCCTTCGCCACCTCAGATTGCTTTTCCAGCGGTTTGATCTGTTTTTCAAGCTCAGACAGAATATCGTTAAGGCGGGTCAGATTAACCTTCTCATCCTCAAGCTTTTTCACTGCAGCTTCCTTGCGAAGTTTGAACTTCACAATACCTGCCGCTTCATCAAACAGATTACGACGGTCTTCCGGCTTGCTGGACAGAATCTGATCAATCTGCCCCTGTCCGATAATGGAATAGCCTTCCTTGCCGATACCGGTATCATAAAAGAGCTCATTCACATCCTTCAGACGGCATGCGTTTCCGTTGATCATATATTCGCTTTCACCTGATCGATAAAGCCTTCTGGACACGGTAACTTCATCGTAATCAATTGACAGCGAATGGTCAGAATTATCCAGGGTAATGGCAACATAAGCATAGCCAAGCGGTTTACGGAGTTCTGTTCCGGAGAAAATAACATCCTGCATGGATGCACCTCGAAGCTGCTTGATCCGCTGCTCACCGAGTACCCACCTGACAGCATCTGCCACATTGCTCTTACCTGATCCGTTGGGACCGACAATAGCTGTAATTCCATTATGAAAATCAAACTTGATACGGTTTGCAAAAGATTTAAATCCATGGATTTCTATACTTTTTAAATACATCAGTGATTATTCTTCAGTGCAAGAATTGCTTCATAGGCAGCCTTCTGTTCTGCAGCCTTCTTCGTTCTTCCTGCACCCTCCCCCATTTTTTTGTCATCAATCATGACAGCAGTTGTGAACATTTTATCATGTTCAGGACCACTTTCGCCACATAATTCATACTCAAGTTTTCCGCCGCTGCTCTGTACCATCTCCTGCAATATGGATTTGCTGTCATAAAAGATCTGTTTATCTTCCAGATCTGACAGGATAAATCTGTTGATATATTTCTCTGCTTCTGTAATGCCACTGTCCATGTATATTGCACCGATCACAGCTTCCATGACATCTGAGATAATAGAATCCCGATGTCTTCCGCCGGTCGCTTCTTCGCCTTTTCCAAGCAGGATGAATTCTTCAAGATGAATATCCTGCGCGCAAAAGGCAAGAGCAGCCTCGCATACCATTGATGCTCTGAGTTTTGTCATCTGACCTTCATTTTTTTCCGGATAGGTTCTGAACAGAAATGCACTGGACACCATCTCCAATACACTGTCTCCAAGAAACTCCAGCCTTTCATAGTCCGAATAACGATTGATTTTCTGTTCATTGGAAAAAGAACTGTGTGTCAGTGCCTGTCTGACCAGATTTTCATCCTTAAACTGATAACCGATTCTTTCTTCCAGTCTTTTTATATCTTCTGTTCTAATCACTCTTTTCTCCTTAAAAAAGATATGAGGCAGTCCAGACTACCTCATACCTTTAATGATAACAATATTATAATTTTCAATCAGATCCCTGATTACTTACCGTTAACAGCTTCCTTGATCAGTTCAACTGCCTCTCCGACGGTCGCAATTTTCTCTGTCTTCTCTGCCGGAATCTTGATATCAAACTCGTCCTCAATGCCCATTACAATCTGGAATACATCCAGTGAATCAGCTCCCAGATCATCTACAAAAGTAGACTCCATCTTAATCTCTTCCGGATCCACATTGAGTACATTCGCAATGACTTCCTTCAATTTTTCAAATTCCATAATAAAACCATGCCTTTCTCTATTCAGATTCTCTAATCTAATTTATTGATGATCCACGCCGATTTTCTCGCGGATTTTCTCGGTAATATTCATTTCACTGAAAGTAACACACTGCAGAATGGAATTTTTTACTTCCACCGCCTTGGCACTTCCATGTGTTTTAACAACAAGACCATTCAATCCTAACATTGGTGCTCCGCCGTATTTCTCAAGATCATAATCTTTCAGTGCTGTCTTCAACGGTTTCTTGATCAGAAGCGCACCGATCTTGCTGGCAGTTGTGCTCAGAAGACCCTTCTTGATAACGTGCATCATGGACTTTGCAACGCCTTCATACATCTTTAATACAATATTGCCGGAAAAAGCCTCACAGACAATAATGTCCGCGCCACCTGCCGGAATGTCCCTTGCCTCAATACTGCCGATAAAATTAATATCCGGACAGTTTTTCAAAAGCGGATAGGTCTCCTTTACCAGCGCATTTCCTTTTTCTTCTTCCGCACCGATGTTCAGAATTGCAACTGTAGGTTTACTGATATGCATCGCATTTTCCATATAAATGGAACCCATTATTGCAAACTGTACCAGATGAGATGCTCTGGCATCCACATTGGCACCGCAGTCAATCAAAAGTGATACGCCCTTTTCAGTCGGGATAAGTGGAGCAAGAGGCGCACGTTCAACCCCTTTGATTCTACCGACAATAACCTGCCCGCCTACCAGTGTCGCACCGGTACTGCCTGCAGATACATAGGCATCACACTCGCCGTGCTTTACCATATAAAGTGCTTTTACAATAGAAGAATCCTTTTTGGTACGGATCGCCATAACCGGCGGTTCAGCCATTTCTATCTCTTCTGTCGCGTTTACAATCTCTACCCGATCCTGATCATAACTGTACTTCGTAAGTTCATTCTTAATGATCTCTTCCTTACCTACCAGAAAGACCTTAAGTGAAGTGCTCTCCTGAACAGCTTCAACAGCACCCTTCACAATTTCAAACGGGGCATTGTCACCACCCATGGCATCTACTGCTACCTTAACCAGTTCAGACATGTACTGACCTCCGTATCCGTATTGTTCCGAACTGAGCAGAAATATGCATTCATTCCGAACAGTTCCAATATACTAAACCTCTGCATAAAAATCAAGGCTTTCCGACATGAATCGGAAAGCCTTAAAATTTCGTTATTCAACGACAGACACATCAGTCCTCGTTTGTAGCAACAACGCTCTTATTTGCGTAGTAACCGCAAGCACGACAAACCTTGTGAGGCTCCATAAGAGCTCCGCAATGACTGCACTTAACCAGTGTAGGAGCGCTCATTTTCCAGTTCGCTCTTCTCTGATCTCTGTGACCTTTAGATGACTTATTCTTTGGGCAGATTGACATTTCAGTAACACCTCCTTACAGCAACCGTATCATCAATTATTTGCATTGCAAATAACAGTTTACGTAGTTATTCATTGAAACGAAACAGAAATATCTCATTTCAATTATCAACACACTTTGACTATTATAACGACAGTACGTTTGTTTGTCAACAGATATGTTTCATATTTATTTCAGATTTTTACACAGTGCATAAGTGTCACGTGCAATTGCCAATTCTTCATTGGTCGGAATTACATATGCCTTCACCTTACTGTCTTCAGTACTGATCATCTTTTCCTTACCATGAACTTCATTTGCTTCTTCGTCCAGTGTAAGTCCGAGATATCCCAGGCGATCCAGAACAAGTTTCCGTACAATCGGGCTGTTCTCACCGACACCTGCAGTAAAGCAGATCGCATCTACTCCATTCATGACTGCAACGTAGGAGCCGATGTATTTCATGACATGATAGCAGAATGTATCAATTGCACGTACTGCACCGGGAACCTTTGCAAAATATCCATCCTCAAGGTCTCTGAAATCGGAAGAAATATCATCAGAAAGACCATATACACCGGATTCCTTGTTCAGAATATTCATGACCTGTTTTGTGGTCATCTGCGTCTTCTGCTCTACCAGTTCAATGACGGAAGGATCAATACTGCCGCATCTGGTTCCCATGATCAGCCCTTCGAGCGGTGTCAGACCCATGGAAGTATCCATGCATTTTCCATCCTTTACTGCGGAAATAGATGCACCGTTGCCAAGATGACAGACAATGATCTTACAGTCGTTGTAATCTTTTCCCATAATTTCTGCACATCTCTTTGAAACATAGGAATGGCTGGTTCCGTGGAAACCGTATCTTCTGATCTTGTACTTGGCATAATATTCATACGGAAGACCATACAGATAAGCCTCTTCCGGCATAGTCTGATGAAATGCGGTATCGAATACAGCAACCATCGGGACCTTCGGCATCAGTTCCTGACAGGCTCTGATTCCGATCAGATTGGCAGGATTGTGAAGCGGAGCAAGGTCACTGACTTCCTCGATTGCCTTGATTACGTCTTCATCAATTATCACTGACTTTGTAAAATTCTCGCCGCCGTGTACAATACGATGTCCTACAGCATTGATCTCATCAAGGCTCTTCACCACACCGTGTTCCTTGTCTGTCAGTGCAGCCAGTACCAGATTAATGGCTGTTTTATGATCCGGCATCGGTGTCTCTCTTGTAATCTTGTCTTTTCCTGTTGCCGTAAAGCTGATGCGACTTCCCTCTATTCCGATTCTTTCACATAATCCCTTTGCAATCAACTGTTCACTTTCTGCGTCAATCAGCTGAAATTTAAGAGATGAACTTCCACAATTAATTACCAGAACCTTCATAAATTCCTCCAATATACTTATTTTCTACCTGCTTCAGTTCATCTGTGCCTGTACGGATGTCAGCGCAACAACACCGACAATATCCTGCCAGCTGCAGCCTCTGGACAGATCATTGACAGGTCTTGCAATACCCTGCAGCATTGGTCCGTATGCATCAGCTTTTGCAAGTCTCTGAACCAGTTTGTAACCGATATTTCCAGCATCCAGATTCGGGAAGATCAGAACATTTGCATGTCCTGCAACTTCACTGCCCGGAGCCTTGGAAGCAGCAACCTCGGGAACAATTGCAGCATCAAGCTGAAGCTCACCGTCCAGTTTCAGATCGGGATACATTTCATGAGCGATTCTGGTTGCATTCACCACTTTATCTACAAGCGCATGCTTTGCACTGCCCTTTGTGGAATGAGAAAGAAGCGCAATAGCAGGCTCTTCGTCAACAAGCTGGCGGAAACTTCTGGCACTGCTGCCGGCGATCACTGCGAGTTCCTCTGCCGTCGGATCCTGATTCAAACCGGAATCAGCAAACAGGAATGTACCATTTGCACCATATTCACTTCCAGGTACTGCCACAATGAAGAAACCGGACACCATCTTGACGCCGGGAGCTGTCTTTAAAATCTGAAGTGCAGGACGAAGTGTATCGGCTGTTGCATGGCATGCACCGGCAACAAGACCATCTGCTGCTCCTGCTTTTACCATCATGACACCATAATAGATTGCATTTTCAGACAGAAGCTTATGTGCCTGATCCTCCGTCATTCCTTTTGCTTTTCTGAGTTCGAACAGTGTATTCACATATTCCTCAAACTTCGGATCCTTTGCAGGATCAACGATCTGTACTCCTGAGAGACTTACATGAAGTTCCGCCGCCTTTGCCATTACCTTCTCTTCATTTCCGATCAGGATCAATCTTGCGATATTGTTTCTAAGTATGTCAGCTGCTGCAAGCAGTGTTCTGTTATCTTCGCTTTCCGGCAATACAATGGTTTTAACGTTTGCCTTTGCTTTTTCCTTGATTCTGTCAATGTAAGACATTTTATTATTCCCTTTCTGATGATATAATTAATTAACTTATTTCAGTATAGCGTTATTAATCTCGATTACAAGGAAAGATATTTTTTTAACAATGAAAACACTTGGTATTGTATCTGAACTCAACCCCTTACATAATGGGCATGTATATCTGATGCAGCAGGCAAAAATGCAGACTGGTGCTGACTTTGTTGTACTCATCATGAGCGGAGACTACACTCAGCGCGGAGTTCCGGCGATCGTGGATAAAAATGTAAGAACATACATGGCATTGCAGGCCGGCGCCGATCTGGTGCTGGAACTGCCGACCTATTACAGCCTCGGAAGTGCAGAATATTTTTCCAGAGGAGCCATTTCTATTCTGAGTCGTCTGGGCGTAATCGATACTCTTGCTTTTGGAAGTGAATGCGGAGATCTTCCGCTGATGCAGCAGATTGCAGACCTTCTGGCGCAGGAGCCGCCGGAATTTGTGCGTATTCTTAATGACGGAATGCGAAAGGGACTGAGTTTCCCTGCTGCGCGTCAAAATGCCATTCTCCACTGTCTTGAAGGCAGTGCCATGACGGAAACGGATCGGGTAAACGTTCAACTTCTCCCGGAGTCAAGCCCGGATGCAGACCTTGCCGTAAACCGCCGTAAGGAACTGATTTCTCCCAACAATATTCTGGGAATTGAATATCTGTGTGCACTGAAGGAAACCGGTGATTCCATCCGCCCATTTACCTTGAAACGCCTTGGCGCAGGATATCACGATAACCTTGACTCAGCTTCCGATGCCAACACTCCTGCAGGCAGTGACTTTCCTACCGCCAGCGCAAGCGGCATCCGCAGACTTCTGCTGGAAGATGATATTAAATGCAGGTGCAATGTCAGCTGCAATATGAGCTTTGCAGGTGACGCCAATGGCATCCGTACATGCAAAGACACTCTTTATCAGGTCATGCCGCACAGCGCCGCTGATCTTCTGCTGCAATGGCCAGACGAAGCACCTTCCGGCTTTATGCATACGGATCTGTATTCACAACTGCTGCAATATCAGCTCATCCGTGAAAGGGAAACAGGGTTCACGAAATATGCGGACCTTCATGCGGATCTTTCAGATAAAATCTGCAATCATCTTCCACAGTTCACATCTTTTGATCAGTTTACCATGCTTCTCAAGTCAAAGGATCTGACCTACACCAGAATTCAACGCACTCTGATGCATATCGTGCTGGATATCACGTCAGCTCATCTGCAGGAGTATACCGACAATAACATTTCAGATATGGCAGGCTATGCCAGAATTCTCGGATTCCGTAAAGATGCCGCCCCGCTTCTTCATACCATGAAAAAGAACAGCACACTTCCACTGATCAGTAAGCTTGCCGATGCAGCAAGGTTTTTGCAGCCGCTCGATTTGAGACTTCTGCAGGAAGATATCCGTGCCAGTGAAATCTATGACATTATTTCCGGCAGACATAATCTCAGTGAATATCAGAAAAGCCCGATCATTCTATAATGAACAGGCACAGCCTCGTGCAATGACACCTGCACTTAAAGCACCTCTTTTCACAAAAAAGCACCGCAAATCCAAAGATTTGCGGTGCTTTTGCAGAAACTGCAATGCAGCCTCTTATATGGAGCCAAGGAGGATCGAACTCCCGACCTCAGCGTTGCGAACGCTGCGCTCTCCCAGCTGAGCTATAGCCCCGTCTGACTGTTTTCACAGTCAACGATATGATTTTAGCACTTTGCAGATAGTTGTTCAAGCGTATCTTTCACCCATTTTCATGATGTTGTTTTTCCTGCCTTATGCTCCTGTCCGATATAGTAACTGATGAGCCCCAGATCTGAAGGATAGGTCAGTTTGAAATTGGCACCAACGTCGAAATATTTATAGCCCCTGCAGGAGGCCGGCAGCTGATAGGCAGCAAAATAGATTTCAGATTTCACATCAAAAAAGTGAACCAGTGTCTGATAACGGTATGCTTCCGGTGCCTGAATCAGGAAAAAGTTCTCTCTGACCGGTATCTCCGGGAGATAACTGCCAAGGGAATCTGTAATATGCTGACAGGTCTCAATGTAATCATATTCATCCAGCAGATCAAAGTATTTTTCAAACACCTCCGAATGGATCAATGGTCTCGCCGCTTCATGAAAAATCACCTTTTCACAGTCCGGATAATGTACTCCGATATAATCCAGCGCATTCTGAAACGACTCAGCTCTTGATGCTCCGCCACAGACTGTCTCCACGTCATATTTTCGGGCAACTGTACCCGCTTCATACTCTTCTTTCCCCAGAAGCACCAGAAGAACATCCAGATTCGCTGTATGCCTGAATGCACTGATTCCGTATGAAATAACCTCCTGCCCGTCAATCTGCAGAAACTGTTTGGGCACATCAGATCCGAAACGGCTGCCAAGACCCGCCGCCAGCAAAACACCAACATTCTTTATCATAAAATATCCTCAAAACACTCTCAATTTTTACATTACAAGATCCATACCCAGGAAATTGATCAGCTTATGAATAACCATTTCCGTACCTTTACGGACAACTTCATCTGATGCACCTGCAATATGAGGCGTGATCAGAAGGTTCGGAGCATCCAGCAGAATATGATTATCCGGAATGGGTTCCTGTGTTACCACATCCACTGCCGCGCCTGCTATCTGATGCTCATTCAGTGCCCAGACCAGTGCCTCTTCATCAACAAGGCCTCCACGCGCTGCATTAATGAAAAGCGCATCATTCTTCATCATCCGAAACTGATCATACCCCATCATCTTCTGATTGGTTGCTGTCAGCGGACAATGCAGCGTAACAACATCAGCTTCCTTCAACAGCTCTTCAAAACTGACGCTCTTGACATTCTCCGATGTTGCCATAGAGGCGTCAATCGGGTCATAAATGATAATGTCCATGCCAAATACAGACGCCTTCTCTGCCACCTGCCTGCCGACATTGCCATAGCCGACAATGCCAAGTGTCATCATTTTCGGACTTCTGCCACGAAGCGCCACATACGGGCTTGTCTTATCCAGTCCCCAGATCGTGTCCTTATATTCAGATGGAATATCACGGTGATCGGAAGTAATAATACGGTCATGAATCAGCTGATTCGACTTTGTAATATTTCTGCACAGATCAAGGATATAGCCCATAACCATTTCAGAAACTGCGGAAGCATTTCTACCCGCATTATGTGCAACCATAATATTTCGTCTGCCTGCTTCCTGCAGATCTACAACGCTCTTGACACCCCCTCTGCAGCAGACAATAAGGCGAAGCTTCTGTGCCGCATCAATCACTGATGCATTCACAGTCTCAAATTCCGAAATCAGAATATCATAAGGCGCAATCATCTTTGCCAGCTCGGCAGATTCCATAACTTCATGATCCACGCAGTATCCTGCCACATCAAAATCAATTTCCGGAACAGTCCTCTTAAGAACCTCCACATCCAGTTCCGCAGTAACCAGTGCTCTGTATCTCATACGCTCTCCATCCATTTCCCGATTTTTGAACTGCCCTTGCAGTTCATTCAATGACGGAACCTGCGAAGCAGGCTCCCTTCAATAGATGTGCTCCTGCGCCTCTATTGAATGAGTTCACTCACATGCTGCGGCCGTCTCTGGTCTTCCGGCGGCAGTTTCATATAATCTCCATATACATCTCTCAGCCATCTGTCATAACTATCCGGTACCGGGAACTGTCGGTCACGGATCTTCATGTTAACCCCGCCCTTATAATATGCGGCATCATACTCCATCCCCCAGTAATGCGGGTGCTGCTGCTCATTGGACAGAAACAGTGTACTGCTGTTCTCATTCCCTGCATTTTCACTGATCTGTGCTTTCTTATACCATGACGCAATCGTATGAAACGGAATGCATCTGCCGATTCCCGACAGAACATGCGCGCCAACCAGGCGGATTCCCTTAAACTTACTGTAGTCGATCATCGGACGATGCCCCATCGCAAGGGCATAGATCATCTGCAGTTTCGTCAGATTTTTCTTATGGTTCGGTCCGACATGATCAAATACAAACAGATCCAGTGACGGATGGTTGTACCTGCGCTGATAAAAATCTTCATAACCATAGGCCGTATGTGCCATCGTAACCTGTGTATCCGTAATCTTGGAGATAAAGTCAAAAAACTGCGGATAATCTTCAAACTTCAACAGTTTGAATCTCGGATCTGCTTCCTTGGGATAAATCTCCATGAAACGATCATAGTCCTCTCTTTTCATGGCAATATCCACATCATCATCCCACGGAATAAAGTCCTGATGCCTGACTGCACCAAGGAATGTACCTCCATGAAGGAAATAACTGATGTCATGCGCTTTGCAGATCCTGTCCACTTCACATAAAAGGTCATAATTGGACTGATGGAGCCGGTCCATATAGCTGTAAGAATCGTTCAAAAAATGCCTCCGTTCAATACACTCAATATCTGATCTGATCAAACTCTTCTCTGGGAAGGAAAGGTGCCATATCATCCAGTGAAGGTGATGTAATTCTTCCATCCGGAAGTACTTTGGAGGAAGACTTTGGTGCAAAGTTCTGTGCAGGATCAACTACTGCTTCAATGATGCACGGACCATCACTTTCAAGTGCCCTTTCCAGTACGCTGTCACATTCCTGCTCATCATGAAGAACATAATAGCCTACTCCAAACGCATCCGCAAGCTTTGCAAAATCAGGAAAGCCCACTCCGCTCTCTGCATCAATACCGATAAACGGCGGTTTGAAAAGATTGCGCTGTGTCTGCCGAATGGACAGATAACCGTTATTATTCAGAATAATGAGTTTCAGATTCAGCCTGTTCCAGGAAACCGTTGCCAGCTCCTGCAAATTCATCATAAAGCTGCCATCGCCGTCAATACAGATTGTCCGTTTGGAATTATCTGAAACAGCAACCCCAAGTGCTGCCGGGAACCCATATCCCATTGCTGCACAGCCGGAATTGGTAAACATACGCTGTCCCTGTTTTATTCTGCATGCCTGAAAGGTAATGACACAGGCTGCGCCATTACCGGTAATCACGCGGTCATCTGCTTTCAGCTGTCCGAACAGTCTGTCAATAAAGACATATGGATTGATCAGACCATCCTCATGATGATACTCCGGCAGCACTGCAGGATACTTTACAACCAGATTTCTGCACCACTTCAGCCAGTTCTCATGAGCAGGATTTACACAATACTCTGCAGCATCCATTTTCTCCAGAAGATCCTTCACGTCTGCATGAACCGGCATGTCAGGACGGATTGTCGGCTTTGAAAGTTCACGCGGATCAATATCCACAACAATCTTATATGCATTTTTGGCAAAATCAAAATGATTGTAACCGATCATACGGATATTCAGCCTGCAGCCAAGCGAAATCAGAAGATCACAGTTCTGCACGGCAAAATTACCGGGCCTTGTGCCGACAGTTCCAGGCATTCCCGCAAAATACGGACTGTCAAACGCAAGCGTATCATTTGCATTCCAGGCAGTCACGACCGGAATCTGCAGTTTGCCGAGTACTTTCAGGAAGAGATCCTCTGCGCCGCCAAGGCGGATTCCCGTCCCTGCAAGAATCAGAGGCGCTTTGGCCTTATATATTCTCTCAAGAATTTCCGTTACCACATCTGCCTTTACCTGCGGTGTATCCCACGGCTCTTCAATTTCAGGCTGGAAATGACGAAGCGTATCCGGATCAATCTGCGACCCCTGCACATCCAGCGGGATATCCAACCATACCGGACCACCACGCCCCTTGCGGGACAGGAAAAGAGCCTTTTCCAGATGATAGGCAATATCTCTGCTGTCCGTCACCATGACGCAATATTTGGTCATATTGGCGACAGAATGCGTAATGTCAAATTCCTGATCACCAAGCTGACGAAGACCAAGTTCAGGACATGACCAGATGGTTGTCTCCCGTTTGACCTGTCCGGTCAGAATAAACATCGGAATAGAATCTACCCAGCCTCCCATCACGCCAGTAATGGCATTGGTGCCGCCAGGGCCGCTTGTCACACATACTGCTGCAAGTTTCCCTGTCATACGGGTATAGCCTTCTGCTGCAATGGCACATGCCTGCTCATGATGGTTAAAGGTACAGTGCAGACCTTCCTGATGGCCAATCGCATCATCAAGATGCATGGCTCCGCCACCGGTGACCATGAAGCAGTCTGTAATCCCGTTCCTGACCAGAAATTCAGATATATATTTTGCGACCTTCATTTTTCCCATCTTATTCTTTGCCCTCGCATTCTCCTGCATCAATAATTTTCAGAATATCGTATGCGGTATCTGCCGTTCCAATCGACGGATAATCCATAACCCTCTCGCCCTTCCGGTATCCGAAACCAAAGCTGACCGCCAGAAAATCAACGCCCATTGCCTGCGCGCCCTGTGCATCATTATCCGTATCGCCGATCATCAGCACTCGGGAAAGATCCTTCACGCCGCTTTCCTCAATACACATCCTGATGATATCGCTCTTCTTCAGGTGATTTTCATGATCCGCGCCATGCATGATCTTCGTATACTGATCAAAATGAAAATGATCCAGAAGTGTCAACGCATAATCTTCTCTTTTATATGTTGCAATCGCGCTCATAATATTCCGCTCGCCAAGTCCCTCAAAAACTTCATAAATGCCGTCATACGGTACTGCCTTAAGAAGTCCGTGTTCCTTATATTCCGTTCTGAACACCGTTGCCACCTCCTGCAATACATCTCCCTTTAATCCATAGGCATCTGCAAAGGAGTTCTGAATCGGCGGCCCGATGAACTTCTTCAGCTGTGCCTCTGTCAGCGGCGTATAACCAAAATGGTCAATCGTGTAGCGAACACCGGACAGGACCCCTTCTGAAGTGTCAAGGAGCGTACCATCCACATCAAATACAACTAGATCATATTTTTTCCGGTATACAGTCTGATACTTTGTTGTTGTCAGGAAAGTCACCTTCAGTTGCGGCTGACTTTTCTTTAGAAACTCTGACATATAATTATTAAGATACTCTGCCTGTGCTCTGGCAAAGTCATATTCCTTACCTTCATCGAAATAATTCTGATCAGTTCCGGAATATCCGTCAAAGCCGGCAAGTGTTACCGCTTTTACTCCGATCCGCATCATAGTCTTTAAAAGCATCATCAACGAATTATCAATAAAGCGTGAACTGCGATCCAAAAGATCGCTGATGTTCAGCACATAATCAAAGTACTTTCCTGCTGAAGTAACATTTGAAGTCGCAATAATTGTATGCCTGCCTGCAGAAAGTGCTGTCGCCACCTGAATGTACCGCCTTGTGTTGGTCAGGAATATACAGTCCGGTCTGATGGTTTCCGGAACATAATTAATTGCAATAACAAACGGTTTTTCCTGCTGTATAAACTTCTGCAGCTTATCTGCTTCCGTCTGCATGGTTTTACCCGGTCCCACGATCAGAATACTATGCCCTGCAAGTGTTTTCTTAAGTCTGCTTATATCCTCTGCATCATTAATATTTTTATCCTGATACTCCAGATACAGCTGTTCCATGTAGTCCTTATCATACAGCAGCTTCTTTTCTCCCTGCAGTCTTCCCAGAAGTTCATTGACCTGACGGATGGAGAGTGTCTTCTTATTCATCAGCTGTTTGACATAGTTCGGATGGCAGTCATTGGATGCAGCCAAATAGAAAAAGAGATTGTACCCCCATGTCGCAGGCGTATAAAATTCCATGATATTGGCATCAATTGCTTCCAGATACTGACTGATATGATAATGTTTGCCGTATTGATGATTCATATGCATGGCAATCAGCTCAATCGGTGCATTTCCTGCACTCTTTCCCATCCCGTAAAGGCTTCCGTCCACGAGGAGCGGTCTGTCCGTCTGGTGTGCAAGCATCGTAATGCAGTTGGCATAACCCATCTGGAAATTATTATGTCCGTGATATCCGATTGCAATGGAAGGATCCAGATGACCGTCCAGAATTCCCAGAATATGATCCAGATTGTTCTGATGCATAAGGCCATAGGTATCTACCATGGAAACAGCATCCGGTTTTACTTCATTGGCGAGTTGCACCAGATCCAGCAGTTCTTCGTCTGAATATGAAGTCACACTGACCAACTGTGCAAAAACAATATAGCCAAGCTTCTTAAGCTCTGCACAATAGGCAAGTGCCTCCACACGCAGATGCTTCTTGAAAATAACACGGATTCCGTCCAGCCAGCTCTCACTGCAGGGTCTGATATGCTCCAGCGAACAGGTTCCATAGTCAATCATTCCAAAGACTTTTGTATTCTTCCGATCCAGATTCCCGTAGATCTTCTCCACACAGTCCGTATCCGGCATAATACTCCGGTTCATATCAAACGGACGTCTGTCATCCAGAAAACCGATTTCAATAATATCTGTTCCTGCATCTACGACCCTTTCAAATATGCTGACCAGATTATCATGTCCGAATTCCCAGTCATTCACATATCCGCCATCACGCAGTGTACAGTCCAGTAAACTTACTTTTCCCATTAATCGTATATCCTTCCTTAAAAACAACAACTGCGGGTATGCTGTAAATTACTCCATACCCGCAGTACATAATATCACAATTCAGTCTGATGACAAAGTCTTATGGAAAAAAACTCATCTCCTGTCACGGCTTTCCTGAAACATTCTGGCAACTGCATCCGGCGGCAGCGGCCGCGCAAAAAAGAACCCCTGAATCTCGTCACAGTTAAATTCCTTCAGTGCATCCCACTGAGGACGTGTCTCGACACCTTCTGCAATAACACTGATCTGATTGACCTGTGCAACCGAAGTCGTCATCTGTACCACTGACCTTGAATAAACATCTGTTTCAATCCGTTCAACAAGCTCCTTGGCAATCTTGATTCTGCTGATCGGCATTCTGGTCAGATAATGTAACGACGAGTAACCGGTTCCGAAATCATCCATGGCAATGGAAACACCTTTTTCCCGGATCTCCTGAAGCATGCGGTTCAGTGCTGTATTGTTCTCCAGCTGCAGACTCTCCGTAATTTCAATTTCAAATTCACCCTTCTGAATCCCGTACCTGATCATAATTTCATCAAGCATATCGGCAAAGCGCACATCCATAAGCTGTTTGCTGGACACATTGACTGCCATACGAATTCCGCTCATTCCACAGCTCTTCCATTCCGTAAGCTGCCTTGCCGCAGTTTCCATCACCCAATATCCGATGGGAATGATCATGCCGTTTTCCTCTGCAAGAGAAATGAATTCCAACGGCGAAATGACCGATCCGTCCTGCGCTTTCCAGCGGATAAGCGCTTCCGCTCCGATCATCACACCGTCACTGCATCTGACCTGCGGCTGATATAACAGATAAAAGTCCTTATTATAATCCACCTTTTTAAGCTGCAGCCCCAGAAGTTCGCGTTTCTTCATATCTTCTCCGGTCTTGCTGTCGTACCGGAACACTGTATTGAAACCGATTTTTCTTGACTGCTGCATTGCCATTTCAGCATCTCTTATCAGTTCTTCCGGCGAAAGCGTATCATCCGGTTCGCAGGCGATTCCGACATTCATGGTCACGACCAGTGCTTTCTGGTCTACATGATAGGTATCACTGCAATAGCTGATAATATTTCTGGCTGCCTGAATTATTCTGAATTCGCCGTCATCTTCCGGTTTCAGTACACCAACGAACTCATCATCCCCATAGGAAGCAGCAAAACCTCCTGACTGCGTCATGATATGCTCAATTCTGCTTCCGCATTCTCTCAGAATACATTCTGCTGTATATTTTCCGTAAACGGATTTCAATCCTTTATATTTATTCAGATCCACATACAGAATGAATATTTTCTCATTTTCCTTCAGTTCTGCAGACATTTTCGAAAGCTTTTCTTCCAGATACAGGCGATTTTTCATTCCGGTTACTACATCGGAAGTCATTGCCTTATAAATCTGCGCTGTCCGTTCTTCCACCCGTGCTTCCAGTTCTGCCACATGCTTTTTCTCGCGGGCAAGAAGCATGTCCTTGTAAATATTCTCCTGGATATAGTTTGTAAGAAGTAAATAAAACATGATGGCAAATACAAGGGCAAAGAAAATTCTGGACTGTGATCCTTCCACGATAAAAATAATAATCGGTACCGCCAGAAAGAAGAATTCCTTCCGAATCCAGATCTGTCCGCCCTTTCGTTTCCAGTCAATATTGGGAACTGTTCTCTCAGAATCTTTCATCCTGAGTACACCGGATATGGCAAGAAGAACAAAGGCAACTGCATAACCGCCATTGATCAGAGAATTTGAAATATATGCCTTATAGAAATAGACATAGTAATAGCTGATATCTGTTATTGCAAACAGAACTTCTCCCAGAAAATTAAGCTGATGATAAAGCGCTGATCTCGGCGTTCTGATTGAAAAATACCAGATGAAACTCCACGCAATAATCATAACATCGATAAAGAGTGAAGACATTGCAATCCAGTTTGTTTCCAGAACTGCGGCACGTGCCATATCTCTGTGAAACAGAAACACCCAGATCAGTGCAGCAATGCTTATGGTAACCATCATGCTGTCCACGAGCGCCTGTATTTTATTGACTTTTCTCATTTCCACATAAAAGGAAATCAGAAGAGAAAGCAGAATTAAAAGATTACTCAGAGAATATACATTTTCCAGCGTTGCATAAAATAACGCATCGTTATGAAACACATGAGCCATCAATGCCCATGTCAGATCACACAGCATCCAGAACAGAATCGCAGCTGCCAGAAGGTTGCCTGCATATCTCAGCTCTTTGTGACTCTCTTTTCTCCCATAACCGAGCAGCACAGGAAGAAAGCATATAAAATCCAGAACCGGTGACAGGAAATCTACAGCCACATTATTATGAAGAATTAGCATCATGAAATACAATGCATATAAAACTACAATCGGTGCTGCGATACTTCTGCTGGTCGCTTTCATAAATATTTAGCCCCGCCGGCAGGAAACGACTTCTCTGCCGTTCACTTTCGCTTTCATTATTATTTATAATTATACAGTGAACCGCATTGTTTATCAATGCGGTTCAATCTGATTTTTTTCTGCCACTTTTGTGAATTATCATCAAAAAAATAATCAGCATTACAATTCCGGCTATGCTAAGCATCAGCCCCTGTTTAAAATATGGATACGTAAGAAGTACTTCTGTCCGGCCTTTTTGTACATACAGTAAATGATTATGCTGTGCCAGTACCCTGTCTGAAGAAAAGATATCATGAAATGCCATTGTGGTATTGATCTGTGTATCTGAAGAAATTGCACTGGCACTGCTGTCTGTTTCAATTACAATCCGGTCTGCACGATAAATGGT
This sequence comes from Butyrivibrio sp., assembly GCA_022486625.1. Lineage (GTDB taxonomy): Bacteria > Bacillota > Clostridia > Lachnospirales > Lachnospiraceae > Butyrivibrio. The sequence goes on along the minus strand of JAKVKH010000015.1, from coordinate 14,168 downwards.
TCTGAGCGGTACCAGTGTATGTGAAGGAAGTTCATCTGTTGATGTATCCACTATTCCCGACAACAGTTTCTCCACTGTAGGATCATGCGTCAGTGAATAGAAATAGACCAGGTTAAAACCAATCACCAGAATATTATCATTTTTTACCGTCCCGTAAAATGAAAGCTTTTTATCCAGATCTGAAGCTGATCCCAGCACCTTATCAAGCCCGTTCACATATACAGTGTCCCAGGAGCGATAATCCATTGGAAACAGATCACAGCTGACATTTCCAAGAAGCTGTGTATCAAACTCCGGATAACCATTATGAAACTGAATCTGTTGACATTCCACGCCAAGAAACCGCTGTGTCTGACTGCTTCTGTCTATCGGAATTCCATCTGCAAATATGACTACACGTATACCATTCTCACTGAGCTTCGTCACCAGATTCTGTGCTTTTTCCAGATCATGGTATTTAAAATGATTCAGATACACAATCCGGTATGCAGAAAGCTGTTCATAGGTAAAATCATCCAGATATTCATCTCCTGCTTCCTGTACAGATGGAAACATTCTGGCTACATCCGATGCATTCGTACCGATTGCAATGCCGCTGTAGCTGCTGATTACGCCATAGGTTCCGGTAACATTCCGGTTATGATACAGCACATACTCGTCATTGCTGTCTTCTCTTGTATATCCGTTTGCAGAAGCTGCGCTGTCTGCTGCAGAAGTATCATAACCCTTTTCATGCATAACGTTTTTCTTCATCAGTACAGTATCCGCACCCAGCATCAGCAACCGGTCAAACATATACAGATAGTCGCCATCTTCCATGGACTGGTTAATCTGCACGATCTGGGCCGCTGTAACAGAGGCTTCCCATCCAGCGCCAAATACTGCAGGTACACCATTCGAATAATCAGACACCAGAAATGCACCTGTAGAGTACATTGTACTGTCATCCATCAGTGCCAGTCTCTGAACCGTCATTTTCTTTGCTTCACCGATCAGTGTTTTCTCCTGCAGCGTATCGTATCGCTCCTGCGGCGTTGATGCCAGACCGTTTCCATAAATCTGCTCCAATGACGGAACCGTATCTGCCACCAAAAGGATACACATCAGAAGAATCAGCGGTTTTCTAAGCGAATTCCACAGAAAAAAGGAAAAAAGGATAAAGCAGAGTGCAATTGATATAAAGCGAAGCATCCACAGATACTGTCCTCCGGGAAGTGCCTTTAAAAGTGAATATGCAGACGCAGTCGTTCCCAAAAATATGACAAAAGCTGTCCAAAACCCCGGCAAAGACTTTCTCCTTGATGCAATCATTCCAAACACGGCAAGAAGAAATGCCGCCAGTCCGAAATAAAATATACTTGCATCGCCGTTTTTGATCCGACTCACCGGATCCAGGGAAATCAATGCACTCTGAAAAAATTTTTTCATGACGGAAGATGTCCCATATCCGGAATCTCCGGATACGATCCCACCCTTTACGGACGGATACAGATATATCCCGGTCAGTGCAAAGGAAATTACCATGCCCCAGATCACATCCAGCTGTCTTGCGTGTCCGCCACAAAAGATCCGATAAAAAAGGAGAAGAATCAGAACCGAAATTGCAATCATTCCCGCATATCCGACATGGCAAAGAACGATAAATGAAAAAGTCAGAACAAACCCTGCCATGCTCCCGGTTCTTGCATCCTGCAGGTAATCATACAGAAAACAGACCGTAAGAGGCAAAACTGTCATAATCAGTGATCTTGGCAGATTACCCTCTACAAAAAGCGCAAACAGATTATTGGGCATAAAAAACCACAGGACACCAAGAAATACTCCAATTCCAACTCTTTTATGTGTAAATCCGATCACTGCCCAACTGAGCGCACCAAACAGAAAAATCATTCCAACAAAAAGAATATATCCAAGAAAAATTTTACCGCTCATCAGCCATTCGCACAGTGCGAGTATGTATGCAGTCACAGGCGGCCAGTACCGCATCAGTTCCACACCGTTGTACCACATGGGATTATAAAGAGGCCACCAGTTACCTTTCAGCACAGAATGATACACATAGTCTCCCCGGTATACGTGGTACATGACATCACTTCCCGACGGATAGATTCCATTCCGCCACACCAGGCTCATAATCAGGATCATCAGAATCAGATATAAAATTATTGTGATAATCATCTGCGCCGTTTTTTTCATCTGTGGTCTGTTTTCTTCTCCCCGTTCATATCATCCAGCATCCGGTCAATCATTGAATCCATTGATTCTGCCGATTGTCTGCTGACATGCCTGATATAGTCTGAATCATTACTGTAATCAATGACATAGCTTCGGGTCGGTGTTTCACTTCCCTCAAGCTGCATCAGTTCTCCTCCGGTCCTATGTATCACCTCCCGCAGCTGGTCTCCGAAATATTCTGTAATATTTTCCAATGTCGGAATAATCAGATTAAAAGGTTCCAGCTCGTTCAATGTATGATTCTGATATCGGTCAAAAAATCCATTGATCGCATTCTCAAAAATATTAAATTCCATAAATTCACGACGAACAATCAGTATGTCAAGTCCAAATTCCCAGGTATGCGGATGTACATTTCCCTGCTGTCCGTTAATGGATATACTGTGACTGGCATTCAGATATACCTTGAACCTGTATCTTCTGAAAAATCTGTCCTCCATGCACAATGCTCCTTACGTTCTTTTTTATTTTTCCTTTGACCGGCCATTTTCTGCGGTCAGCTCCCTGAAGCATTCCTCTACGCTCCTGGATTCCGTTTCTGAAACTTCAAAGATCTGCTCTGCCTTAATTCCATACGGTGCAAGTGTCAAAAGCATCCTTTCCGCATCTCTTCTGTGACACTGCACAAAGATCAACAGGATATAATCTGCATCAAGTTTCATTCGTATTACATTTTTACCTAAAAGAAGCTGTCCTTTATCTGTAAGTATCTGATAACTCCGTTCATCTGAAGGCACCATCACCAGTACCAGAGGTCTTGAACCGCGCTGTTCCAGTTTCTGCAGCATGGTAGGGATCATCGCACTGCCGAAAATCATTGTCTCGGAATCATACATTCTCTGGTTATGCAGCTGTTCATTCATCTGCTCCAGATTTCTCCTCAGTTCCTCTTCTGTCCTTTTTTCGGCAAGAATTGCCCTGTTCTGTCCGTTAACCAGCCTTGCAAGAACAATCATGGAAATAACAAAAATTACCAGAATGACAATAATCATAATAATGAGATTGATCTTTGTGCTCAAATAAGTGTTGTTTTCCAGCATAATATCCGCATTGGTCAGAAGACAGATCTGATAATCTTTACTGTCATAAATAAACTTCACACCGGATGCAATAAATTTTCTGCCGTCAATTTCAATCATCGCATGTGTGACCTTATCCTGCTGCAAACTGCTGACAAATTCTCTGGAACTGACCGTATTATAATAAGTATCTGCTGAAAAGCTCTTATATCTGCTGGTCTCCAGTACGTCTTTTACAAAAACAAGCGTTTTATCATGAGAAAGTGTCCAGTATCTGTTCGTGGAAGAATCAAGTGTCCCCAGAATATTCTGAATGATCTGTTCATCCGTATTCTCAGGCTGCAGATTGATCTGATCCAGTACCAGCTGCACATAGCCATCCTGCTCCTGCGCATAAATCTCAGAAACACCCTTTTCATAATCACTGATCAGAAACCATGCATAAACCCCTGCAAGGCAGGCAATAATAAGGGCAATCAGTGTCATATAGAGTGTCGGTGCCATTTTCCCTGATTTAGCTTTAGCTGTGTGATTCATAAGCTTCTTTTTCCTCCGGTTCATTCACATAATTTCTGAACGTTCTGACCACGCGGATCACATGACCTGCGTCTCTTCTGACTGTTGATCTGAATGCTGTATTTTCTTCAGACAGCGTGCTGGTCTTCCATGCACTGTTTGTATGAATGCTGTTGATTATCCCTGCAAAACGAATAAAAAACACCAACAGATTGAAAAGCGGCAGAAATGCAATCACCCACCACTGTTTCAAATAATATTTCCTGATCTTGTGAAAATCTTCCAGAAGCTTCTGCGAGATCAGAAAATACAGATACCCGCAAAGTACATAAAATAGCATGATCAATCCTGTGGATACAAGTACAACCTTTCCAGAATAGCCGATAAACATCAGATAAATCAGTGCCAGGTACCATATAATCCGAGGAAAGGCAAAGGTATGGTCATACATCAGCGTTTTTACATTCGTATCACGAAACATCCGAAACGGCTGAAGTTTACTCTGCGGAAACATTCTGGCAACCTCAAGAGAACCTCTCTGCCATCTCTGTCGTTGCGTATACAGCTTATCCATATTTTCAATCGGACCGACAAAAAAGATAGCATCCTCACAGATTTTCACTACCTGATGCTGTATATATTTCATCTGAAACGTAATTTCCGTATCCTCACAGATGGTATCCGTATTGTACAGCCACGATCCACGCAGCGCTGATTTACGAAAGCCTGAAAATGCGCCTGAGAGCGTATAGATTGCATTAAATTCCGAAGCATAATTTCTTCCGGCCAGAAATGCCTGTGCATATTCGGTAAATTCCAGCTTTCGAAGGAAACGCGATTTCCAGGTTCTATATGCCTCGATCTGTTCCGGTATTGTCAAGATCGTTCCTGTCATACAATTGACAGAAGTATCCGCCTCAAATCTGCAGACCATTCTGGATAGTGCTGTCGGCTCCAGAATTCCGTCACTGTCAATGTGAATAATATATTTTCCCTCACTGTTATAAATTGCGAGATTCAGTGCTCTGGATTTGCCCTGCATGGCATTAAGCCATTGCATTCTAAGATCTGAATACTTTTCCTGGCATTTTGTATATACTTCAAAACTGTCGTCTTTCCCCTGATTATTTACCAGAAATACATTAATACATCTATTGGGATAATCCGAATCATTCACCGATCTAATACAGCCTTCCAGACTGTCCTGTGAATTATAAACAGGAATAATCAACGTAATTTCCGGATATCTGTCCGGAACCGGAATCTTTTTCCTGTGGATCAATCCCTTAAGAAGTACAAAGAATCCGCCAATTGCCGGTATTACCTCCATGATCAGTGGAATAATTATCCATGAAATCCAGAAAAAGAACGGATTGATCAACTGCGTCGCAAGTCTCATTTGTCCTCATTCTTTCCGTAGGTGAATTTACCAACCTGCATATGCACGATCTGCGGCTTTGTAAATACATAAAAATACATTAGAACCTGCAGAATATAAAATACGATTCTTCCAACAAATGTATGCGCAATATAATATACATTTGTTCCATATGCCTGTACCAGCAGACAAATCAGGGTAATTCGGAATGCATTGCCCAGAATTGTATAAATCGTCCCAAGAATTCCTACCAGAATCCGCTCGCTGATGTCATATACTCCAAAGAATGCGAGCAGAGAAAGAAATGCTGAAATTTCTATAATTCCCGAACACTCCAGATCAATCCGAAGTGTCACTGCCCCAGCCGGAGCCTGAATGAACAGAACGCCATATTTAAAATAAGCATCATAAGTACCTGTCAGATTTCCCACAATTCCGGCAATTGCAGCAACGCCTCTTGCCAGCGGCATGGTCAGCCACGGTCTGACCATCGTCATCAGAATCAGAAACAACCCAAAGCTTCCCGTAATAAACAACCAGAAATTCAGCTTGCTTCGCTTCAATGCATACAGCACATAAACCCAGATTCCGATCAGAATAATTCCGGCAATGTATTTCATATTATATTCCTCTCTGTACTTTATTCTGAAAAAAAGAAAAAGAGAGCCCCTTTCGAAAAATGCTTCCCGAAAAAGGCTCCCCCTGAACCTGTTTCAATAATTAAACAAACTGAAATTCTGCCGGATATTTTTTCCTTCTGCGTTCAAACAGAAATGCAGTCGGTACGATGCAGATAATCACTGCAAGCCATGGATCTGTAGATGTTCCTGCAGTGCTGACCCACTGATTTCCCAACCTGTGAAACTGTACCGAAAACGCTCCAACGTCATTTGGTGACAGGCCGCATCTGTTTGCCAGCGTGGCAAGATTCATTTCATACTCGGTCTGATCAATTCCATTCTTTATCGTGATTGTCATCTTACCGTAAACTGTATCATGCGGAGAAATATCATTGATATTCTTCGATGTTCCCCACCCCCCGATGTCAAAAAGATAATATGTATAAGTGCCATCTGCAAGCATTTTGTCTTTAGCTTTCCAGTCTAATGAACCATCCGCATTCTCAGGGACGGCCCTGACCATCTTTCTCTTGCTGTCATCATTATTAAGCCTGACATTAAATTCCGTGAACTCATAGCCACCCATCTTCAGATTCTTCTGATTACTGGTATACACATGACCATAAGCTGTATCGCCATCGCTGTATAGTGCACCTTCTGCATCAACAACACCTGAACTGGTTCCTGCAGTATCATATTCAATGACCTGATGCGGGTAATTATTCCAGTCTGCATAGTCTCCGTCAAATTTTATATCAGAATTTCCTGCTGAAGCACCACTGCCACTGTCAGAACTGCCTGTATTGCCTCCGCTTCCATCAAAATTTGATACTCCGCTGACAAAAGTGGTTCCCAGATAATAGCCAAATGAAATTGTCTTATTATAATATGGCAGTGCAGATTTCGGGATCGCGATTTCCCTTCGGTAATGCGGATCATTTGAATGCCAGTCTCCGTTCTTATAATCTCTGGATACCTGGACACCATCTACTGTTTCATTCTTATATTTGACCTGTACACTTCCATCTGCATTCACATGTACAATCATCACATTTCCAAGATCTGTTGTAATTGCAAAATTACCACTATTACCGTTGCCCGACCAGGATGCTGCTCCCGGTTGGTGTTCATCCAGATACAGATACACATAATCTCCATTGAAGACCATGCCTGCCTCATTCACAAGTCCGTTACTGACCTGACTGGTATCCTCCCTGGTCACACTGTCCCAATCAGAGAAATTTCCATCCACACTGATACCGCTGAATGCATCATTTCCCGACGGACTGACCACTGCACTTGCTTCCAGTAAATCTGCAGGCACTCCGGAAGAAAGGCTGCCCGACACTGACAACACTGCAGAAGACCCGGAAGAAGCGCTTCCTGCAGCATCGTCTGAAGCTCCATCTGATGCGCTGCTGCCGGCAGATGCTCCTTCCCCTGCCGACATACCCGATGCAGCATTTTCTGCCTCGGAAGTATTCACCGATGCTACATCTGAAGCATCCTTTGATATTTCTGCATTACCGCCGTTCTCAGTTCCCCCAGTTGTTCCTTTTCCATTCTCCAGTGTATTATCGCTTGTTTTCCCGGAACTTCCTGAGCCCTCATTTGACATATTACTTCTGTCCGATCCGGATACCTTACCATTATTATCACTCTGCACGGATGCATCAACTGATGCTGCCGACTGTGCCGCACTTACCGCCAGAGTCTGTGTCGAAAATACGAAGGGAATAATCATCGCAAGACTCATAAACTTCATCATATTTTTGTGAAACACGACAGATTACCTCCTTTTGCAGATTTTCAAAATAAAAACGCCTGCTTGATTTATAACTCTTTCTTTTATCTTATCATATTTTTATAAAAAAATGTTGATTCATTCAATTATTACTATAATTACATATTATATCGTCTTTCCGGTAAAAAAAAATTATATTCAGATATTCATAAATTTAGTAATATAAATTGCATTGGTTTTAGTCTATAATATCCCATATAAAATGATTAAAAACAGGAAGTATAAATGTCAAACTATTTTTATCTGATTGAAAAAGCCAGAGACGATATCTCAAAGCTCTGGTATGCCAATATTAAATATGCACTGATCCTCGGCAGTATATGCGGTCTGCTGTATCTGATTCACACAATTCTCCGCCATAAACCGAAATGGCAGACCATTCCTGTATTTCTTCTCGGTACATATGGATACTACATTTATGCTGCAACAGTCATGACAAGAGAACCCGGTTCCAGACGGAACATCAATCTGGTACTCTTTTCCACACTGACAGGATATTGTCCATGGTTCGCAATTGAGAATCTGTTCATGCTGCTCCCGATGGGTCTGCTTCTGCCAATGATACTGCGCCCTGCACGAAAATGGTGGTTTGGACCATTTGCCGGTTTTCTGCTCGCCTTCTGTATTGAAACACTGCAGCATCTCACACAGACCGGTCACTTTGAACTTGATGATATTCTGTTCAATGGAATCGGAGAACTGATCGGCTGGATTCTGTATAAAATACTGGAACGAATCTGTCATATCATCGTTCCCGATTCCTCTGACAAAGCAAAAAGCCGGATGTCACACATATGACATCCGACTTTTCCTGATATAAATATCTTCATCTTTTTATTTCAGATAAAATCCTCACAGACAGGACATCTGCATCCAAGATCCTGATCTGTCTTTCCCAGCTTTGTATATGTTTCCTCTGGAATCACAATCCCATCAATATACTTGGACTGAATTTCTTCCGGTTTACACATGTGCTTTTTCGCACACAGCTTTTTAAATTCATCATAATCAAAGATTCTGCCGGATCTGACATCCAGCCTGTCATTATAAAGCACCGGAGATACAATTTCATCATAGAAATAATCTCCTCCGATCTTTACAATATCACATACAATCACTTCATTAATCTCGGTACCACAGATATAACAGAACATATTCCTATCCTCTCTTTCATCAATAAACTTATGATAATATATTTACTACATTTTCATTATAATTCATTCTGCTCTGTCATGCCACATGATCTGCGAATTTATATTCTGAAATAAACAGAAGACTGAAATACCCTGTCTTTTGGCTCAAAAGTAGCCTTTCCTCCTGCCTTTTCCACCACTGAACGAATGGATACAAGTCCTGTTCCGATTTCATCTCTTTTATGAGAGACAAACTGATCCCCCCTCATCTTCACAATACCGTTAAAGCTGTTGTCCATGGCAATAAACAGGAAGTCCCCCTGCAGGCGCGAGCTGAAAGTAATCCTGCGGTCCTGCGTTATCTGTTCACATGCTTCCAGCGCATTTTCCAGAAGATTCCCGACAATAATGCAAAGATTACTGTCTGAAATTTCATGTGTCATACGCGGAACTTCGGCCTGAATCTCCATCGGAATATTTTCCTTTTGTGCTCTTGCCGCATAATGGGCAAAGATCGCATTAACCGCCGGATTCTCGCAGTAGGTCACTGACTTATCTACAGGAATTGCTGCCGTCAGCGTATCAATATAAGCCGACAGTGCATCATAATCCTTTTCATCACAGTACCTTCGAAGTACTGCCATCTGATGACGGAGATCATGCCTTTGCTGCTTTACTGCAGCTGCATTCTCAATCAGCAGATCATCACGCTCTTTTCTGGCATCAATCTGCTTTTCCAGAAGGCTCAAATTAAAACTGAGTTCCTTATTCTGACTCCTGAGACGGATGGACTGCCTGATGAACATGCCGGCAATTCCTTCTGAGGACAGCAGAAACAGCACAATTCCCATAAGAAAAATGGAAGAAAACTGTGTGGTAAAATGAACCTGATAGTTCACTGTCTCCGTAACTGAACATATTGCCAGAATGAGAAACGGAATGAAAAAGCGTTTTGCCAGATCGTTCCGTTTTGCCTTCATCTCATAGAAAACACAACCGGCCAGAATACAGATTGAGGTCGGAATCATTACATGAAACAGATACATGCTTCTGGCAAACGGAACAAGGCCGGTCAGCTGCAGGATCATGGCACTGATCAGCATCACCACGCTCACACATGTGATCACGCGCAGAATCCGGTATCTGCCCATATCAAACATTTTGACTGCAAACAGCAATAACGGCACCGGTAATGTAAACAATCCCAGAAAAGCCAGAAGATACAGCAGATCCGGATTATCCGTCAGGAATACTGTCAGGTTACTTTCCGAAAAAGTCCAGAGTCCTGAACTGAATGCAAAAACACCCAGCCAGAATACCGCAGTTCCCTTCGGCTCAAGCGGAATCAGAAATGCTGAAATGAGTGCCAGAAGAATTCCCATCAGCATCAGGATCAGCGCAATTGCCAGCGGAATACCCATTTCTCTGAGCAGATGCTGCAGAATTCCCGTGCTGCTGCCCAGAAGAGGCGCATAAATCATCATGGAACTGCGGCTGTTCGGAAAAGAATATACCAGCGTAATCCGTGCATTTTCCGAAGAAGTCAGTTCAATCGTGTTCACTTCCGTCGCAGGATCTGAAAAGAAAGACGGATATGTACCCTTTTCCCCATAGGAATATAACAAAAGTCCATTTTCATACACTTTAAGCGGTGCATAAACAGTCTTCACATACAAAACATCCCCTGCTCTGAAATCTGTATCAAACTGTAATGTCACATTATCCCCAGGCTTTACTCCCGTTACCCGATACGGAAGCTGAACCGCTCTGCTGCTTCCTCCTGCAGTCATTATCGCCTGACTTAATGTACTGACATTTTTACCGTAAGAACTGATATGTGTTCTTGTCAGTCCGATTGCCGCGCCAATCAGAAGCGCAGACAGGAGCAGATATGTAATGCAGGCCCCGAACCTGACAATTTTCTTTCTGTCGTCTTTCATGACTGTCCTCTCATCTGGTCAAAGATATATCTGTCATAAGCATCCATTACAGACCGGAGATATGTTTTCTGTATACTGATCTTCGTACCTCCTGACAGATCAATTTTCATTTCTGATGCATCCACCTGTCTTATTGCTGGCAGAGGAACCATAAATGCAGAGCTGCACCGGCAGAATGCTTTTTCCGGAAGCTCCGGCATTCTGTCACATTTACATACACTTCCATCTTTAAGATATACACTGGTCCCTGCAAACAGCTTTTTCTCCAGATACAGAATCTGATCCAGTGGTATATCCATTTTCTGCCCTGATACCATCAGCATGACCCCGGGCGCTTTTGGTCTCTGCGCCACTTCCTGTACTGTCTGCAGAAACTGCCTTACCTCTTCTTCCTTAAGCGGCTTGGTCAGATACGCCGTTGCCCTGACCATCCGGCTGTCACTCTGATGATCCGTTGAAGAAGTGGTAAATGCAACCGGGACAGCCGGGTCGATCCTGCGGATCTCCTGTACCACTGTAATTCCATTCATATCACGCATATAAATATCCATAAACACAGCCTGATACTGTCCCGCATTGAAATCAGCCAGAAGACTCTTTCCATCAGGAAAACAGTAAAGCTGCGCATCCGGAACATATTTCATCAGAAATTTGGACAACAATAGCTGCTCAATTCGCTCATCATCACAGATTGCAATTTTTAACTCAGACATAAAAAGTCCTTTCACCTGTACTTCTTTTTTATTGTATCAGATTTTATGTAACGGATCATTATCTTTTTCTGAAGCAACACACATGAATTTATGCTATTCTATATATAAAGTAATCACTATACAGGAGAAAAGCAGATGAGAAAATTCAAAATAAAATATCGACTGCCTGTCTTTATTGTACTGTTATCCGTCATTCCGGTTCTGATCATTTCCGCCATTGCCATGCACCTGAACAGACAGGCTGCCATGCAAAGCAGTCTTGAACTGCTCGGAGACCAGACTACTGCTTCTGAAGCATTCGTTGCCAGTTTCTATGACCGGCAGACCAATGCCCTGGTCTATGCCGCCAATCTGCAGATGTACAGTTCTTATCTGTCTGTACTGGAAGGAGACAGTAACGAATCAGGTGAAGAAACCGATGACCTCCGTAAAAACATAGAGAATATCCAGTCTGTTGCCATTGCCACTGATAACCGGATTGACCAGATCATGCTGCTTGACTTAAACCATACAATTGTTGCCTGTCCGGATCATACACTCCTGAAAACCAAGCTGACACTTTCTGATACATTTATGAAAAAAATACAAAATCAGGACGGTGCTTATGAAGTTCTCCACACAGAAGGAAAACCGCCTATGCTGCTGATGGGACAACCCGTCCGTGATAAAAGTGGTAAAATGCTCGGCATCATCACCCGCAGAATCGACATCACCGAGCTCAATGATTATGTCCGTAACCTGCGCATCGGCAGCTACGGCTATCTGTTCATCCTGGACCAGGACGGTGCACTCCTGTCCTATGCAAACCAGAAACTCCCCTCTCTCCTGAAGACAAATCCCGACCTGATGGCATTTGCAGAAGAAGTTCGAACCGGGAATCCCGGAGAAGGCACTCGTGCCCTGCACTTTGAAGACAGTAATCAGATACTGATCGCTGACGCAGGTAAAGAGGAAAGTACCGGCTGGACCATTGTCGCTGCCATGCCGCTGTCAGAAATCTATAAACATTCTCTTTTCGTCAATCGCATTACACTTCTGGTTGCTTTATGCGCCGGAATCCTTTCGTTGTTCTTCGGCCTGTCTTTTGCACGCAGTATCACAGTTCCCCTCAGTTCTCTGACAGAAAATCTGAACGCCATTGCTGACGGGACACTGGATCAGATGACAAAATGCAAGGGAAATGATGAGTTGTCAGATGTCTGCTGCGCTGCCAACATCATGTCGCATAAGCTTAAGGTCAGCTACAGTAAACTGGAAACATCCGCCAGAACCGATCCGATGACAGGTCTTTCCAATCGTGGGGGTGTCTATGAAGTCATCTCCCGTACGCTTGATGGTCACGCTCAGGCTGTAATTCTGCTGGATCTTGACGGTTTCAAGACAATTAATGATACTTACGGGCACGACTGCGGGGATGAAGTTCTGATCCGTGTTGCAGATATATTAAAAAAGCATGCTTCGGAATCTGTCTATCCGGCACGCTTTGGTGGTGATGAATTTTTTTTGTATATATCGCATTACAATGCTCCGGCTGATGTCTGCGATCTTGGCAGACAGGTGCTGCAGGAAATCAGCGCCATTCATACCGCCCTTGAGCATGAAGTATCCGTTTCTGCCAGCATCGGTATTGCGTTCTGCAGTCCGGGCGATACAAGCCGTGAAACCCTGCTCAAGAAAGCCGACCTTGCCATGTATCAGGTAAAGGAAAACGGCAAAAGCGGTGTGCTGGTGTATCATGACTGAAAAGCCGAAATCTCTCATTCACAGCAAAGCTGATTCAGCCAACTGCCAGCATACATAACACATTAACTTTTCTTCAAAAAATATCTTCATATATAAAGCTGTAGCTCCATCCGGTTTACATATATTGGTAAAAATTGTATTATCTCTGTTCTCATAATCCAAAGCAAATTTACATCTCTGATGCAGGATTACAGTAGATGAATGTACCCATTTCAAATCCGCACAAGCATCTACTATGAGCTTGCTGTCTGTTGCATTTCTGTATTTACCGGTATAATTTCGTTTATTTGCAGTTTGAGAATAGGCAACCGCTATCCTATCAGCATAATAATTACATTGCGTAATATATAATCCATTATTTTCAAAACAATCTTTATTTACAACAATATAGTCCTTATATTGCATAAACGCTTTCTTATTCTCTCTACGAAGCAGATTCAGAAGCGTTGCCCTTTCGATATCATTTCTGCATACAATATTGCAAAGAGACTCTTTTATGCTGAAAGCATTCGGATATATAATTTCAGCCTGTCTGTACTTTTTCTCAAGTTCCACATTTTGCATGGAACCGATTTTATATATTTGCCTGAAATCCATTTTTCCAAAGTTCTCTTCACCGCTGTAAACATCTACTCCGAAACCTGCCAGCGACTGCCCTGAAAATCGGGTTTCCGGCAATTGCAATATTGAATTCAAATCAAACATAAAAAAAACAGGAACCGGGACATTGGCATTCAAATCCCCACAATAACGTAAGGAAGGATGTTTGAAACCCTCATTGTGATACTGCGTTGGTGTCAGGGGACGAAAGTAAAAACGGACATCAGATAAGGCACCTGAATATGTCATATCAATCACCTGACGGCTTGCATTATCATTTATCATTAATGATTTTTCTGATGCATCATATCTGCTGTATATATATCCCTCATCCAATATGCTGACTGCATTTGTAACATCAGTATAATGGAAAGCATACTTGGGCCACCAGTCTATCTCCGAATTATTTTGACAATTATCTTCAATAATTTCCTTATATGTCATCTTACTCACCCTGTATTAAGTAA
>JAKVKH010000014.1 GCA_022486625.1 Butyrivibrio sp. | reverse complement strand
AGCGTCTCTTGCGCATGCGCGTGTGGGTCTGAATGACCGGCGTGCGACGCTTGTATCTTTGAAAGTGAAACTTTCTGATTAAATCTTCTCCCTTAAAATTATGAACAGAAACGAATGTTCCGGTCATCGGTAAAAAAGATGACTGCTTATTTATGTGCGCAGAAAAACAGAAGATACTGCGTGCAATACGGAGGATAGTTAAGAATGAGAAGATATCATAAGATTTTTCTGAACTGCATGGTTGCAGGTGCGTTGATGATCAGTACGGTGACAGGATGCGGTGCTTCGCAGCAGGCAGCGGCGGCAGGAAGTGCGGCAGATACGGGAGCAGGCAGAATCAGCATTGTCTGCACGAATTTCCCCGAGTATGATTTTGTACGTCAGATTACCGGAGACAGTGCAGATGTCACCATGCTGCTTAAGCCGGGTGCAGAAAGCCATACCTTTGAGCCGACACCGCAGGATATCATCACCATACAAAACAGTGATCTGTTCGTATATGTCGGAGGCGATTCGGATGAGTGGGTTGCCAATGTACTGGATTCCATGGATCAGAGCAAAATGACGATTGTGAAGCTGATGGACTGTGTGGATACGGTTCCGGAGGAACTGGTTGAAGGCATGCAGCCGGAGAAAGACAGTACGGCAGGCAGCAGCGCAGGCACCGCAGAAAGCAGCAGTATAAGTGCGGCAGAGGGGAGCAGTGAGGCACCGGAGATGGATGAACATGTGTGGACTTCTCCTGCGAATGCCATGAAGATTGTACAGGCGCTTTCCGATAAGATCTGCGGTCTGGATACTGCCAATGCGACAGTATACCGGAACAATACTGCAGCATATCTGAAGGATCTGCAGAAGCTGGACAATGAGTTCAGGAATGTAATCGACAACGGCAAACGAAAGGAAATTATTGTCGGAGACCGATTCCCGTTCCGCTATTTCTGTGAGGAATACGGACTGAAGTATTATGCGGCTTTTCCCGGCTGTTCTGCTGATACGGAAGCAGATCCGGCTACTGTTGCCTTCCTGATCGACAAGGTAAAGGAAGACCATATTCCGGTAGTATTTCATATTGAACTGTCCAATGAACAGATGTGCAATTCCATTTCGGAAGCGACAGGAGCAAAGAGCGAGCTGCTGAATGCGGTCCATAATGTCAGTGATAAAGACTTTAAGGCAGGAGCAACCTATATCAGCCTGATGGAGCATAATGTCCAGGTACTGAAGGAGGCATTGAACTGAGATGAGTCTTCTGACCTGTCAGAACGTAGCCTTCGCATATGAAGGAATTACCGTACTTTCAGGCATAGACTTTGAAGTCCATGAAGGAGAGTATCTTTGCATCGTAGGCGAAAACGGTGCAGGGAAAAGTACTCTCCTGAAGGGGATTCTGGGTCTGAAAAAGCCATCTGCAGGACAGATCCTGCAGGGCGATGGTCTGAAGCCGGATGAAATCGGATATCTTCCGCAGCAGACAGCTGCGCAGAAGGATTTTCCGGCCAGTGTGACGGAAGTGGTGGAGTCCGGGCGCCTGAATGCACTTGGGATGAAGCCTTTTTACAGCAGAATGGACAAAATGGATGCGGAAGAGAAAATGGAACTGCTGGGAATAACAGATCTGAAACATCACTGCTACAGAGATCTCTCCGGCGGGCAACAGCAGAGAGTTCTGCTTGCAAGGGCACTTTGTGCGACAAGGAAGCTGCTGCTTCTGGACGAGCCGGTCACAGGTCTTGATCCGGTGATGACTGCCGAGCTGTACCGGGTGATCAGACGTCTTCATGAGGAGCAGAAAATTACGGTGATCATGGTTTCCCATGATATACAGGGAGCTGTGGCGCAGGCGGATCATATCCTGCATCTGGGAAGTACACAGCTTTTTTACGGCAGAAAAGATGCCTATGTCAGCAGTGAAATCGGGCAGCGGTTTACAGGAGGTGCAGCATGATAGACGTACTTGTGAAGATGCTCAGCTACCCGTTTCTGGTACGGGCACTGATCGTTGGTATTATGGTATCTCTGTGTGCTTCGCTTCTGGGAGCAAGCCTTGTACTCAAGCGCTATTCCATGATCGGAGACGGACTTTCCCATGTCGGCTTTGCGGCGCTTGCGGTTGCCTATGCAATGAATCTGGCACCGCTGTCGGTTTCAATACCGGTGTGCGTGATTGCAGCTTTTTTCCTGTTGCAGATCAAGGAGAGTTCGAGGATCAAGGGAGATGCGGCAACCGCCCTTCTGTGCAGCGGAGCGCTGGCAATCGGCGTAATGACCATTTCGCTGACGACGGGGATGAATACCGATGTGTGCAACTATATGTTCGGCAGTATTCTGGCCATGAGCCAGAGTGATGTGATTCTGTCTGCCTGGCTGTGCATCGCAGTGCTGATTCTGTATATTCTGTTCTATCACCGGATTTTCGGGGTTACGTTTGATGAGAATTTCGCGCAGGCAACGGGAACCAGAACGCAGTTTTACAATATGGTAATTGCATTTCTGACCGCCATTACTGTGGTTCTGGGGATGAGAATGATGGGAACACTTCTGATTTCAAGCCTGATTGTATTTCCGGCGCTGACTGCAATGCGTGTCTGCAGGCAGTTTCTGACCACCATTCTGCTTTCGGCGGTTCTGGCTGTGCTTTCATTTCTTATCGGAATTACGATTTCCTATCTGAAGTCCGTACCGACAGGTGCGTGTATTGTTGTTGTGGATATCCTTCTGTTTCTGCTGTTCGCAGGAGCGGAGAAAGTCAGGAACTGATGATGAAAAATTATCTTGATGGAAAAGTGAAAATTCTGCTGCTGATCCTGTGCTGTGTTCTCGTCGCATCAGGGACTGCGGCGTGCAGTCAGGGCAGAAGAAAACCGCTGCATAAGGCGGGGAGCACGGCTGCCTCAGGGACAGATCAGGTGGCTTCTGCAGGAGCGGAGACAGGCGCAGATGCTGCAGCGTCTGCAGGCAGTATGCAGGATGGTGCCTCTGCGGCAGGTACTTCGCAGGCGGATGCACTGATCAGTGCGCTTGCGGGGGCGAGCTTTCAGGAGGATGCCAGAGATGAATACCCATATGACATTGCTTCTGACAGGAAAAAACTTAAAGGTGTCAAAGCGGATATTATCGTGGGAGATGATCTGTACATGACGCAGATCAATGACTGGTTTACGAATTTTAAAGATTATGAGGGAAAAAAAGTCGAAATTGAAGGCTATTATATAAAGTTTGACAAATATACCTTTGTAGGAAGAAACGGGCCGACCTGTCCATACTGTACCGGCGGGTATGTGGATTTTGAATTCAAATCGGATCAGGATCTGTCTGCGCTTACTTCAGGTAAATCATGGATCAGCGTGACCGGGGTTCTGCGGCAGGGCTATTCCTATGACAGCACCGGTAAAAAATCCAGCGCATTCTATTACATTGAAGCGCTGGATGTTACCAAAATGGCGAAAGTCGGAGTTTCGACAATATATGACTGAAGATGGGACTATATGAGATCGGCGGCAAACAGCGCAGCGCCAAGTGCGCCGCAGAGCTGTGCACGTTCGTCAATGATCAGCTGTGTACCGAGTTTTTCGTTCAGGGTACTGACAAGCCCCTGATTTTTGGATACGCCGCCGGTCATCATATAGCGTTCCTGACCGATGACGCGTTTGACCAGTGCGGCAGTTTTTACGGCAACTGCCTTGTTCAGGCCATGGACGATATCATCTGTGTCCTTGTTTTCTGCGATCAGGGATACCACTTCGGATTCTGCAAATACTGTGCACATGCTGGAGATGGTGATGTCTTCATTATAGGTAAGACCGCGCATGCTCATTTCATCAAGGCTCATTTCCATGGTTCTGGCCATCATTTCCAGAAATCTTCCGGTACCTGCAGCACATTTGTCATTCATGACGAAATTGACGACATTGCCGTTTTCATCCAGACGGATTACCTTACTGTCCTGTCCGCCGATATCGATGACGGTCCGCACGGACGGATCGAGGAAATGGGCGCCTCTTGCGTGGCAGGTGATTTCGGTAATACTTTTATCGCCGCTGTGGATGGCACCCCGCCCGTAGCCGGTGGTAACCAGGGCGTCAATGTCGTCACGCTCTATGTGAACCTGAGTCAGCGCCTGTTCAAGTGCTTTTTCGGCACTGTTTGCGGCGCCTGCCCCGGTCGGGATGATGATGCCTGCAATCATTGTTTTGTTTTTATCCAGGATGACAACATCCGTACTGGTAGAACCGCTGTCGATGCCGGCGAAGTATCCTTTTCCCATTTTGTGTTTCCTTTCACCGGCTTCATTCACCGGATATCTCTGAGAATTCTGACTGTCTGAAAGATATGAGGCTTCCGAAGAACCGATGCTTTCTGCAAAAGCCTGAAGTCTTGTCAGAAGCTGGCCGCTGCCCGAGATGGTATAATCAGATTCAATTTTCAGAAGCGGGAGCTGCGCGTGATTTTTTACCTCGGCATATTCAAAACTGTAGAAATCACAGAATTTGACGGTATGATAAATGATACCTTTCAGGTCAGGATCGTTATACAGCTGCTTACGGCCTGTATGGTCGGCCATGCGCATGCACGGGATCTGACTGAGAAGTTCACCTGCATACCATTGCATCAGTGCTGCTCTGTCACTTCCTTCCGGCATGGCGGAGCGGCCCACACTGCGGTTGTTGACGCAGGTTTCATTCAGGACGGGCAGAGGCATGGCTTTCTGCACCATTTCAAAGAGTTCTGTTCCCATGCGGGCGCCCATGACACTCAGATGGGGACTGCTTTTGTGTTCAGCCATGCGGAAGGCACTGCGGAACTTCTCAGCATCAAAAGAGGTATTTTTATATCTGCCATATGCATCAGCCAGATCTTCAAGCTGCATGGCGACAAGGTCTCTGCTGCAGGCATCCGTACTGTGCAGAACATCCATCAGATAAAGGAAATCCAGCCTCCCGCTCTCCTTCAATACATCATAAACGGAGCGGATGGTATCACAGCAGTTGACGAGTACGAGTTCATGCACATTCCCGCTCATGACAGCTTCCAGAAGGGCTTTCCCGAAGCCGCAGATATTGGGGTTGACGATCTGGTCTGCAAGCTCAAAGCCTTCAGGCATGTGGTTCAGACATTCACATTCGCCGCCGAAGGCCTTCAGCAGCTCAAGCGGTGTGTATTTGCATACATAATATGTTTTGTTCATGTTCTGTTTCCTCCGGCTTCCAGCATCTCCAGAAATGCGCCGAGTCTTGTGGAAGTCTGGCCTTCGCCGCCATGACTGCGGTCACAGCCGTCTCCGTCCAGAAGAAGCGTAGGGAATCCTGCCGCTTCAAATTTCCGTTTGGCAATCTGGCTGCCGCCAAGCGTATGTTTGCAGCCCCAGTGATTGAACCAGACGACGCCGTCTGCACCGGCATTTTCGGCATGCCGGATACCGGCTTCGATCCGGCGGCTGATATCTCCGTTCAGGTAGTTGTAAACACAACGGTGCGCCATGGCCAAATATGGATTTTCAGGATCAAAATCAGGCTCACAGGCTTCAGCCAGTTCATCACCGACAATCTGAAAGCTGTCTTTGAAGAGAAGCAGATCCTTGGTTGCTGCAGACCAGTAGGGAATTGTATGCATCCAGTAGATATGTTTTCCGGTTTTGAGCGGGGCATTTTCCACGTTCTGCAGCAGCATGCGGGTATATTTTTCCTCTGCGTGTGTTCCCAGCAGGATATTATTGGTCATGGCACAGTAGAGAGGAGAAACAAGATCTGTCGGGATATTTCTGTCTGCACGCAGATGCTGATAGTTCTGATAATTTTCCAGAGTCCGTTTACTTCTGGCAACGCGTCTGGTGAGGCGTTCTGCGTCAATTTTTTTTCCGGTTACCTTTTCCAGAAAAAGAGCCATTTCATGGAGCTGCTTCTCCACATAGCGGACGCTGATATCGCTTTGCTGCATGGGGACATCCAGAAAGAAAACCGGAACCTGAAACAGATCTGCCAGTCTTCGGAATGTCAGCATATTGGCATCACAGGTGACGTTGGTATAGATGATGCAGCGGGGCTTTGGCAGGAGTCCGCGGTCTGCGGCACCCAGAAAGGTCTTATGGTAGCTGCAGAGCGTTTCTGAAATGCCGTCGTTTTCCGCCTGCTGGATACAGCCTCGTTCGGTATGCGTAGCAGAAAGGTAGCAGGAGAAGGCTTCCACATTGTACGGATGCAGGCCGACTTCCTGCAGCAGTTCACATGGGGTAAAGATGCTGACGATGGCGCAGTCATCCGGCTTTTTCAGCGGCATCAGCATGGTGTCCATCATCAGGGCAGCAAGGTACTGATCCGCGGGCTGCAGTCTTTTATCCGGCGCAATGCGGAACCTGGCATCCTGCAGCTTCCAGCCGGTTTTCAGCATCCAGCGGGAAAATGCAGGTTTGTTGTCGCATACTTTTTCCACATAATGACCAAAGGTATCAATTACCTGCATATATTCCTCCATGTGCCTTTTTTCCCATGACACAGATATATTCGCCGGGACCACGTTTAAAAGAGACATCTGTAAATCCGGCATTTTTCAAAAGAGCGGCAAGCTCCTCCGGACGGTAGATGGTCATGGCCCCATAGTCCTGCGACCAGGTATTGGTATCCGGATCACTTCCTTCGCAGAGGATCATGAACATGCCGTCGGGTTTCAGAACCCGTTTGATTTCAGCGAGCGCAGCGGGCATATCAGGCCAGAAATATACGGTTTCCACCGCGGTGGCAAGGTCATAGGATGTATCCGGGAAGGGGAGCGCAGTCACATCACCCAGATGGATGTGCACACGTGATCCGAGATATTCTCTGTTGAGTGCTGAAGCACTGTCCACACTCTGCTGTGCGTAATCAATGCCGTCAATGATGCTTCCATCAGATAATTTCAGCATCTGTGAAATGGTGGCACCGCCGCCGCATCCGACATCCAGAATGTGCATTCCGGATGTCCAGTCTGCATAAGGCAGACCGAAGTCCCGAAGCGGTGCATGTTCACGGTTCATCCGTTCCAGCATCTTTTTACCGGATTCACCCTCGGGGCGCCCCGGATTACCTTTATCTGTTTCCGTTTTATCTTTTTCCGTTTTATCTTTTTCCAATTTATCTTTTTCCATGTTCATGATCTGCTCTTTTCATTATTGTTTATTTCAGGCGCTTTGCAAATGCCGGTACAGGCGCATGCACATGCCTATTATAATACAATCTCCGGCGGATAGATATTCGATTATTTGACGTAAGTGTCCAAAGTCAAAAAAGCGACCTGCGTGCATCATTAATGCACGCAGATCGCCTTGATACAGAACCCGTGAAGCGGACTCTGTTGAAAAATGGATATTTCTCAGTTCTCACTGAACAGAAGGTCTGAGTATACAGGGAACGGCCAGTATTCTTCATCGGTCATGGTCTCAAGTTCATCTGCAATTGTTCTTGCTTTTGTCATGTCCGCAAGAATAGTTTTGTGGAAATAATTCATGGCCTTTGTTGCATCTTCCGGAATCTTATTCAGATCCTTATCCAGTTTATCGCAGGTATCTGCCAGATCATCGGTAAGAGAGGATACCTTCTTAAGGGTCTCAGTCTCGTACTTTGCAGAAGCACCGACTTCTTTCTTGGCAGCTACACGGCCTGCAAGGTCAGTCGCATAGGAAGATACAGCAGGCAGGATCTCACGACGGATCATATCGGACATGGTTCTTGCTTCAATGGAAATCGTTGCATTGTAGGTCTCGACATGAATAAGTGCACGTGCGTGAATTTCTTCTTCTGTATAGATTCCGTTACCGACATACAGATCCACGTTCTTCTTGTTATCATAGTAAGGAAGCGCATCAGCAGTGGAAACAAGATTGTAAAGACCACGCTTCTCAGCTTCTTTTACCCAGGAATCATCATAGCCGTTACCATTGAAGATAATGTGCTGATGATCTGTAAATGCATTCTTGATGATCTTCTGAAGGTCATTCTGGAAGTTCTTGGACTTCTCAAGCTGATCAGCGAACTCCTTCAGTTCTTCTGCCATAATGGTGTTCAATGCAATGTTCGGGCCTGAAATGGACTGAGAAGATCCCAGCATACGGAACTCGAACTTATTGCCTGTGAAAGCCATGGGTGAAGTACGGTTACGGTCTGTATTATCCTGCGGGATCGGAGGAAGTACATCAATACCGATCTGCAGTGTACGCTTGCCGCCTTCCTTATAGGATTTGCCGCTGATGATGGATTTTACAACGCCATCGAGTTCATCGCCAAGGAAAATGGAGATGATGGCCGGCGGTGCTTCCTGTGCGCCCAGACGGTGATCGTTACCGGCGGAAGCAACAGTGGTACGAAGTGTATCCTGATATTCATCAACACCTTTGACAAATGCAGCCAGGAACAGAAGGAACTGTGCGTTCTGGCTCGGTGTGGATCCGGGCTTGAAGAGGTTCTTGCCTGTATCTGTGCCAAGGGAGAAGTTGTCATGTTTACCGGAACCGTTGACACCATCAAACGGCTTTTCATGAAGCAGGCATACAAAACCATGACGGTCGGCAACCTTTTTCATCAGTTCCATGGTCAGCTGGTTCTGATCGCAGGATGCATTGGCATCTGCATAGATCGGAGCCATCTCATGCTGAGACGGAGCAACTTCATTATGCTTTGTCTTGGAAAGTACACCGACCTTCCAGAGTTCATCATCCAGATCCTTCATGTATGCAGATACACGGGGCTTTAACTGGCCGAAGTAGTGATCTTCAAGTTCCTGTCCGCGGGGAGGCTTGTTGCCGAACAGTGTACGGCCTGTCAGACGAAGGTCTTCACGCTGTGCATAAAGCTCTTTGTCAATCAGGAAGTATTCCTGTTCAGGACCTACCTGTGCAGTAACTCTTCTGGTGTCCTTATCACCGAATAAACGGAGAATACGGATTGCCTGACGGCTGACCGCATCCATGGAGCGAAGAAGAGGAGTCTTCTTATCCAGTGCCTGTCCGGAGTAAGAGCAGAAGATTGTGGGAATATAGAGAGAATTGTCTTTTACAAATGCAAAAGAAGTAGGATCCCATGCTGTATATCCACGAGCCTCGAATGTAGCACGAAGTCCGCCTGACGGGAAGGAAGATGCATCAGGCTCGCCACGAACCAGCTCCTTGCCGGAGAAGTCCATCACGATCTTGCCACCGCCTACCGGAGCGATGAAACTGTCATGCTTTTCAGCTGTTACGCCTGTCATCGGCTGGAACCAGTGTGTATAATGTGTAGCTCCTTTTTCAATCGCCCACTGCTTCATTGCCTCTGCAATTTCATTTGCAGTAGCAAGATCCAGAGACGTACCATCTGTAATACACTTTTTCCATGCGTTGTAGGAAGCGCTGGAAAGACGGTCTTTCATGGTCTCTTCATTAAAAACCATGCTGCCAAACAATTCAGGTAACTTTGTTGGTGTTTCCATAATTCTCTCCTCTCTTATGCACATATAAGGTGATCTATGTGACAACGAACCTGTCTGTTAAAAAGATTCGTCTGTGCCTTGTTCAGACCCCGCTTTCGCCGTAGTTTGCAAGTACTCTGGCGGACGGGTCATTTACATTACAGCCTTCCCAGGATTTATTGGGCATCCAGAAATCTTTGATCATTTCAGCCTGTTCCGGATAGTACTGCTCAAAAATTTCACGATACAGAAGGCTTTCCTTGGTAAACGGAGTGCAGTAGCTGTATTTCTTACAGAGTTTTTCAAATTCAGCATCTGTATATTTTTGCTCTGCATATGCCTTGAGATCATCCACCATGGAATGACCGACAGCATCGGAAAAAGCAGCTTTCTGGCGCCACAGGATATCGTCCGGCAGGATTTTATCCTTTTCAAATGCATGGCGGAGCAGATATTTACCCATATCATAAGTGTTCATCTTGATTTCAGGATTGATGCTCATGACATATTTTACAAAATCAGTATCGCCGAAAGGAACACGCGCTTCAATGGAATTTACGGAGATACAGCGGTCGGCGCGGAGCACATCATACATGTAAAGCTCATCAATACGTTTTTTGGATTCAGACTGAAAAGCTGCTGCATCCGGAGCAAAATCGGTGTATTTATATCCAAAAAGTTCATCAGAGATCTCACCGGTCAGAAGAACGCGAACATTGCTCTGCTCATGAATGGCCTTGCAACACAGATACATGCCCATACTCGCACGGATGGTGGTAATGTCCCAGGTTCCAAGAAGGGCAATCACTTCTGGAAGTGCTTTGATCACATCTTCAGCAGTCATATAGACTTCGGTATGATCAGCGCCGATAAAATCGGCAGCTTCGCGTGCATATTTTAAATCAATGGCATCCTTGTCCATACCGATTGCAAAAGTACGGATTTTTTTGCCCAGAAGTTTTGCACTGATTGCACACACGAGACTTGAATCCAGTCCTCCGGATAACAGAAATCCTAAAGGAGCATCAGAATCCAGTCTGGTATCGACAGCAGCAACCAGTTTATCATGAATCTTCTGACATGCGGTTTCCATGTCGTCTGTGCTGTACTGGTTTACTGTTGTGATATCTGTATAACGGACAAATTTTCCATCGGCATAATAGTGTCCGGGAGGAAATGGCATGATCCGTTTGCAGAGACCGGTCAGGTTCTTGGCTTCGCTTGCAAATACAATACCGCCTTCTGCATCATAGCCGTAGAACATGGGGCGGATACCGATCGGATCTCTTGCTGCAATCAGAGTGTCTTTTTCATGATCATAAATGATCATGGCAAACTCTGAACCGAGCATTTCGAACATTTTCAGTCCGTATTCCTTATATAATGGAAGAAGAATCTCACAGTCACTTTCACTTTTAAAAGTATATCTGGAAGAAAGCTCTTTTCTGATCTTACGGAAGCCGTAGATCTCACCATTACATACGACATAATTGCCATTCAGTTCAAATGGCTGCATGCCACGCTCTGTCAGACCCATAACAGCCAGACGGTGGAAGCAAAGGTAACCGGATGGTGTTTCAATGATCCGGCTCATATCCGGTCCCCTTGAGAGGGTACGGTCGAAATAGGGAAGAAGTTCTTCCTTTGTGAGTGCCTTATCGGCAAATCCCATAATTGAACACATTGCGATATCCTCTTTATACTATATATTTTTAATCTGCCGCGCAAGCCATTAATAAAAAAAGACAAGGGCAGATGCAGAAAAAGTCAGAAAACTTTTCTTCATCAACGCCCTTGTTGATTTTCGAAACAGATTTTTATTAGGACTGATACTACACCCGGCGGGAGCCGGTTGTCAATTACTTTTTATCATGTTATGATTTTTCATATTGAATAAGTGTGTGACAAAGAGGCAGACACATGAACTTTGTGTGCTGCCTTTTATCAGCACGATAATTGAAAACGCAGAGGTGTATTCATGAATCTTTTTGATATTGTAGGTCCCGTGATGGTAGGACCATCAAGCTCACATACAGCGGGAGCCGTGAAAATAGGAAACGTCAGCCGGAAACTGATGGGAGAAAAAATTGTAAAGGCAGAAATTCTGTTCCATGGCTCATTTCTGGCAACCGGAAAGGGACACGGTACGGATAAGGCAGTCGTGGCAGGACTTCTCGGGTGTGCAGTTGATGATCCGCGGATTCCGGACAGCCTGGAGATGGCACAGAATGCCGGAATGACATATTCTTTCGGAGCAGTGGATCTTGGAGATGTTCATCCCAATTCAGTGAAGATGCATCTGACAGGACAGTCGGGAAAAGAGCTGGATGTTGTTGCAGCGTCGGTTGGCGGCGGACGGATCCAGATCTGTAAACTGGACGGACTGACGGCAAATTTCAGCGGCGATTATCCGACACTGATCGTGCACAATGTGGATCAGCCGGGGCATGTGGCGGAAGTAACCTCCATGCTGGAGCATAAGTCGGTGAATATTGCAACGATGCAGCTCTACCGCGAGGGACGTGGCGGTAATGCCGTCATGGTACTTGAATGTGACCAGGAAGTACCGGCGGAGGCGATCCGCTGGCTGGAGCATCTGGAAGGAATTGTGAAGGTAACGTATTTAAGTCTGGTATGAAGGAGAACAGTTATGTATAAATCACTGGCGGAGATCTGTCAGAGAACAGAAGAAACAGGGCTTCCGTTCTGGAAGATCGTACAGCAGGAGGACTGCTGCGAACAGGGTATTTCAGAAGAGAAATCCTTTGATTTCATGCGCAGAATGTATGCGGCCATGAGGGAATCTGATCAGAACTATGACGGGAAGCTGAAGTCGGCAAGCGGTCTTGTCGGAACGGAAGGAGCAAAGCTTCATGAGCGGATCGCTTCCGGAAAGATGGTCAGCGGTGATTTCATGAGTATCGTCATGGAAAAAGCGTTGAAAGTTGCGGAGTCCAATGCCTGTATGAAGCGGATCGTTGCCGCGCCTACAGCCGGTTCCTGCGGCGTTGTCCCGGCAGTTTTCCTGAGCGCACAGGAGAAATTCGGATTTGCACAAGACCGCGTGGTGGAGGCACTCTATGTGGCAGCGGGAATCGGCGGTGTGATTGCATCCAGAGCATTCCTTGCAGGTGCGGAAGGCGGATGTCAGGCAGAGATCGGTTCAGCTTCTGCCATGGCAGCAGGCGGGATGACGTATCTTCTGGGTGGAAACGCACAGGAAATCAGCCATGCATCGGCGCTTGCACTCAAAGGTCTCCTGGGGCTTGCCTGCGACCCGGTCGCAGGACTGGTGGAAGTGCCATGTGTCAAAAGAAATGTACTCGGCGCAGTCAATGCCATTACGTCATCGGATCTTGCAATGGCAGGCATCTGCAGCCGGATTCCGCCGGATGAAGTCATTGATGCCATGCGCACAATCGGTCGCAGTATGAATGCAGATATCCGTGAAACCGGAAAGGGCGGCCTTGCAGGGACACCAACCGGGGTGGCAATCCGGGATGAGATTGCGATGGGGTAAAAAACAGTTGCAGTAAATGGCTTTAAGAAATATAATCTGGTAAAACAGATTGCAATATATGACAACAGTTTTCAAGTAAGAGGTGTTTGATGAAAAAGAAGGGAATGACACCAAGGGAAGAAGAAATTATGGAACTTCTCTGGAAAGAGAATAAAGCGCTGACAAGCGTGGATATTTTGCAGAAGGTTGATCCTGCAGAATGGAATAATGCCAGTGTTTTCAGGACGCTTAAGTCTCTTCTTTCAGGAAAATATATAAAGGTCTGCGGGATGGAACAGTACAATAAGCAGTATGCCAGACAGTTTATACCGGTAATTACCAGAGAGGACTATGCGGTAAAGCTTCTTTCTGACAGAGGGCTGAATGAGAAATCCATTATGAAAATTGCACTTGCAATGGTCAGGAAAGAAAAGGGCAGTAAAAAGGACAGAGAAGAGCTGATTGAAGAACTGGAAAATGTGATACAAAAGGTACGCGAGGAGAAATGAGAATAGAATGCAGATCACGATATATTCATTTCTGACGACTGTTTTCTGGAGCAGCATATTGATTATGCTGCTTTTTTCTGTCCGGAAAATACTTCGGAGCTATGATGCTTTTAACATTCAGATGCTGATTTTTATGTATCTGTTATGTCTAGTACGCACAATATTTCCATTTGAACCGGACAATGCAAAAGTAATCGAGGTTCCGGAAGTTCTTAACCGGTTGTATCTGGCGGCAAATGGACGGCTGATTGACAATGGCCTGGTGAGTCTGTGCGGATATGACTGCATGGTCATACTCTGGACTGGTGTTGCGGTGATTCTTTTGATACGACTTTTGGGTAATTATTATAAAGTGATGTATGAACTCCGGGTTCTGAGGCAGAAAAAGGGCGCAGAAGAGTATACTTTTCAGGGCAGGTCAGGAAAGAGAACAGCATATGTCATTGAACTGTCCGGGATTTTTTCTCCCATGAGCATCGGAGGAATCCGCAGTAACTATATCCTTTTTCCGGAGCAGGAATATACCGGGGAACAGAAAAAATGGATTCTGCAGCATGAATGTAACCATTTGCAAAATTATGATACGGCAGTGAAAGTTCTGATCGGGATCTTCTGTGCCTTTTTCTGGTTTAATCCGGTGGCATATCTGATGAAAAGAGATCTGGAACAGACACTTGAAATAAGGTGTGATATCAGATCAGTTGCAGGCCTTTCAAATGAACAGAAAGCAGATTATATGGAAACGCTGCTTTCTGTATTCAGGCAGACTGACGGTGACGCATATAACTGCAGGTACAGGCTGATGTCCTGCCTGTCGCGTGATGAAAACGGTCTGAAGGAAAGAATGGAAATACTGTCAGGAGCATTAACCGATCAAAAGGAAAAAATCAGGAAAAAAATTATGCCCGGAATTGTTTCCATGACAGTTTTCATGATGTCCTATACCTGTGTATTTCAGACACATTATCTGCCGCCGGAAGAGGAAGTGCAGAATGCGGTAATGGTAGACAAAAACACAGCACAGATTGTAATGAGAACAGATGGCTTTGAACTGATCACATCGGATGGCATATGCCGGAGGATCAGCAGGAAAACTGCAGAACTGATGGAAAGAGAAGAAGGAATACGGGTGATACAGGAATAATATTATTCATATATTGAGCAGATATGAGACACATTCATACTATTTTGCATGAATGTGTCTTTTTATGCGTCAGCAGGCAGCGCCTTTGCATTTTGACAGGAGAAAAATAATGATATATACTGCTAACAGATTGCATAATATGAAAACTGTTATCAAATAAAATGCAAAGGAGGAAAAGTGGTATGAGAAGAAAAATAATGAATATACTTATTTTATCTGTACTTTTAATAAGCATGGCGGGATGTGAACGGGAGACGGATGAAGAAAACAGCGGAAAAATGCAGGGAATGCAGCATCTTTATGCGTCTAATGCTTATGGCTATTATTTTGAAGTATATTCGGCAGAATCTGAGCACGGGAGAGAGGGGGATCAGATTGAAATCGCTGCGCCGGATGAAGAACTGTACTTTATGATAGAGAATGCCGGAAAAAACAGAAAAATGGCAATTCAGGTTTTTATAGATTATGTGCAGGTTCCCATTGTAATTGACGGAAAGGATTATCTTACCTACGAAAAGGAAACCGGTGCCGGATATTCCGGGGCAACAGCATTTCACTTTAAAAATGCGGTGGATAAAAAGACAAATCATAAGCTGACGGTAACAATGACGGCATCATCTGACGTCCATTCTGATGATATGGAAGATGGAACGCTCCAGCCCTATTCACTGTCCTATGATTATAGTCTGATTTTGAATCCGGATTTTGAAATGAAGGAAGCTTCTGTTCAGAATTATGAAAAAGAAACTGTATTGTCACAGGATATGTGGAATGGAATTTTATTTAATTTTGATCTGAAAAAGCACAGGAGAAGTATTCCGCCAGCTACGGTAACATGCAAAACGGGACAGAATCTGACACTGCAGTATTTTGCAGGCGGATACGAAAACTGCAGTGAAGCGGTTATTTTGTTCTGTATCGGAATGCAACAGGCAGAGATTAATCATCAGAAATTCATCAGAGTAAAAACCGGAAATCAGAATATTGTAAGAGGAACTGTTTCGCTGAAGGCACCGGAAAAGGCGGGGGAATATGAGGTTACCGGATGGATTATTCCGGATCCGTATGCGAAGGAACAAAAGGAACTGATGCCGCTTGATGCGGTGCCAAGATTTACACTTGTGGTGAAATGATACAAAAAACAGTTGACGCACACCATTCACAGTGATAGCATACATGTATACAATTTCTGAATACAACTGAATGATTACAATTTAAGCATACAAAGGAGTAGAGCCGTTAACATTACGGTTCTGCTCCTTTTGTGATAGAAGAAGCAGTTCATTGCAGAACAGAGACGTTTGCAGCACAGGGAAGATGTGCGCAGGCGTCTTTTTGTGTAAATAGGTAGAGTCAAAGTGTCTTTGGTTATCCATTGAGCTTGCACGGATGGATAAGGCACTTGGCAGGTAATACAACCGGGTGGACGAAAGACACGAGACTGTGTCTATTTATTCTAAAGGAGGACAAAATGAGCAGATTCATCAGTAAACGTTTTGCACAGATGGTTCCGTACCGGCTGGGAGAACAGCCAAAGAACATGGAATTCATCAAACTTAATTCCAATGAAACACTGATTCCGCCCTCGGAAGGTGTTTATGAAAGTCTGCAGAAAGCCGCAGACCATGCAGATCTCGGACACTATTCAGATCAGGATGCAACTGTGCTGCGGGAAGCGATTGCAACGCATTATGGGGTGGCCACAGATGAGGTGTTTGCAGGAAACGGTGCGGACGAGGTGCTGAGCTTTATCATGCTGGCATATGGAATGACGCCGGAAGGACTGTGCTTTCCGGATATTACCTATGGATTCTATAAAACGGTATCCGGAGCGTTCGGATTGAATTACAGGGAGATTCCGCTGGATGAGAATTTCAGAATCCGTGCAGCCGACTATGAGCGGGCCGGTCAGCTGATCATTATTGCCAATCCGAATGCACCGACGGGACTTCAGCTGAGCCAGAAGGAGATCCGCAGAATCATTGAATCCAATCGTGATCATGTGGTGGTTATTGATGAGGCCTATGTGGACTTCGGGACGAGATCCTGTATTCCGTTGATTCATGAATATGACAATCTGATCGTTGTGCACACGATGTCCAAGTCCAGAAATATTGCGGCGATTCACGTGGGTTATGCAATCGGACAGGCAGCGCTGATGCGGGAACTGAACAATCTCAAGAACTGTTTTAATCCCAATAATATCAATCAGGTGACACTGGACGCTGCAGTGGCAGCCATGCAGGACTTTGAAACACTGGAACGGAGCGTACTTGAAAAAATCAAAATCCGGATCTGGTTCACAAGACAGCTGGAGCGGATGGGGTATGAAACACTGGACTCTTTTACCAATTTCGTCTTTACCAGACATGAAGGCTATGATGCGCAGGAACTGACAGAATTTCTGTATGAGGAAGGAATACTGGTAAGACATTATGATCAGCCGAGGATCAGAGATTTTGTCCGGATTTCCATCGGAACAGCGGGGGAAATGGAGAAGGTGACGGAGAGCCTTCTGAAATTCCGGGAGAGTATAAGGACAGCAAAGAGGGCTTCCATGTAAGCAGGTATGATTCAATATAATTAAGGATACAGCCGCATATTTTCCGGCAGAAAAGAGGAGAGCTTATGAAAAAAAGACTGATGACCATGTTACTGACCTGTACCACACTGATGACCCTTACGGGAATGAGCCTTGCGGGGTGCGGCACTGCTGCATCCGGCGAAAGTACAGGGGCTTCTTCCGATACGACGGCTGATGCGCCGGCAGCGACGCAAAGCACATCCGGCAGTACGGAAAGTGCCGCGGACAGCAGTACCACGGCGGATTCTGCAGCAGCGTCTGCATCAGTACAGACCGTGCAGGCGGGAAAACTGCGGGTGGCAATGGAATGTGCCTATGCACCGTATAACTGGACGCAGCCGGATGATTCCAACGGAGCGGTTCAGATTGCAGAATCCAAGGATTATGCAAACGGTTATGATGTCATGATGGCGCAGAAGATTGCAGATTCACTGGGACTGAAGCTCGAAGTGGTCAAGCTGGACTGGGATTCCCTGATTCCTGCAGTACAGTCAGGAACGGTAGACTGTGTCATTGCAGGTCAGTCCATTACCGCAGAACGGATGCAGTCAGTGGATTTTTCTGATCCGTATTTCTATGCTTCCATTGTGACCCTGACAAAGAGTGATTCAAAGTATGCGTCAGCAAAGTCGATCGCAGATCTCTCCGGCGCAAAGGCAACTTCACAGATCAATACGATCTGGTATGACACCTGCATTCCGCAGATTCCGGATGTCGATAAGCAGTCTGCGCAGAAGACAGCGCCGCAGATGCTGGTGGCACTGGATTCCGGAGCAACCGACATTGTCGTGACCGATATGCCGACCGCCAAGGCTGCACTGGTTGCCTACCCGGATCTGAAACTTCTGGATTTCTCAGGAAGTGACGGAGACTACAAGGTATCAGATGAGGACGTTAACATCGGCTGCTCCATGAAAAAAGGAAATACAGCACTGAAAACAGCAATCAATGCGGTTGTAGACAAAATGACGGCGGATGATTTCAACAAGCTGATGGATCAGGCCATTTCCGTTCAGCCGATGTCTACATCAAATTAAGGAAAAAATCCGACAAGGGAGAAGTCAGAAAGGGGACGGTGCTTATGCCGCAGAGTTTTTCCGGCAGGATCGTAATGATTCTGTCAAGATATGGAGGAAGTATACTGACGGGAGCAGGGCTTACCATGCTGATTGCACTGATCGGTACGGTATTCGGATGCATCATAGGACTTCTGGTCGGCGTGGTGCAGTCGGTTCCGGAACCCGGCAGAGGACATCCGGCCCGCAAAATACTGTTAAAAGTCGTGAAGTTCCTGTGCATGGCTTATGTGGAAATCTTCCGCGGAACGCCGATGATGGTGCAGGCAATGTTCATATTCTACGGCGCTGCCGCGTTGTTTGAAATTCATATGACGACCATGTTTGCAGCGCTTTTTATTGTATCGATTAATACGGGCGCTTATATGACGGAGACAGTCCGCGGCGGCATCTTTTCCATCGACAGGGGACAGGTGGAGGGGGCAAGGGCAATCGGCATGACACATGCACAGACCATGCGTTATGTGATCCTGCCGCAGGCACTCCGCAACATCATGCCGCAGATCGGTAATAACCTGATTATCAACATCAAGGATACCAGTGTACTGAATGTTATCGGTGTGGTGGAACTGTTCTATACGACGAATTCGGTGGCGGGTGCGTATTATACCTACTTTGAAGCGTTTACGGTGGCAATGGTCGTATATTTCATTCTGACATTCACCTGCTCAAGGCTGCTGCGTCTTGCGGAAAAGAAAATGGATGGACCGGATAATTATGTTCTGGCAGAAGGGCCGGTCATCGGGGAGGTAGCCAGATGAAGGGATCGGATCTGCTGATTGTAAGACACCTGGGGAAATCGTTCGGCAGGCATGAAGTACTGCAGGATATTGATCTGGTGGTGCAGAAAGGGGATGTGACCTGTATGATCGGGGCATCGGGTTCCGGTAAGTCCACATTTCTGCGGTGCATCAATCTTCTGGAAACACCGGATGACGGTCATATCTTTTTCCATGGAAGAGACGTCATGGAGAATCCGGGGATGACAGAGTCCGCATACCGTGCAAAGGTCGGGATGGTGTTCCAGAGCTTCAACCTGTTCAATAACATGACCGTACTGCAGAACTGTATGATCGGGCAGGAAAAGGTAATGAAAAAGGGGAAAGAGGAGTCAGAGGAAAATGCCATGTGGTATCTGAAAAAGGTCGGGATGGAGCCGTATGTGAATGCAAGGCCGGGGCAGCTGTCAGGGGGACAGAAGCAGCGGGTTGCAATCGCAAGAGCCATGGCGATGCAGCCGGAGGTACTCCTGTTTGATGAGCCGACATCGGCACTTGACCCGCAGATGGTGGGCGAAGTACTGGATGTCATGAAGGCACTTGCACAGGAAGGCCTTACGATGATCGTGGTAACGCATGAGATGGCGTTTGCAAAGGAAGTATCGTCTCATGTGGTGTTTATGGCAGACGGCGTAATTGCAGAAGAAGGAAGTCCGCAGGATATTTTTGAAAATCCGAAGGAGGAACGTACCAGAGAGTTCCTGAGCAGATTCAGAGGAGAATTGCAATCGTCATGAGAACACTGGAGACCAATGACTGGATTTTACTCAACAGCATTATTTACAAAATCTATACAACAGAAAGCATGCGTGAAATGCGGGAACAGTTTCTGGAGCAGATCCGCATGCTGGTTGATTTTGACAGTGCGGACTTCTATCTGCCTTCAAGGGATGGCAGCAGGAGTCTGACTGCGCCGATTACCTTTAACTGTGATCAGGATAATTCACAGCTGTACGAAATGCTGGACTACAGCCGGGGAATCATGTACAGCGGCAAGTCGCTGATCTACAGAGAAACGGACATTATGTCGGATGAAAAAAGGGAAGAAACGGAATACTACAAAAAGGTATATCGTCCCAATAACTGGCATTATTCACTGCAGATGATTCTGGCAAGAGACCGCGTATTTGTCGGCGTGATTACACTTTACCGGTGTATCGGAAAAGATAATTTTCAGTATGATGACATTTTTCTGCTGGATATGCTTAAGGATCATCTGGCGTACCGGCTGCATCAGGATATGAAGAACGGAAGCCCGCTGGAAGAGAAACTGACAGTGACGCAGGCCTGTGAGAAATATGAACTGACACACCAGGAGCACAATATTCTGAAAATGCTGATGGCGGGAGAAAATAACGATCAGATCTGCGGGGAGCTGACCATCAGTGTGAACACACTCAAAAAACATATTCTGAATATCTACCGGAAGCTGGGAATCCGTAACCGTGTACAGATGTTTAAAATGATCCGGGAGAAGGAATAGATGCCATAAGTAATTAAAAAGAAGTACGAAAATGGTAAGAAGTGTGAATTGAAAAGGGTACCTTTCCGGACTATGATGCTACATAACATAAGCAATAAGAGTCATTAGTGGCGAAGGGGCTGTCGAAAGACAGCCCCTTTTGTCGTATTGCAGTCTGATGGAAGTGAAGGAGGAAAAAATCATGAAAGAAGTAGTAATGATCGTAAGACCCGAGAAACTGGAAGAAATCAAAAAGATCATTGATGATATCGGATGCGGTGGAATGACGCTGTCAACCGTAATGGGCTGCGGCACGCAGAAGGGTGCTTCCGCAGAAAAGGGAGTCAATGAGATCAAGGGATATAAGACGACTATTAATCTGTTGCCCAAGATTCAGATTGAAATTGTGGTGGATGATCAGTATGTCGAACCGATCATCATGAAGATCCGTGAAGCATGTGCATCAGAACATGTCGGCGATGGCAAGATCTTTATCCGGAATATTGAAGAAGCAGTCAGAATCAGAACAGGTGAGAGAGGATCCAGAGCACTTTGAGCAGCCAGAAAGAAAACGCAGGTGATTTGCATGGGACATATTGTAGAACTGGAAGGTGTAAATAAAATATACGGCAGTAATCACGTGGTAAAGGATTTAAGCCTTGACGTGGAGGAAGGAGAATTCCTGACGCTTCTGGGGTCTTCCGGCTGTGGCAAGACGACCACGCTGCGTATGATTGCAGGCTTTGAAGAACCGAGCAGCGGCAGCATCCGGGTAGAGGGACAGTCCATTGAAGAGAAGGAACCCTTTGAACGGGATGTGAATACGGTATTTCAGAGCTATGCGCTTTTCCCTCATATGACAATTCATGACAATATTGCCTATGGACTGAAGATGAAAAAGGTACCTAAAAAGGAAACAGAAGAGCGTGTTGCGCAGATGATGGCGATGGTACAGCTTGAAGGGTTTGAAAAGCGTTATCCCAGCCAGCTCTCGGGCGGTCAGAAACAGAGAGTTGCCATTGCGCGGGCACTGATCAACAGACCGAGAGTACTGCTCCTTGATGAGCCGCTAGGGGCACTGGATTTAAAGCTCCGCAAACAGATGCAGCTGGAACTTAAACGGCTGCAGAAAAAGCTTCATATCACATTTATCTATGTGACACATGATCAGGAAGAAGCGCTTACCATGAGTGACAGAATCGTCATTATGCATGACGGGATCATGGATCAGATCGGTACTCCTTCGGAAATCTATGAGGCACCGAAAACCAAATTTGTGGCGACCTTCATCGGTGAGACCAATGTATTTGACGGATGCATTTCTGAGATGAATCAGAACAGAGTTCAGGTAATGGTGGAGAATGGCAGCATCAGCGGATGCGGGACAGGATTTGAAAAGGGCGAGTATATTACGGTATCCGTACGGCCGGAGAAGATGAAGTTCTCACAGACACCGCAGGATGGTTTTTCCTTAAATGCAGTGGTACGGGATTATATCTATGTCGGTTCGGTGGTGAAATGTATTGCGGTTCTTCCCAACGGGAACGAACTCAAGATGGAGAAATTCGCAGGGGATATGCTTCCGGCACCGGGCACACAGGTATATCCGTTCTGGAATCCTGAAGATGCAGTACTGATTCACAGCCAGAGCCATGTGGTTTATCAGGCAATGGAAAATGTTGTATTGAAATAGGAGGCTGTTCATGAAACATTCAGGACATGAATGGAAGTCCAATACGCTTCCTGCATTTGTTACAGTAGCTCCGGTCGCGGTCTGCATGCTGTTTCTGGTTATTGTACCGCTGATCTATGTGGTCATCATGAGCTTCTGTTCCATTGATGAGTATTATAATGTTGTATTCCGCTTTACCTTAAAAAATTATGCCATGCTGGCAGATGCCCAGTATACACATATCTATCTGCAGTCTCTGCTCATTGCATTTCTGACGACTGTGTTCTGCATTCTGATTGCCTATCCGTTTTCGTTTCTGATCGCCAGAACCAAAAGCAGAAAAAAGAATATTTACTATATGATGGTCATCATTCCTTTCTGGACCAATTCGCTGATCCGGATCTATGGATGGAGAACCTTTCTCGGAACGAACGGCTGGCTGAACAATGCACTCCGGTTCCTGCATCTGACGGATGCGCCCGTGAATTTCCTGTTCAACAGAGGTACCACGGTACTGGGTATGGTTTACTGTCTGATGCCGTTTATGATCCTGCCGCTGTATACATCGATTGAAAAGCTGGATCAGAACCTTCTGGAAGCCTCGGCGGATCTGGGTGCGAGGAGAGGCGCAACTTTCCTGCATGTGATTCTGCCGTTGACGAGCGGAGGGATTTTTTCCGGAAGCATCATGGTATTCATCCCATGTCTGGGCTATTTCTTCGTATCGGATATTCTGGGCGGAGGAAATTCGGATGTTATCGGTAATCTGATTGAACGGCAGTTCCAGAGCGGCAACAACTGGCCGTTTGGCGCGGCACTGTCCATTATACTGATCGTGATTACACTTCTGCTGGTCAAGTGCTATCAGAAGATCGGCGGCAGTATGGACGCACTTGGGGTCTGAAAGGATGTGAATCAAGATGAAACGAAAGAAAAGAGAAAAAGCCCGTGCAAGAGGCGGTGTTTTGTTCTGTGTGCTGGTGTATCTGTTCCTGTTTCTGCCGATTCTGGTCATTGTCGTGAATTCATTTAATGCAACGACTTCCAAGCCGTATCTTTCCTGGAAAGGCTTCACCTTCAGCTGGTACGCGGAACTCTTTACCAATACCGATCTGCTTGGCGCCTTTGGTAATACGCTGATTCTGGCGGGGGTCAGTACGCTGCTGTCGACGATGATCGGCACACTTGGCGCGGTGGGAATGTACCGGTATAAATTCCGCGGAAAGGGGCTGATTGATGCGGTGCTGTACATTCCGGTGGTCATTCCGGAAATTGTGGTCGGAATCTCCCTTTTGACCATGTTTTCCAGAATCAATATCCCGAGGGGCATGATCACGCTGATCCTTTCGCATGTTTCCTTCTGCATTCCGTTTGTCATCTTCAATATCAGGGCGAGACTTTCCGGTTATGACAGTTCGGTAGAGGAAGCCAGTATGGATCTGGGGGCAAACCGGATCCGTACCTTCATGGAGATTACGCTGCCGATTCTGGCGCCCGGAATTGCAGGAGGCGCACTGCTGGCATTTACGCTGTCCATTGATGATGTCATCATCAGCTATTTCGTAAACGGACAGACAATGACATATCCGCTCAAGGTGATGGAGAGCATCAGGAGCGGCGTGGCGCCGGATGTGAATGCGCTTTCCACACTGATCCTGATCGGAACCGTGCTGCTCGTTGTTCTGACACAGAGCGACCTGATCATTAAACACAGGCATTATTAGAATGAGGAGGAAAAAATTATGAAAAAGAAACTGATCTGTATGGTGATGACGATGATGCTGACGGCTTCCATGCTGGCAGGCTGCGGCGCAAGCTCTAAGACAGCTTCCGGAAGTGCAGGACAGCTCAATGTGTTCGTCTGGACGGAATATGTACCGGATTCCGTATTTAAGAAATTTGAATCGGAAACCGGCATCAAGGTGAATGTATCGACCTATTCCTCCAATGAGGATATGCTGGCAAAGGTGAAATCCGAGGCTGCAGGAACATATGATATTGTACAGCCCAGTGATTATATGGTGAAATCCATGATTGCACAGAATATGCTGGAGAAGCTTGACCAGACGAAACTGACCAACCTTGGCAACATCGGCTCGCAGTATCTGAATGCGTCCTATGATCCAGGCAATGTGTATTCCGTGCCTTATCAGGGCGGTGTAGCTGCAATTGCAGTCAATACATCGGTGGTGAAAAAGGAGATTACAGGCTATGCGGATCTTTTTGATCCGTCCCTGAAGAATTCTCTTGTGGTGCTGGATGATTACCGTGCTGTCATCGGTATGACGGAGAGAAGTATGGGACTTAGTATGAATGAAACAGACAAGACGAAGCTGGCAAAGGTATCTGACCAGCTGATGAAGCTCAAGGATAACGTCAAGCTCTATGATTCGGACAGCCCCAAGTCTGCACTGATTTCGGGAGACTGCTCTGCCGGGTTTGCGTGGAGCGCAGAAATCGCACTTGCCATGGAGGAAAATCCGGATATCAAGATTGTCTATCCCAAAGAGGGTGCCTATCTGTTTATGGATAACTGGTGCATTACAAAGGGCGCGAAGAACTATGACGCAGCCATGCAGTTCATTAATTTCATGCTGGATTCAGAGAGTGCACAGATGGTATCCAAGGAATTCCCGTATCTGTGTCCGAATACCAAGGCGGTTGCGGCAATGGGATCTGACTATACAGATAATCCGGCCAAGAACCCTCCGGCAGATGTGATTGCATCCGGAGAATATCTTGAGGATCTTGATTCGGATACCCTCAGTATATACAACGATATGTGGAATAAGCTCAAACAGTGAACCATGGAAAAGTCGGAGGAAACGGTAATTATGAAAATAAATTTTCTGTATCTGGATGAAGAAGACATGATCCGGGCGGGTGTACTGGATGCCGGACGATGCATTGAAACCATGCGGGAGACGATGTCCCTGTTTGGCAAAAAGGATTTTCTGCTGGGCGGACCCAAGGCAGATGAGCATGGGCTGCAGGTTAACTTTCCTGCAAAATCTGACATTCCGGGGTTCCCGCTGGACGATGGCCCCGACAGAAGATTTATGGCAATGCCGGCATACCTTGGTGGCAGATTTCATGTTGCGGGACAGAAGTACTATGGTTCCAACAGCCATAATCTGCAGCTGGGCCTGCCCAGATCCATTCTGATGGTCACACTTTCCGATGTGGACACAGGTGCGCCCCTGGCCATTATGTCAGCCAACCTCTTAAGTGCCATGCGGACGGGTGCCATGCCTGCCATGGCGGCAACCTATCTGGCAAATCCGGAATCCGGAGTGCTGTCAATTATCGGCCCCGGAGCAATCAGCAGAGCGGCACTTGACTGTTATATGACAGTACTGCCGCAGATCCGGGAGATCAGGCTGCGCGGCAGCTCTTCAAAGTCAAAGTCAGCGTTTGCCATGAAGGAATATATTCAGAAAACGTATCCGCAGGTGAGAGAAATCATCATTTGCGAAAGTCTCGAAGAAGCATGCAGAGATGCGGATGTTGTCAGTGAAGCCATGTCTGTAACCAAACAGGATATGGAAGAGTTCAGACCGGAATGGTTTAAAAAGGGTGCGACAGTTTTTTCTCTCGGAAGCTTTTTTGTCAGAGATTTTGAAGGCCTTAAAGGGATGACGATGGTTGCGGATAACTATGGTATGTATGAGAAATATATGAAGAATTTCATTGCCAGAGGGCCTGTGGATGAGCTGGGGAGAAAGCGTGAGTGGTGCATTATGGGCATGCATTTCGTCCATCTCGTAAACGAGGGCAGTATCAGCCGCAGTCAGGTCATTAACTTAAGTGATATTGTGAATGGCACGGCGCCCGGAAGAACGCGCGAAGATGAGATCATTCTGTGCAGTATCGGCGGAATGCCGCTTGAAGATCTTTCCTGGGGGTATGAGTGCTATAAAATGGCCGGAGAGAAGCAGATCGGTACTACTTTAAAGCTATGGGATGAACCTTATCTGAAATAAAAGCTACTTATTCTGTACCATATGTGAACTGAAAGAAGTACATGAATGGTGCTTTTAAGTAATTGAAACGGCACGAGGAAGCGCTAGAATATACTCATAAAGGCGATGGAGCAAAATCCATCGCCTTATGTTTTTTTATAGAAGAAAACAGAACGGGAGGAACAGAACATGCAATATCCTGCAATTGATTTCATTTTTCTGAATGAGGAAGATATGATCCGCGCCGGGGTCAAGAACATGCCTGGCTGTATTGATGCCATGGAAGAGGTCATCAAGTGTCTTAACACCGGAGATTATGTCATGGGAGGTGTGAATCACAGCTCTCATGGCTGTCAGGTATCTTTTCCGGAAAAGTCGCCGTTTCCGAATATGCCGAAAGATGAAGGCGATGACAGACGTTTCATGGCAATGCCGGCCTATATCGGAGGGCCGTTTGATCTGATGGGGATGAAGTGGTATGGCTCCAATACAGCCAACCGGAAGCTGGGCCTGCCCAGATCCATTCTGACGGTCATGCTCAATGATAAGAATACAGGTGCACCGCTGTGCCTGATGAGTGCCAATCTGCTCAGTGCGTACCGTACCGGTGCCATTCCGGGCGTCGGTGCCAGATATCTTGCGCGAAAGGATGCACAGGTATGCGGGATCTGCGGACCCGGTGTGATGGGCAGAACAGGGCTGGCTGCGATGATGGCTGCCTGCCCGCATATCAGTACCGTGAAGATCAAGGGCAGAGGGCAGGCGTCTTTAAACCGCTTTGCCGCATATGTCAGAACTCAGTATCCGGAGCTGAAACATGTGGAAACCGTGCAGACGGTCGAAGAACTGATGAAGGATGCGGATGTGGTGGTATTTTCCAATTCGGGCAGTACGGATCCGTCCACCTATCCGTTTGTAAAAGGAGAATGGATTAAACCCGGTGCCCTTCTGATCGGGCTGAGTGCGTTTGACATGGAGAATGATTTCATGCAGAAGCACTGTAGGCTGGTGGTGGACAATATGAAGCTGTATGACTCCTGGGCGGAGGAATTCCCGTATCCGTCCTTTGGTGCCAACAATATTATCGGCTCCAAATTTACAGACATGGTACATGACGGTCTGATCACGCGGGATGACATTTATGATCTGGGAGACATCATATTCGGGAAGAGAGCAGGCAGAGAGTCAGAGAACCAGATCATCGTGTATTCTGTCGGCGGCATGCCGGTGGAGGATGTTGCCTGGGGCAAGATCTGTTATGAGAATGCCAGGAAACTCGGACTCGGGGTACCGCTTCATCTGTGGGACAAGCCGGATCTGGCCTGACAGGGTGACGTACAGCGCATTGGTTTATAAGTGGAAAAGAGGATGGAGACAATGGAAAGCAGAATCATGGAACACCCGATACTTGGTGAAATAAAAAAAGGAAGAAAAGTCAGCTTCTATTTTGATGGTAAAAAACTGGAAGGCTATGAGGGAGAACCGATTGCAGCAGCACTGAAAGCGGAAGGTGTCATGGTACACCGCTACACATCCAGAAAGCATCTGCCAAGAGGAATCTTCTGTGCAATCGGCAGATGTACCGACTGTGTCATGGTGGTAGACGGCAGACCGAACATCAGAACCTGTGTGACACCACTGAAGGAAGGCATGAAGGTACAGACGCAGTACGGTGTCAGTGCAGCATCGTTTAAGGAACAGGAGGAAAAAGGGAATGAAAAGATATGATCTGATCGTAGTAGGTGCCGGTCCCTCCGGATTATCTGCAGCAATTGCGGCAGCCGGAAAAGGCCTGAAGACCGTTGTATTTGATGAAAATGAAAGACCTGGCGGACAACTGTTCAAGCAGATTCACAAGTTCTTCGGATCAAAGGAACATAAAGCGAAGATCCGCGGCTTTGTCATCGGGCAGGAACTGCTTGAGGAAGCCGACCAGGCAGGTGTTGAAGTGGTACTGAATGCGACAGTGATCGGTCTTTATCAGGATAAGGAGATTGTGGTGAGAACCGGAGAAACGGTGCATCACTATAAGGCCAATGCCATCATTATTGCAACGGGAGCTTCTGAAAATATGGTGACATTTGATGGCTGGACGCTTCCGGGAGTGATCGGTGCAGGCGCGGCGCAGACCATGATGAATCTGCACGGGGTAAGACCCGGAAAGCGTGTGCTGATGCTGGGAAGCGGAAATGTCGGCCTTGTGGTCAGTTTCCAGCTATTGCAGTGCGGCTGTGAAGTTGCAGCGCTTGTGGATGCAGCACCGAAAATCGGCGGGTACGGTGTACATGCGGCCAAGGTGGCAAGGACGGGCGTTCCGTTCTATCTTTCCCATACCATTGTAAAGGCGGAGGGAACAGACCACGTGACCGGTGTCACAATCGCCGAAGTGGATGCACATTTCCAGTTCATTCCGGGTACGGAAAAGCATTTTGATGTGGATACGATCTGCGTGGCAGTCGGTCTTTCTCCCATGTCACAGCTGCTCAAGATGGCAGGGTGTCAGATGGAAGACAATCCGAAAAAGGGCGGACAGGTACCGGTCTGCGATGAACACGGTGCAACTTCTGTTCCGGGGATCTTTGTTGCAGGGGATGTTTCCGGAATTGAGGAAGCCAGTTCTGCCATGATCGAGGGCAGAATGGCAGGAATCAGAGCAAGTGAATATCTGGGATATATGCAGCAGGAAGAGGAGAAAAGCAGTCTGGATCAGCTGGATCATGCGCTGGACGGCCTGCGTCAGGGAATGTTTGCGCCTGCCAACCGGGGCAGGAACATTACGGAAACAGAGGAAGGAATTCCGATTTCTGAAAATCTTCTGACCCATGGCTTTGTGGCAGAGGATGAAATCGAAAGATTCCCGGGAGTTACCCGCAGCATCGGTGTGCATCCGGTGATGGAGTGTACACAGAACATTCCGTGCAACCCCTGTCAGGATGCCTGTGCAAGGCATTGTATCCGGATCGGGGAGAAGATCACATCGCTTCCTGCCGTAAATCCGGAGAACACCTGCATCGGGTGCGGACTGTGTGTGGCGAGCTGTTCCGGACAGGCTATCTTTCTGGTGAATGAGCAGAGTGAAGAGGGATATGCAACCGTAACGCTTCCGTATGAATTTCTCCCGCTTCCGGAAAAAGGGGAGAAGGGTGTTGCACTCGGAAGAGACGGACAGGAAGTCTGCAGCGCGCAGGTCGTGGAAGTCAGAACTTCTCCGACATTTGATAAGACGAATCTGCTGACCATGAAGGTACCGGCAGCTTTTGCGATGAAGGCCAGATTCTACAGAAAGAAGGCACAGTGATGATAAATGACAGAAACAGAGAAATCGGGACATTTGTCCCTGCAGCAGATGACGATATGATTGTATGCCGCTGTGAGGAGATCACCAAAGGCGAAATCCGCAGAGCTGTGCATGAAGGA
Organism: Butyrivibrio sp.; assembly: GCA_022486625.1. Taxonomy (GTDB): domain Bacteria; phylum Bacillota; class Clostridia; order Lachnospirales; family Lachnospiraceae; genus Butyrivibrio. The sequence continues at coordinate 45,461 of JAKVKH010000014.1, read as the reverse complement.
ATGTATACCATTACGGAAATCCGCAGATATTTAAGGTGCGGAATGGGACTGTGTCAGGGACAGACCTGTGCAAGACTGGTCAAGGGAATCGTTGCCCGTGAACTGAAGATCTCCCCGGCGCAGCTGGAGCCGGCTTCTTCACGTGCACCGATGCGTCCGACAGAAATGCATATTCTGGCCAATGAAGAAAAGGAGGGAAAGCGGGATGAGTAACTGCACAGATGTGATTATCATCGGCGGAGGCATCATCGGTTGTGCAACCGCTTATTATCTGACGAAAAAAGGTGTCAGTGTTACGGTTCTGGAAGGCAGTGACAATATCGGTGACGGAGGCTCTTCCAGAAACGGCGGAGGTGTCAGACAGTCAGGGAGAGATCCGAGAGAACTGCCGCTTGTCATGTACGGCATCAGGAATCTCTGGCCGACACTTTCCGATGAACTGGGAACGGACTGCGAATATCATCAGGATGGCAACTTAAGACTCGGAAAAAATGAAAAACATGCAAAGATTCTTGAAAATCTGGCGAACAAGGCAAAGGCCTGCGGACTGGATGTCCGGATGATTGATGGAAAAACGGTGCGGGAAATCAATCCGTATCTGTCAGAAGAGGTGACGGTTGCAAGCTGGTGTCCGACAGACGGGCACGCCAATCCGCTGACGACAACGCTCGGATTTTATAAAACAGCCAGAAGGCAGGGCGCTCATTTCATTACGGGAGAAAAGGTCATCCGTCTGGAAACGGTTCACGGGAAGATGCGCAGGGTCGTGACAAAAGAAAATGTATATGAAGCGGAAAAGGTACTGGTGGCAGCAGGGTATCACAGCAGAGAGCTTCTGGGAAGTGTCGGCATTGATGTACCGATGACGCAGTCACTTCTTGAAGCACTGGTGACAGAGGCGCAGCCGCACATGTTCGATCAGATGCTGGGAACGGCGGAAGCGGACTTTTACGGACATCAGACAAAGCATGGTTCCTTTGTATTCGGCGGCTCCTCCGGATTTGAAGGCTTTAACAAGGACAACGGAACGCCGGTGACGAGCAGTATGACGGCACCCTGTATCTGCCGTGGAATCATGAAGTATTTTCCGGATCTTTCGGATGCCAAAATTGTACGGACCTGGGCGGGCTGGAGTGATAAAAGCGCAGACGGCGTTCCGGTACTGGGAACAGTGGATGAGGTTCCGGGACTTTATGCGGCCTGCGCATTCACCGGGCATGGCTTCGGCATATCACCGGCGGTAGGACATCAGCTGGCAATGCTGATGACAGAGGGCAGAACGGAGATCGATCTTTCAGCACTTCATTATGACAGATTCAGGGCCAAGATCTGAGAGGAGGACGGGATGAATAACTTTACCTATTGTGTACCGACACAGATTCGCTTCGGAAAGGGACAGATTGCATGTCTTGCAGAGGAACTTTCGAAATATGGTCAGAATGTACTGATGGTGTATGGCGGCGGCAGTATCAGACGGAGCGGGTTGTACGATCAGATTCATCATTTGCTGAAGGATTTTCGGGTATGCGAGCTTGGCGGTATTACGCCCAATCCGAAGATCACTGCGGTCAGAGAAGGTGTGGCCATCTGCAGGGCACATAAGATCGATGTCATACTGGCGGTTGGTGGCGGCAGCTGCATTGATGCAGCCAAGAATATTGCCTGCGGTGCCTTTTATGAAGGAGATCCGTGGGACCTTGTGACAGACGGGAGCAGGATTACAAAGGCACTTCCGATTGCCGTGGTGCTGACAGTCAGTGCAACCGGTTCTGAAATGAACAATAATGCAATCATCAGCAATGAAGAGACGCATGAGAAGTTGGGAATTGTGAGTGATACACTTTATCCGGCACTTTCCATCTGTGATCCGACATATCTCTATACACTTCCGGGCAGGCAGACGGCAGCAGGAACCGCAGATATCATGTCACATGTGATCGAACAGTATTTTCAGTCCTATGACGGCGCTTATATTACGGATCGTCTGTGTGAAAGTGTACTCAGAACGTGTATTCATTACTGTCCCATTGCACTTGAGCATCCGGATGATTATGAAGCAAGGTCCAACCTGATGTGGGCAAGTACACTTGGACTGAATCATATTCTTACTCTTGGCAAGGGTGGGGCATGGAGCTGTCATCCGATGGAGCATGAACTAAGTGCTTATTATGATGTGACACACGGAGAAGGGCTTGCAGTTCTGACACCCGCATGGATGAGTTATGTTCTTGGTGAACAGACGGTCAGCCGTTTTGCAATGTATGCACGAAATGTCTGGGATATTTATGAGAAGGACAAATACAGAGCGGCATATATGGGAATTAAACGAACCAGAGAATTCTTCAATGCATGCGGCCTTCCGGATACGCTTTTAAGACTTGGAATCGGCAGGGAACGATTTGAAGAGATGGCAGCGGAGGCAGTCAGAACCAGTGGTATTGCCACACGTTCCTATGTACATCTGCAGAAGGAAGATATTGTGAAAATCTTTGACAGCTGTGCAGTGTAAACCATAAACCATGATCAGCAGGATAAAAATGCCCCTTGACAATTTCACCATGCAGAGCGATAATGCATAAAACACATAAGATTGTATACAAAAATACAAAGAAAGCGGCAATGGGGTCGCAACACGAAATACGTGCGCCCTTTTGCTGCTTTTTTCGTGGTGAAAGGAAACGGTTATGACAGATCAGTATCAAAATGCTCTTTACAATCCACAGGAAGAACATGACGCCTGCGGTATCGGAACCATCGTAAATATTGACGGCCATGAGGATTATCAGGTTCTCGATGATGCACTTCATATTGTTGAGAAACTGGAGCATCGTGCCGGCAAGGATGCAACAGGAAAAGTCGGTGATGGTGTCGGTATTCTGCTTCAGATTTCACATTCTTTCTTTTCAAAGGCAGCTGCTGAAATTGGCATTGAACTTGAAAATGCAAGAGATTATGGCGTCGGCATGTTCTTTTTCCCGCAGGACAATCTTAAGAGAACCTTTGCAATGCGTATGTTCGAAGTGATTGCCGAGAAAAACGGACTGAAGTTTCTGGGATGGAGAAAAGTACCGGTTCATCCTGAAATACTTGGTGAAGTGGCTGTAAACTGCATGCCTGAAATTATGCAGTGTTTCATTGCAAGACCGGAGCACTGTGAAAAGGGAATTGATTTTGATCGAAAACTGTATGTCTGCAGACGTGAGTTCGAGCAGAGTTCTGAGGATACCTATATCTGTTCTCTTTCATCGAGAACCATTGTCTATAAAGGTATGTTTCTTGTCAAGCAGCTGCGTGCGTTCTATGAAGATCTGCAGAGCAGAGATTATAAAACTGCCATTGCAATGGTACATTCCCGTTTCTCCACGAATACGACACCCAGCTGGGAGCGCGCGCATCCATACCGCATGATCGCACATAACGGTGAGATCAATACGATCCGCGGTAACATTGACCGTATGCTTGCCCGTGAAGAGACCATGTCATCACCCATCATGGAAAATGATGTGGAAAAGGTATTTCCTGTCATTACCAAGACGGGTTCTGATTCTGCCATGATGGATAATACACTTGAATTCTTCTATATGAATGGCATTGATCTGCCGCTGGCAGTCATGATGATGATTCCGGAACCATGGAAGCATAACAAGGCAATGGAATCTTCCAAGAAAGATTTTTATCATTATTATGCGACCATGATGGAACCATGGGATGGCCCCGCGGCAATTCTGTTCTCTGATGGTGATATTGTGGGCGCTACGCTTGATCGTAACGGCCTTCGTCCTTCCCGTTACTACATCACAGATGATAACAGACTGATTCTGTCTTCTGAGGTAGGTGTTCTGGATATTGCACCGGAGCATATCGTCAAAAAGTCAAGACTTCAGCCCGGACGTATTCTGCTTGTGGATACAAAGCAGAAACGGATTATCTCCGATGATGAATGCAAGAGCTTTTACGCAGACAGACAGCCTTACGGAGAATGGCTTGATCAGAACCTTCTGTATTTGAAGAATCTGTCCATTCCGAACAAGAAGATTCCGGAACATACACAGGAGATGAGAGACAAGCTGTACAAGGTATTTGGTTATACCTATGAAGATGTCAAGAGTAGCATCATTCCGATGGCCATGAACGGCGTTGAGGCAACAGCCTCCATGGGACATGATATTCCGCTGGCAGTTCTGTCTGAGAAGCATCAGCTGTTGTTCTCATACTTCAAGCAGCTCTTTGCGCAGGTTACCAATCCGCCGATCGATTCCCTCCGCGAGGAAATTGTCACGGATACAACGGTTTATATCGGATCTGATGGTAATCTGCTTCAGGAAAAAGGAGATAACTGCGAAGTACTGGAGGTTGATAATCCGATTCTGACAGGAGTCGATCTGATGAAGATCAAGTCACTTCACCAGCAAGGGTTTATGTCGGAAGTGATTTCCATTCTTTATTATAAAAACACATCACTTGAAAAGGCGCTGGAACAGCTGTGTATCAGCGTGGACCGTGCTTACAGCAAGGGCTATAACATCATTATTCTGTCTGACCGCGGTATTGATGAGAACCATGTGGCGATTCCTTCGCTTCTGGCAGTATCTGCAGTAGAGCAGAATCTTGTCCGTACGAAGAGAAGAACAGCAGTTTCGCTGATTCTGGAAAGCGGTGAACCGAGAGATGTGCATCAGATGGCGACGCTTCTGGGCTTTGGTGCCCGTGCCATCAACCCGTATCTTGCACATGAGTGCATTGCGGAAATGATTGATATCGGAATTCTGGATAAGGATTATCATACAGCAATAGAGGATTATAACAGTGCGGTCCTCCACGGCATTGTCAAGATCGCTGCCAAGATGGGTATCAGCACGCTGCAGTCCTATCAGTCTGCACGTATTTTTGAAGGAATCGGTCTTTCAAAAGATGTGATTGATAAATACTTTACAGGAGTAGTCAGCCGTGTGGGCGGTATCGGACTTGATGAAATTGCAGAAGGCGTTACTTTCCGTCATGATCATGCATTTGATCCGCTCGGACTTGGTGTGGACACTTCTCTTGACTCTCTGGGACTGCATAAGCTCAGAAGCGGTGAAGACAAGGAAGATCACATGTACAATCCGCAGACCATTATTGCGCTGCAGCAGGCTACGCAGAATGGTGATTATGCGAGATTCAAGGAATATACGGCCATGGTGGATAATGATCTGCCGCATACCTTAAGAGGACTTCTGGAATTCGTTCCGCAGGGAAAAGAGATTCCGATTGAAGAGGTGGAGCCCGCAAGTGCCATTGTAAAGAGATTTAAGACAGGAGCCATGTCCTACGGCTCCATTTCACAGGAAGCACATGAGACGATGGCAATCGCCATGAACAGGCTTGGCGGTAAGTCCAATACAGGTGAAGGCGGTGAAAATCCGGAGCGTTACGGAACAGAAAAGAATTCTGCGATCAAGCAGGTGGCTTCCGGTCGTTTCGGGGTTACAAGTGCATACCTGAACAGTGCGGTGGAGATTCAGATCAAAATGGCACAGGGTGCAAAGCCTGGTGAAGGTGGACATCTTCCGGGCAAAAAGGTATATCCGTGGGTAGCAAAGACCAGATTTTCAACCCCCGGGGTATCTCTGATTTCCCCGCCGCCGCATCATGATATTTATTCCATCGAGGATCTGGCACAGCTGATTTATGATCTGAAAAACGCCAACAGAAAGGCCAGAATTTCTGTAAAGCTGGTATCTGAAGCCGGTGTCGGAACCATTGCTTCCGGTGTCGCAAAGGCAGGAGCACAGGTTATTCTGATCTCCGGTTATGACGGAGGAACAGGCGCAGCGCCGATCAGTTCCATTCATAATGCAGGACTTCCGTGGGAACTGGGTATTGCGGAAGCACATCAGACATTGATTGAGAACGGACTTCGTGATCGTGTGATTCTGGAAACAGACGGTAAGCTGATGAGCGGAAGAGACGTTGTCATTGCAGCACTTTTGGGCGCAGAGGAATACGGTTTTGCAACAGCACCGCTGGTATCCATGGGTTGTATGATGATGAGAGTCTGCAATCAGGATACCTGTCCTTTCGGTATTGCCACACAGAATGAGTGTCTTCGTAAGAGATTCAAGGGCAAGCCGGAATATGTCATGAACTTCATGACTTATATTGCAGAAGAGATGCGTGAGATCATGGCAAAACTCGGCTTTAAGACGATTGATGAGATGGTCGGAAGAACAGACTGTCTGCGTATGAAAGCAAAGCAGATTACAGAAAGAGCAGCCATGGTAGACCTTTCTGCAATTATCAATCCTGCATATGTAAGTGCAAAGGAAAGACATTTTGATCCTGCGCATGTATTTGATTTCCATCTGGAAAAGACCGTGGATGAGGCGCAGCTCCTGCCGAAGTTTGCAGCAAGTCTTAAGAGCGGTACACATCATGAGGAAACCGTTGAGGTATCAAGTACAAACCGTACAGTCGGAACGATTCTCGGCTCTGAGATCACAGCAAGATTCGGTGATTCACTGAAAGAAGATACTTTTGTGGTCAACTGTAATGGCGGTGGCGGACAGTCTTTTGGTGCTTTCATTCCGAAGGGACTGACGATGCGTCTGTCCGGAGATGCAAATGACGGATTTGGAAAGGGCCTGTCCGGTGGTAAGGTCATTGTTGTACCGCCTGCAAAGTCCACATTCAAAGCCAGTGAAAATATCATTATCGGTAATGTGGCACTCTATGGTGCAACAAGCGGTAAGGCCTATGTCAGCGGTATTGCAGGAGAACGGTTCTGCGTACGTAATTCAGGTGCAACAGCAGTTGTTGAAGGCTGTGGTGATCACGGGCTTGAATATATGACCGGCGGACGTGCCGTTGTTCTTGGCACAACAGGCAAAAATTTTGCAGCAGGTATGAGTGGCGGTATTGCATACGTACTGGATATGGATCACAGTCTGTATCGCCGTATGAATAAGGATATGGTATCCATGACCGAAGTGACTGAAAAGTATGATATTGCAGAGCTGAAAGGTATCCTGAAGGATTATGTCAAGGAGACAAAGTCGGCTCTTGGCAGAGAAGTGCTTGATCATTTTGAAGATTACCTTCCTCACTTTAAAAAGATCGTTCCAAACGATTATCAGCGGATACTGACAGCAATCAGCAAGTTCGAGGAACAGGGTATTTCACACGAAAATGCTGAGCTCGAAGCATTCAATGAAATGAAAAAGTAATCTTTTTGCAGTGTAGAATGAGAAAGGAAGAGTATACGATCATGGGAAAGCCAACCGGATTTATGGAATATCAGAGAACCGAAGATACAACCGTTCCTGTAGAAGAAAGAATAAAGAATTACGATGAGTTCCACGAACAGCTTGATGAAGAGGAAAGAAAGAGACAGGGCGCACGCTGCATGAACTGTGGTGTCCCGCTGTGCCAGTCCGCCCTGAAACTTAAAGGCATGGTGACCGGATGCCCGCTTCATAATCTGATTCCTGAATGGAATGATGAGATTTATCACGGACATGTGCAGCATGCACTTTCAAGACTCTTAAAAACCAGCAATTTCCCGGAATTTACAGGGAGAGTCTGCCCGGCACTGTGCGAGAAGGCCTGCATCTGCGGTATGAATGATGAACCGGTCACCATTCATAACAATGAGCTGTATCTGATCGAAACGGCATTTGAAAAAGGGTATATGCAGCCCAGAATTCCGGCGGTCAGAAGCGGTAAAAAGGTAGCGGTGATCGGTGCAGGTCCGTCCGGACTTGCCGTGGCTGATCAGCTGAATCACCGTGGACACCAGGTCACCGTATTTGAACGTGAGGATCGCGTCGGCGGTCTTCTGATGTACGGAATTCCGAACATGAAGCTGGATAAGTCTGTAATCGAAAGACGCAGAAAGCTCATGGAAGCAGAAGGCGTGGTCTTTAAGACAGGCCAGAATATCGGTGAAAATGTTCAGGCAGCCGATATTCTTAAGAAGTTTGATGCCGTAGCACTGTGCTGCGGGGCCAAAAAGCCGCGTGCACTTGCCGTAAAGGATGCGGATAAGGTAAAGGAAATTCATTATGCAGTTGATTTCCTGACCTCTGCTACGAAGAGTCTTCTGGATACCAATCTCAGAGAGGGCACTTATATCAGTGCCAAAGGTAAGAATGTGGTTATTGTCGGTGGCGGTGATACCGGTAATGACTGTGTCGGTACCTGTATCCGTCAGGGATGCAAGTCTGTCACACAGCTTGAAATGATGCCGGAACCTCCTGCAGAGCGTGCAGCTTCCAATCCGTGGCCGGAATGGCCCAAGGTTTTAAAAACTGATTATGGCCAGCAGGAAGCAATTGCGCTGTTCGGACATGACCCCAGAATCTATGAGACAACCGTGAAGGAACTTGTACTGAAGGCAGGGAAGCTTTCTGCCATCAGGACAGTAAAGGTGAAGTTCGAGAACCGCCAGATGGTAGAAATTCCGGGTACGGAACAGACACTGAAGTGTGATCTGCTCCTGATCGCAGCAGGCTTTATCGGTTGCCAGGATTATACCGCACAGGCCTTCGGGGTGAAGCTTTCTCAGAGAAATACAGTACTGACGGAAGAAGAGAAGTATAAGACCAGCACAGACAAGGTCTTCACCGCAGGAGATATGCATCGCGGACAGTCCCTTGTTGTATGGGCGATCACAGAAGGACGTCATTGTGCAAAGGAAATTGATGAATACCTGATGGGATACACAGGAATGGAAGACTGAGAACGCTTCAGGAGAGCGGGTGCATGAAAGCGCATCCGGGACTGAAACAGATCAGCATATCAGAGCAGGCGCCGCAGAATGGCGAAGAAGTCGCATTCTGTATGCGCCTGTTTTGTTTATATGGAAATGGATGCAGGCGGGGCAATATAGCGATTTGTGTAGCAGCAATATTTACTCTGCCCGTTGATTATGCCATAATCAACTGGAGCAGCAGAACAGCAGGAATTGAACCAGAGGAAGATATATGGACGTGAACACGGAAAGAGACAGACAGTTTGAATGCATTCTGAATCAGGCGGGCAATCTTCTGAAGCAGGACAGGACAGTTATCATTGCGATCGACGGGCGCTGCGGGAGCGGCAAGAGTACACTCGCCGGGAAAATTGCACAGACATATGACTGCAATGTGATTCACATGGATGATTTTTATCTTCCGTTTGAAAAACGCAGAGAATGCTGGTGGGAGTTTCCTGGTGGCAACATGGATTTCGAGAGATTGAGAACAGAGGTAACAGAGCCGATGACTGCGCAGAAGGGGATCATTTACAGGCCGTATGATTGCATGAATGATACCTTTCGTAAGCAGGAGATACTGCCCCGGAAGAAATTGTACGTAATAGAGGGCAGTTATTCGCATCATCCGGAGCTTCAGATGAAGTATGATCTTAAGGTTTTTCTGACCTGTGGCAAAGAGGAGCAGAAGAAGCGTCTGATGGACAGAAATCCGCAGCGGTATGAGAGCTTTGTCACCAGATGGATTCCGATGGAAGAACGCTATTATCAGGCATTTGGAATAGAAACGGCAGAGGGAACGATTGTAGTAAAGACAGATCAGTGACTGAAATCCGGAAAAAACGATTTTAGGGGAAATAAGAATCAGTGTGCGAATTCATAGCAGGTATTTTCTGATCAGTTTGTCCATAATGCCTGTATTTAGCGGATGCAGTCTGGTTTCATAGGTGAGAAGCAGCTGTTCACCTGTTCAGCACTGTGAAGTCAGGATGAACATATCCGTAACTGTCAAGCTTCAGTGGCTTTTCGTAATGATAGGGAATCTTCATCATGAAGAGTTTGTCGGCAATTATTTTTTCTGATTTTGAACGTACCAGTTCACCTTTTTCTGTGTAAAGCCCATTGATATTGTCCGGCTCAGGCGCTGCAGGAGCAATAAAACCTACATATTCTTCCTGTTGCCAGAATTCAACATATTCGTCGTCTGGAAGTTCATAGGGCAACACCATACACTGTTTTGCCGCGATAAGATTTATATATATATCTGAAATCCTGATCAAGATAAGCTTTGGAAAAGTTCTTTATAAGTCGCTGTTTTTTGTATGCTTCTTTCAGGAGTTTCTGTGCATACTCTTTTTGCGCAAGTTCGCGGATCAGTTTTTCATCTTTTTTTCCGAGATATTTTCCCTGTGTATCGGCATGCTCATTAATCAAATAAAACTGAGTTCTGATTCCGCTGGTCATACAGGTTCGCAGAGTTCCATTTGGTGATTTTTGAAAAATTTTATCTGCGTAACTGATAATTGATTCGATTTCCTTTTCCTGTTTCTGTAAACATTCTTTAATGTTGTTCATGTTTAATAATTTCTTTTTTTGAAATTTGGATTAAAAGCGATGAAGATGTTTGGAGAGATGTATATGAAGTGTTGGCAGAGGGGAGAGCAGAGAATCTTTGCATCTATGCATCCGTACGGAAGAAACATATGCAGAAGGATGCATTTAGGAATAAAAATAGAATGGACGAAAAGAATTGCTTATTATACAGATGAATAATAAAAAGAGCAACAGATAAAATGAATTCCTGATTTCTCCGGCGTTTCGCCTGATCCTACAGAAAAGTCTTGTCGCTTTTCGTTACCTGTGCTAGGATGAATCCATTGGGAATGAGGTTCTCCCGCGGCAATGCCGGAACTGCCTTTTATGGCTGATGACTTCTGTAATGAACTGCTTACAGACTCATCAGCCTTTTTGCGTGACCGGGGAACCGCAGATTCCGAAGGTGCGCACTGCTGATTCACGCAGAATAATGCATCATGGCTCATGCCGGATGGAGATGCGGGGAACGATATGAAATCAGAAAATCAGGACAGGAGACGAGTGGCAATATGAAACAGGAAACGAAAACAAAGCTGACGGATATGGCAAAGCATGTTCTGCTGGCAGTGGTTGTGGGACCGATTGTCGGAGCAATTGATGCAGTGTTTGGCGGGATTCTGATTGCGGTATCCTCCTTCAGGGACGCACATGTGCTGCTGCTGGTGCCATTTCTGCCGCTGGCAGGGCTTCTTATCACCTATATGTATTATCGCTACAGCAAGCTGAGTCTGAAAGGAATGACACTTGTATTTGAAACGGAGCAGGCAAGGCGCGAGGAAATCCCCAAAGCACTGGTGCCGCTGGTAATGATCGGTACATGGGCGACACATCTGTTCGGCGGAAGCGCCGGCAGAGAGGGTGTTGCCGTACAGATCGGTGCAACCGTTTCACATACAATTGCCAGAAAGCTTAAAATGCCTGACAATGGCCGGATCATGCTGGTAACCGGTATGGCCGCGGGTTTTGCAGGGCTGTTTCAGACGCCGCTGACGGCCACCTTTTTTGCCATTGAAGTAATTACTGCAGGCGTTATGGATTATGAGGCTCTTCTGCCGGCGCTGATCGCCTCATACCTTTCCAGCGCGGCGTCTGCGGCGCTTGGCCTTGAGAAATTCTCAGAGAATATCAAAGGTACAATTGCACTTTCAGGCAGTCCGTCGACGGCGCTGAAGATCGTGCTGCTGGGGATTGCCTTTGGACTGACCGGCTGGTGCTTTTCCTTTTTCCTCGGAAGAATGAAAAAAATAATGGGTGAAAAAATAGAAAATCCCTATATCAGAATCGGTGTGATTTCCATTCCGCTTGCTGCGCTTCTGCTTATAGCATTTACGGGAAGGTACTGCGGATTGGGAACAAATCTGATCAGGGCAAGCTTTGAGGGTGGAACTGTGAACAGCTATGATTGGATTTTGAAACTTCTGTTCACCATTCTGACGCTTTCCATCGGATTTCAGGGAGGTGAGGTAACACCACTCTTTTCCATCGGAGCCACACTTGGGGTGGTGCTGGGAATGATGATGGGACTTCCGCCGGAAGTAACCGCGGCACTGGGGTATGCGGCAGTTTTTGGCAGTGCAACCAACACGCTGATTGCGCCGATTCTGATCGGGATTGAAGTATTTGGTGCACAGAATATGTTGCTGTTTGTGATCGTGTGTACACTGGCGTACATTCTCAATGGTAACTGCTCAATTTACGGTGCACAGAAGGTATTTCGGCAAGAAAAAAGAGCGGAAGCCAAAAAAGTCCGAAAAAAAGGTTGACACACTTTGGATACGGGTATACAATTTGAAACATCAAAAGCAAAGGTGCTTGGAGATCAGTTCTCCGGGCACCTTTTTTGTATAATGAATTACGAAAACCGCAAAGAATTTTTTATAAATGCAGGGTAACAGCAGAGGCATTTAAGAACAATCTGGCGGAAAAATGGCTTGAATGAATGTGGCAGTATGATCGGAATGAATCATGTTGGAAGGGCAGCAAAGGCGCTGAAGGAGTTCGGTTGAATTCCATCGGCGTTTTTTTATTTGAAGTGTTTCTGCACTTCTGTTTACTGATCCGACATGTTCAGATAGGAAAATGGGGATTTTCCTGAAAGAAAAGAATGGAGGAGTAATGTTATGGAAATTAATGTATCTACTGTAACATGGGTGCTCATCTGTACTGCGCTGGTTTATTTCATGCAGGCAGGATTTGCACTCTGCGAGGCGGGACTTACCCGTGCAAAGAATACCGGTAATATTCTGATGAAGAATATGATGGACTTTTGTATCGGTACACCATGCTTCTGGGTGATTGGTTTCGGACTGATGTTCAGCGGCGGCCTTGGCGGATTTATCGGAAAGCCGGACCTCCTGATAAAAGGGGTTTATGATGCCACTAACAGTGTAGTTCCGCAGACCATGCCACTATGGTGCTATGTGATCTTTGAAACAGTCTTCTGTGCAACAGCAGCGACAATTGTTTCCGGTTCCATGGCAGAAAGAACCAATTTCAAGGCGTATTGTATCTATTCCGCATGTGTTTCCCTGTTCGTGTATCCGGTAACCGGGCACTGGGCATGGGGTGGCGGATGGCTTGCCAGTCTTGGCTTCCATGATTTTGCAGGAAGTGCCTGTGTACATATGGTCGGTGGACTGATTGCATGTCTTGGCGCTGCAATGCTTGGACCCCGTATCGGTAAATATGATAAGCAGGGTAAGGCAAAGGCAATTCCCGGGCATAATCTGACAGCATGCACGCTTGGTGTATTTATCCTCTGGTTTTGCTGGTTCGGATTTAACGGTGGCTCAACAGTAGCCATGGGAGATGCGACAGCAGCAAACAGTGCTTCACTGGTATTTATGAATACCAATCTTGCAGCAGCAGTTGCTACCTGCGCGACTATGATTTTCACATGGTTCCGCTATGGTAAGCCTGATGTATCCATGACTATGAACGGAGCACTTGCAGGACTGGTAGCCATTACCGCAGGATGCGATTGTGTATCTCCGGTCGGTGCATTTTTCATCGGTCTGATTGCAGGTATTCTGGTTGTATTGTCTGTAGAGTTCTGGGACAACATTGCAAAGGTGGACGATCCGGTTGGCGCTGTGTCTGTACATATGGTAAACGGCATGTGGGGAACGATTGCAGTAGGACTGTTCAGCAATGGAACAGATGGCGTCGGCGTTGGCCTGCTGTATGGCGGTGGAATTCACCAGCTGGGAGTTCAGGTTCTGGGTATTGTATGCATTGCAGCATATGTTCTGATCACAATGTTTATTGTCTTTAAGATTATCGATAAGACCATCGGCCTTCGTGTTCCGGCGCAGGTGGAAATTGACGGACTTGATATTCATGAGCATGGCCTTGTATCTGCATATTCAGGATTTGCCATTACAGATGTTACAGATATGGATATTGATGTCAATGAAAATACGGATCTGGGAGAAGAAGACTTTGTCAAAGCAACTTCCGCACAGAAGGCTGCAGCGGTTCCGGTTAAATCGGAATCTCCGCTGACACCGGAATTTGATACCGGTATGCATAAGATTACGATTATCTGTAAACTTGCTAAATTTGATACGCTTAAGAAGGCACTCAATGAACTCGGGGTTACCGGCATGACAATGACACAGGTTATGGGCTGTGGTATTCAGAAAGGCTCTACAGAAAGATATCGCGGTGCAATTGTGGATTCCACGCTGCTGCCGAAGGTAAAGGTAGAAGTCATCGTGTCAAAGATTCCGGTTCAGAGTGTGATTGATATTGTGAAAAAAGCTCTTTATACCGGTCATATCGGAGACGGCAAGATCTTCGTATACAACGTCAGTCGTGTCGTCAAGGTCCGTACCGGTGAAGAAGACAGTGCAGCATTGCAGGACGTGGAATAAAAAGATAAAAAGTTCTGCATTTTCGATTTGCTTCCTTGTTTTACATTTTATATACATTTCCAGGGCCGGATGGGGTAGGAAGCTCCGTCCGACCCCTTTCTCCTTTCCGGCACAGAAGGCAGGTCAGCAGGTTGTTGCAGTCAGCCGGAAAACGGTAACCGGAAAGAATTGACACAGCCTTTTTTTTCTGCTAGGCTACAAATAATAATTAAAGTGACTAAAGTATGGCAAGGGCGCCGGTAACAGAATCGTTATGGCTGTCTTTGCCTTTTTCTGTATGGAGCGGTGTGCTGTGTTACGGGAGAAAGGAAGGAGCAGTAAATGAGCAAGTATAACAGAGAAGATATTTTCAGAATTGTGGAAGAGGAAGATGTCGCATTTATCAGACTTCAGTTCTGTGATATTTTCGGGATGCCGAAAAATCTGGCAATTACACCTTCACAGCTTGAGAAAGCGCTGAATAATGAAATCATGTTCGACGGTTCTTCTGTAGAAGGATTTGTACGTACGGATGAAAGTGATATGTATCTGTATCCCGATATTGATACATTTGAGATTTATCCGTGGAGACCCCAGAGCGGCAAGGTCGCAAGAATGTTCTGCAATGTTTATACACTGGATCGTCAGCCGTTTCAGGGAGATCCGAGAAACGTGCTCAAGCGTGTACTTGAGGATGCCGGAAAGATGGGACTTCAGTTCAAGGTTGATCCGGAGCTTGAATTCTTCCTGTTCGGCTGTGACGATGACGGACGCCCGGTTGCAACTTCGCATGAAAATGCAGGGTATTTTGATGTGGCGCCTTCTGACTGGGGCGAGAACGTAAGAAGAGACATTATCCTCAATCTGGAGGATATGAATTTCCAGGTGGCGTCTTCGCATCATGAGATTGCACCGGCACAGCATGAGATCGATTTTGATGCAGAGAGTGCCGACCGTATTGCTGATATGATCATGACCTTCAAGATGGCCGTTAAGACCATTGCCAAAAAGCACGGTCTGTATGCAACCTTCATGCCGAAGCCCAAGGAAGGGGTGAACGGCTCAGGCATGCATATCAATATCATGGCAGAGGATCTGAATGGAAAGAATCTGTTTTATGATGAAAAAGATGTACTGAAACTTTCAGAAACCGCATACCAGTTCATCGCAGGAGTGCTGGATCATATGGATGGAATCACGCTGGTGACAAATCCGCTGGTAAATTCTTATAAGAGACTGGTACCGGGATATGATGCACCGGTGGACATCGCCTGGTCGGGATCATCAGCAAACCGTTCTGCACTGATCAGAATTCCGTCACAAAAGGGCGCAGAGACACAGGTTGAAATCCGTAATCCTGATGCGACCTGCAATCCTTATCTGGCACTGGCGCTTTGCCTTGCAGCCGGAATGGACGGCATCAGAAGAAAGCTGACTCCGCCGGAGGAACTCCATGCCAGTGTAAATGCGGACGCGGATAATGACATGAATCCGGACAGACTGCCGGAAACCCTCGGGGAAGCAATTGAAGCATATTCAAAGGACGAGTTTGTAAAATCAGTTCTGGGTGACCAGATTTATCGTAAATTCCTGACTGCAAAGAAAAAGGAATGGAGAGAATTCCGCATGTGTGTTACACAGTGGGAACTGAAGGAATATCTGGACCAATATTAAACATAAAATGCGAAGCATTTTATGTTAAGAGCTTGCTTCGCAAGCTCTGTTATTCGGTTTGCTTCGCAAGCTCTGTGATCGGACTTGCATTGCAGGCTCTGTCAGAAGATTGCAGCGGATAAATATATAACAGAAGGGCGTGACATAAAGCGTGCAGAACATCATAGTGGCGTTTGCCAAAGAGGCGGATGCCAGGAACTTCAAAAGCATATTGGTTCGTAAGGGCTTTGATGTTGCCGTAGTATGCACGTCCGGGGCTCAGGCACTTTCTGCGATGGAGGATCTGGGTAACGGGGTGATTATCTGCGGATATCGGCTCAGCGACATGATTTACAATGAACTCTCCGAAAATCTTCCGTCCTATTTTCAGATGCTTCTGATTGCTTCTCCCAGCAAGGTGGACGGGTCATCACTTCCTGAAAATGTGATTTATCTGGAAACTCCGCTGAAAACGGAGGATATGATTGCTTCTTTGAACATGATGCTGGAAAGGGTGAGTACCAGACGAAAGAAAGCAAGACAGCCGGGAAAAGAGCGAAGCAGTGAAGAGCAGGAAACAATTCGGAAAGCCAAGGAACTGCTGATGGAACGTCATAAAATGACGGAACCGGAGGCACACAAATATCTGCAGAAATGCTCTATGGATTCCGGAACCGGAATTGTGGAAACAGCAGAGATGATTATTTCACTGACAAGTGTATAAAAAGCTGACATGCATAGCAAGGCACACTGATAAGGGGCATGATGGAGGAAATTCTTCATCATGCCCTATTGTTTTGTTCTGCGAAGCAGGCTTCTGTGAAATGATCTGTCATTGCAGTTCATTTCAATTGCGTTATGTTTTTATCTACGGTATACTGCAAAGAGCAAACGAAACAGAGATGAAATGAGGAAAAAATGAAGAAGAGAAACTACCTTGCAGTGACAACAGCAGCGCTGATGCTGGTGGCAGCGCTGTTGTCGGGATGCAGCATGCAACAGGCATCCGGGAATACGCCTGATGCTGTATCATCAGCCGAAAGTAGTGAGACAGAAGCTTTGACGGGTTCTGATGTGACGGTCAGAATCGGTTCCCTTAAGGGACCGACAACCATGGGACTGGTCAATCTGATGAAAGAAACAGCAGAGAGAAGTGCGAAGGGCAGTTACACGTTTACCATGGAAACGCAGCCGGATATCCTGATGGCGGAGATGGTGAATGGAAATCTTGATATTGCACTGATTCCGGCGAATATGGCGAGTGTTCTTTATCATAAAACAAATGGCGGCATATCCGTGATTGATATCAATACGCTTGGAGTTCTGGAGTGTGTGACCGGAGACGGAGACATTCATTCTGTGAAGGATCTGGCCGGAAAGACGGTAATTACAACCGGGCAGGGTGCAACCCCTGAATATGCACTGAATTATCTGCTGAAGGAAAACGGCGTAACGAACTGCACACTTGAATTCAAGTCGGAGGCAACGGAAATTGCAGCAGAACTTGCCAAAGATCCGCAGCAGATCGCCGTATTGCCTCAGCCGTTTGCAACGGTGGCGCTTTTGCAGAATGAAAACCTTAAAAGTGCGTTTTCCCTGACGCAGGAGTGGGATGCGCTGAGTAACGGCTCGCGTCTCCTGACGGGAGTAACCGTTGTCAGCCGTGCTTTTCTCAAGAAACATCCGGATGCGGTGAATACCTTTGTTCAGGAACATAGAAAGAGTGCGGAGCTGGCGGGCAACGACGTAAAGGGAACGGCAGAACTGGTAGCGGAATATGGTATTATTGAAAAGGCAGCGGTAGCACAGAAGGCGATTCCCTCCTGCAATATTGTCTGTATTACGGCAGATGAGATGAAAACTACGCTGGAAGGCTATCTGAAGGTTCTGTATGAGCAGAATCCCAAATCAGTCGGCGGGAAACTGCCGGGAAATGATTTCTATGAAATCGAGCAGGTAAAATGAAGAAAAAAGCATTGGTAGTACTGGTGTGGCTGTGTATCTGGCAGCTGCTTGCAATGATTGTTCATAATGATATTCTGCTGGTTGGCCCGGCAGAAACCGTGCGGGCACTTGCAGTTCTCCTTCCGGAAAATGAATTCAGAATCAGCCTTATGGCATCTTTCATCCGGATTGTGGGCGGATTCCTGACGGGATCGGTACTGGGAATGCTGTCTGCATTTCTGGCATACAGAAAACCGTTGTTTGGTGCATTTCTGTCTCCGCTGGTCACAATGCTGAAGACAGTTCCGGTGGTCAGTTTTGTGATTCTTGTGATGATCTGGGCGGGAAGTGAACGGTTGTCATTTCTGATCAGTATGATGGTGGTATTTCCTATACTATATCTGAACACACTGCATGGATTTCAGAGTGCGGACAGAAAACTCCTGGAAATGGCACAGGTGTATCATATGCCTGCATGGGACAGATTCCATTATATCTTTTTTCCGTCAGTATATCCGTTTCTGCTCAGCGGATTCAGACTGGCACTGGGCATGAGCTGGAAGAGCGGTGTTGCGGCGGAAGTCATCGGACAGCCGCTGCATTCCATCGGGAACGGCCTGTACCGCGCCAAGATATATCTGGCTACGTCGGAAGTACTTGCATGGACAATTGTCATTGTGATACTCTCATGGGGATTTGAAAAATGTTTCCTCCGGCTGTTCGGTTTCCTTGATCCGTCAGCAGGGTGCGGAAAGAAGGAGGCAGCAGATGACAATTGAAGCGGAACATATCTGCAAGTCCTATGACGGACAGGAAGTGTTGCATGATTTTAATCTTTCCATTCAGTCGGAAAGCTGCACCTTGCTTATCGGTCGTTCCGGATGCGGAAAGACAACTTTTTTAAGAATACTCCTGGGGCTTGATAAGCCGGACAGCGGAAAAATTCAGCTGCTGGGAGATTATAAATATGCATATCTGTGTGCTGGTGTTGTATTTCAGGAAAACCGGCTGTGTGAGCAGTTTTCGGCAGTTGACAATGTGGCGATGGTTCATAAGAAGATTACGAGACAGACTGCGAGGAGAGAGTTGCAGCGGCTGCTGCCGGATGAAGTGCTCGATCGCAGAGTCGGAGAACTTTCGGGAGGTCAGAAACGCCGGGTGGCGATTGTACGTGCCTGTGCAGTTCCGGCAGACTTGCTGGTACTGGATGAACCTTTTACGGGACTTGACGCACAGAACCGTCAGAAAGCAATTGATTATATTATGGAAAAGAAAGGCAGCAATCCGCTTCTTCTGACAGCACATGAAGCAGATGGACTGGATTTCTGCAGAAAGGTCAGTATAGTATGATATCAAACGACGAGGGAATTATCAGCCTGAAGCATAAGGTAATGGAAGAGGTCTGCAGACTGGCATGGAATGACAATCTGAATGAAGAGAGCAGGGAACTGCTCGTCAATCAGATTATTCCGGGACCCAAGCCGGAGTTTCGGTGCTGTATTTATAAGGAAAGAGAAATTGTACGTCAGAGAATCCGTTTGGCATGTGGACAGAATACCATGGACCATCCGGATTCTGCCAATATCGTGCAGGTTATCAATGCTGCCTGCGACGAATGCCCGATTTCAGCATATTCAGTGACGGATAACTGCCGGTTCTGCATGGGAAAAGCGTGTCTGAATTCCTGCCATTTCGGAGCAATTTCCAAAGGTGATGTCCGTATGCATATTGATCCGCAGACCTGCAAGGAATGCGGCATGTGTGCCAAGGCATGTCCCTATGGCGCCATTGTGCATCTGGAGCGTCCGTGCAAAAAGGCATGTCCGGTTGGAGCAATCACCTATGATGAAAACGGGCTATGCAGGATTGATGACAGTAAGTGTATTCAGTGCGGGCACTGTATTCACTCCTGCCCGTTTGGCGCAATTGGTTCCAAAACTTATCTGGTGAATATTATTCAGAATATTCTGGCAGGAAAGGAAGTCATCGCCATGTGTGCGCCGTCTATTGAGGGACAGTACGGTGACAATATCACGATGGCAGCGATTCGCAGCACGTTGATCAGGCTCGGTTTTGCTGACATGGTGGAAGTGGGACTTGGCGGAGATATGACGGCGGCATATGAATCGGCAGAATGGGAAGAGGCATATAAGGAAGGGAAAAAGATGACGACATCCTGCTGTCCGGCATTTGTCAACATGCTGCGAAAGCATTTTCCGGATATTTATGAGAACAATATGTCCTCCACAGTATCGCCGATGGTGGCCATTGCCAGATATCTGAAGCTGACGCATCCAGGTTGTGTAACTGTATTTATCGGACCCTGCATTGCCAAAAAAGCAGAGACGCAGGATCCTTCCATAACAGATAATGCAGATTATGCAATTACGTTTGGAGAGCTTTATGCGCTGATGCGTTCAAAGGATATGGAGTTTGAACCTGCGGAGAAGCCTTATCAGGAATCTTCCGTATGGGGTAAAAAATTTGCAACAAGCGGTGGTGTGGCCAATGCAGTAATTGAGTGCATACAGGAGCGTGGAACGGATACTTCGGAAATGAAACTTCTGCACTGCGCAGGCGGCGCAGAATGCAAAAAGACGCTTTTGATGCTGCACAGTGGGAAACTTCAGGAGGACTTTGTTGAAGGAATGGTATGTCCGGGCGGCTGCCTTGGCGGACCTTCAAGACATAAGACGGAAGCCGAGGTAACGAAGGCCAGAGCTGCACTTCTGTCCAAGGCGGATGACCGAAAGGTGCTTGAAAATCTGAAGAATTATCCGATGGATAGTTTTTCCATGCACAGGGACGGACATCTGGATGATACACCAAAAAAGAATGTGAAAACAACTAAAGCAGCAGGAAAAGCAGTAACAAGAACAACAAGGAAAAAATAAAAAATCAGCAGAGACAGCCTCTTTTGATTAAAGAGTAAAGTTTCTGCTGATTTTTTGAAAAATTTACATTTCTGTTTTAGCTTCAGGATGCAGGATACGGGTCATATATCTGCCGACGATAGTAATCATGGGACCGAGAACAAAGGCCATCAGGATAGTTCCGACATTCGGTCGCCCACCTGCCAGAATGCCGATCAGAATCACAAGCATGTCGTAGGCAATCCGGACGAAATGAAACGGAATCCGGGGTATCCAGTGTCCGATGATGGCCGAGGTAGCATCATATGGTGCAAGACCCATTTCGGAATTCATATAGAAGGATGCACTGACAATGAAACCGAACAGGGCAAGGGCAAAAATGATGGCACGAAAGGGCTCTGCAGTAAAGATTTCATGAGGGAGAAAAATGCTCCATAGATATCTGCAGAAGTCGGCAACATAACCGATCAGAACCATATTGGCGATGGTGCCGATACCGATCATGCGCCGGTCAGCGATGAGAACGAAAACCAGAAGCACGGCGTTCAGAAGCAGCTGCCAGTTGCCAAAGGACAGGCCGAGCAGACCGGAAATCGTCAGATTCATGAAGGTGCAGGGGTCAGTCCCCAGGTTGACGTCAATCAGGAAGGACAGGAAAAATCCCATACAGAGTACGGAAGTGATGACGATGACTGTTTTCTTTTTAAATTCAGGTGTAAGATACTTTTGAATATTCATGGGAACCTCTTTCTTTTTCAATATGAAACGTTCCTATTATATACTGTTTTTTTCATATGGTATACTGGTAATCATCAGGTAAGGCATGAGGACAAATTATGGTTCAGAAAAAGCATATGCGTACAGAACAGAAATCAAATGTGAAAAACAGCATCAGCAGGCTGGCAGCGGTAGTACTTCTGACCGTGCTCCAGATCTGGTGGATGATACTGGTATTGATGCGGGTAAATGCATACAGTACATGGATTTCAAACGCGACAAGAATCCTGGCGCTTGTGGTCGTACTTACAATTTACGGAAGGCATATCAATTCGGCATTTAAAATGCCGTGGATCATGCTGATTCTGGTATTCCCGATTATCGGGCTGTGCCTTTATGCACTGATGGGGCGTCCGAACACAACGAAGAGAATGGCAACACGCTTTGACAGCATTGACCGGAAGCTGTTTCCGTTTCTGCTGCAGAAAGACAGTACATTTCACCAGCTTGAAGAGAAGGATCTGGCGACTGCCAATCAGGCCAGATATATCTGGAAATATGCACATTATCCGGTGTATGACAACACTGATGTGAAATATTATGCGGATGCAGAAGACGGGCTGAAGGCACAGATTGAGGAACTTCAGAAGGCACGGAAGTTTATCTTCATGGAATATCATGCGATTGAGGATGCAGAATCTTTTGCCGGAATTCTGCAGGTACTGGCAGAAAAAGCGGCGGAAGGCGTGGAGGTCAGACTCTTTTACGATGATGTCGGCAGCATCGGCTTCATCGATCCCGGCTTTATTGCAAGAATGAAAAAACTCGGGATTCGCTGCAGAGTGTTTAATCCGGTAATGCCTTTCCTGAACATTTTCATGAATAACAGAGATCACAGAAAGATTACGGTAATTGATGGCAAGGTGGGATTTACCGGAGGTTATAATCTTGCCAATGAATATTTTCATGTGACACAGCCTTATGGATACTGGAAAGATACGGGAATCAGGCTGGAAGGGGATGCGGTCAGAAGCCTGACCATCACATTTCTGGAAATGTGGAACGCAGTTCGTGATTCAGATATTGATGATGTCAGTTTTGATCAGTACCTGCCTGAAACACAGTATAAAGCAGAGAGCGAGGGCTTTGTGCAACCGTATGCGGACAGCCCGCTGGATACGGAGCATGTCGGAGAAAATGTCTATATGGACATTCTGAAGAATGCAAAGAAATACTGTTATTTCATTACGCCGTATCTGGTCATTACGGATGAGATGGGACGTGAGCTTTCACAGGCTGCCAGAAGAGGCGTGGATGTAAGGCTGATCACACCGGGAATTCCGGATAAAAAAGTGATTTATCAGGTTACACGCTCCTACTATAATACACTTGCCCGGAACGGCGTCAGAATCTATGAATATACACCGGGGTTCTGTCACGCGAAGATGTGCGTATCAGATGATGCAGTGGCCACGGTGGGCACCATAAATCTTGATTTCAGAAGTTTATATCTGCATTTTGAGAACGGCTGCATTATGTATGACAGCAGAACCGCCAGAACGATCAGAGAAGATTTTGATGTCATGTTCCCGCAGTCAAGAGACGTTTCGGAATACTATATCGGAAGGCGGAATATTGTACTTCGCGTGGTGCAGTGTTTCCTGAGACTTTTTGCACCGCTTTTATAAATGAAGACTTTTTTACATATTCTATGTGACATTTTCTGAATTTATGGTAGTATAGGGGAAGTAATAAAATCGGTATATTTTGAGTAAAGGAAACAGTGAGAATGATTCAGAAGCTAATCAGTGCAATTCAGAAAACACAGGCGCCGATCGTGGTCGGCCTTGATCCCAAGCTGTCTTTTATCCCGGACAGGATCACTTCCGAAGCATATCGTGAGTTCGGAGAAACTGCGGAAGGAGCTGCGCAGGCACTCTGGAATTTCAACAGAGAGATCATAGATGGTGTGTATGATCTGATTCCGGCAGTGAAGCCGCAGATTGCAATGTATGAGCAGTTCGGCATTCCGGGGCTGATCGCATTTGATAAAACTGTCCGTTATTGTCATGAAAAAGGACTTCTGGTGATCGGGGATATCAAGCGTGGAGATATCGGATCCACATCAGAGGCGTATGCCATCGGGCATTTGGGCAGTACGAAAGTCGGCAGTACGATGGTCAGCGGATTTGAGGAAGATTTTGCAACGGTGAATCCCTATCTTGGATCGGACGGGGTGCAGCCGTTTATTGACGTATGCAGTCAGGCAGATAAAGGGATTTTTGTACTGGTAAAAACGTCCAATCCCAGCAGTGGAGAGTTTCAGGATCGACAGGTTGACGGCAGACCGTTATATGAGCTGGTCGGCGAACAGGTGGAAAAATGGGGTCAGCAGTCGATGGATGGTGACTACAGTAATGTGGGAGCAGTCGTCGGTGCTACTTATCCTGAAATGGGCAGGATTCTGCGGGAGATCATGCCGCATGCATATATTCTGGTTCCGGGCTATGGCGCACAGGGAGGAAAAGGTTCTGATCTGGTACATTTCTTCCGTGAAGATGGTCTTGGCGCAATTGTCAATTCTTCAAGAGGCATTATCGCCGCATGGAAGAGCGAGCAGTACAGCAGCTTTGGCGGAAACAGGATCGGGGAGGCTGCACGTGCAGCTGTCCTTGATATGAAAAAAGATATTTCAAATGCACTTTGCAGTCGCTGATGCGGCAGTAAAGTGCAAATAAATATGATTAAGAAGGGATTAAAAATGGAGAAGTACAAAGAAGAGTTCATTAATTTCATGGTGGACAGCAATGTGTTGAAATTCGGTGATTTTACTCTGAAGAGTGGAAGAAAGTCTCCCTTTTTCATGAATGCAGGAGCTTATGTGACGGGCTCACAGCTGCGTAAACTTGGAGAATATTATGCAAGAGCAATTCATGATACCTTCGGGCTTGAGTTCGATGTTCTGTTCGGACCTGCATATAAGGGAATTCCGCTTGCAGTTGCAACCACAATGGCGATCAGCGAATTGTACGGACGTGATATCAGGTACTGTGCAAACCGTAAGGAGATCAAGGATCACGGAGATAAGGGAATTCTTCTTGGAAGTAAGCTCAAAGATGAGGATCGTGTACTGATTATTGAGGATGTTACCACTTCAGGAGCATCAATCGAAGAAACCGTTCCGATTATTCAGGAGCAGGCAGATGTTGACCTTGTCGGACTGATGGTTTCTCTCAACCGTCAGGAGAAAGGACAGGATTCAGACAAGAGTGCACTGGATGAGATTCATGAGAAATATGGTTTTGGTGCACATGCAATTGTGACCATGCAGGATGTTGTCAGTTATCTTTATAACAGACCGATCGACGGAGAGGTTCTTCTGAATAAGGAGATAAAGAAGTCAATTGATGCATACTATAAGGAATATGGCGCCATCTGAGGCAGAGATGGAGATTGGAGGGCGAAAATGGAAGAGAAGACATTTAAGCTGATGGGGAATACCGGAGCAATTAATATTGCGTTTGGCATTGTTTCAATTGTAGCCGGAACAGCGGCAGGTGTAATGCTGATTATCTGCGGCGCAAAGCTGCTGAGCGGCCGTAAGAAGATTATGTTCTGATGGAGTACCATGAAGCCAAAAGTGAAATTTAAAATCAAACCGCTCCGAAAAAAAGGACGTTATATTTTTACCGATAATAAGCATCCGCAGAAGGGAATCTTCTCTTCTGCACTTGGTGTGATTTCCGCAGTGACAGTCTATATGGCGGTCAGGCTTGCTTTTGAAGCCGGGGGACAGGCAAAACCGCAGTATGCGGCAGCTGTGATTCTGGCTTTGATTTATGCGATTGCAGGGCTTGTCCTTGGGATCATGTCAGGTACGGAAAAAGATATTTTCAGATTATTTCCAAATCTGGGAATTCTGCTTAATACAGTTGTACTGATCTGTATTGTGGGAATTCTGTATCTGGGACTGATCTAAGAAGAAAGAACAGAGAAACAGGGAAAGGTTATTTTTATATGGTAACAGAGGAACGGAAAATGTCAGAAAGTTTCAGTCAGGAAGATGCACAGGAGCTTATTGATCAGCGCTATGAGCTTGCAACAGATCGGATCAGTGAAATGAAGGAGGAACATCTTTCTGATGCTGATTACGATGCGTATTTTCATTATCTGGCGGATTTTCTTCTGATGATCAGAGATACCTGTCAGATGGCAGTACAGGGCAGGATCGCAAGGGGAAGTCTTGAAGAACTCGAGAACCTTAATCACAGACTTTACGAAGATGTTCTGCCTGAGAACTATGACGGAAGTTATGCAAATCCGGCAGTAGCGGTTCGGAGATTCGGAGAAGACAGAGGACGTCTGCTGTCCTGTCTTTATTATGAGATGCGCAGTCTGATTCCGCATGCATTTGAAGCACAGGTGAAAGAACTGACGATCCGGATGGAACTTTTTCTGGAGGTTTACGGCGCGTTTTGTAATGCACAGGCTGATCGGAAAGATATTCCTTCAGCACAGGAAATCAGGGAGATTCTCTACTGGTTTTACAGTGATTATGCTGAGGAAGAGCGTAGGCTCAGATTTGGACAGATGGTGGCACCGGAAGAAGACTATGCGAGAGATCTGATTATGAACAGTGATCTGAAGGATCCGTCATATCTGTACCGTTTTGGAGAGTATATTACAGATAATGAGCTGAAAACAGCTGAATTATTAAACCGGATGAGCGAGGAGGAAGTTGCTGCACTTGCTCATACTTATACAGAAGGATATCGAATCGGTTTTGAAGTTACCGGCAAGGATATTCATAAAAAGAAGACTGTCAGTGTACGATATGGTCTTGGATTTGAGCGTATGATCCGCTGCGCGATTCTTGACTTTGAGAAAATCGGCCTGCAGTCTTCTGTTTATCGTGCACTTCCGAGCCTTTTTCACACGGCAAACAGTACCTACAGAAATGGATACTGCGGAGCATCAGCCAATAAACAGTACGAATATGATCATAAGGATGATGACGCCTTATTTATGGATGCTGCATTTTTGCAGCGCAGGATTGAAGCAGTCAGAAGTGCCGGAGAAATGTTCAAGATACAGGCGGCAGTGTTTGGCGGGCCGGCAGTTGTGGAAACATTTGGAGAGAAGCCGTTTTCTCCGGCAATTAAAAAAGAAGCGGTTCATCTCTCTCTTGCACAGGAAAAGATGCTTGCCGAGTACAGAGGACAGGCGGCAATGATCCAGAATGAATATATTCATGAGGATGAGCGCAGTTTCACCATTATTGCATTTCCGGTTGCCGAAATCGGTGCGCAGTATGAGGAGATATTCAGGGAAACCATTCGCCTGAATACACTGGACTATGAGCTGTATCAGAAAATTCAGCAGGTGATCATTGATACACTGGACAAGGCTGAGTACTGCCTGATCAGAGGAATGGGAGATAATCGTACGCAGATGAAGGTGGCGTTGCATCATCTTTCAGATCCTGAGAAGGAAACCAATTTTGAAAACTGTGTTGCAGATGTGAATATTCCTGTCGGAGAAGTCTTTACTTCACCGGTACTTAAAGGAACGGAAGGTGTTCTTCACGTTACACAGGTATATCTGGAAGGGCTCCTTTTCAAAAATCTTGAAATTCACTTCAGTGATGGATGTATCAGTGGATATTCATGTTCGAATTTTGATACGGATGTGGAAAACCGTAAGTATATTGACGATAACATTCTGTACCATCATGACACACTGCCGCTTGGAGAGTTCGCAATTGGTACGAATACGACGGCTTATATGATGGCACAGAAATATCATATTGCAGATAAAATGCCGATTCTGATCGCAGAAAAGACGGGACCGCATTTTGCAGTCGGAGATACGTGCTATTCTCATGAAGAGGATAACATTACCTTTAATCCAGACGGAAAACAGATTATTGCAAGATCCAATGAAATATCAGACCTCAGGGGAACGGAGCCGGAGAAAGCATATCTGAACTGTCATACAGATATTACGATTCCGTATGATGAGCTTGGAGAAGTTTCTGCAGTGACAGAAGATGGCAGGACGATTCCGATAATTCTGAATGGGCGATTTGTTCTTGAGGGAACACAGGAACTTAACAAACCGCTTGATGAAGGATGATTTACTGCTGGTACGCAGGTAAATATTGTGGTATTGTTTGAGGGGAAAATCCGGGATAAATGAATGTAATATATTCATTGAAAATATTCAGTTTCACATGTAAAGAGGAGAGATAAAATGGCAAAAGTCGGAATTGTAATGGGCAGTGACTCGGATATGCCGGTCATGGCAAAAGCAGCAGATATTCTGGATCAGCTCGGAATATCATATGAAATGCACATCATCTCTGCACACAGAGAACCGGATGAGTTCTTTGACTATGCAAGAAGTGCAGAGTCCAGAGGCTATAAGGTAATTATTGCAGGAGCAGGTATGGCAGCACATCTTCCAGGTATGTGCGCAGCAATTTTCCCGATGCCGGTCATCGGAATTCCGATGCATACAACGTCTCTTGGCGGACGTGATTCTCTCTATTCAATTGTGCAGATGCCGACAGGCATTCCGGTTGCGACAGTTGCAATCGGCGGCGGTGCGAATGCAGGCATTCTTGCAGCCAAGATCCTGGCTACATCAGATGCAGATCTTCTTGAGAGACTGAAAAAATATACTGCATCTCTTAAGGAGAGTGTGATTGCAAAGGATGCAAAGCTTCAGGAAGTCGGATACCAGAATTATTCCAATAAATAAGAAACCTTGATAAGTGAATATGGAGGAACATCACAATGGCATTAAATTACAAGAACGCAGGTGTGGATATTGAGGCCGGTTACAAGTCGGTTGAACTGATGAAACAGTATGTGAAGGAAACCATGAGACCGGAGGTACTGGGAGGAATCGGCGGATTTTCCGGAGCATTTTCTCTTGCAAAGATCAAGGACATGGAGAACCCGGTTCTGCTGTCTGGAACAGATGGTGTTGGAACAAAGCTGAAGCTCGCATTTATCATGGGAAAAAATGATACTGTCGGTATTGACTGTGTTGCCATGTGCGTAAATGATGTTGCATGTGCCGGCGGTGAACCGCTGTTCTTCCTGGATTATATTGCTTGCGGCAAGAATTATCCTGAAAAGATTGCAGCAATTGTCAAGGGTGTTGCTGAAGGCTGTAAGCAGTCAGATGCAGCGCTTGTCGGCGGAGAAACAGCAGAAATGCCCGGATTTTATCCGGAAGATGAGTATGATCTTGCCGGTTTTGCAGTTGGTGTTGTTGATGCAAAGGACATGATTGACGGACATGAGATCAAGGCTGGAGATACGCTGATCGGTGTGGCATCAAGCGGTGTTCACAGTAACGGCTTTTCACTTGTCCGCAAGATTTTTGATATGACAAAGGAAAGTCTGGATACATATTATGATGAACTTGGCACAACACTTGGCGAGGCACTTCTCGCACCGACCAAAATTTATGTGAAGATGATGAAGTCTGTTAAGAGCGCCGGTGTTCGTGTAAAGGGCTGCAGCCATATCACAGGCGGAGGCTTCTACGAGAATATCCCGAGAATGCTTCCGGACGGAGTCCGTGCAGTAGTTAAGAAGGACAGTTATGAAGTACCGGCTCTTTTCCGTCTGATGCAGAAGAAGGGTGAGCTTGATGAGAAGATGATGTACAATACCTATAATATGGGTCTTGGTATGGTTATGGCGGTTGATCCTTCCGATGTGGATAAGACGCTTGCTGCAATTAAGGCTGCAGGTGAGACCGGTTATGTGGTAGGTTCAGTAGAAGCCGGTGAGAAGGGTGTAACAGTATGCTGAAAATAGCAGTGTGTGTTTCCGGAGGCGGAACGAATCTGCAGGCAATTATTGACGGCATCCAGAATGGTACGATCACCAATACACAGATTGTTCTTGTTTTCAGTAATAATAAAAATGCATATGCGCTGGAACGTGCGGCAAAGGCAGGAATTCCTGTTGCCACAGCATCACCGAAGGATTACGCCACCAGACAGGAATTCAATGCAGCATTTCTGAGCATCATTCAGAGTGCACAGCCGGATCTGATCGTTCTGGCAGGATGTCTTGTGGTAATTCCTGAAGAGATGGTCAGGGCATATACAAACAGGATGATCAACATACATCCGTCACTCATTCCTTCTTTCTGCGGAAAGGGTTATTACGGTCTGAAAGTGCATGAGAAGGTACTTGAGCGCGGCGTGCGTGTGACAGGTGCAACGGTTCATTTTGTAGATGAAGGAACAGATACCGGTCCGATTATTCTGCAGCAGCCGGTGATGGTTCGTCAGGATGATACGCCGGAAGTCCTGCAGAAGCGGGTAATGGAGCAGGCGGAATGGAAGATCATGCCAAGAGCGATAGATCTGATTGCTAACGGTAAAGTGCATGTTGAAGGCAGAAGAGTTATAATAGACGGATATGAAGTCAAATAACAGTAGATGAATGAGGCTGAAAAATGAAAGTACTGATTATTGGCGGCGGCGGACGTGAGCATGCGATTGCAGAGTGCGTATCCAGAAGCCCAAAAGTTGAGAAAATATATTGTGCGCCCGGAAATGCCGGCATTGCAGAGCTGGCAGAATGTGTTCCGATCGCGCCTATGGAATTTGATAAGCTGGTGGAATTTGCAAAGGAAAAGAAAATAGATCTGACAATTGTCGGAATGGATGATCCGCTGGTAGGTGGTGTGGTAGATGCCTTTGAAGCAGCGGGACTCCGGGCATTCGGGCCAAGAAAAAATGCGGCAATTCTTGAAGGCAGCAAGGCTTTCTCCAAGGATCTGATGAAGAAGTACGGAATTCCGACTGCAGCCTATGAAACCTTTGATGATGCGGATCAGGCGATTGCGTATCTGGAAAAGACAACATATCCGATCGTGCTGAAGGCGGACGGACTGGCACTTGGTAAAGGGGTTCTTATCTGTCAGACCAGACAGGAAGCGCTTGATGGAGTGAAGGAAATCATGGAAGACCATAAATTTGGAAGCGCCGGTAATCAGATGGTAGTAGAAGAATTTATGACAGGCCGTGAAGTTTCCGTATTGTCCTTTGTTGATGGCAGGACGATTCGCCTTATGACTTCTGCACAGGATCATAAGCGTGCAGGAGACGGAGATACAGGACTTAATACCGGCGGTATGGGTACATTCTCACCAAGTCCGTTTTATACAAAGGAAGTGGATGAATTCTGCTGGAAGCATATTTATCAGAAGACAGTGGATGCGATGCGTGCAGAAGGTCGTGAGTTCAAAGGGGTTATCTATTTCGGACTGATGCTGACGCCAGATGGGCCTAAGGTACTTGAGTACAATGCGAGATTTGGCGATCCGGAAGCGCAGGTTATTCTTCCCAGAATGAAGACAGACCTGGTGGATGTCTGCAATGCGTGCATTGATGGAACACTGGATCAGCTTGAGGTTGAATTTGAGGATAATGCGGCAGTATGTGTGGTACTTGCATCTGACGGATATCCGGTTCAATATGAAAAGGGAAAGCTGATCAAGGGGCTGGAGGAATTTAAGCAGGCAGACGGTTATTACTGTTTCCATGCAGGAACAAAGCAGACAGAAAAGGGCATTGTAACAAACGGAGGTCGTGTGCTTGGCGTGACTGCCAAGGGAGCAGATCTCAGACAGGCAAGAGAGAATGCCTATAAGGCAACCGAATGGATCAGCTTTGAGAACAAATATATGCGTCATGATATTGGTAAGGCAATTGATGATGCACAGCTTTAAAGGAAGGATATCACTGACATGAAAAAATTGTTACGCGGGAGATTTGCAGCAGCTGTATTTGCGTTGATGACAATACTGACACTTGGTTTTTCATCACCGATTCTGTCGATGGCATATACACCTGTGAACGCAACAGTAACGGCAAATTCGGCAAAGGTGCGTTCTGACACAACGACAACGAGTTCTGTTGTCGGAAGTCTTGCACAGGGAAGTGCAGTGCAGATTCTGGATGAAAAGACGGATTCGGCAGGTCAGGTATGGTATAAGATAAATGTAACGGGTGGTACGGGATATGTCAGGGGAGATCTGTTGTCCAAGTCTTCGACAACGGGAACCGCAACCGCAACGGCAGCGGCTTCAACGGCAGCAGCTGCAACGACTACAACAGCAGCTTCGACAGGAACCACTACCAGTACGGCAGCTACACTTCCGAAAACGTCTGTCACTTCGGTAAATTCACTGGCAGCTACCGTAACTACCAGTAAGGCGAATGTCCGCTCCGGAGCAGGAACTGCATATTCTACAGTAGGTTCTGTTGCCAGCGGTGACGGCGTAACAATTACCGGTAAGGCTACCGGAACAGATTCCAAGAAATGGTATCAGGTGACTTTCGGAAACGGCAGTCAGGGATTTATCCGTGCAGATCTTGTAGAGCTTGGCGCTTCCAAGAAAACAGATACATCAGCATCTACTACAAAGAAAACAACAGATACTTCTGCAACGAAGACTGATGCTTCAAATGCAAGCAGCATGGCAGCATCGGCAGGTGCTTCAGATGCATCTTCAGCAGCAGGTTCGGGTGCATCAGCAGGTGCATCGGCGGACGCGGCAATGTCAGCTTCTGCAGCATCTGCATCTTCCGCAAGTACGGCAGCATCGGCAGATGAGCAGTATACGCTTGTTAAGGAAACAGATGCGAATGGAAACGAAGTCCTTTATCTGTATGATAATTATGCAGGCAACAAGTATCAGGTGCAGGCGCTTCTGAATACTGCGAACAGCAGTGAAGCCATTGCCAATATGAAGAGTCAGAATCAAATGATGAAAACAGCACTGATCATTATGGCTGCTGTAATTGTAATTCTGATAATTATTTTGATTGTAATGGCAGTTAAGATGCGTGATCTTATGTATTATGAAGATGACGGATATGATGATGATGAACCGGAAGAAGACAGAAAGCCGGCACGCAAGGCATCTCAGAAGGATGAAGAAGAGGACGAGGATGAAGAAGAGGACGAGCCTGTTGTAAAAAAGAAGAGACATGGATTCTTCGCAAGATTCAGAAATGACGATGAAGATGATGAAGATGAAGATGAAGATGACGATGAGGAAGAAAAGCCTGTAAGACGTGGACGCAGGAAGAATGAAGATGAGCCTGATGACGATCATGATAATCGTCCAAGGCGCTCTGCAGACAGGGATAAACGTCTTCGTGATGAACAGCGGGATAATCCGGACAGAAAGCCTCGCGATAGAGACAGCCGCGACAGAGACGGTCGTGACAGAGATGCCGGTCGTGATAGAGTAAGGGATGATCGTGACAGACGTATCCGTCCTGATGATGACAGAAGTAAGGGACGTGATATGAGATCCGGAGACAGCAGAAAGCCGGTATCCGGCGATAATACGAGTGCCCGCAGATCTGCAGGTCGTCCGGAGGAAACATCGGGCAGAACTGTTACGCCGGATGAGAATACAAATCCGACACCGCGTAAACCCAAGAATTTTGTTGAAGATGATGACGATTTCGAATTTGAGTTTTTGGATCTTGATAAGGATGAACCGAAGAAATAAGACATAATGCAGATAATGTATTATCCCCGGTAAAACGGCTGTGAAGCTGATTTGCCGGGGATTTTTTTGCGGAAAAAGATAAAGTCCCTGATCCTGCTATTTCTCGACAGCTGTGCGAAAGATCAGGAAGATTGCCAGCGTAGCGGTAAGCAGATCTGAAACCGGTTGGGCACAGAGAATTCCGTAATAACCGGCAAAGTGTGAAGCAGTAAGGATAACTGCAATAAAAATGATCCCCTGCCGGCTTATAGAGAGCAGAAATGCTTCCAGTGCCTTTCCTTCTGCCTGAAAGAGACAGGTGGAAACCATAGCGATGGAAATAAAAATCATACTGATAAGCTGAAGGCGCAGAATAATGCTGCCGCTTCTGATCAGAACTTCATCATGTACAAACATCTGCATCAGCAGAGGGGCAAAAGCTGACAGAACAATTGCGATTCCAATGGCAAGCAGACCTTCAAAAAGGTAGCAGAATTTCATTACCCTATGCAGACGTTTTTGATTGCCTGCACCGTAGCAATAACCCATCAGCGGCTGACCGCCGAAGGAAAATCCGACCAGAATCAGAACAGCGATCATGTTCAGTTTCATGGCAATGCCCATGGCAGCGATCTGGTCGGTACCATAGCGGAGCAGAAGCCGGTTGGTCATTGCAAGTGCGATACTCTGCATCAGATTGGTAATGCTGGCAGGAATACCAATGGAAAAAATATCCCGAAAGCTGTCCGGGCGGATATGAAAATCCTGCAGGCGGATGGAAAGTTGTCTGCTCTGATGACGCAGATACCAGATAAAGCAGGCATCACTGCACAGATAACCAATTACGGTTGCAATTGCGGCACCGGCGGCACCATATCCCAGAACGAAGATGAATACAGGGTCAAGAATCATATTGATAACTGCACCAAGGACAGAGCCGGCCATTGACTGCGCAGCGGCAGCTTCTGTCCGCATCAGATTGGAAGGTGTCAGAGAGAAAATGATGGCAGGGGCACCAAGAGCAAGTATGCTGTAATAGGAAGATGCATAGGTGAAGGTCTCTGAATCTGCGCCAAGAAGCGACAGAAACGGAGAGCGAAAGACCAGCATAACTATTGCGGCAATGACACCAAGCATGATGGAGGCATAATGGCAGAAGGAACTGATCTGTCTGACCTGCAGATCTTTTTTCTGACCAAACAGTCTTGAAATGACGCTGCTTCCGCCAAGTCCCATGATATCTCCAAGCGCAATCATCAGGGTAAAGACAGGTGCACAGAGAGAAACACCGGCAATCAGTGCAGTATTCTGGGTTCTGGCAATAAAGTAGGTATCTACCATATTGTAGATAAGAGATACCACCATGCTCAGTACAACGGGTAATGCAAGCGTGAAGTATGCTTTCGGTATGGATGCAGTTTCAAACAGATCATTTTTCATAAGTTCAAAATCCTTTCTTTTGTGGTTGCAGATCTTATTATAAAAGGAAAGTCTTGTGAAAGTATGTGCCATGTGACACAATAAACGTACATGGGGGCATGATTTCATGAAAATAATTCAGGACATGCAGAAAATGCAGGAATATACAGATCGCTATATATTGCTGGAGGAAATGCGCAGAGAGGGATTTACATTTATAATGCAGCAGTATGACCGGCATGAACTGATTACACAGGCGGATATGAAAGTAAAATATCTGCAGTTTGTGGTCAGCGGAACCATTCAGATCTATGGGGTACGAACAGACGGGGCACAGTTCCCGGTCGGAAGAGGGAATGGATTTACGATTCTGGGAGACATGGAGATCATGGGCCCGGAAAAGTCAATGTTTCTGGTGGAGGCAATAACGGAAGTGATCTGCCTTGCCATTTCACTTGATGAGAAGAAACAGGAGCTGCTGTCCTGCAATATACTGATGCGATATCTTCTGGCATCTGTTTCAGACAAGATGGTCAGATTCATGGATTCAGAGGCGCAGGGAGCAGATCTGCAGGAAAAGCTGCTGTATTATCTGCAGAATGAATGTGAGAATCATGAGATCTGCGGAATTGAACCGGCAATTTATGCGCTGCACTGCAGCAGAAGACAATTACAGAGGGTACTTCGCAAGCTGTGTGCAGAGGAAAAACTGATCCATGCAGGGCGCGGAAAATATAGCATGAAAAAAGCGCAGGGAGAGGTGAAAGACCAGTAGCAGAAACAGGAGCTGTCCTTTATGCTTTTTTTATAAAACCTTCTCAGGGAGCTTATTGACATCACAGGTCTACTGTTATATGATTTGTGACACAGAGAGAAGTTCAGAGGGTTCTGCCATGTATATTGAGATAGATTTTAACAGTGATGAAGCTTTGTATGTGCAGCTGTGCAACCAGATTATACTGGGAATTGCCACTTCCCGTTTCCGGGAGGGAGAGCAGCTTCCAAGTGTCAGGCAGCTTGCAGATACCATAGGAATTAATATGCATACGGTCAACAAGGCCTATTCCATTCTTCAGCAGGAGGGCTTTGTGAAAATAGACCGGCGCCGTGGTGCGATTATAGCAGTTGATATTAATAAGCTGCAGGCACTTCAGGAGGCGGAGGGAGATCTGGCAGTTGTTGTGGCCAGAGCAATCTGTAAGGACATCAGCAGACAGGATATTCACGAGCTTGTCGACAAAATATACGATTATTATGAAAAGGGGAATCATTCATGAATTCACAGTTTACAGATAAAGCGAATGACGCGTTGAAACTGGCCAGAAAAACAGCCAGAAGTCTGAAGCTGAACTATGTGGGTACCGAACATATTCTCATGGGACTGATTCGCGAGGAGGGAAGCGTTGCTTCCAGAATCCTTCAGGATAACGGAATAGATGAAAACCGTATGATGGATATGATTAAGGACCTTATGGCACCGGAGGCAACAGTTTCTACGCTGGACAGAGATGGCTATTCACCTAGAGCAGAGCAGGTGCTGGAGGAAGCACATCGTCAGGCACAGCGCTTTCATGCGGAGAAGACAGGAACGGAGCATATTTTGCTGGCTCTGATTAAGGAAAGTGAGAATGTAGCAGTTCGCCTGATTAATACCATGAATGTTCCGGTGCAGAAGATTTATGCAGAGACACTTGTGGCAATGGGGGAAGATCCCAATCTGGTGAAAGAAGATCTTGCAAAACATCAGAACAACCGTAAAAAGGGTTCTGCGCTGGCACAGTACAGCAGGGATCTGACGGCACTTGCAGCACAGGGAAAGCTCGATCCGGTGATCGGGCGTGAAACAGAGATTAAGCGGGTGATCCAGATTCTCAGTCGCAGGACCAAGAACAATCCGTGTCTGATCGGTGAACCCGGTGTCGGTAAAACAGCAGTGGTTGAGGGACTTGCACAGAGAATCGTAAGCGGAGATGTACCGTTTACTGTGCAGAATAAGAAACTCCTGACACTTGATTTGTCCGGAATGATCGCCGGGTCAAAGTACAGAGGCGAGTTTGAGGAAAGAATTAAAAAAGTTATTCATGAAGTGACAGATGACGGGAATATTATTCTTTTTATTGATGAAATGCATACACTGATCGGTGCAGGAGGTGCTGAAGGCGCAATTGACGCTTCCAATATTCTGAAACCATCCCTTGCAAGGGGAGAACTGCAGATGATCGGAGCGACGACCATTACAGAATACCATAAATATGTGGAAAAGGATGCTGCACTTGAACGCAGATTCCAGCCTGTAAATGTGGAGGAACCAACGCCCGACCAGACGATTGATATTCTGAACGGAATTGTCTATAAATATGAAGAGCATCATCATGTCAAGGTGGAACCGGAGGCAATCAAGGCTGCGGTGGAACTGTCCACACGTTATATCAATGACAGAAATCTTCCGGATAAAGCCATTGATCTGATTGATGAAGCAGCATCCGCAGT
Organism: Butyrivibrio sp.; assembly: GCA_022486625.1. Classification (GTDB taxonomy): domain Bacteria; phylum Bacillota; class Clostridia; order Lachnospirales; family Lachnospiraceae; genus Butyrivibrio. The sequence goes on along the minus strand of JAKVKH010000014.1, from coordinate 8,646 downwards.
ACGCCTTCGGACAATGGGCGGATCTCCCAGAATGAAGGAAATGGAAGATCAGATTGCAGCCATGGATGGACAGGTGGAAGAGGCACTTCGCAGAGAAGATTACAAGGGCGCCGGTGAACTGAATCGGCAGCAGAATGACCTTCTGAAGAAATATAATCGTATGAAAGCAGCGGAAGAACGCAAGGAGCAGAAGTCAGCCTATGCAGTGACAGAGAATGATATTGCAGAGGTGGTTGCGGAGTGGACCAAGATTCCGGTGAAAAAAATTGCAGAAAAGGAATCCGAAAAGCTTCTGAAACTGGAATCAATTCTGCATAAGAGGGTTATCGGGCAGGATGCGGCAGTGGAAGCTGTATCGAAGGCCATCAGGAGAGGACGTGTCGGACTGCAGGATCCGAACCGACCGATTGGTTCGTTCCTGTTCCTGGGACCTACCGGTGTAGGTAAGACGGAACTTTCCAAGGCACTTGCGGAGGCAATGTTTGGTTCTGAGAACGCGCTGATCCGTGTGGACATGTCGGAATATATGGAGGGACATTCGGTATCCAAGATGATCGGATCGCCGCCAGGATATGTCGGATATGATGAAGGCGGACAGCTTAGTGAGAAAGTAAGAAGAAACCCCTATTCCGTAATCCTTTTTGATGAGATTGAAAAAGCGCATCCGGACATCTTCAATGTTCTTCTGCAGGTGCTGGATGATGGACATATTACAGATGCCAAGGGTCGTAAGGTCAGCTTTAAGAACACGATTCTGATTATGACTTCCAATGTCGGTGCACAGCGAATTGTGGCACCAAAGAAGCTGGGATTTGATACACAGACAGATGATAAAAAAGATTATGAGACCATGAAGTCGGGTGTCATGGAGGAAGTAAAACGTCTGTTCAAACCGGAATTTATCAATCGTATTGATGAAATCATGGTATTCCATCAGTTGAGTGAAAAGGAAATGATGGAAATCGTGACGCTGCTGTCCGAGAACCTTGGAAAACGCTGCAGGGATCAGCTGGGAATCGATCTGACCATTACACCTGCGGTAAAGAAATACCTGGTTCAGAAATATGCAGATGCCAAGATGGGCGCAAGACCGCTTAAGAGAGCGATTCAGTCGGTGATTGAAGATGCGATGGCAGAGGAGCTTTTGAAAGGTGAAATCAGAAGAAATTCTGCAGTAACCGTTGGCCTTAAGGATAATAAGGTTGTGTTCAGCAGTACGATGCGCGGGATGCAGGCAGAGCCTGCAGAGAAGAATGGGACTGTGTCAGAGAAAAAGGCGGCAGCAAAGAAAAAAACAAGTGTAAAAACTACCCGAAAAAAAGCTGAAAAGTTGAAGTAATTTGCAGTTTTATATTCGCCCGGATTGAATTATAATCATAATAACATAATAGTTTTTCTGCGTATCATATACCAGATAGGAGGACAAAAATGGCTGTTGTAGAGCAGTTACTGCGAGCAGAACCGGATGGAACCATCAGTTTTGGTAATTATGAGTTGAAGGAAAAGGCCAAACTGGAGAATTTCGAGCATGACGGAGATATTCTGAAGGTAAAGACCTTTAAAGATATTACCAAACTTGAGGCAAACGAAATGTTTGTGTATGAATCTGTACCGGGAACGACAGTAACGAATTTTCGGGAAGACGAAAAGAGTGTCGAATTCAAGGTAGAGGGCAATGAAGATGCTCAGATCACGATAGGCCTTGAGGAAAATACAGATTACAGAGTTTTTGTAAATGGTACAGATATGGGAGATATGAAGACCAATCTTGGGGGAAAGCTGATTATCAGCGTTGAATTATCCGGCGCGGGAGCAGTAAGTGTCAGAATAGTAAAATAAATGAGATGCTTTGGCATCTGAAAAAATGAATCAGCAGAAAGCGCGCCCACCGGACGCGCTTTCCTGGACTTTGGAGATGTGGAAGCCAGATCGGAACGGAGATATACAGATGGCTGTAAAAATGAAAACAGTTTTTTTCTGCCAGAACTGCGGATATGAATCCTCAAAATGGATGGGACAGTGTCCGTCCTGCAGAGAATGGAATACATTGGTAGAAGAAACGGTAAGACCGGAAAGCAAAGTGGCAGGAACAAGATCTTCCGGAGTAAGAGCAGCGACGACAGAGCCGCAGAGCCTTTCTTCCATTACCATGGAAGAAGAGGAACGGGCGGATACACATATTGAAGAACTGAACCGTGTATTGGGAGGAGGCCTCGTTCGAGGTTCACTGACACTGGTCGGAGGAGATCCCGGAATCGGAAAATCCACATTGCTGCTGCAGGTAGCGCGTAATATGGCAGCAGATGGCAGAAAAATGCTGTACATTTCTGGTGAGGAATCGCTTCGCCAGATCAAAATACGTGCCAACAGAATCGGAAGCTTTACAGATAATCTGAAATTTCTGTGCGAGACAAATCTCGGCACGATTGAAGAAGTCATCCGGCACACGGCACCTGAAATTGTTGTGATTGACTCTATTCAGACCATGTATAACGAAGAGGTGTCTTCCGCACCTGGAAGCGTTTCACAGGTAAGAGAATCCACATCAGTGCTTCTGCGGATTGCCAAGAGCATGAACATATCCATATTCATTGTGGGTCATGTGACCAAGGAGGGAACCGTAGCAGGACCGAGAGTACTGGAACATATGGTGGATACGGTGCTATATTTTGAAGGGGATCGTCATGCTTCCTACAGAATTCTGCGGGGAGTGAAGAATCGTTTTGGATCTACCAATGAAATCGGCGTATTTGAGATGCGTGAGGAAGGCCTTGCAGAAGTAAAAAATCCATCAGAATTCATGTTAGACGGAAGACCGGTTGATGCAAGCGGGTCGGTTGTAACCTGTTCCGTGGAAGGAACCAGACCGATTCTGATTGAAATTCAGGCACTGGTATGTCGCAGTAATTTCGGATTCCCCCGCAGACAGGCAAACGGAGCCGATTTTAACCGCGTGAATCTTCTGATGGCAGTACTGGAAAAAAGAATCGGCCTGCAGATGTCTGACTGTGATGCCTATGTAAATCTGGCAGGAGGTATGAGACTGGCAGAGCCGGCCCTTGATCTGGGCATCTGTCTGGCTATTATCTCAAGCTTTAAGAACAGACCGATTGATCCACAGGTGGTAGCGTTTGGCGAAGTTGGACTCAGTGGTGAAGTCAGGTCGGTCAGTATGACGGAAAACAGGGTCATGGAAGCCAAAAAGCTGGGATTTACCACCTGTATTTTACCGAAGGTATATGAGAGCAGACTTAAAAATATCGAAGGCATGCGGATTGTCGGAGTTCGTTCGGTACAGGATGCGATGCAGATTTTTTCATAATATGAGGTGACAGAATGAATAATTTTGATTTTTTTGCACCGACAGAAGTCATATTCGGTCGTGATGCACAGGAGAAAACAGGAACGCAGGCACGTAAATTCGGGGCAAGAAAAGTGATGTTGGTGACTGGCGGCGGGAGTGTTGTCAGGAGCGGACTGCTCAGGCAGGTAGAGGATTCGCTTACAAAAGAGGGTATCCCCTTTGTTGAGTTTGCAGGGGCCAGACCCAACCCGACGCTTGTACATGCCTGTGAAGGAATCAGGAAGGCAGTAAATGAGCATGTGGACATGATCATTGCCGTTGGCGGCGGAAGTACTATTGATACGGCCAAGGCAATTGCGCATGGGACGGCCAACCCGGATCATGAACTCTGGGATATCTGGACCAGAAAGGTAGCACTTGAAAAATCACTGCCGATCGGAGCGGTTCTGACAATTCCGGCTGCGGGCAGCGAAATGAGTGACTCTGCTGTTCTGACCAATGAAGAAATCGGTAAAAAAAGCGGGATTAATACGCCATTTAACAGATGCCGGTTCGCCATCATGAACCCGGAGGTGGCATTTACACTTCCGGATCAGCAACTGGCAGCAGGAATTACAGATATCATGATGCATACCATGGAAAGATATTTTATTCCCGGGGTAAAGTGTGATCTGACAGATGAAATAGCAGAAGGTCTTCTTCGGACAGTCATTAAAAACGGACGGATTCTGATGAAGGATAAGAATAATTATGATGCCATGGCAGAAATCATGTGGGCAGGTAGTCTTTCTCATAACAATCTGACAGAATGCGGCAGAGGCAAGGACTTTTCTGTACATAAGCTGGGGCACGCGCTCAGTGCCAGGTATGATGTGACGCACGGAGCATCATTGTCTGCAGTATGGGGTTCGTGGGCACAGTATCTGTATATGGATGCAAAAGGGCGTTTTGCACAGTATGCAGAGCGTGTATGGCAGGTACAGGAGGATGATACGGAGTCAGCAGCGGCAGAGGGTATAAAAAGAACCATTGCTTTTTTCAGGGAAATTGGCATGCCGGTGTCTTTAAAAGAACTGGGGGTAAACGTATCAGAGCAGGAAATTCATGCGCTGGCGCTGGATGCGACCATGAATGACACGGCGAAACTTTCAAGAATCAGACCACTGAATGCAGAAGATGTCGCAGCCATATACCGGATGGCGCTGAAGTGAAGTAAAAGATTAAAGCGAGAGAATTTGTAAAAAGGTAAAAAAGATGCAAAAAACCCTTGCGCATTCTTTTTTACCTATGCTATAATACACTTCGTTGACGCACTTAGGGGAGTCATACAATGGTTAGTATTGCGGTCTCCAAAACCGTTCATCAGCGTTCGAATCGCTGTTCCCCTGTATTTGCTTCAGAATAAAACGGACTGACAACAGCCCGTTTTATTTTGTCTATTTATTATCATAATTTTGTATATTATTATATGCAGAGCCGCATTGATTTTGGCAGAAAGGAGTCGTATGTACATCAGAAAACTGAATCTGGAAGAAATACGTAATATCTATGAGCAATATATGAAGAAGGACTTTCCGGCAAATGAACTTCGCCCATTTGCACAGACAGAGAAGCTTTATCAGAATCAGCATTATGAAGGTTATGGCATGTATGATGATACTGATGTCTTTATGGCATATGCGATGTATGTAAGACCTCCAAGGCATGAAATTCAGGCGGTACTTCTGGATTATCTGGCGGTAGTACCTTCCGCAAGAGGAACCGGCGCAGGCAGTATTTTTCTGCAGGAGATGCAGAAAATGTTCCGGGATACGGATGTGATGCTATTGGAAGTGGAAAATCCGGATTATGCCAGCAGTCATGAGGATCTGTATGTGCGCAGGCGTCGTATGAAGTTTTATATGAAGAATGACCTGAATGTAACTGGTGTACAGACTTGTGTATACGGTATGGAATATAAGATTCTGGCGATGCCGATTCGGCATGATCCGTCTGATCATGAAGTGATTCATACCATGTCGAGAATTTATCATCATCTGTTTCAGCCGGAGGTATTTGAACTTCGCAGAAAAGAACAGGCCTGAAGAAACGCCTGAAAAAAGAGCTCCTGCAACCTGACATATTACCAGGCTGCAGGAACTCTTTTGAAATAATGACATATGATTTTAATGGTCGATCTGGAAACGTTTCAGGTGCTGTTCATAAAGTTGCGGATTGATATTGGTTACAGAATCCTTTTCTGCAACATGTTTTATTGCGAGCCGTGGCTTTGCCATAGCGGTAGAAGAGCGGATCACAAGAGAAGGACGCAGAAGATTCTTGCTTAGTGCGATATGTTCAATCATGGCATGTAGAATATAGTAACCGCATTTTCCAAGCTCCAGACGGTCCTGACGTACCGTAGTCAGCGGGGGATTCAGATGTGATGCCAGTGGAATATCATCGAAACCGATCACACTGACATCTTCAGGAACTGAATACCCCCTTACCCGGCATTCGTCAATGACACCGGAGGCAATGAGATCATTTCCGCACAGGATGGCTGTTGCACCAAGATCGAGAAATGCGGGAACGTGATATCTGGCAGAATCTGCAACGAAATAGCCATATACAGCCAGATTGGGATCAATGGGAAGACGATGCGCGGTCATGCTGTCCAGATAGGCAAGCATTCGCTGATCAGATACCATGGAATTGCGTGAACCATCCAGAAAGGCAATCTTTTCATGCCCCAGACTGATCAGATGCTCAATGGCCATGTTGATGCCTTCTTCACTGTCTGTGCCTACATAGCCGACGCTGGGATTAATCCGGATGAAGTTATCCAGAAGAACCGTAGGTACATTGGTAGCCTGAATCTGCGACATCCAGGGATCTTCAAGTGCAAAACCCAGGAGAAAGGAACCACTGTATCCGTTTTTGAGCATATAGGTATCATAACGTTCCTTCTGCTGAAATTCGTGGCTGACAGGTTGAACGGAGAGATCCCAGTTTTCACGGAATGCAGCCTGACGAAAGCCAAGGACAATGTCATAACCGAATTGGTTGGTGGATTCAAAATCCATATTTTCTATAAAGATGCAAAGCTGTCTGCGATTTTCTTTTTTATTTTTCCGATTGGTGTATCCCAGTTCAACGGCTGTCTCCAGAACTGATTGCCTGAGCGAATCACTGATATCTCGGGCTCCGTTAAGCCCCTTGGAAACAGTACTGACTGAAATCCCCAGTTTTTCGGCGATATCTCTTATTGTTGCCATTTTTATATTTCCCCCGGTCATGCATATTCATGCATTGCCATTATTGCTATTATAATAATTCAACACAATTATAAAGTGACTTTATGGCAATTACAATAGATATACGAAATTCTACGAAAATTTCGTAAAACCTGTCACAAAAATGATAGCCTAAAATTGTGCATAATAACGAATATGGAATAAAATAACGGAGAATATTGACAAATGTAACGGCAATATGCTAAAACATTAATCAGATACGAAAGTTTCCGAAAGTTTCGTCAGACCAATAAAGAAATGTCAGACGGAACATTTTTTCTACAGGCAGTCGGAAACGTTTCCAAAACAGTAAGACAAAAGAAAGGGAGATTAGAAATGAAGAAGAAAACATTGGCAGTACTTCTTACCATGGTAATGACAGCTGGTATGGTAGGATGCGGCAGCAGCACATCAGGTAATGCAGGAGCAAGCGCATCTGATGCAACAGCATCAGCTTCCACAGCTACAACAGAGGCATCTACAGATGCAGCTGCAGCAGCAACAAGCGCTGACGAACCGATTACCGCAACAATGACGGTTTGGGGACCGCAGGAAGATCAGGCTGAGGATACAGGCAACTGGCTGAAGACAGAATGTGAAGCATTTGCAGCAGAACATCCGAACTGGACGCTGACTTTCAAGTATGGCGTATGCGCTGAAGGCGATGCTAAGACAAACGTTGGCACAGACCCGACAGCAGCTGCTGATGTATATATGTTTGCAAACGATCAGATCCCGGATCTGGTTGCAGCAAACGGAATTGCAGAGCTTGGCGGATCTGCAGTAGATCAGATCAAGGCTGAGAATTCCGAGACAACCGTTTCTACCGTTACCTATAACGGCGGTGTATACGGCGTTCCTTTCACAGGCAATACATGGTTCATGTATTATGATAAGAGCAAGCTGACAGATGACGATGTCAAGAGCCTTGACACAATTCTGACAAAGGGTAAGGTAGCATTCCCGCTGTCCAATTCCTGGTACATCGCTTCCTTCTATGCAGCTAACGGATGCACACTGTTCGGTGCTGACGGAACCGATTCCACTTCAGGTATCCAATTTGGCGGAGACAAGGGCGCAGCAGTTACAGATTATCTGGTAGACCTTGCAGCAAACAAGAACTTCGTAAATGATGCTGATGGTGCCGGTCTTGCAGGCCTTGGCGATGGCAGTATCGTAGCTATGTTCTCCGGTTCATGGGATTATGATAATGTAAAGAAAGCACTTGGCGACAACATGGGAATCATTGCTCCTCCGACAGTAAAGATCGGCGGACAGGATGTACAGATGAAGGCATTTGCAGGATCAAAGGCAATCGGTGTTAACCCGAACTGCAAGTATCCTCAGGTTGCTGTTGCACTTGCCACATATCTTGGCGGTAAGGATGCACAGGAAGCTCATTACAAGATGAGAAATATTCTTCCTACAAACACAGATATTGATGTTTCCACAGATGCGCTTGCAAAGGCACAGGGCGATACAATGGACTTTGGTTCAATCGTACAGCCTGTTCTGCCTGAAATGGCTAACTACTGGACACCTGCACAGAGCATGGGTGAAGCACTGGTAGCCGGTGATGTTACACATGACAATGCAGCACAGAAGACAGAAGATATGAATACAGCAATGAACACATCCGCTGCACAGTAATTGCAGATGGTACGTGCATCAAGCTGATGACAGACAGCGGAGAAGCTGACTGTCTGACACGGCCGGGACGGATGATCTGTCCCGACCGTGTTTCTCTGAAAAAAATGTAAAGCAGACCATATCAGAGAATGAATCCATATGTGCAGATTCTGTGGGTCTTGCCAATCCTTCAGTTGCAGCTGGATGGTTGGCAGGGGTCACAGATCAGAAGATGCAGAGGAAAGTTGTTCATTTTATGATGCAGATAAGATGAACGGAAATGAGGAAAAAAATGGAAAAAAAAGAGAAGACAGAGAAGAAAATGATGAACAATCTCTTTCCGACGTATACGGTCGGAGGGGCAATCGCACACGGAGACTGGGCGACCAGACTGTCCATGCTGATTATGGGCTTCGGGTGCATAATCCACAGACAGCT
>JAKVKH010000013.1 GCA_022486625.1 Butyrivibrio sp. | reverse complement strand
TGGCAACAGAGGTCAGCGATCTGATGCAGCAGGGCGAATCGGCCAATGCGACAGTCAGTTCACTTGTGGATAAGGCACAGAACGGACAGAAAGACATGGAAAATGTACAGAAAGGCATGCAGAGCATTGCAGAGCATGTCAGAGTCCATGTCGGATATGAATAATGTGGTAGAGGTTGTAGGACAATCCGCTCAGAAGATTGATTCCATCATTGAGATGATCAATTCGATTGCGGAACAGACCAATCTGCTTTCTCTGAATGCTTCCATTGAGGCGGCAAGAGCAGGAGAAGCAGGCAAGGGCTTTGCAGTAGTTGCCAGTGAGATCGGCAAACTTGCTGCTGACAGTGCGCAGTCCACAACGCAGATTGCTGCGATTATTCAGGACATTACCAAGCAGATTGAAGCACTTTCGGAAAAGTCTCAGAATAATATGAATGAAATAACGGAAAGCATGGATGCAGTTACAACAGCAGGAAATACATTTGCAGAGATTTTCAGTAACCTTGATGAAACCAGTGCAACAGTAAAGAGCATGATTACCAAGGTTGGCAATGTAGATGGTATTGCAACCAGCGTGGCAGCAATTTCCGAAGAGCAGTCGGCAAGTACGCAGGAAGTAACAGCAACAGTAGATAACCTGGCGGTAAGTGCAACGGAAGTGGCACAGGAAAGTCAGGGCGTTGACGACAGTGCGAATACGGTATCTGTATCGGCAGTCAGAATTGAGAAATTCGTCAGCACATTCAAGATCTGATATCGGAAAAACGATAAGGAAGCTTTCTGAAAAAAGAAGTAATGTTTCAGAAAGCTTCCTTTTTTGTATGCAGAATCCGACGGATGATAAAGTAACAGAGCAGATGGGTGGAAGCGGTGATCAGCCAACTGACCGGGTAGCTTAAATAGAGAATGTAAAGTGTGTGATAATGTGCGAATACAGTGTAGATCCACAGAATCCGGAAACCGCAGGCACCCAGAAGAGACACTACCATGGGAACCATGGAATAGCCAAGACCACGCAGGCTTCCACACAGCGTATCCATGACACCGCATAGAAGGTAGGTCGTGCAGATGACACTCATACGCTGCAGACCGAACTGAATGGCCTGCGGATCAGAGGTATAGATATGCAGCAGCTGTGATCCGAAGAGATAGAAAAGGTTGCCCATGATAAGACCGATGATGGAAACCGTTACGAGGCAGGTACGCAGAACTTTACTGATCCGTTTATATTCTCCGGCCCCGAAATTCTGACTGGTAAAGGATACACAGGCCTGATAGATGGAGTTCATGGAAACATAGACAAATCCCTCCAGATTGGCAGCAGCGGCATTTCCAGCCATGGCAATGGAGCCGAAGGCGTTGATGGAAGACTGGATCAGGACATTGGATAAGGAGAAGATCATACCCTGAAGACCGGCAGGTACACCAAGTTTTAAGATCCAGACAAGCTTATCCGGTGTGATTTTCATTTCGGAAGGAATGAAGCGGTAACTTTCCGTACTTTTCATCAGGCATCTGGTAATCAGAACTGCAGAAACAGTTTCAGAAATAATTGTAGCGATTGCGACGCCTGCTACATCCATGTGGAAGATAATGACGAAGACCAGATTCAGAATGACATTGATGATTCCGCTGATGACCAGATAATACAGCGGACGCCTGGTATCTCCGATGGCGCGAAGGATGGCGCTTCCAAGATTATAGATGAACAGGGACGGTGCACCCAGAAAGTAGATTCGCATATAAAGCGTGGACAGACCGATAACTTCGGCCGGAGAACCCATGGCAAGGAGAATCGGCCGAGAAACTGCCACACCGATGATGGCGATGAGAATGCCGCCGATGATACTGATCATGGCAGAGGTGTGAACGGTTTCACGCATATCTTTATCCTGACCGGCAGCATAATATCTGGCGGCCAGAACATTTACACCAACAGCAAGTCCCATGAACAGGCTGACAATCAGGTTGATGACTGAACCGGTAGAACCGACAGCAGCGATGGAGTTGGGACCTGAAAACTGACCGACAACAACAACATCAGCGGCATTAAAAAGGAGCTGCAGAATGCTTGAACAGATAAGCGGTACGGAGAAAAGAAGTATTTTGCCTGCAAGTGGTCCATGTATCATATCGATTTCATATTTTTTTTCTGTATTCATATTAATCTTCCGTTCCGGGAAGGGTTACTTCACCACTTAAATCCACTGAAAAATAATCACGTATTTCGCTGAGCTTCTGTGTCTGACCAAGCACCCACATAAGTTTGGTCATGGCAGCTTCCGTTGTCATGTCATAGGCCTGCAGAACGCCGCCTTCAAGGCTGCGCATTCCGGTCTCATAAATGGAGAGATTGCTGCCTTCATAGCGGCACTGTGTACCAACGACAATCGTCATACCCTGATCAATCAGTTCGCTGACTGCGGTAATGAAGTCGTGTCTGACAAACGGCATGCCACCAAGTCCATAGGCTTCAATATAGATCCCGCGGTAGCCCTGATCTGCGATACTGCGCAGCATGCTGCGGTGGATACCGGGATAGAGTTTTAACAGAAAGACCTGGTCGGAATACTTCGGACGAAGTTTGAATACACCGGTTCTCTGCTGCAGTACGTGTTTATGGATGTGCATGCCCTGGGAGCTGATCTCAGCGACATAAGGGTGATTGACACTCTCAAAGGCATCAAAGCTCTGTGTCCGGATCTTGGAAGCCCGGCAGCCCAGCATGACCTTACGGTTAAATGCAACAAAAACACCGGGACATCCGCTTGCAGCCATATAGATGGCGCAGCGGCAGTTTTCCATGGCATCTGCCACGGGATGTGTGATGGAGAGCTGCGAACCGGTAATGACTACCGGAATATTAATATTATGCAGCATGAAGGAGAGCATGGAAGAAGTGTAGGCGAGTGTATCAGTGCCGTGAATGACAACAATGCCGTCATAGGAGGAGCGTAGTTCGCCGATTTTGGCGGCGAGCGCGGCCCAGTCTTCAGGAAAAATATTGGCACTGTCAAGAGAGCAGAAGTCCATCAGGGCAAGTTTTGTATCACCGGATACCATGCGCAGTTCCTTCAGCATTTCCTCGGTGCTGAGTCCGGGTGCAAGGCCGTTTTCCTTCATGACAGAGGAAAGCGTTCCTCCGGTATTGATGATCAGTATTTTCTTTGCCATTTTATTCTCCCTGTAAATCTGTATGATATTTGTAGCGCTCGTTGGCGGCCTTTAAAAGATCTGTTCGCATATCTCTGTCTCCAGACTGGGCATAAGCAACATATGCGCTTTTTCCATAACTCATAATATATAACATAAAACTATTATATCCATAAATGTCATCCTCATAGCATAACATATTATGATAGATGGTCAATTTATCTTTTTCATTTTCATCTGAGTGAGAAGCAACATCTTTTCGCACTCTTGACCAGATATTACCAAAATGCTGGAAATATACCCGAACATGAACAGGACCTCTGGAAAGGTCAAAATCCATGCCCCAGAGCGAATTTAGAAAATGAAGCGAAAAATATTCTCCGGAGGGGATCAGAAAAGTTCGATCGGTCGGATCACAGTGTACGATTCTGTCAATTCGCCAGGGAACGATTGGGCTTTTTAAATCATTTGCATTTGAATTAAATTGTGTATATTGCGTTCTGTCAACCTGCAGGGTCAGCATATATGCGTGCCCGTTGGAATAATCAAATACAATTTTCAACGGACAGACTTCAATTTTGCTTTGTGTCTGTATGCTGCCCCGGGCCTGATAAATCATCACAAGCCGATGTCTGTTGAGAATACATTCTGAAATAATATTGCTTTTTGATATAACACCTGGGAGCATGCTGTCATCAGTATATATGGATGGTTTTACGGTAAGCATGGTGTCGGTGTTGTCAAGCTTAAGCGGAAAAGGAAATGCAAGACATACTTCGCTTTTTAATTCGTTGTTATTGCATAAAACATCTGCATGAAAATAAATAAAAGGAAGATCCTGCTCAGTAAGCTGTTCCATTTTCCCGGAAGAAATATTGGTATGTGTGCGGATATCTTTAAGCTCATACATCAGACTTCCGGAGTTTTCCATGATAAAAATAATTCTGCAGAATGTCTGAAATTGAATTTTCAAAAGAGTACAGATATCCTGAAGGGAATAACCGATTGTGTTTTCTGAATCCATAAAGTTATCGCATGTAATCAGAGACATGAACGCAGAAAAAAAATCTGGTGAATTATATATTTCAGATTTACTCGGATGGCTCATTCAGATTTCCTCCAGTTAATTTTTTTTCACGTTGAATTGCGTCATAATACCATTTTGCAGGATCCGGAGAAATTTCAGGATGATACATGGCGATTACATCTTTGGCGGATTGAGCCATTTTATTACGTATGGATGCGGGTTCTTCAATGACAAGGTGGTTACTGGTAGATCTGACGAAACGTAAAAAATCGCCTTCACCACGAATAGTATCTGTATAGATATAAAATCTTCCATCGGGAGAGGGAACGAGATGGGCAGTATCAGGTCGTCGGCGAACCAGTTGCATGATCTTTTCAAGGAGATTTCCATAGTTCAGTGTGCCGTCAGGAAAAAAACCGATAGGAAGAATTCTTACCCGGACATTTTGAGGAGATTCAAAGGACACAGACAGCATTTCCTGATAAGCTTTCGGATCTGAAAAGATCTTTTTGGATGTGATCTTATTCATTTCTCTGCTTTGAGAAAGTTGTTCCAGTAATAACTGATCAGCACGGATAATCTTTGGCACATACGTGTTATTTGAAGTTTCAGCATATCCAGTCAGATATAACATTTGTTTATCGACAGAATAAAGCAGGCGATCCAGATGGAAGTGCTCAATGGGAGAGCTGTTCGAAAAAGCAAGACGGATGGAATATGTGTGAACATCCAGATTGCTGATGATATGGAAAAAGCTTTTGAAAAATCCATTCATTCGGGTCTTGGTATAAAAAAAGAATGGGTTAATATTATTTGGACGGAGTTTTAACAGGTGATGTGAGTATATATTCATATAGGAACCCATCGGTTCCAGATCCGGTGCAAATGATTCCTGCGACATTTTGTGCTTCAGATAGAAATTCAGAACAGACGGAGCAGGATATGCATAGAGATGTGGCAGGCGGTAAGAATATACCCCCTGACGGCTTGAAGTGCTTTTTTGAAAATAACTTCTTTTCACATATTCAGTAAGCAGATATTGTTGTGCACTTGAAGCAATTGGGAAAGCAGAGATATTCTGGGCTTCATTCATGAAATCTGAATAGCGAAAGAAGGAAGGATGGTGATAGGCAAGCTGATTTAATATGATGCACAGACGCTGCGTATCTTTATCGAGCAGAACATATTCATGCGTGTCGGTAATCAATGATTCAAACTGAGCATTTTCAAGAGAAGAGGAGGATTTTCTGCCAGAATGCAGAAACTTCAGAGCGGTAAGCTCCGGGTTGTTGATCAGAATATCATGCCGGTCTGTTTTGATTGAGCGTAAACTTACATGGAATCTGTCAGCAAGGTGCTGCTCATTGAAATGCAGTCTGGCTTCACTGATAGATACGGATGATAAAATATATTCAAATATGTCATGCTGACGTTTATTAATAACAAAAAGAAACATATATATATGAACCTCCGAATATGAGCAGATAAGATTATTGTAAAAACAATTCAGATAAAGTGCAATATAACAGGTGCAAAAAAGAGAAAATATTAGTATATATTGTTGACTTTCTTATAATGTTGAATTATTCTTATAAAAGAGCAAAACGTGCGAAAGCGCGTGACGCAAAACTATAGGGCCTGTGGATGGTTGCCAGTTGCGCAGTACAGGCATTGCTGTTATGGCAGTGCTTTTTTATATTAATCCATAGTCAGCTTTTTATGTTGAGGGGCATATCACATGGATGTGAAAAAAGTGCTTTATGGACGGTCATGTTTTTGCGTAAACATCAGATTTAAATAATCTGGTGTTTTTTTCGTGTAAAAAAATTTATAAGGAGAAGAGAATGGAAAGAGCAAAGATTCCACCTATGGTGCCATTAAAGGAAGTACGTGAACGATATAATGGCATGGAAGAAGCAAAGATTGATGTAGGGAAGACGAGAGCCCCTGCGGCAAAGATGAATTACAAAATCAGAGCCTTGGACGGAATATATAAGGATTCCGAGTTCCCGCTGGATGGAGCCAATGTGATTGGCAGAGATCCAGTAAAGGCAAGTATTGTATATCCGGAGAATACAGTAGGCATAAGTCGTGTGCATTGCCGTCTGGTGGTGACAGAGGTGGGGCTTCAGATCGAAGATATGGGATCATCGCAGGGAACATTTCTGGCGGATGGTACGAAACTGGAACCACAGAAAAAGTATCTGTTGCAGAACGGAGAGTGTTTCTTTCTCGCATCACGCAGGGAAATTTATAAAGTTATTATTTTTTAAAAAATAAAACCAAATAGTAATCCGAGGTATCTATCTGATATGAGGATATGATACAGGAGAAAAGATGGAGGAAAATGAGATGAATATCGAGATGACAAAGTGTGATAAGTGTGGAAGTTTTTACAACAAGGCGAAGGATCCGGTTTGCCCATATTGCGGGGGAAAAGGAAATGCAACAGGCGCATCAAATGCAACAGTTCCTGTCAGCGGAGAAGGAAGGACAGTTGCAGGTACATCTGTAGACAGAACAATTCCGACAGATGAAGGAAGAACCGTTGCCGTGTTCAAACAGCAGATGGGGATTGACCCTGTTGTTGGGTGGTTGGTATGCATTGATGGAAAAGAAAAGGGAAGAGATTACAAAATCCATGCAGACAATAATTTTATTGGAAGAAGCGAAAAAATGGATATCTGTATTCGTGGGGATGAGACCATTTCAAGGGATAATCATGCAAATATCTGTTATGACAGTAGAGATAAGGTCTTCTATTTTGCCCCGGGAGATGGAAGAAGCATTGTCAGATTGAATAATAAGGCACTTCTGGTACCAAGCGAAATAAAGGCATATGACACAGTTGAAGTTGGAACAACCAAACTGATTTTCATACCGTTATGCGGTGCATCATTCAGCTGGGATGAAAATAAAGAAAATACAGATAACTAACTGATCAGTCAGGCTTGGATAAGGGGAAAAAATGAACAGAAAAGCTGCTGGAATACTTACAATGATATTTACATTCAGTGTGCTGGAAATGACAGTAATGGCTGCAGATCCAATAACAGTATATACCGGGGAATATAAAACACAGGATAATCAGATACAGATACAGGTTGGCGATAATCTGACAGTGGATAATGCAGACAGGCAATATACAGTTGCGCTGGGTGATCAGCAGCTTGATGTTCAGAATGTAAAAAAATTTGCAGATAGTGGAGAACATGTCAGTTATTTATTTCTGGCAGATGTATCGGGGTCAATTAAATCGGATACATCTGATCAGATGAAAAAGGCAATTGAATCTGTAATAAAGAGTATGGATACTGAAGATAATGCATGCATTATGACGGTAGGTAATAATGCTTACGCGGGTGATTTTTCGTCTGATCAGAAGCAACTGACTGATCAGGTAGAAAAGATCAATCGCCTTCATGAAGATACAAACCTCTATTATGGTATTGAACAGGCATTAAGTATTCTTGATACAAGTGATCAGGTAAATGAAAGGAAATGTCTTGTGATCTTTTCAGATGGAAAAGACGATCAGGTCAGGGGCATTACTAAAGAAGAAGTAACAAAAAAGATTGAAGAAGTGCATATACCAATATGTTCGGTTGCAATGTTAGGGAAAAAACCTGCAGATGGAGCTGTTGATTATGGAAAAATTCTGGGAGAATTTGCAAGGCTGTCTCCTGGTGGACAATATATTCTGTATAACGGTAAGACAGCAGATCTGGCGGAAACAATTACCGGAGTAGCAGATCACTGTAACATTCTGTATGCAGATCTGACCGGTTATCAGGGAAACGGGACAGATGTTAGATTAAAAGTACAGCTGAATGCAAAAGGGATAGGGAGTGCTGAAGATGGCTATGATATTGATTCGGCAGATATCAGCGAGGCAGTTACCAAAAGTACGGAATCAATGACGCAGGAAAGTTCAGATAGTAATTCAGCAATGGTGACAGATGAAAAGAACGAGCCGCAGCGGATATCAGAAGGATCAGTTGCAGGGCTTATATTTATTTTTGTTTTGGCATTGAGTTGTGTAGTCGCAATTCTGACCAGAATGAAAAAAGAAAATAAAAAGAAAATCAGAAAAGAGAATGCAGAAGAAAAGAAACCGGTAGCCGACAAAGAAATAGCAGAAGATCAAACAGATATGAAAAACGATGATCCGGTAAAAGAAACGGCACCGATATGGGAGCATGAAATAAAAATCAAGTTAATTAAACTGGGACAGAATGAAGAAGAGGAAGAAGTATCGGTAGTGATTCATGATAATGCGGTTATTGGCCGGAATGCTGTACTTTCAGATGTGGCGTTTGAAAACGATGAATTATTGTCAGGAGCACATTGCAGGCTAAGTTATGATGGAAAAAACATTTATATTGAAGATCTTCATTCAACAAACGGGACAATGTTAAATGGAGTACCGTTGAAGGAAAAGTATCCGGTAGCATGTGATGATGTTATTTCACTTGGTGCATCCGAATGGAGAATTATCTGGTAAGGAGAAAAGAGGGGAAATGAGAGCAGAAGAATATACAGATAATGATGAAGAACTGTTTGATGAGATCAGAAAGATGCAGGCAGGGAACATCGATACCTGTCGGCAGGTATATAATCTTTCTTATAATTTTATATACAAACTTATATATGATATCGTAGGAGACAGTGAAGATAATGAACAGATTATGCAGGAAATATATCTGAAAATTTATAATCAGCTGGAAAGCCTTTACCATGTAGATGAATTTTATCCTTGGGCAGGAAAAATTGCTACAAATTGTATATTGGATTATCTTATCACAAACAGAAAAATGAAAATAGAAGAGAAAGAACCGGGGGATGAATCTCTGGCTGTAGAGGAATATGCCAGTGAAGATACAGAGAAGTTTATCCCGGAATCGCTTCTTGAAGATAAGCAGAAATTGGCAACGGTTGCGGAATTCATTAACCGGCTTTCAGAACAGGAAAAAGTGACGGTCCAGTATTATTATTATGAGGATATGTCTGTTTCTGATATTGCCGATATCATGGGGTGCAGTGAAAAAACGGTAAAGATAAGCATTTATCATATAAAGACAATGTTGAAAAAAGAAATAGAAAAGTCTGACGAATCTGCCGGAATGAGAATTTATAGTCTGGCGGAGGCACCCATACTTCTGATGGCATTTCGTGCAGGCGCGGTGCAATTGGCGATAGAAATGGGAACACTTGCAGGCGCTGCGACAGGTGCAAGCGGAATGACGGCAGGTGCGATGCCAACAGGAGCGGCAGCGCTTGCAACAGGGAAAGCTGTGGCTGCAGGTGCGACAGGGGCAGGCGCGACTGCCGGGGCAGCAACAGCAGTATCAGCAGGCGTTGTAAAAGTAATTGCAGTAGTGGCAGTTGCCGGAGTAGCCGTAGTTGGTGCACATGGTGCAGTTGTAGCTAATGAAAAAAATCAAATGAAACAGGAGTATGCAGGAGTTGTGAGTGCATATTCCGAGATGGGCATAGATGAAAAAACAGTAGTTGATACCATATATAAAGCATCGGACGAGGATAAGGCAATATATGAGGCATTGAATGAATACTGTGGAGAATATAATCATATAAAGCAGGCTTATAAATACGTATTGACGGAAGAAGAGTATCAGGCGGCAGAAGATGCGATGTTTACACAGCTCGATACTGCAATGGCAACGCAGGCGATCGGTGTTGAGGATTTGATTGCATTTGTAAATGAAAATCAGGACAGTCCGGAGATTCAGGAATTACCACAGGAGTATATAGGCATAATCCGGCAATCATCTGATTTGCTGAAAACATCATCTGATTTTTTGGAGGATTCATTGTCCAAGAAGATAATGACGGAAGAAGCAAGTGCTGATGATGTTTCAAATATCTTTGCCATGGGAGGCAATGTTCCTACATTAATTGAGACATATCTGTCAACAACAACTGATGAACAGTATACAGAACTGGTCAACAAAGCGAATGCTTTAAATTCACAATCAAATGATTATCTTACAGCGCTCAGCAATTTTACTGAAAAACTGAATACACCGGAAATGAGTAAAAGATGGGCGGATCATCAGGCCAATATGTCAGATGAGACCAAAGCGTATTATCAGAAAATGCAGGATTTTCTGAAGCAATATACACAGAAAGTACAGGCAACAAGCTGAAAAAGTACAGCCAGGGGGAATTGGCAATGTATGATGATGAAATAATCAGGCAAGAAGCGTCAAAAAATATTTTATGGAGGCTTTTTCGAATATTTGCACGGAAGGAAGTTATACCGGAAAAAACTGATGCGATTATGAAAAGATGCATTGAAAAATATAAACAAGATCAGAGAGGCATATAAAATGACAGATTCAGTTAATTTCGAACATTTAAAACCATGGAAGAATATTTATGAAGATTGTAAGCTTGCGGAAAAAAATATTATAGGAAGCAGCCATGCAGAAATTCTGAATGCAATGCGGACAATTGGTGCAGCGTTTGAAAAAATGGTAGATGCATTGATAAAGCAGGCAGGCATCAGCGATGCTCAGGTTATACAGGTTAAGAAAGCAGCCGGAAAGGGAGATTTTCCGAGAGTTGATCTGTATGGGAAAATAATGGCGTTAAAAAAATTTGGTTTTATTGATGCAAGAAGCGGCAATAACTATGACGAAATCAGAATACTCAGGAATAATGCTGTTCATGACAATGAGGGCAAAGGCGGGAGAAAGGCATATAAGGATATGACTGTGACAGAACTCCTGGGAGAGGCAGAACGGATGTACAGGTGTATGTATGAAGAAAGCTGGATTTTTGCAAATCAGTATATTAAGCAGCCGGCCATACAGAAGAGTACAGCAAAGATTGAACCGGAGAAAGTTGGTAAAGTCTTGATGTTCGTACTTTTCGTGATAATTATGGTGTTTCTTTTTCTGGCTGAAAACGCCATCCGTTAAAAAAGATAAAATTATAAAACCGGATTGTATTGACATGTATCTATAGGGTATATGGACAATAATACGAATAGAGGAGCTTCTATGAAAAAAATTGGAAAAGTATTGGCAAAAGTGCTGGTGGTAGCAGTTGCTGTTACATTTATTGCAATTACAGGAGGAAAGGCACAGAAGGTACAGGCTGCATCGAATGAACATTTCAATGACAGCCCGACAATGGGCGTTGGGTATATTGATATTAGCGCAAAGCATCTTTACTATGATAAAAAGGGCAATCTGCATGCAGAATTATACGTATATAATGGGTTGCCATATACCATATATGAACTGGATAATCTGCATTTGCACATAGATAACGGTGATGTGGATATAGCAGATAAAACAATCAGTGTAGTTTCATGCAATATGACACCGGGCATGTTATCTACTTATACGGTAACGTTTAAAGGGAAAAAAGACCATATTACAAATGCAGTGTTATCGGGCGGTATAAATGTAACAAATGAATGTGAATACAAGTATTAATTTGAAAGAGGGGTGAGATCAGTGGAAACAGCAAATCAGTATGAGAAAGAGGACGGGGAACTGTTTCATGAAGTACGGAAACTGATTGATGGGGATGAGTCCAGCTATCAGAGAATTTATGATCTTTCAGAGAAATATATCTACAAAATTATCAGTGATATTGTAAAGAATCACCAGACAACAGAAGACCTGATGCAGGAAACGTATCTTCAGATCTATAACAAAATCGGCACGCTGCAGAACCCGGAAGCATTCTATGTGTGGGCAGGAAGAATTGCAACCAACATGACGCTTCGTTATATCCAGAAGTATCGCAGGGAAGTGCTCATAAATGAGGAACATGAAGACGGAGAAGATTTTTTTGAAACGGTAAGTGATGATACAGAGGCGTTTATCCCGGAAGAAGTACTTATGGATAAGGAGAAACAGCGCCTGATTGCAGAAATACTTGACCAGTTGTCGATTGAGCAGAAGCTTTCTGTTCAGTACTTCTACTATGAAGAAATGTCTGTAAGCGAAATTGCACAGACGATGGGATGTTCAACCGGGACAGTAAAGAGCAGACTGAATTATGCGAGAAAATCCATAAAGAATGCAGTAATAGATCTGGATGTCAGGGAAGGTACGAGGCTGTACAGCCTGGCAGCGGCGCCGCTGTTCCTGCTGGTATTCCGTACAGGAGTTGCGGAAGTGGCAGGGATTGCAGGAGTGGCAGCAGGAGCAGCAGCCGGGGCAGGGATTGCAGGAGCGGCACCAGCCGGAATTGGAGCCGGAGCAGGAGCAGCTGGGGTTGCCCCTGCCGGGGCCGCAGGAATAGCGGATGCAGCAGTGTCCGGCAGCGCTGTGGTATCTGGCTCCGGAGCAGTAACCGGAGGTTCAGCAGGTGCTGCGATAAACGTAGCAGGAGCAGCAGGAGCAGGAGCAGCAGGAGCAGGTACAGCAGGAGCAGGTACAGCAGGTGCAACGGGATCTGCGGCAACGGCAGCGTCTGCAGCAACAGGAGCAGCCGGGGCATCTGCAGGAAGTACAGTTGTTTCTGCAATTGCAGTAAAGGTGGCAATTGCCGTTGGTGCGGTAGTCCTGGCAGGAGGAACTGTTGCAACTGTAAATGCAGTACAGGTGCAGCAGGCAGTTGTGGCAGAAGCACCGCAGGAAGCGGAGTCATCAGAGGTACAGGTGGCAGTGGCTACAGGAGAAGCGCAAACAGACTGCAGCATTCCTGAAATACTGCCGGAAGAAGTAGAAGAACCTGAACAGACAACTGAAGAACCGCCCAAAGAGGAAAAAGCAGATAAAGAAGAGAAAAAAACAGTAACTGAAACTCCGGCCAAGGCAGCACCGGTTGCAGCAAGTACAGCAGCAAGCAGCATAGTTGATACAGCGGCATTGCAGGCAACAACAGAAGAAACTGTATCTGATTGGATGAGGATAACAGTAAAAGCGGATGGCAGTTGTCATGGGGAAAGGCTGGATACCGGAGAAACGATGGATTTTGCCTCAATTGATGAATGCAATCAGTATCTGGCGGGGCAAGGTGTATCTACTTATAAACTTACACAAAATGATATTCCGGATAAGTCATGTGAGGCTGAGATAGTTACGATTACCAAAAAGGATACGGTTACGACATATAACTAAGATCAGGATGGGAAAATTACATAGAAGTAATGGGACAATATCAGAAGGATGACAGAGAATTTATGATCTTTCAAAGAAATATATCTACAAAATTATCGGTGATATTGTAAAGAATCACCAGACAACAGAAGACCTGATGCAGGAAACGTAGCTTTAGAACTATAACAAAATCGGCACGCTGCAGAACCCGGAAGCATTCTATGTGTGGGCAGGAAGAATTGCAACCAACATGACGCTTCGTTATATCCAGAAGTATCGCAGGGAAGTACTCACAGATGAGGAACATGAAGACGGAGAAGATTTCTTTGAAACGGTAAGTGATGACAGAGACGTTTATTCCGGAAGAAGTACTTATGGATAAGGAGGAACAGCGCCTGATAGCAGAAATACTTGACCAGTTGTCAATTGAACAGAAGTTTTCTGTCCAGTAATTCTTCTACTATGAAGAAATGTCTGTAAGTGAAATTGCACAGGCGAAAGAATGCGGCAATGGATCGGGCTGTCAGGGAAGGTACGAGGCTGTACAGTCTGGCAGCGGCTACAGGAGAAGCGCAAACAGACTGCAGCATTCCTGAAATACTGCCGGAGGAAGTGTTGACTTGCAATTGTATTCCAATTCGAAGCATATTATTTTTACGCCTGTAGATGAATGCAATCAGCATCTGAAAAGTAATGGAGTTACTAAAGATTTAGTGTCAGCAGCGGGGAAATAAAAACAGATGCAACATTGGATGCACTTGCTAAAGCACAGAAATGAGGGGAGAAAATGAATCATAAACTTATAACAGGGATTATGACAATCGCAATTTGTTTTTCAGCATATACGATACCGGTCTTTGCTGAAGACAGCATAGATTCTATGAATGAGCAGGCATGGAATCAGTTTCAGAAAGAAAATTATCAGGATGCAGCTGTAATTTATCAGCAGATCAATGATAAATATGAAAAAGCCGGTACAAAACAGGAAGACAGGGAACCATTTGTATACTATAATCTGGGGGAGTGCTATTATCAATTAAATGATGCATATGGGGCAATTGCCGCATATGAGGAGGCAAAGAATCTGTTTACAGATGATAATGACAGGTTAATGCGCATTTATTATCGGCTTGGAGAGGAATACAACAGCATAGGAAATTATGAAAAGGCACTTGCAGTTGCCAATATAGCATTTAAATGTCCTGGAACAGCAGATTCTTTCGACCTATATCTGGTGTGTGGTGATGCAATGGAAGCATTGGGACAGTATGATGAAGCGGAAAAATATTATCAGAAGTTTGCAGAAGTTTCACCTGAAAATGAAGCGTATGTAAATGATTTACTTGGAAAGCTTGAGGAGATAAGAAAAAATTATGATAAGGCCATTGCATATTATCAAAAGATAATAGATGAGACGGATGACCAATATAAAGGAAGTTATACCGAGAAAATAGTAAACTGCATAGGAGAAAAGTCGGAAGGGGATCTTGATGCTGCAGTAAAAAAATATATGATAGACGGATTGAAAGCAGATGATATAACCGTGGCTGATTTCTATTTTAACAACGGATATTATGACCGGGCTGTTCAATATTATGATAAAGTGCTTAAGACGGACAAAAAGAATATTGATGCAACATATTGGCGGGCAATGGCATTTTACAATACAGAAAAGTATACAGATGCAATAAACGGATTTGAGGCTGCTTACAAAATTGATCCAACGTATCAATATAGCATGGAATACATCAGCGATTGCTATATGGACATGAGCGATTATGATAATGCATTGAAAACGCTTACGGTTGGGAAAGTCGATGAAAATACAGCAGCAAATATAAAGTTCTGGATTAATATGTATAAGTCAGATCCAGAGGAAGCAATGAAAGCGGTAGAACCACTGGTAGGGAAAGATAATACGACAGAAACAGAATGTACAGATTATATTAATGGCAAAAAAGATATTACAATGAATGATGTGATTGCGACATATGCCAGATTGGAGGATTTTCCAGCAGATGAATATCAGCAGGCTGATTATATTATTAATCATATAAATGATGGACATTTTACACAGAAGTCATTTGATTCCTATGAAATGTATCTGAAGAAAATGTCTGAAAAATATCCTGAAGATTATACGATTCTGAATGAGTATGCAAGCATTTTGAGCGCAAATGGCAAATATGCAGACGCAATTACTGTATATGAACAGGCAAAGAAGGCAGACAGCTACCGGACGGCAGGAATCATAAATAAACAGATTGGCGTATATGTCAAGCTGGGAGAACCTGTAAATGCAGTCAGACTGGCGCAGGCTGCAGCAAAATCATTTACTGATCATCCGGAATTTTCAGAATGGGAAGCGATAATTGATTATAAGAAAATGAATGACCCGGATGGAGCAATTGCAATTTATCAGAAACTTCTGTCTAAATATTCAGATAATACTGGATATATGGGCGGAATGATGCGTGCATATGATCTGAAGAAGGATTATGCATCCGTAATTAAATATGCAGATGAAATTCTGAAAGAAAGTCCGAATGATAAATATGCGCTTGCCTATAAGGCCAGAGCATTGACTGAATTACATCAGGATGGCGCAGATGCTATTATAAGTCAGATTGATGCAATGGGAAATGCAGGGGCATGTGATTCAGAGCAGATTGAAGTTGACAGTATCCTTGGAAGAAATGATAAAGTAGTCAGCAGATTGAGTGAATATCTCAAAAATCATCCGGAGAAGGATAATGTGCAGACGCTTGTTGACGGATACGACATGCGTTATGCACTGACGGATAAGGAGATTGCAGGAATGCTTGGAGTTAAACCTTTGAATCTTGGAACAGCTTTGTGGCAGAATCCGATGGTGACAGGAGGAGTGACTGTGGCGGGCCTTGTGATATTATCACTTGGGATATTGTTGAACGTCAGAGCGCATAAAAGGGCGAAGAAAATAAATGAATGTGAATAATCTCTGTCTGAATTGCATGAGAGAAAAAGGAAATGCAGATGGTTCCTGCGAGTGGTGCGGCTTTGATGAAGCTGCATCACCGCAGGAACCGTCTCATTTACCATATGGAACTGTTCTTCATGGAAAATATCTGGTTGGAAGAGCCCTCGGTGCCGGCGGATTCGGTGTGACATATATTGGATTTGACCTGTATCTGGAGATAAGGGTAGCAATTAAAGAGTTTTATCCAGGAGATTATGTATCAAGGGAACAGGAAAAAATGGTAGTACCATTTCCGGGAAGAGCACAGAAGTTTTTTCTGGAAGAAAAAGAGCGTTTCATTGAAGAAGCAAGAATTCTTGCCCAGTTTGATAAAGAGCCTGGTATTGTCAGTGTAAAGGATTATTTTGAAGAGAATGGAACTGCCTATATTGTAATGGAGTATCTTGAAGGCAGGACACTTGCACAGATTATGAGAGAATCAGGAGGAAAACTGGAATCTGAAAAAGTTTTCCAGTTGATGAGACCTGTTATACGATCTATGGCAGAAATTCATGATAAGGGAATTATTCATAAGGATATCAGCCCGGATAATATCATGATACTGGAGGATAACAGAGTAAAACTGATTGATTTTGGCGCTGCTGCTAAGACATCAACTGCAGATGGGCAGGAATTATGGGTATATAAACAGGGATATTCTCCGGTGGAACAGAAAACAGGGACCGGACAGCTCGGGAGTTGGACAGATATCTATGCATTTGCAGCAACAATGTATCATGCGATATCAGGGCATCTTCCGGATGATTGTGTGAAAAGGAGTACAGAAGATCAGCTACCGGATCTTTTGTCATATCATGTGAATCTTACGGCATTGCAGAATGCAGCAATTATGAATGGACTGGCGGTCAGGGCAGAAGACCGGATTCAGAATGCAAGGGATCTTTATTATTTCCTATATGTATACGGACAGCAGGATGCAGATTCTGCCACACCGGATAAAATGAAGATTCTTGTAAGAGAACGTTCAACAAAAGCCATGATGCAGCATATAGAAAAAGTAAGCATCAGTCAGCGGAGAAAAAAAACATTTCTGATAATTGCAATTGCAGTAATTGCAACTGATCTTATTTTTGTAGCGGCAGAACGTTTCAGAAAGGCAGCAAATGAAGCGGCGGAGACAGAAAATGGAACGACAGAGACGTCGATAGTTTCTGTAAAACAGCAGGAAGTGCAGCCGGAGCAGCAGGTCAGTGAGCTGGTTTCGTTATTGAACCGTTATTGTGAAGACAATAATTATGATACATATCATATTAATGCGGATCTGACGGATATGGCATCTGCTTATGCTGAAAAGTGTCATAAGACAGGAATTGTGAAAACGGCACAGGACTGGACAACGAGGTTCAACCAATATGCGGATGAAGTAAAAAATGATGCGAATCAGTCAGATGTATCATGGGTTGTAATACCGGAAGATGAAAATGTAAGTGCGCAGAAAATTATGGATGAAATTGATTCAAATGAATCATATAAAAAAGTTCTTTTATCAGGGAATGAACTTGGCGTGGATGTGACTCAGAATTCGCAGGGATATGTTTTCTGGATTTTCTTTGTGAAATAAGAATCAAGAGGTGATTACATGATTGGTTTTTTAGGTAAAAAGGCAGACAGAAATAAAGGGAAAAGAACGATAGAACATTCCGAGGCTCAAAAAAAAGAACTTATGCCGGAAATTTCCGAAGTGAGCCAGATCGGTGCCAGAGAAAGTCAGCAGGATAGCTATTATCATTCAGATTTATCTGATTATGTTCTGGCACATGAAAAAGGAATTCTTGCAGTAGTTGCTGATGGTATGGGAGGATTGGCAAATGGAGCAGAGATCAGTGGTATCGTAACGGCTTCCATGAAAGAATATTTCAGTAAAGTGCCGTTTTCTGAGGATGTATCATCAGAACTTGTAAAGATGATTCATGTTGCCAATCAGGATGCCAGAAAATATATCCGGAATACGTCAGGTGATGTCAGCGGATCAACTGTTGTAGCAGTTGATTTTATTGACGGCAAGCTTTATTTTGCATCAGTCGGAGACAGCAGAATATATCTTGTAAGAAGGGGAGGCATGATTCAGCTGAATCGTGAACATGTTTATATCAGGGACCTTCTTATGGATAAAGCGTCCGGTAATATTGGTATGGATGAATTTATGAAAAACAATGAAAAGAAGGCATTAACTCATTTTATAGGAATGGATGAACTTGATCAGATTGACTTTAATCTTAATCCCGTGAAAATTTTACCGCATGATAAGGTAGTGCTGATGACCGATGGTGTATTCGGAACGTTGTCAGAAAATGAAATGTGTAAAGCAATGCGAATGTCAGCGGATAATGCTGCAAGGAGGATTGATGAATGCATTGCCGGAAAGAAGAAGCCAACGCAGGATAATTATACTGCACTGATTATGGACTTTAACTGAGAACGGGAGCTGCAGATAAGAAATGGATTATAATAAACTGTGTTTTTATTGCATGACTGACAGCGTGCAGAATGGGATATGTACAAAGTGCGGACGGAAAAATATAACAGCACAGTTATATGAATTTGCACTCCCTCTTGGGACGGTAGTAGGAAGAAAATATCTGGTAGGGCTTGTAGCCGGTGTAGGCGGCTGCGGAATTACCTATGCTGCAATTGATCTTGAGACAGAGAAAAAAGTTGCAATCAAGGAGTGCTTTGCAAGAACGATCTGCCAACGTGCCGATGATGGCAAAAGAGTCAGGCTGAGATCAAAGGAAAACAGAGAAGAATTTGATACAATATATGCAGGATTTGAAAAAGAAGCACAGATATTAAAGGTAAACAGTGGTGTCAGAGGAATAATTGCGTTATATGATATTTTTTACGAAAATGATACATTATATTATGCAATGGAGTTTCTTGAGGGGATCAGTCTGGAAGAATATTTGAAAAAGAAGGGCGGTTTGATTTCGTTCAAGGAGACGTTGACACTTCTTGAACCGATATTTGATGCAGTAATTGGTCTGCATAAATGTAATATTATTCATCGGGACATCAGCCCGGACAATATAATCGTATGTGCGGATGGAACTCCACGGCTCATTGATTACGGACTTGCACGTGAGGCAATGTATGGAAAAAGTCGTATTGTGGACTTTGCCAAAGAGGGCTACGCACCGATAGAACTGTATCAGGATGATGTTAAGCAGGGCCCCTGGTCAGATGTTTATTCACTTGCGGCAACAGTATATCGATGCTGTACAGGTAAAAAAATGATATCTGCTGAAAAACGTTCGGAAGACAAGGAAGGTGCGCTTTTGTACTCAGCTGTTTTTCCTGAAGAAATGGCACAGGTAATGATACAGGCGCTTGCCTGTATGCCTTCAAAAAGATACAGTACTGTTGCAGAATTTAAGAGAAATCTGTATGAAAGGCAGAAAACAGATGTTAAAGGGATATGCGCTGAGCAATTGGCAGGACAAAAGGATGAGGCGATTTACCATGGTCCGATGCTGTTGGCTGCAGGAGGTTGCTTTCAGGGATTAAAATATCGGATTACCGGTTCAATCATACTGGGACGGCAGAAAGATCTGTGCCAGATTGTATTTCCTGAAGATACACCTGGTGTGAGTGCAAAGCATTGCCAGATTACATTACTGCCAGATGGAAAGGAAGCCCTGTTAAGGGATCTGGGATCTACATATGGAACAAAAGACAATAGTGGATGTTTAATTGAACCGGGCAAGGATAAGCTTGTCCATGAAGGAGAGAAATTCACAATCGGAGAAAATAATACGTTTATATTCAAAGCGGAATGAATCAATAGGAAATATCAGGCGGTTATCTTAAAACTACAACAGCAGTTTTAAGATAACCGTTTTTTTTATAATTTTAAAAGTGCAACAATACAGGTGTTACATAAGAACGAATGAATGGTAAATTTAATTATAGATCAAGGAAGAAACGTTGATATATCAGGAGAATGAGGAGGAAAAATGATGAAAACAGTAAAGGTGATGATGGCGACAGCAGTCAGTATGATTTGTGGAGTTCTGGCTTTTGGAACACCGGTATTTGCAATGGAAGGAATTACAAAAAGCAATTTTAATTATGTACAGTATGCCAATACTTATCCTGATGTGTATGCGGCGTTCGGTTATGACAGAGATAAGATTTATGATCATTATGTGAAATACGGAAAAGCTGAAGGGCGGGTTGCATGCATGACGCCAACGGAAGGATTGACAGTGCAGAACTTTAATGCAGCACAATATGCGAAAGATAATCCGGATATTGCGGCAGCAGTTGGAAAAAGTGCAAAGGCTCTTTATCAGAATTTTATAACAGTTGGATTTATTACGGGCAGAGTAGGGCATTCAACAGATGATCTTATCGAAGCAAAACTGAAGCTTTACAGGGTTATTCCCACAATTACCAAACCCGGTATGACAGATGAAGAAAAGGTAAAAGCAGTGCATGACTGGCTGTGCACAAATATTCATTATGGTTTTGTCAGATATACGGATACAAATGAGGCTGCAGCTGACAGCTATACAGCCTCAGGTCCGATGAATTATCAAACAGCTGTATGTTCAGGATATGCAGAAGCTTTTAAACGTTTTATGGATTATATGGGAATTGACAGTAAATATGTGGAAGGAACGGGTTATAACGATTTGTATCCAAATGGAGGCAGTCATGCCTGGAATCAGGTAAAGGTAAATGGAAAATGGTACAACATGGATGTGACCTGGGATGATCCGATAAATGGAGATAGCGGAGTTGTAAACTCTTATGATTATTATTTGAATAACAGCAGTGAATTCAGCAATTCCCATGTAGCAGAAAATGCATATTCGGATATTGAGAACATTGAATTTGAGGATTAATCAGACGAGAGGGAAAATATGAAAAAAATAATCAGTGAAATTATATGTGCGGTTATAATATGCTGCATGGCAACAGGTTGCGGAACAGTTACGTCAGACCAGAATCAGAGTATGACCAAAAAGGATACAACATTAAAAAAAGTGAGCAGGTTACGGATGTTAAGTGGAATGGAACTTACAGTGCAATAAAAAATGGACACAATGTATATACGCTGATTCTGGGACAGGCATTAAAGGACAGTAAATTTACATCTGAGGTGTCCAGATATATGATTGAACATGCAATATATGAAAATATAACGCCATATAAGGACAACATATCACTTAAAGATGATAAAACCTCTGTCAGAATTGGAGATAAGGATGTTAACTTCAGTTATCAGAATATTGATAAAATCGGTCTTACGGTGATTGATTTGGGAGATGAATTTGAAGTCCCGTTTTACAATGGACAGGAACTTTCTGAGGATCACTGGATTGCACCTTCTTTGGACTGTTATCTTGAAGCGTTGAACATGTCGACATTATCAGAGGATGTACTTGAAAAGATTCAGACAGAAGGTGATCTGATGAATTGTTTTAAGCAAATCGGATATTTTGATGATGATGAAACACAGACACCGGTTGCAGTTACGAACATGAAAAAATTTGTGAAAGGAGATTATTATTATTTTGTGTTTGATCAGGATAAAACGATTGAAACGCAGGATCAAAAATATTATTACAAAGGAAAGGCAGTGTATCTGTCAGATGGGATAAATGCAAAGCTTGTGGACTGGGGAATTTCGAAAGATAAATATAAAAATACGCAGGAAAACCAGGAACTTTTTGATGCAATTGCAGACCATATTTATGTGTCAGAAGAAAAAAATGAAAAATAAAGTGCAATAAAACAGGGGATACAATAAGAAAAATCACTGTTAATATAAATACATAAGCAAGAGGCAGAACCTCAGAAAAAGGAGATTATTATGGGAGCTATCTTATGTATTGCGGGAATTGTTTTTTGGGTTATAAATATGGTTTCATCTGTTGCAGGTACGGTTAAGAATTGCGAAAAAAGCAAGGAAGCGAGTATTGATCAACGAAACAGAGTACTGTTTAATCAAAGAAGTATGGTGAAAAAGCTGGAGCTTGAAAATCTTATGTATGAACAGGAAAGACAATATGCGGATCTTCAGCAACAGATGGGTGCCATGAACGAATACGAACAGCCGCAAAATATGTTACAGATGGAGGAACTGCAGAGAGAAGTGGATGAAAATCAAAGACAGATGGATGAAAACCGGATGCAGATGGATCAGTTGAATCAGATGCAGATGGATATGGCAATGCGGCAGGTAATACCATTTGAGCAGTCGGGATTTGATTTGACACAGGGGAACAGTTTTAATATGATGGGAAACGGGTTTGATGGTCTGGAATTCTGACAGAAGATGATGACCATATAATTTCAAAGACTTCATGAGGGGAGAAATTATGAACACAGATTTTGAAGTGATTAAAAATAATCAGAGCATTTATGAAGACTGTGAGCTTGCCGATAAAATGATTTCAGGTACAACCAGAGTTGAAATCCTGACAGCACTT
Source organism: Butyrivibrio sp. (assembly GCA_022486625.1). GTDB lineage: Bacteria > Bacillota > Clostridia > Lachnospirales > Lachnospiraceae > Butyrivibrio. Next base: position 53,030 of record JAKVKH010000013.1, on the reverse strand, counting down.
CGCAGTTATGGGTCAGCTTTTGAAAAAATGGTAAATGTGCTTATTCTTAAAGCTGGAATTACACAGGAGCAGATTTTAAAAATCAAGAAACAGAATGGAAAAGATGGTATTGCGGATCTGTATGGTAAAATTATGGCCCTTAAGGCGACTGGTTTTGTCAGCGTTGATAGTGGTAACAATTATGAAAAACTCAGAAAGTTCAGAAATAGTGCAGTTCATGAATCAGAAAATGCGGGTGGAAAATGTTATCAGACAATAGGAATTAAAGAACTTCGCGACGAAGCCATGAATATGCGTACAATCATGCTTGTTGAGGCAGAACGTTTTGGAAATGTGTATATGCAGAAAGATGCAGTAGCAAATGTAAGATTGATGCGCAATACAGGAAAAATTGTTAATTATGGCAAAAAGTCAGGTAGCGCAGGCCGTGTTATGGCAGTATTTAAATTTGCAGCTGCGTGTATAGCAATAATCATGATTTGGGGATATCTGTCAGACAATCAGCTGGTGGATGACATATGGTCTGCAGAACCGGCAGGTACTGCATATTCACAGTCATTGACAGCAGGTAAGGCAACTACTGCAGCAAATAAAAAAAGAGTTAAAAAGGCAGATTCGGAAAATCATGTTACGGAACAAACTCAGACAACCCAGGGGAATTTATCAGATCAGGAGCAGGCAGAGCAGATTCAGTCACAAATTAATGATGTTGAAGCGCAGCTTGCACAGGCCAGAACTGATTATATGAATTCAAGACCAGGCAGTCAGAAAGGAAATGCACTGTTCGATGAAATCGGAAAGCTGGGACAGAAAAGGATGGATTTGTATGGACAGTTGTATCAGATTCAGTTCAGAATTAATTCACAGTGATAACAGAAAATACGATAATTTCGTATGGATGAGAAATATAGGAGGGATAAAAAATGATAAAAAAAAGGAAAAAATTATTATTTCTGATTGGCATGGCATTATCAGCAGCGTTTGTTGCTGTATTGTTTTTGACAGTAGACAGACAGAATGTAAATCAAAGTATTGGTACTTCGGTATGTAAATCTGGAAAAGGCGTTCAGGACGAAGAAACTCCACAGGGAAGCAAACCCAAAAAAACTGTAGATGAAAATTATGTGATATCTGATTATGATAAGCAGATTATTGATCAGTGTAATGCACAAAGAGTAGCAGCAGGGCAGGCAGCAATTCCTGTGAGTACAAGATTATGTAAAGATGCTGCAGTAAGAGCAGAAGAGACATCAAGATTGTGGGAGCATACAAGACCAGACGGTTCGGATTGGTGGACACTGGATGAAAAGTATATGAATGGAGAAAATATTGCCTATGGATATACATCCTCAGCAGAAAATGTGAGTGCATGGGTGAACTCTCCTCATCACTATGAAAATATGATTAGAGCGAGATTCAAGAGCTGCGGCTGTTATACATATATCGCTTCTGATGGAACAACATATACAGTATTTGAATATAGTGATAGTGGCCCTGCTGCGTAAAATAGAGTATTCTGCAACAGAATCTCTCTGAATGATCAGTGGCGATACAGATATTATTGCAGTGAGTAGAAGATGAAGTAACAAATCGTGATGGTCAGATAAAATGAAACGTTTCACACAAAATCACTTGCCATCCCTCCCGTTCCTTATTACAATAGAAAAAAGTGTGTTTTTAATTCTGAAAATACGGGAGGCAGTATATGTTATACGGAGCACTGGAAGCAGGCGGCACAAAGATGGTATGTGCCATTGGTAATGAAAATGGGGAGATTCTGGAGCAGATTTCCATTCCGACAACAACACCGGAGGAAACGATGCCTCCGATCATTGCATATTTTAAAGATAAGGAAATTAAAGCAATCGGTGTGGCATGCTTTGGTCCGATTGATCTGAATCAGAAGTCTGAAACTTATGGCTGCATTCTGCAGACCCCCAAGATTCCGTGGCGCGGCTTTAACATGGTGAAATGTATTTCTGATGCACTTGGGATTCCGGTGGGCTTTGATACAGATGTCAACGGCTCTCTTCTGGGAGAGGTGACATGGGGCTGTGCGAAGGGACTTGAGAACGCAGTTTATTTTACTATCGGCACAGGCGTCGGCGCAGGTGTCATGACCAACGGCAGGATGCTGCATGGCATGCTGCATCCTGAGGCAGGACATATCATGATGGCGGTTCGCAGTGATGACCGTTATCAGGGCAAGTGTCCGACACACGGAACCTGCCTGGAGGGAATGGCAGCAGGCCCGGCGATTGAAGCAAGATGGGGGGCTCCGGCCAAAGAGCTGGTAGACAGACCGGAAGTCTGGGATCTTGAAAGCTACTATCTGGCACAGGCGGTCATGAACTGTGTCATGCTGCTCAGCCCGCAGATTATCATTTTTGGTGGCGGTGTCATGCATCAGCAGCAGCTTTTCCCGCTGATCAGACAAAAGAGTCTGGAAATGATCAACGGTTATATCCAGACGCCGCTTCTTAAAGATATTGAGCATTATATTGTACCGGCCAGTCTGAACGATAATCAGGGAATCATGGGTGCCATCCGTCTTGCCATGGATGCGATGAAATCATGAAAATCAGACAGTTTTGCATCAGATACTTCAGACCGGTTTCACTGGCAGTCAGCCTGATGTTTTATCTGATGTTTGCAGTAGCTGACGGACCGGTGTGGTGTAAGGACTCATACAGTTATGCAACCATGGGACTTACAAGAGAACCGTTCTATCCGTTGTATCTCGCATTTTTTCGCCGTATTTTCGGAGAACAGGCACAGTTGTACGGACAGCCGGTGTATCTGTTCCCGGCGATTCTGGGGCAGAGCATATTGTGGGCATTTGCTGCATGGAGCGTCGGAATACTTCTGTATGAAGAATATGGCAGCAGAAATCCCGGAGGGAAAGCGGTGGCTGCGGGCTGGACCGGTATATTGCTGCAGTTTGCAGTACCGCTTTTAAACCGTTTTGCTGCGATTCGCGGATCCATGTATTCGGAATGCATCATGACAGAGAGTCTTGCCATGCCGCTCTATGTACTTCTGGGCGTACAGATGTACCGTTGGGTGCGCCGGCACAGGCGCAGAGATCTGGTTCTGATTGCCGTCAGCACATTTCTCCTGATCAGTATCCGGAAGCAGATGGCGATCGGACTGCTTCTGTTTCTGTGTATTTCCTGCCTGTATGATGTGCTGCGGAAGAACAGCCGGAATATGAAGCGCTTTTTATACAGTATTCTTCTTGCAGGACTGGTTGTTCTGATGGCGAAAGGCTTTGATTATACCTACAATTATCTGCTGCGGGGTGTCTGGATGGAGCATACCGGAAATTCAAAGGCGGAGCTCTGTACACTGATTTTTTCTGCGGATGAGAATGATGCGGCGCTGTTTGACACTTATGGTACGCCGGATGAAAAAGCCATGTTTGAAGAAATCATGAGTAAGGCGAAAGCACAGCAGCTGCTGATCGGAAATGTACCGGAGAAAGCCGGATGGGTAACGCTTGCAGAGCATTATGCAGACAGCTATGATGTGATCGGATTTGATGTGGCGCAGCCTGTGATCAGGGAATATATTACTTCTCATTATGATCTGGATGAAATTCATCAGGAACTGAAGCTGGATGAGATCAGTTCAGAGATCGTTCGTGTGCTGTGGCATCAGGATAAAAAGGACCTGCTGCGGGTATACGGGGCGAATCTGATCAAGGGGTTTGTCTGTTCTGATGCGCGGGTTATGCCTGTGCTGAATGAAATCGGAATACTGATCTATGTGATTTTTCTGATGCTTTATGCTGCCATGGTACGCAGGAAACAGGCACAGCTGTGCCTGTTTTCAGAGATTGCATTTGGCGGAATTCTGATCAATACGGTTGTGGTTGGTGCACTGATTTTTCCGCAGCCCAGATATATGACATATGGAATGGGTCTGTTTTATGCAGCACTGATTCTGATGATGGAAAGGTTACGGAAAAAAGATGCCGCTTAAAACAGATGCAGTTGTATTTGACATGGATGGGATTCTCTTTGATTCAGAGAGAATGGTGGTGGAGTGCTGGAAGGAGATCGCAGACCGGCATGGAATGCAGAATGTGGAGAAGGTCTGCAGGAGCTGTACAGGACTTAATGAAGCAGCAGGCAGGGCAAAGTTTCTGGAATATTACGGGAAGGATCTTCCGTACATGGAATATCGCAAGGAAATGTCAGCCCTTTTTCATGGAAGATATGATGGCGGCAGGCTTCCTTTGAAAAAAGGTGTGCATGAGCTGATGCGTTTTCTGAAGGAAAACGGGGTCAGGATTTCGCTGGCTTCTTCTACGCGCAGCGAAGTGGTGCATCAGGAACTGACCGATGCCGGACTGATTTCATATTTTGACGCGGTGATTTGCGGCGATATGATTGAAAAGAGTAAGCCGGCACCGGATATTTTTCTGAAAGCCTGCAGCCAGTTGCAGGTAAAGCCGCAGGCGGCGTATGGAATAGAAGACTCTTACAATGGCATCAGGGCATTGCATGCGGCCGGGATGCATCCGGTCATGGTGCCGGATCTGCTGGAACCGGATGCTGAAATGCGGCAACTGGCTGAGGTCATACTGCCGTCTCTTGTGGAAGTGAAAAATTATCTGGAAAACTGATACATGGAAAAACTTCTGACAGCGTAAACTTTTTCTTCATTTCGTCTGCGGATGGCAAACCATACGGCAGTGAAGAACCAGCCGAAAAAGGCACCCAGGGTATTGGAGATCACATCGTCTACCTGGCAGTAGCCACGGCCTGTGATCAGCTGCAGAATTTCAAGGCTGACACTTCCGATGAAAGCAATTCCCACGCAGTAGAAGCCGCTCCGGAGAAAACGGAATGCAAGCGGCACCAGGATTCCGAAAGGCAGGAACATGAGGATGTTTTCTATGAAGCTTGCGTCCTCTCCGATGGAAATTCCCAGAATGGAGAACGGATAGAACTCTATACCGGTTCGTGAGCCGGATTCTCTGGAGAAAAATGCCTGTATCATCAGAACCGTCAGGTAGGTAATCAGCAGGAAGAAGACAAAGACATGCACCCGGTCGGTTTTCTTTCTGCGATATATGTGTACAAATTCAAAAATGAAAATACAGATACCTCCGAGTAACAGCCCGTAGGGCAGATATGCGACCGGTTCCTGTATATCCTGAATAATCTGGGCAGCAAGTTCTGTAATTGAGATCATAAATGTCTTTCCTTTCTTAAAAAAACAGCTTCAGTCGAGGTTGTAATTATCCTACAGGGCAAACTTTAAAATAAACTAAAAGAAAACGCAGGGAATCATTAAGAATCTTAAAAGTTTATGATGCCGGCGTATGAAAATGTGGTACAATAAAGAGGAAAAGTATTCGAATTATCAGAAAATTATGATCGCAGTCAAGGTATTGCGATGGAAAGAGAAGTTTCCTGTCAGATGAATCTGGATTTTAAAAAACCACTGGCCGAAGATGCAGCAGAGCTTGCTCCGTATTTCAGCCTGAGGCCGAATAAAACCTGCGACAGCGGATGGCTGGATACTTTTATCTGGGCGGATTATTACCGGATTCAGTATCATATTGCAGATGAAAAGGCGCTTCTTCTGTGCATGCAGGATGGAGAAGAGTATTTTGCAGCAATGCCGTATTGCAGGGAAGAAGATCTGCCATATTATTTCAGGCTGTTTCAGCGTTATTTCAATGAAGTTCTGAAAAGACCCTTTAAAATATATCTTGCAGATGAAGAGGGTGTCGAGTATCTGAATCTGAAAAATAATTCCGGCTATTTTGTAAAAGAAGAGGAGGATCTGAAGGATTATCTTTACAGTGGAGATGACCTCCGGACGCTTCAGGGAAAGCATTTTCAGAAGAAGCGGAATCTTGTGAACAAGTTTGACCGTGAATATGCAGGCAGATGGGAATACCGGACGCTGCACTGTGAGGACAGACCCCAGATTGCAGAGTTTCTGAAAAAATGGTTTGAACTCCGGATGGAAGAGGATACAGACGGTGAGGAATCACTGGAATATGAAAGACGCGGAATTGAAGAGATTCTGCAGAAATGCTGTCAGCTGCATTACAGAATGGGTGGAATCTTCATTGACGGGCGGATTGAGGCATTCAGCGTGGGTGCATATAATGCACTGGAGAAAATGGCCTGTGTCAGTGTGGAAAAGGGAAATGCACAGATTCCCGGAATTTATCAGGTAATCAATCAGCAGTACCTGATTCATGAATTTCCGGAGGCAGAGCTTATTAACCGTGAAGATGATGTCGGACTGGAAGGACTGCGAAGAGCAAAGCAGAGTTATAATCCGATCGGTTATGAGCATAAATATATGGTGCTTCAGAAAAATGCAGCGGGTTATCAGGATGAACTGATCGATTATTACGAGGCTGAAATTCAGAACTATGGTTCCGGAACGGATACAGATGAAAAATGATGAAAAAAAGCTGCAGCTTCGGGTTTTGACTGAACCGGAGGAAAAACTGAGAACAAGGGCTCTGTACGAAGAGGCTTTTGATGATCCGAAGCCTTTTGTGGACTTTTATTACAGAGAAATCTGTAAAAGCAATGTGATCATTACTGCAGAAGAAAATGGAAGGGTGCTTTCCATGTGTCACCTTAATCCGTATCTGCTGAGTGTCAGAGGCAGGAGTGTTCGCTCCTTTTATCTTGTGGCTGTGGCAACAGACAGGGACAGGCGCCATGAAGGACTGATGACGCTGGTCATGCAGAGGGCATTTGTATTTATGAAAGAAAAACATATTCCTTTCTGTTATCTTCTTCCGGTGGATACCGCAATCTATGAATGGATGGGATTCGAGGTGATCTGTGATTTCTCAGAGACTGCGGAGCGTGCGGAAGAGATTCGGAAAAGATATGATATATACTGCGTTCGGGATGAAATTTATCGCAGAAGGCAGAAAGAGATGCTGGAACTGAAAAAATACGACAAAGGGGAGGTACTGCCGGAACATCCGGTAATCATGGCAAAGGTGATCAGCCAGTCATCTTTTTGCCAGATGAGCGGGCAAGATGAGAATACCGCGGAACGGGATCTGCTTACATGGCTGAAAAAACTGAATATTTACTTATGCGAAGAAGTATGAAGGTTGTTTTTTAAATGGAGTTAAATTACATCTGGTGATGCAGGAGGCATGGTAATGGGTGATTCAAAGAACACAGGTAAGGAAAAAATCAGTATATTCAAGTCGGCAAGAGGAAAGACAATTCTGCTGGTGGATGTAATTATTGTGATGATGATGATCGTGCTTCTGGTCAACATCGTGCCCAAAGCGCAGAGTTCCATGCGAAGCACAAATAAGAATTATCTGGCGGACATGGCACTTGCCTATGGACAGGAAATTGAAAACGATTGTACGACAACCGGGGCAGACAAGGTTCTGACCGCGGAGTATCTTAAGGGACGGCTGCAGGGAGTCGGAATAGAAGGAATCAGCTCCAGTTACGCTTATGTAGTGGATAAAAATGCAACCATGCTGTATCATCCGACGGCATCCAAAATCGGGCAACCGGTGGAAAATTCCGTGGTAAAGGGACTGGTAGCACAGATTCAGGCCGGAACGATTCCTGAAAGCAGTGTGACATCCTACAAATTCAATGGAACAACCAAGTATGCATCCTATTATGTAGCGAAGGATGGTTCTTTCATTCTGGTCATATCTGCGGATGAAAGCGAAGTCTTGAAACCGATTAATGACATGCTTGCGTCAAGTATCCTCATCGGAATCATTATTGCAGTAGCTGTTGGTGTGATCAGTTCGTTTATTATCGGACGGATTCTGAAGCCGATCAGTCTGATGACTACATTTATTTCCAAGATGACGGATCTTGATTTTACAGACGACCATATCGGACACGCACTTGCAGCAAGGCAGGATGAATTTGGCTATATGGCACGTGCAGTAGTCGGCCTGCAGAAAAAGCTGGCAATGACCATCGAACGGATCAAGGGGCAGAGTACAAAGCTCTTCCAGTCTTCTGATGGAATGTATCAGAATGCCAATACCATGAGTGAAACCTCTTCACAGGTGGATAAGGCAGTTTCAGAGATTGCTGAAGGAGCATCTTCACAGGCGGGAGAAACGTAGAAGGCAACTGAGAATGTTATTACCATTGGAAATATGATTGAGGAAACCAGTCAGGAAGTTACAAGCCTGAATGAGATGGCAGAAGCAATGCGGGAATCCAATAAGATTGCCATCGGTATTTTACAGGAACTTGGTAAGGTAAATGAGCAGACACAGAGTTCCATCAGTGAAATTGCAAGACAGACAACAACGACCAATGAATCAGCATCTAAGATCAGAGAGGTAACCAACCTGATTACGGAGATCGCAGAAGAAACCAATCTTCTGTCGCTTAATGCATCCATAGAGGCAGCAAGAGCAGGAGATGCCGGAAAAGGTTTTGCAGTTGTGGCATCACAGATTCAGAAACTGGCAGATCAGTCAAGCTCATCTGCAAAACAGATCGAAGAAATTGTTGATCGCCTGATTTCAGATTCAGAACAGGCAGTTACGACAATGGATCAGGTGAAAGAGATCATCAGCAAGCAGAGTGAAGATGTGGATGAGACAGGAAGAGCCTTCGGCGAAGTTTCTGATGGAATTGATCAGTCTCTGAATGTGATTAAGAACATATCTGATAAAGTACATACAATGGATCAGGCGCGTGTCAATGTTGTGGATACGGTGCAGAATCTGACCGCCATAGCGGAGGAGAACGCAGCAAGTACACAGGAATCCTCTGCATCCGTAACATCGATTACAGGAATTGCAGCAGACATTGAGCAGAGTTCAGGGGATCTTAAGCAGATTGCACGAGATCTGGATGAGGATATGAAGGAATTCAAATATTAAAAGCAAGGGTTCCCCTTGCTTTAGGAGCTTGCAGGACAAGCTCCGGATATTTTGAAGGCGATCTCTGGGTACCCCTTGCTTTAAGAGTTTGTTACGGGAATTTCTGATTGTGGTGAAAGTTGTGTTTTAGTGCTGCAGGAACACGCTGTGTTCCTGCAGTTTTCACAGAAAATTTGCAAATTGCCTGTTGATTTTTTGACAGCTTTATAGTATCTTAGCGATTAGCAGTGATATCAAAACTGCTTCAAGAACAACAGGACATGACCGTGAGTCTGTCCATCGTTGATATCAATCCCATAAACCATGAAACAGCTTGTTTTCAGATATTTACAGTTTTTTGGAGAAGTTCTTAAGAGTGAGATAAACAGAAATGGAGCATCATGAGAGAAAAGTACGAATCATTAAGTCTTGCTGACCTGAGAGAAATTGCAAGAATCCGTGGAATCAAGAGCACTTCATCAATGAAAAAGTCAGAAGTGATTGATGCAATGGTAGCTTTGGATGAAAAGGATAAAACAGAAAAAAAACAGGCGATGCAGACAGAACAGGCGATACCGGTAAAAACGGAAACTCCGGTACAGGAGAAAAAAACGGTAAGGCATGTAGTTATGTCTGAGCATACCAGAAGAACTGCGGAAGCAGCAAATCCGGGAAAGAATGAAGCTACGGATCAGATGGGGCACAGAGACAGAAGGCCTGCTGACAGACCGGTAACCAGAAAAAAGATTTCCGTGCGAAAACCGGACTCCAATGAGGAAAGTGTATCTGTCGGTGCGGTAAATGAACGCAGAATGTCTGAGAGCCAGGAGCCTGTACCGGAGAAGACGGAGATGGCAGAAAAGCAGCAGGCAGCTGCAGCAGCATCTGCGCAGAGAGAAGAGACAAGACCTCAGCCGGAAAATGCAGAAAATAACCGTGAAGATGAAGGCGTTTCCGCGGACGGAATTCTGGAAGTCATGCAGGATGGTTACGGATTTATTCGCTGTGAGAATTATCTGCCCGGAGAAAATGATGTATATGTGGCACCCGGTGTGATCCGCAAATTCAATCTGAAAACAGGTGATGTGTTGCACGGCGTCAGCAGGGTGAAGTCACAGAATGAAAAATTCGGCGCACTGATGAGACTGAAGTCCATTAACGGTTATCTGCCGGAAGTGGCGGCAAAACGTTGTAATTTTGAGAACATGACACCTATTTTCCCGAACGAAAAGCTGACACTGGAAACCTATGGTGCTTCTATTGCCATGAGGATCATGGATCTGATCTGTCCGATCGGCAAAGGACAGCGAGGCATGATCGTATCACCGCCAAAAGCCGGAAAAACAACACTTCTGAAGGAAGTGGCCAAGTCAGTTCGCAGAAACTATCCGAATGTACATCTGATCATCCTGCTGATCGATGAACGTCCTGAGGAAGTAACGGATATAAAGGAAACTATCGAAGGGCCGAATGCAGAGGTAATTTATTCTACATTCGATGAGCTTCCGGAGCATCATAAGAGAGTTGCGGAAATGGTAATTGAGCGTGCGAAGCGTCTTGTGGAACATAAGCAGGATGTCATGATTCTGCTTGACAGTATTACAAGACTGACCCGTGCTTATAACCAGGTTGTGCCACCGTCCGGAAGAACGCTTTCCGGTGGTCTTGATCCGGCAGCACTTCATATGCCGAAGCGGTTCTTTGGCGCAGCCAGAAACATGCGTGAAGGCGGAAGCCTTACCATTTTGGCAACAGCCTTGATCGAAACGGGTTCAAAGATGGATGATGTGGTATATGAGGAATTCAAGGGAACCGGTAACATGGAAATGATTCTGGACAGAAAACTGCAGGAGAAGAGAATTTTCCCGGCAATCAATATTCCGAAGTCCAGTACACGTCGTGAAGATCTGTTGTTGACGCCGGAGGAGCTTGAAGCGGTGAATCGTATGCGCAAGAATTTTAACGGTATGAAGGCGGATGATGCTGTAGATCAGGTTATCAACCTGTTTTCGAAGACCAGAAACAATACAGAATTTGTCAGAATGCTTGAAAAGCAGATGTTTTAAATGGAATAACGAAAGCGCTGTCTCTTTATGAGGGGACAGCGCTTTTTTCAGGCAAAAAAATAAAGCCTGTAAAGGCTTTTTGGGAGGAGGGACCGCCCGGAGGGGAACCGGACGGTCCGGTATGAAAAAAGTTTTGTTGGGGGAGTCAGAAGCGTTTCCGTTTCTGATAAGATAATGATAAAAAAAGATTATGTACAGAATATGGACAAATTATAAACTAAAAATAAAATAAATCGAAATAATAGATAACAGATAACGATAATGTGTACATAAAACTGAACTATTTTACGATAGTCTTTGATAAAAACAGGAGGGAACAGATCTTCAAATCTGTCCATTGATACACTTTTTCAACAGGACTAAACTGAAATATGACATTACAGCGAAACAGAACTTATAATCTGTTAATGATCAGGAGGACGACAGAAATGGCAGAAAGTATTGCACATAAGGCAGAACGTAAAGCGTTTGAAGTTGCAATTGATGCAGCTCTGAAGCACGTGGACAAGGATCGTGAAAAGGCGATGCTGCAGTTCATTGATCTGATGGAAAAGATTCTGGGGGATACATGGAGTCCGGCAGCATATGAAGCACTGAGAAATGTATATAAGGATCCGGACAGCAAATGGAATAAGTTTACGAATGATCTTTTTGATTCGGTAGACCATAAGATGCTGAAAATGGCAGCATTGAACCTTGCCTATGAGGCTGGTTTCAGAGGATATAAGACTACGAAGGAAAATGCGAAGAAATATGGATGCAGTATTCCGTGGGTACTTTTGTTTGATCCTACGAGTGCATGCAACCTGCATTGCACAGGCTGCTGGGCAGCAGAGTACGGACATCAGATGAGCCTGTCCTATGAGGACATGGACCGCATTGTAACGCAGGGTGAGGAACTGGGAATTCATGTTTATCTGATGACCGGTGGTGAGCCGACAGTACGTAAGGCCGATATTTTCAAACTTTGCAAAAAGCACAATCACAGCTTTTTTGAAGCATTTACAAACGGAACACTGATTGATGAGGAATTCTGCCAGAATTGTCTGGATGTCGGCAATTTCATGGTGAACATTTCGCTGGAAGGCTTTGAGCAGAGTAACGATGCAAGACGTGGTGCAGGTGATTACCAGAAGGTACTGAATGCAATGGATCTTCTGAAGGCACATAAGATTGCATTTGGTTTGTCGATTTGTTATACAAGCGCCAATTATAAGACGGTTACCAGCGATGAGTTTCTGGATATGGTAATTGAGCATGGCGTGAAATACGTATGGTATTTCCACTATATGCCGGTTGGAAATGCAGCATCACTGGATCTGCTCCTGACGCCTGAGCAGAGAGAGTATATGTATCATCGTGTACGTGAAATCCGTGCGTTCAAGGGCGGCAAGCCGGTCTTTGCAGTAGATTTCCAGAATGATGGTGAATTCATTCACGGATGTATCGCGGGAGGCAAATACTATTGCCATATCAATCCGAACGGTGATGTTGAACCCTGTGTATTTATTCATTATTCACAGGCCAACATTCATGACAAGTCACTTCTCGAATGCCTGCAGCAGCCTTTGTTCAAGGCGTATCAGGAAGGACAGCCGTTCAATGAAAACCATCTGCAGCCGTGTCCGATGCTGGAAAACCCGGAGAAGCTGCGTGAAATTGTAAAGAAGACAGGCGCAAAGTCAACAGATATGGAATCTGTCGAGGATGTGGATCATCTCTGCGGTAAGTGCGACCAGTATGCAAAGAACTGGAGCGTCAAGGCAGATGAACTCTGGAATAAATAACGGAGATTACAGAAAAAACAGAAAGGGGATGGAAGCTGAACAGGCTTTCATCCCCTTTTTAACGGGACAGGCAAAGGATTGCTCCATGAAAACATTCCTTATGCACAAAGAATATGGTATAATCAGATACAACCGAAGCGTTGATTGTATCTGATCGAGGATGCAAAGAGGCCTCGGTGCTATGAGAAAAGTAAGAAAATGATTTAAGGAGTGTATAAGGGGAATGGCTAAAATTATTTTGACAGGTGATCGTCCGACGGGCAAGCTGCATGTCGGTCATTATGTCGGTTCATTGAAGAGACGTGTGGAGTTACAGAATTCAGGAAATTTTGATAAGATTTTCATTATGATTGCAGATGCGCAGGCACTGACAGACAATGCAGAAAATCCGGAAAAGGTAAGACAGAATGTTATTGAAGTGGCACTGGACTATCTTGCATGTGGTCTTGATCCTGCTAAATCAAATCTGTTCATTCAGTCGCAGATTCCGGAACTTACGGAACTGACATTCTATTACATGGATCTGGTTACTGTATCCAGACTGCAGAGAAATCCGACAGTAAAATCCGAAATTCAGATGCGGAATTTTGAAACCAGTATTCCGGTAGGTTTCTTCACTTATCCGATCAGTCAGGCAGCGGACATTACCGCATTTAAGGCGACTACGGTACCTGTCGGAGAAGATCAGGAGCCGATGCTGGAGCAGTGCAAGGAAATTGTGCGTAAGTTCAATTCTGTTTATGGGGATACGCTGACAGAACCGGAGATTCTGCTTCCGGACAATCAGGCATGCCTGCGCCTTCCGGGAATTGATGGCAAAGCCAAGATGAGTAAATCACTTGGCAACTGCATTTATCTGTCAGAGGATCCGGATTCCATCAAGAAGAAGGTCATGAGCATGTTTACCGATCCGAATCATCTGCGTGTGGAGGATCCAGGCAAGGTAGAAGACAATCCGGTGTTCGTTTATCTGGATGCCTTTGCAACGGATGCGTATTTTGCTGAGTTTTTACCTGATTATCAGAACCTGGATGAGCTGAAGGATCATTATCGCAGAGGCGGTCTGGGTGATGTGAAAGTCAAGAAATTCCTTAACAATGTCATTCAGGCAGAACTCGAACCGATCAGAAAGCGCAGGCAGGAATATCAGAAGGACATTCCGTATATTTATGAGATTCTGAAAAAAGGCAGTGAAACAGCAGAAGCAGCAGCAGCACAGACGTTAAGCGAAGTAAAGAGTGCCATGAAGATCAATTACTTTGAAGATAAGGAACTGATCGCGATGCAGTCTGCAAAATATCACGACGCGGAATAAGTGGAAAGATCCGGGAGATTTTTCTGCACAGATAAATAAGAAAGGTATGGGCTTTTTTATGAAAAATATTCTGTTTGTTGCATCGGAGGGGGTTCCATTCATTAAAACAGGAGGTCTGGCAGATGTTGTCGGGTCATTGCCGAAATATATTGATCGCAGATATTTCGACGTCAGAGTTGTCCTGCCGAAGTACAGGTGTATGTCTCAGGAAATGAAAGACAAGATGGAATATGTCACGAATTTCTACATGGACTTTCACTGGAAACGTGAATATGTGGGAATATTTGCGGCTGAGGAAGATGGCGTAAAATATTATTTTATTGACAATGAGTTTTATTTTAACGGATTTAAACCCTACGGGGAGGATACTCTTTTTGAAATTGAAAAATTTGCATTCTTTTCCAAGGCAGCACTTTCCATTCTGCCGGTGATTGATTTCAGGCCGGACATTATTCATTGCCATGACTGGCAGACCGGACTGATCCCTGTATATCTTAAGGAACGGTTCCAGGGAAATGAGTTCTACCGCGGAATCAAGGCGATTATGACCATACATAATCTGAAGTTCCAGGGCAGATGGGACAAAAAAGAAGTACAGGATATTACAGGACTTCCGGACTATTTCTTTGTACCGGATAAACTGGAGATGTACGGTGATGCAGACCTGCTTAAGGGTGGTATCGTTTATGCGGATGCCATTACTACGGTCAGTGAAACCTATGCAGAGGAAATCAAGACGAAGTTCTACGGAGAAAATCTGGAAGGACTTCTTCAGGCAAGAGCAACAGACCTGAGGGGAATTGTCAACGGTATCGATTATACTGATTTCAATCCGACAACAGATAAGTTTATTGAATATCCGTATGATGCCATCAGCTTCAGAAAAGAAAAATCAAAGAACAAACTGGCGTTGCAGAAAGAGCTGGGACTTGCGCAGGATGAAAAGAGCTTTATGGTTGGCATTGTTTCAAGACTGACAGACCAGAAAGGCCTTGATCTGATCTCCTGTGTTCTGGATGAGTTGTGTCAGGATGCGATTCAGATCGTCGTTCTGGGAACCGGAACAGAGCAGTATGAGAACATGTTCCGCCACTTTGCGTGGAAATACAGCGATAAGGTATCTGCCAACATATATTATTCAGAACCGATGTCACATAAGATTTATGCGGCTTCTGATGCGTTCCTGATGCCTTCGCTCTTTGAACCCTGTGGACTGAGTCAGCTGATGGCGCTCCGCTATGGGACAATCCCGATTGTACGTCAGACCGGAGGACTTAAGGATACAGTTGAGCCTTATAATAAGTTTGAGAGTACGGGAACAGGGTTTGGTTTCCTGAACTATAATGCACATGAAATGATGCATACAATAAGGGAAGCAGAAGCGTTGTATTATGATAAGAAGAGAGAATGGAACAAGATGATTGACCGTGCAATGGCAGTCGACTTTTCGTGGAAAGTATCTGCCGGAAAATATCAGGAGATGTATGACTGGTTAAAACCGTGATTTTACGGGACTTGCACAAATGAAAAATTGGTAGTAAGGTATTTATGAAAAAATAATGCAATCGAGCAGTAAAACTGCTCGATTGTTTTTGTTCGCCTGTCAGGGCGGGCACTGATGGGTGAAACAAAGTTATGAAGAATCGTAGAAATGGAGTATTCATGCAGGCGGGCATTCTTGCCGTGGCCGGTATAATATGCAGAATTATCGGACTTTTATATGGAAGTCCGCTGACAGGGATCATCGGAGATGAGGGAAACGGTTATTACAGCCAGGCTTATAACTGTTACACCATCATTCTGCTGATCTCTTCTTACAGTATACCTTCTGCCATATCCAAGGTAATCGCACAGAAACTGGGGGTAGGAGAGTATCGTAATGCACAGAGAATTTTTCACTGCGCTCTGATCTATGTGATCATTGTGGGCGGTGCAGCGAGCCTTTTTCTGTTCTTTGGCGCAGGACTTCTGGTAGAAGGCAATTCAGTGCCGGTGCTGAAGGTATTTGCACCAACGATCTTTTTCTTTGGTTTGTTAGGCGTGCTCAGAGGTTACTTCCAGGCGCATAAAACTATGGTACAGACTTCCATCTCACAAATTCTGGAGCAGCTGTGCAATGCAGTTGTCAGTCTCAGCGGGGCATATCTGCTGATGCAAAGTGTGAACGGTCAGAGTCAGACAACGAAAGCAATCTATGGTGCCATTGGAAGTGCTATCGGGACGGGTTCAGGTGTTGTGACTGCCCTTCTGTTTATGTGGTTTATGTATCATATTAATCGCAAAACTGTTCTTAAACGTGCGGAAAGAGATACACATCCGGAGGACAGCTATCGGACAATTTTCAAAACCATTATTCTGATTGTCACACCGTTTATCATGAGTACCTTTATCTACAATTTCACGACGATGCTGGATCAGACCATTTATACCAAGATCCTGATTTATGGTAAGGGATTTCTGGAAAAGGATGTATTGACATCCTATGGCATTTTCTCCAGAAAAGCAGTTGTCATTTCCAATATTCCGATTGCACTTGCTACGGCAATGTCAGCAGCGATGATGCCCAGCATTGCATCAAGTTATGCACAGGGGCAGAAAAAGGAAACCGCGCAGCTGGTCAACAAGGTAGTCCGGATGACCATGATGATTGCAATTCCTTCGGCAGTCGGTCTCATTGCACTTGCAAAACCGGTAATGATGATGCTGTTTCCGCAGAGAGCATCACTCGATCAGGCTGCGTTTCTGCTGGCAGGAATGGGAATTACCGTGATTTTCTATTCTCTTTCCACAGTGACCAATGCAGTGCTGCAGGGAATTGGAAGGGTCAATGCACCGGTTGTGAATGCGGCGCTTTCGCTGTGCATTCAGGCGGCGCTTTTGTGCGTGCTTCTGTTTACCACGGATATCGGCAGTTTCGGCCTGGTTGTGGCAACGATTGTGTATTCTCTTCTGATGTGCATGTTTAATCAAATGTCGGTGAACCGTAATCTGGAAGTAAATCAGGATGTGCGTAAGACCTATCTGATGCCGCTTCTGGCATCAGCGGTAATGGGAATTGCCGCATGGGTTGCCTACCAGGGTGCACATTTTGTATTCATGATGGCAATGGGGGATGGCTATTTTGCCAATTTCCTGGCGGCAGCGGTTGCACTTTGCATTGCGGCATTTGTATATGCGGCAGTATTGATCAGAACGAAGGGTGTGACAGAAGAAGAACTCAGAGGTTTTCCTAAAGGAAGTAAAATTGTCACACTGGTAAAAAGGATACATTTGCTGTAAAGAATGTGAATCCGTCAGGAAAGCTGCTGCAGAGTAGAAATATCCGGGCTGATGACCATGGAATAGTTGGTATAATATACGACAAATCCAGGCTTACTGCCATTGGGCTTTTTAACGTTCTTACGCTGCAGATAGTCAATTTCCACTTTATCCTGATTTTTGGCCTTGGAATAAAAGGCTGCAAGGGAAGCAGCTTCTTCAAAGGCACGATCGGGAATGGCTTTTCCGTCTGTGATCAGAACGACGTGGGAGCCCGGCATGCCCTTGGCATGAAACCACCAGTCGCCTCCGTTTGCAGTTTTAAAGGTCAGTTCGTCATTCTGATAGTTGTTTTTTCCGACATAGATGTCAAAACCATCACTGGAAAGATAATGGAACGGTTTGCTGGTGACTTTGACTTTTTTCCCGGCTTTACCGCCCTTGCGGTGAATATAGCCTGAAGCAATCAGCTCTTCCTTGATCTGTACAAGATCTTCTTCCTGCTGTGCGATATCAAGTGCCGTGCTGATGGATTCCAGGTGGTCTATTTCTTTTTTTACTTCGACAGTAAGCTCAGAAAGCGTTTCATAGGTTCTCTTGAGCTTGGAATAACGGTCGAAGTATTTTTTTGCATTCTGGGAAGGTGTAAGCGATGGATCCAGCGGGATGGTAACGTCATTTCCGCTGTTGTAATCGTTGACCGTGATTGACTTCGCCTGTGCAGGGGTATTGTAGCCGTAAACGGTCAGCAGTTCACCATAGATCCGGTAACGGTCCTTCTTTTCCGTGTCCTTCATCTGGTTCAGCTGCAGATCATATTTACGGACGGTACGTTCAAGTGCAGTAGAAACGATTTTTCGAAGATCAACGGATTTTTGACGGATTCTGGTCATCGTATTTTTTTCGGCATAGTACTGTTCCAGAAGAGAAGACATATCAGGATATTCCCTTATGCTGCAGCCTTCTTCATGGGCGTAGATGGCAAGCGGAATTGCCGCATATTCCTTCGGACTTCCGTTCTCATATACCACACAGGGCGTAAATGTGCCGTCCTTAACGAGCTGCAGGCAGGAATCAAATGCAGCATAAAGAGAGGCAATCTGCGCATTTTCAAGGACAGAGGTCGGAAGATCACTGTCAACGCCGGCACGGTAGCAGATTTCCTGAGAGATCATGCTGGAAAGACCTGTGTAGCTGCCGTAGATTGCCTTGTATACGGGAGCAGACTTTGAGCGCAGGGCATCTGAAAAGGAGAGCGCATCGGTGTGAAGCGGATCCAGCTTGTTCTGCGTTTCGGGGATGAAATAGGGACGTCCCGGCAGTACCTCACGTACGGAGCTGACAGATGCCGGGATCCGTTTAATGGAATCGATGATAACATCATTTTCATCTGTAAAAATGATATTGCTGTATTTGCCCATCAGCTCGATCAGAAGGGTTTTGGCTTTCAAATCACCCATTTCATCAAGGTGCTCGATGCTGATGCGGATGATCCGTTCAAGACCGGGCTGGGTAATGGAACGGATTCTGCCGTTCTGGATGTGTTTGCGCAGCAGCATGCAGAAGCCGGGGGCAGTCATCGGGCTGTTTTTGTTTTCATCCGACATGTATACCAGCGGAAGAGAAGCATCTGCCGACAGATACAGGCGGTGCTGACCGCCTTTTTCTGCAGGAACCTTGATTGTGAGCAGCAGTTCATCACTTTCAGTCTGCGCGATTTTATAGACTCTGCCATCTGTAAGCAGATCGGAGAGTTCTTTTACAATATTTGCAACGGTAATCCCATCAAAAGCCATAATATTCCTCAATTCTGTAGATTCAATTCTTATTATTATACATATCTGCCGCGCTGCTTGTAAAGCGAAGATCGGGAGACAGTTTACTTTTTGTTGACTCACAGCGGCCCCTGTCATATAATAAACAATGTATGTACACTTTTATGAAAGTGGAGGACTTGCGCATGGTCAGCAGCATGACGGGCTTCGGCAGAAGCGAAGTGACAGAAGGACAGCGCAGATATACGGTAGAACTGAAGTCTGTGAATAACCGCTATCTGGATCTGAACATCAAGATGCCCAAAGTGTTCAATGCACTTGAGGCAAATATCCGTTCTGAACTGAAGCAGTATATGAAACGCGGCAAGGTGGATGTTTACATTACCTATGAAGATCTGACGGAGTCCGGTTCAAGGGTTCAGTATAATAAGGGCATTGCGGAAGAATATATGGAGTGTCTGAAGCAGATGTCGGATGATTTTCATCTGGAAAATGACATCAGGCTTTCTGCACTTTCCAGATTCCCCGAGGTACTGACAACGGAAGATGAGGAAATTGATGAGGCTTCTCTGTGGGAACCTCTGCAGAAGGCAATCCGCATGGCGGGTGAGCAGTTTGCAAAGGCGCGTCTTCGTGAAGGCGAGTTTCTGAAGACAGATCTGATCCAGAAGCTGGACGGAATGCTTGCAAACGTGGATTTCATTACGGAGCGTTCACCGGTTATCGTTGAGGAATACAGACAGAATCTTCGCAATAAGGTAAAAGAGCTGCTGGAAGATACGCAGATTGATGAAGGCAGACTTCTGATGGAAGTTACGATCTATGCGGATAAGGTGTGTGTGGATGAAGAACTGGTAAGACTTCGCAGTCATATCAGTGCAGTAAGGCAGGCACTGGAAACGGGAGATGATCAGAACGGGATCGGACGTAAACTGGATTTCCTGGCACAGGAAATGAACCGGGAAGCCAATACCACATTATCGAAGACCTCTGATCTCGAGATTTCAAATCGTGCAATTGATCTGAAGACGGATGTGGAAAAGGTCCGTGAGCAGATTCAGAATATTGAATAACATGGAGTGAGCATGAGCGGATTTATTCATGTCGGGTTCGGAAATATTGTAAATGCAGGCAAGATTATCAGCATTGTCAGTCCTGATGCAGCACCGGTGAAACGGATGGTGCAGAAGGCAAAGGAAGACGGCACTGCAATTGATGCAACGCAGGGCAGGAAGACCAAGGCAGTACTGGTTATGGAGAACGGAATGCTGGTTTTATCTGCACTCCTGCCGGAAACGATTGCCGCAAGAGTACAGACAGAAAGTGATGATACAGATGAAGCGTAAGGGATTGATTGTAGTTGTTTCAGGATTTTCCGGAACAGGCAAGGGTACGCTGATGAAGGCGCTGGTTGCAAAGTATGGCAATTATGCGTTATCGGTTTCAGCAACAACCAGAAGCCCGAGACCCGGAGAAGAAAACGGAAGAGAGTATTTTTTCATTTCCGATACGGAATTTGAAAAGATGATTGCGGAAGACGGTCTGATTGAACATGCGGGGTATTGCAAACATTACTACGGTACACCGAAGAAATATGTGGAAGAGCAGATCGAACAGGGAAAAGATGTGATCCTTGAAATTGAAATTCAGGGAGCTCTTCAGATCAAGGAGAAATTCCCGGAAGCATTACTGCTGTTTGTGATGCCGCCGAGTGTGGCAGAACTTGAAAAGCGGCTGAAGGGAAGAGGCACGGAAACAGATGAAGTCATTCATGAAAGAATGCTTCGTGCAAAAGCCGAGTCCGAGGGTATAGAGAAATACGATTACATTGTGATCAATGATCAGCTGGATGAGTGTGTGGAGCAGATGAATTCCATTATCGATGCGGCACATTATACACCATTCAGAAACAGACTTTTTATAGAAGATATCAGAGGACAGTTAAAACAACTCAGCTGATAAAGCTGATATAAGGAAAAGGAGCAGACTATGTTACATCCATCTTATGTAGATCTTATGAAGGTAGTAAATAAAGACGTTGAGGAAGGTGAGGAACCTGTAATCAGCAGCAGATATTCCGTTGTTATGGCAACTGCAAAGCGTGCAAGACAGATCATTGCAGGTGACGAACCGCTGGTAAAGACAAAAGCCAAGGAAAAGCCCCTGAGCATTGCCGTAAGAGAACTGAATGAAGGACAGATCCGCATTCTGACTGATGAGGAAAGAGAAGCGATGGAAACAAGAATGCAGGCTGAGGCAGAAGCAGAAGCGGAAGAACAGAAGGCTGCAAATACTGAAACAGAAGAGAATAAGAATTAATGAGAGTTTTATTTGTATCACTTGGCTGTGATAAGAACCGGGTGGATTCAGAGGTCATGCTGGGAATGCTGTCTGACCGCGGATATGAATTCACAGATGATGAGGAACAGGCAGAAGCTGCGGTTGTCAATACGTGCTGCTTTATTAACGATGCGAAGGAAGAGAGTGTAAACACGATTCTGGAGCTCGCGGAACGTAAAAAGAGCGGGCAGCTGAAAGCACTTCTTGTCACCGGATGTCTTGCACAGCGTTATAAAGAAGAAATTCAGAAGGAAATTCCTGAAGTGGATGAGGTGCTGGGAACAACTGCACTGGATTCCATTGCCACTGCGCTGGATAAAGCGCTGGAAGGGCAGGAGGAGACCTTTTTTGAAAGCGTTGATCTGAAACCTGCAGGTGACAGAAAACGTGTACTGACAACCGGAGGACAGTTCAGTTATCTGAAGATTGCCGAGGGCTGCAATAAATGTTGTTCCTACTGTATTATTCCAAAGGTAAGAGGTCACTACAGAAGTGTTCCCATGGAACAGCTGACGGCGGAAGCAGAGAAACTTGCACAGGCAGGTGTCAGAGAACTGATTCTGGTCGCGCAGGAAACAACGCTGTACGGAACAGATCTGTATGGAAGCAAAAAGCTTCCGGAGCTGCTGCACAGGCTGTGTGCGATTGAAGGCTTTGAATGGATCCGGATTCTGTACTGCTATCCGGAGGAAATCACAGAGGAACTGATCCAGGCGATCAAGGCAGAGCCTAAGGTATGTCATTACCTGGATATGCCGATCCAGAGCGGATCCGATGCGATTCTGAAACGAATGGGAAGACGAACCGATAATGCGGAGATCAGAGCGCTGGTGTCACGCCTTCGCGAGGAAATTCCGGATATCTGTATCCGGACAACCCTGATTACGGGATTCCCCGGAGAGACGGCGGCAGACCAGAGAGAAACAATGCAGCTGGTGAAAGATCTGAAGTTTGACAGACTCGGGGTATTTACCTATTCTGCAGAAGAGGATACACCTGCGGCAGTTATGCCGGATCAGGTTTCTGAAACAGTGAAGAAGACCCGCAGAACAAGGATCATGAAGCTGCAGCAGGAGATTGCATTTGAATCCGCAAGAGCCATGATCGGCAGAAATGTCCGCGCAGTTATTGAGGGCAGAATCGCAGATGATGAATCTGAAGACGAGGGCTTTACCTACGTAGCCAGAACTTATAAGGATGCGCCGGACATTGACGGATATGTATTTATCAGTGGGGTAAGAAAAGAACTGATCAGCGGAGATTTTGTGAATGTTAAGATCACAGGCTCTCACGACTATGATCTGATAGGAGAACTTGAATGAATCTTCCGAATAAACTTACGTTATTTCGTGTAATACTGATTCCTGTTTTTGTAGTGTTTATGCTCGTTTCCGTAACAGGTGATGCGGATAAGTGGATTGCCCTTGCAATATTTATTATTGCAAGTCTTACAGATTTACTTGACGGGAAGATCGCAAGAAAGTATAATCTGATCACGGATTTCGGAAAATTTATGGATCCTCTTGCAGACAAGTTGCTTGTATGTTCTGCAATGATCTGTCTTGTAAGTCTTGGGAAAATTCCGGCATGGATCGTTATTGTGATTATTGCCAGAGAGTTTATTATCAGCGGATTCCGTCTGATCGCAGCAGATAATGGTCGTGTCATTGCTGCAAGTTACTGGGGAAAATTTAAAACGACCTTTCAGATGGTCATGGTCATTCTGATGATTGCGGATATTCCGCAGCTGTATATTCTGACCCAGATCATCATGTATGTGGCACTTGTTCTTACGGTAATTTCACTTGTGGATTATCTGGTTAAGAATAAGGACGTCATGAGCGGGGAAATGTGATCAGAAGCTTCACATTTCAGAAGGATATGGATAAGGAATGACAGATAATGAAAAGCTGGTGCGTCTTCTGCAGGAGAAGAAAATGACAGTTACTGCTGCAGAATCGTGTACCGGAGGGCTGGTTGCAGCTGCGATTACCGATGTGGCAGGATCTTCAGAGGTCTTTCACAGAGGCTTTGTAACGTACTGCGATGAGGCCAAACATGAGATGCTCGGTGTGCCGGGCGAAATATTGCAGAAGTTTACTGCAGTCAGTCAACAGACGGCAGAAGCAATGGCGAGAGGCGCAGCGCAGCAGGCACAGGCAGACTGTGCAGTTTCAGTGACAGGCATTGCAGGCCCCGGCGGCGGAACAGAATTGCAGCCGGTTGGTCTGGTTTATATAGGTTTTTATGTAAAAGGAATGGTAATTGTCGAGAAGCACTTATTCGACGGTGACAGAAGAGAAGTTCGCAGGCAGGCCGCAGAGCGTGCTATCCATGGAATGCTGGAGCTGATCTAGTTCTGGTTCCATATGGATGTAGGAGCACTCGCAGGCTTTTGCCTGTTTTTGTTGTGTGCAGATTAATTTGCAATGAAGAAGCCAAACGGGTGCACATGAGGTTTGTTTGTATGAGGGTACCGGAAAAGTCCGGTAAGGTTGCGGCCGGAAAGGTCGCAGAAACGAAAGGATAATATGAAGTTAGAAGGAAACAACGAAGTAACAGAAGACATCGAAATGAACGAAAATGAAGTAAAAGCTGCAGAAACAGTAGAAGAAACAACAGTGAAGAAAGCAGAAGAAACAACAGAAACAGCAGAAGCTACAGAAACAGAGCAGGAAGAAAAAGAAGAAAAGCGCATGCGCTATGATCAGTCCGGACTTGATGAGAGAATCATCCATGCAGTATCTGAAATGGGATTTGAATATATGTCTCCGATTCAGGAAGCAGCTATTCCTGTCATGATGGAGGGTAAGGATATTATCGGTCAGGCACAGACCGGAACTGGTAAGACAGCAGCATTCGGTATTCCGCTGCTTCAGAAGGTGGATTCTACAGATAAGCATCTGCAGGCCATTGTACTGTGCCCGACAAGAGAACTGGCAATGCAGGCAGCAGATGACATTCGTGATTTTGCAAAATATATGCCTGGTGTGAAGGTTCTGGCAGTTTATGGCGGACAGGATATTTCCAGGCAGATCAGAGCACTTTCCGCAGGAGTACAGATTGTGGTAGGAACTCCCGGACGTGTCATGGATCATATGCGTCGTCATACCTTAAAGACACAGGATGTAAAGGTTCTGGTTTTGGATGAGGCAGATGAGATGCTGGACATGGGTTTCAGAGAGGATATTGAGACCATTCTGAAAGAGATGCCGCAGGAGCGTCAGACCGCTCTTTTCTCAGCAACAATGCCGAAGCCGATTCTGGATATTACCAATCAGTATCAGCATGATGCAAAGTATATCCGTATGACACCCAAGGAAATTACTGTTTCTGCAATTGAGCAGGCATATTACAGAATTCCGCACAAGGATAAGGAAGAAGTTCTGGCAAGACTGCTTGACTTCTATCAGCCTCATCGCGCGCTGATTTTCTGCAATACAAAGCGTATGGTAGATCAACTGTCAGAAAGCCTGAAGAACAGAGGCTATCAGGCAGAAGGTCTTCATGGAGATCTGTCACAGAATCAGCGTGATACGGTTATGAATCTTTTCAGAAGCGGACGGATCAGTCTTCTCCTTGCAACTGATGTTGCAGCAAGAGGTATTGATGTCAGCAATGTAGACTGCGTCTTTAATTTTGATATTCCGGAAGACATTGAATATTATGTTCACAGAATCGGCCGTACAGGTCGTGCCGGTAAGAGCGGAAAGTCCTTTACCCTTGTTTCCGGACGTGAAATGTACAAGCTTCGTGACATTGAGAAAATCTGCCATACAAAGATTGAAGAGAGACAGGTTCCTACAGCGAAGGAGATTACAAAGGCCAAGTCAACAAAGGTATTCGCAGAAGTAATCGATATCATTGAAAATGGCGATATTGAATCTACACTCGAGTTCGTACAGAAGAAGGTAGAAGAAGGAGAATATACAGCAGAGCAGCTTGCTGCAGGGTTTATGAGACTGAAGATGGGTAAGGACATCGAAGATCTCAAGATCGAGCGTGAAGCAGGCGGACGCGGTGGAAGAAACGGCGACCGCGGCGGCAGAAGTGAAGGCGGCAGAGGCAGAGGACGTGACTTTGGACGTGGCAGAAGCGAAGGCGGACGTGGCGGAAGATACGAAGGCAAGTCTGAAGGCGGACGCGGCGGAAGATTTGGAGATAAGTCTGAAGGCGGACGTGGCGGAAGATATGAAGGCAAATCCGAAGGCGGACGCGGCGGAAGATACGAAGGCAAGTCTGAGGGCAGTCGTGGCAGTCGTTACGGACGTCCGGAAGGTGATCGTTTTGCCAGAAAAGACAAGGATAAGAACGGCAAGAGTGTTCACTTCTCAGAAGTCAGCGAGAAGATGCTGAGCGGACTGACCAAGAAGCCGCACACCAGAAAGCCTGCAGATTCCAGAGATTTCGGCGAAAAGAAGACGAGATCCTACGGAGAGTCTGAGCACAAGGCAGAACGCTTCTATGGCAAGGATGAACGTGGCGGACGTTCCTTTGAAGGAAAGTCTGATAAAAAGAAGAGAACAGGCAGAATGCCGCAGTCTTCTTTCAGCACACCTTCTGATCGTGTATCCATCAAGACACGCGGAACAGATGGTAAGTTTTACGAGTAATTAAATAAATGACGCCCCGCTGCATGCAGCGAGGCGTTTTTTTGAACTACAGTATCAGCTCCTGACCGTGTACACGAAGCCATTGTCTGCATTCTCTGTAGTCAGGCATAACAGACTCCACGGTCTTCCAGAATGCAGCGGAATGATCCATGTGAATCAGATGACATAGTTCATGAACGACAACGTAATCAAGAATGTGCGGCGGAGCCAGCATCAGGCGCCAGTTAAAGGAAAGTGTTCCGTTTGAAGAACAGCTTCCCCAGCGGGTTTTCTGATCCCGGATGGCGATTCTGGTATGATGGACACCCATCAGATGCTCATAATACTGTACACGTTTGGGGAAATATTCAGATGCAGCCCGGCGATAGCGCTTTTCCAGAAGTGTGCGCTGGGCATCGGTATATTCAGACTGCGGTTTTGCGGCAAGCAGGCGAAGCGCTTCCATACGTCTCAAAAGAATCCAGTCCGACTTCTCCTGTAGAATCTCTGCAATAGCAGAAGCAGGTGCATAAAGTGGTACACGGAGTGTGATCGCGCCACCAGTATCTACAGAGATTGTATAGCTGCGGCGTCTGCTTTTTATGACTTTACATGGAATGGATTCGTGCGTGCCGTCGGGGCGTGTTGTGTTTAAATGATATTCAGATTCAGAAGTGTATCTGCTGATTGCCATGAAAAATTCCTTATGATATTAAAATTGCGGAAGTTATACTTTGCAACGAAGCAACTCGTGATGTTATAAGGTTGCCGGAAGCGCTGTATGATATCCGATCAGGTACAGTCTATGTATGGAGCAGGCGTTATGCCTGCTCCTTTGTTGTTCCGCCTGCGGCATAGGATACAGGCAGGCAGATCAGTTGGGATTTCGGAGCGTTATCTGCCTGCAGCAGAAGATCAACGCAGGTCTGCGCAATTTCCTGTACGGGCTGCACGATGGTTGAACAGATATAATTCTGTGTCCCGAACATCCGGATTCCGTCGAAGCCGATGACCTGAACATCTTCAGGAACTCTGACCTGCAGATCTGACAGCATGCGGATTACTTCGTAGGCAATCAGATCTGTGACACAGAAGATACCGTCAATGGAAAGCATGCCATGATGAAGATGTTCTTTCAGAAAGGTGCGGAATTCTTCAAGGGAATCGCCGTCACTCAGAATTTTTTCCTCATAGGAAAGACCGCGTGAGAGGCAGCCGTTTTCAAATCCGGCTTTCCGTTTATTGGGTTCATTGACCAGAGAAGAACCGATCCGCAGGAAAGCTGCGTGGCGGCAGCCAAGATCGGAGAGCCTCTCAGCTGCAAGCTGACCGCCGGCAAAATTGTCTGCAGCAACACAGGGAATGTGATGCCCGAAGACACGGTCAACAGAGACAAAAGGAGTGTTTTCAGGAACATCCAGATCCGGATTGTACGTCAGACCGATGATGCCGTCCACCTTGTTCTGCTGCGCCATCCGGATAAATTCCTGTTCCTGATCCGGACGATAGTCGGTGCAGCACAGAAGCATATGGTAGTTCCTGCCGGAAAGCACCTGATTGATGTGATGTACGAGCAGACCAAAGAACGGAGCGGTTGTATTGGGAATCAGCACTGCAATGGTGCTGGTCTTATTTGATTTCATGCCCCGGGCATATGTGTTGACCTGATAATGCAGCTTATCGATGGCGGCTTCCACTCTGATACGGTAAGGTTCTCTGACCGGGAGATGATTGATCACTTTGGAAACGGTCGAAAGCGCAACACCGGCTTCTTTTGCAACATCTTTGATGGTGGGCACCTGATTGTCTTTTTTCATGGGAATCCTCTCTTCAAACCGGTAATGCAGTTCATACTGTCAGTGATGCCGGAAGCTGATTCTGACACTCATATCATGATTATACGTCTGCAAAAGAATACTGTAAACAGAAATAAAAACGTTTTTTGATAATCTGTAGTCGGGTAAAAACTATTCTGCACAAAAGTGAGAAACAAAAAATAGCAGAATTTAACAAAAAGAATGAAAAACGTCAATTTACGATTGACACTGAAAGATTCCGGACGTAAGATTCATTTCAGAAAAGAAAAACGTTTCGCGAAAATTAAAAAACGAAACAGAATGAAATAGAATGGAACGAAGGGAGACGGAAGCGTGAAGACACCATCCTTAATAAAACATCAGACAGCATCCGGAAGAAAGAATCTGAAACGAAGGCTGTACAGAAACTGGCAGCTGTACGCAATGCTGTTGATTCCGGTTGTGATTACGGTGATATACAAATATATTCCCATGTATGGAATTCAGATTGCCTTCCGGGACTATAAGGCGAACAGGGGAATGAGCGGCAGCGAATGGGTCGGAGTGAAATGGTTTGTCAGATTTTTCAGTTCACCGAACTGCATCCGAATGATCAGAAATACGTTTCTTCTGAGTCTGTATGGACTGTTATGGAGCTTCCCGGTGCCGATAATACTGGCGCTGATGATCAATCAGCTCAGATTCAAACGGTTTAAGCGATTCACACAGACAGTTCTGTATGCACCACATTTCATTTCCACCATGGTCATCTGCGGTATGATCCGGATTTTTTTAAGCCCATCCGGAGGACTGATCAATCTGATTGCGGGAACGAACATAGATTTTCTGTCGGAGGCATCCGCATTCAGAACCATATACATTGCTTCCGGAATCTGGCAGGATGCAGGCTGGGGCATCATCGTATATATGGCAACACTTGCCTGTATCGATACGGCACAGTATGAGGCGGCCAGAATCGACGGCGCTTCAATGTTTCAGCGGATCAGGGCGATTGATATCCCGGAGCTGATGCCCACAGTTGTGCTGATGCTGATCATGAGTGCCGGCAGCCTCATGAATGTAGGATTTGAAAAGGTATGGCTGCTGCAGACCGATCTGAATATGGCGACTTCGGATGTTATTGCTGTCTACGTCTATCAGCAGGGTATTGAAAATGCCAAGTACAGCTATTCCACGGCGGTCGGGCTGTTCAATACGGTAGTCAATATCATATTGCTGATCATCGTCAATAAGATGGCTGGGAAAATGTCAGAGGATGTAAGCTTTGTCTGAAAATTTGCAGATGAAAACCGGGAGCGGAGCACAATGAATACAAAAGAAATCAGTAGAAATGGAAGAGGTACCAGTGAAGGAAATGAAAACGGAAGAAGCAGGAGCGGCGGGAACAGAAATATTGTAAACAGAACAATCAAGACCAGGGGTCTGTCTGACAGAAAAAGCGATTTTCTGCTGGTAACGCTCTGCGTGGTGATTCTGGTGATCATCGCCTATCCGCTTTATTATGTGCTGATTGCTTCCGTATCAGATCCGTATGAGGTGTATGCAGGGAAAACGTTCCTGCTTCCGTCCGGATTTACCATGAAAGGCTATCAGGCTGTATTTGCAGATGACGGAATCATTACGGGTTATCTCAACAGTATCAGATATACGGTGATCGGGACACTCTATTCAGTGGCCATGATCTATCTGACCGCCTATCCGCTCAGCAACAGGGATATGCCGGGAAGAAAATTTTTCAGTATTTTCTTTATCATCACCATGTATTTCGGAGGCGGTCTGATCCCGACTTACCTTGTGGTCAAGAATACGGGCCTGATCAATAATATGGGCGCCCTGTTCCTGCCGGGCGGTGTTGCTGTCGGCAACATGATCATTGCCAGAAATTATTTTGAACACAGTATTCCGGGAGAGATGATGGAGGCGGCAGAGATAGACGGTGCATCGAAATGGGAGATATTCATCCGGATCATTATTCCGCTCAGCAAGGCAATTATGGCAGTCATGGTGGTATTCAGTATGGTTGCCTACTGGAATGACTGGTTTACGGCACTGATTTATCTGCCTGGCGCGGAGAAAGCACCGCTTCCGCTTGTACTGCGCGGAATCCTGATCAAGAGCACCACGAGTGCATCCCAGGCAGGAATGGTATCCGGAGGCTATGCGGAACTGAATAAACTTACCGAGCTGATCAAATTCGCATCCATAACGGTGGCAGCGGCACCGATGCTGGTCGTCTATCCGTTTGTACAGAAGTATTTTGATAAAGGATTTATGGCAGGGGCAGTCAAAGGATAACTCAGTTATCTTTTTGAACATAGCAGAAAAAGGGAGGAAACAGAGATGAGAAAGATGTGGAACAGGGCACTGGCGGTTGCATTGACAACTGCGATGACAGCGTCACTTGCAGCATGCGGCAGTACAAAGAATGCAGGCACAGATGCCAGTACAAAGGGCAATACGGATACGTCACAGACGCAGTTCGATATTATGAGCTCGATCAGCGCACTCAGCAGCGGATATGATGACAACACGGTGCTGAAAAACATGGAGAAGACAGCAGGCATCGGCATCAAATGGGAGACCCAGAGTGATTCAGTGGATGAACAGGTAAATGTCAGGATTGCCGGCGGGGACCTGCCGGATGCATTTCAGGGAATCGGCTTCAGCAACTATGATCTGTCCAACTACGGAAGTGATGGTACGTTCATTGATCTGACACCTTATATCAATGCAGAGACCATGCCGAATCTGACAAAGATTCTGAATGATAATCCGGATATCAAAGCGGCAATCACGATGAATGACGGCAAGATCTACGGACTGCCTTCTGCAGAAAAAATGGGAACGGCGGCAGTCGGAGACAGTCAGGATCTGAGCATTTTCACTGTTCCGCAGTTTTCCATGATCAACAAGGCATGGCTGGACAAGCTGGGACTGAAAGTACCCACAACGCTTGACGAACTGCATGATTGTCTGGTCGCTTTCAAGAAGAATGATATGAGTCACACCTATTACGGCAATGCCGCAGGGACAACTATTCCGATGAGTACCGGCTATGATCAGTGGTGCTGGGGACAGAATGTCTTTTACGCAGGATTTGGATTTACGAACTGGACGAATGATATCTGCAATGATCTGGAACTTGGTGATGACGGAAAAGTGGATTTCGTATGTGCAAAGGATAATTATCGAAAGGCCGTTACCTATTTCCACAACTGGCTGGCAGAAGGACTGATGGACCCTGAGATGTTTACGCAGGATGACACACAGCTGATGGCCAAGTGCTCGCAGGGTTATGTCGGGGTATCCACATGGTGGTATATCGAAGAACTGATGGGAGATCATGCAAAGGATTATGTATATCTGCCGATTCTGGATGGCCCGGACGGAACACATAATGTAACGGTACGTGATGGCGGCGGTACAGTCAGCGGTAATCTCAGCATTACCTCAGCCTGCAAGAGTCCCGTCAATCTGCTGAAGTTCTACGATCAGTGGTACAATCCTGAAAATGTCATGCAGCTGCAGTATGGTCCGGAAGGCGTTTATTTCACCGGTAAGGATGCAGATGGTCTGTGGGAAAGTATTACAGACGATGAAAGTAAGAAAAAGTACGGAAAGACAGCAGGAGAGCTGAAAAATCAGTATGAAGTAAACGGACCCAAGCTGATTCTGAGCGATTATTACAAGACAACCTTTAAGATGGAAGACCGTGCAGTACAGAGACTGACAGATCTGAAGGATTTCTGGATGCCTTATGTGACGAGTACAACGACGTACCCGATTGACTGTGTCTATAGCAGTGATGAACTCGATACAATTGATCAGTATAAGGAAGACTTTCAGGATGCAGTCTCCGAGCAGGAATGTGCATGGCTCAAGGATGGCGGTCCGACAGATGACGAATGGAATGCATATCTTACAAAGCTGAACGATACATGTGGAATGGAGGATCTGCAGAAGGCTTATCAGAGCGCATATGACAGGTACGAAAAGAGCCTTTCAGGTGCGGCTGCGGGAGCGTCTGCAAGTAACTGAGGACAGATATGGAAAAAGAAAGCGAAATCCTGGGCAGGGCGCGCAGGTATGAAGTGACAGCAGAAAAGAAAGTAGAGGAAAGCGACAGACCGTTGTTTCATCTGTCAACCAGATGCGGCTGGATGAATGATCCGAATGGCTTTTGTCGGTATCATGGTGAATACCATATGTTCTACCAGTATCATCCGTACAGCACGGATTGGGGGCCGATGCACTGGGGACATGCGGTCAGCAGCGATCTTCTGCACTGGAAGTATCTGCCTGCAGCACTTGCACCGGACGCTTTCTATGATGCCGGCGGCTGCTTCTCCGGAAGTGCGCTTACACTTCCGGACGGGCGTCATCTGCTGATGTACACCGGAGTCAGCGGAAAAAAAAAGAATGAAGAGGCAGAAAGTTGCCAGACACAATGTATTGCGGTGGGAGACGGTATCGAATATCAGAAATATGAACATAATCCGGTCATTGATGGAAAAAATCTGCCGGAAGGCTTCAGCAGAGCGGATTTCAGAGACCCGAAGATCCTGCAGGAAAAGGACGGCAGCTATACCTGTATCATTGGCAACCGTGCGCAGAACGGAAACGGACAGCTCCTGCAGTTCCGAAGTGAAGATGCACTCAGCTGGAGATATGATAAGATCCTGATCAGAAATGACGGGCGTTTTGGAAGAATGTGGGAGTGCCCGGACTATTTTGATCTGGATGGAAAAAAGGTTCTGCTCATCAGTCCGCAGGATATGCTGCCGGAACCGGATGAATTTGCAGGGGGAAACGGAACGCTGTGTCTGATCGGGAATACAGCTTCCGGTGAGTTCAGAACAGAAGCAGTGCAGACGGTTGATTTCGGAATTGATTTCTACGCAATGCAGACGGTGAAAGCAGAAGACGGCAGAAGAATCATGATCGGCTGGATGCAGAACTGGGATACCTGTATGGTCAGAAGAAAGGACGCCGGATGGTTCGGACAGATGAGTCTTCCAAGAGAACTTCATCTGAAGAACAGAAAACTTCTGCAGAGCCCTGTCAGGGAACTGGAACAGATGCATGGCAGGAGAGTCAGATATACTGCAGAGCGTATATCCGACAGAAGGCAGCTGGACGGTATCTGCGGAAGAAGACTGGATCTGGAAATGACAATCCGGCCGGATGAAAATGCAGAGTATAATAAACTGAAGCGGTTTACCATGCGCTTTGCCATGACCGGGGGAGGCGCGGAACATCTTTTTTACAGCAGTCTTACCTATGATGCCAGTCTGCATCGTCTGACGCTGGACAGAAAGTATTCCGGCATCCGCAGAGCGGCGCTTCATGATGCACAGTGCCCGGTGACGGGAGATACGGAAGAATTGAAACTCAGAATCATTCTGGACAGATACAGCGCGGAAGTGTTCGTAAATGACGGGCAGCAGGTGCTGACAATGCTGATCTGTACGGAGCAGAACGCGGATCAGATTGATTTTGAGGCAGATGGAACTGCAGTGATGAATATGACCTGTTATGAGCTTGTATGAAAAGGTACTGCCTGTTAAGCCGTTGTGCTGAAGGGCAGTACCTTTTTTTACCTGGTTGTAAAAATTGATATTACATCATGGAAATGGTATGATACAGAAAGCAGTTCAGGTCATCAGACGGGAGCAGAAAATGCGAACCGGGTAAAGGAGTACGATGCAGATTTCAAGCAGATTCACACTTGCAATTCATATTTTTGCCTGTATTGATACATTTGGAGACAGCCAGAAGGTGACGAGCGATTTCCTGGCAGCCAGCACAAATGTCAATCCGGTGATCATCAGGAATATACTGGGACAGTTAAGGCGTGCAGGGCTGGTGGAAGTGACGAGAGGAAGCGGCGGCGCCAGTATTGCAAAACCGCTGGATCAGATCACCTTTCTTGACATTTATAATGCCGTGGAGAGCGTGGAGGACGGAAGGCTGTTTCACTTCCATGAGAATCCAAGCCTTCAGTGTCCGGTCGGGCGTAACATCCATCATGTGCTCGACCCGCGGCTGTGGCAGGTGCAGTCGGCGATGGAGCGGGAACTGAGGAGCATAACGCTGGCAGATATCAGAAACGACCTGAAGGCATATCTGGAATGAGCGGGAGGCAGGCATGAACATATCGGAAACATGCAGAGACGGCAAAGTCATCCGGGTCTATGACTGCGGACATACGGCGCCGGTTGTGTATGACAACGAATATATGGAGAACGGACAGGCCATTCTGGAGAAGTGCGCACAGATCGGCTGCCCGGAGTTCCATCTGGTCACCGTTTCCGGAATTAACTGGGACAGTGATCTGTCACCATGGCCGTCAGAACCTGTTGTTTCTGCACAGGATCATTTTACCGGAGAGGCGGACGGATATCTGAAATGGCTGCAGGCAGAGGTGATTGTCCCTGCAGAAAAAAGTCTGGCAGGGCGTTGCACAGAACGCGTGCTCGCAGGCTATTCCATGGCAGGGATGTTTGCACTGTACGCCGCCTGCCAGACAGATCTGTTTGATTGTATTGTGTCTGCATCGGGTTCCGTGTGGTATCCGGGATTTGAAGAGTACTGCAGGACGCATGATCCTGTGAAAAAACCTTCTGCAATCTATCTTTCGCTGGGAAACCGGGAGACCAGAACCAGAAACCGCTATATGAAGACGACAGAGACGGTCTGCAGAAATCTGCAGGAACTGTACCGGCAGCAGGGAATCCGGATCACCTTCGAACTGAATGAAGGAAACCATTTCAGGGAACCGGATCTTCGTCTTGCCCGTGGTATTTCGTTTGTGCTTCATGAGGAATGACAGAATGGACTATACGTTTCAATATATTTCTCCGATCGGGAAAATGCTGATGGCAGGTGACGGAGAAGCACTGACCGGGCTGTGGTTCGAAGGTCAGAAATACTATGCGGACACACTGGATGCGGCGCATCATATGGAGGCGCCACTTCCTGTTTTTGCACAGACATCGTTGTGGCTGGATCAGTATTTCGCAGGGACAGAACCTGAATTCACACCGCCGCTGCATCTGACAGGAACGCCGTTCCGGCGGGAAGTCTGGGAGATTCTGCTGACAATTCCCTACGGGGAGACGATGACCTACGGAGATATTGCGAAGATACTGGCCGGAAGGCGGGGAACCTCCGGAATGTCTGCGCAGGCAGCAGGCGGCGCTGTGGGACACAATCCGGTTTCACTGATTGTTCCGTGTCACCGGGTTACCGGCGCGGATGGCAGTCTGACCGGGTATGCAGGCGGCCTTGATAAGAAAAGATGGCTGCTGGAGCATGAGGGAGCAAAAAATAAATGAATGTAAAAAAGACATATGCAATTCTGCTGGCGATTCTGGCAGCGGTATTTTATGCGGCGGGGACACCTTTTTCCAAAGTACTGATGCGGTATGCGGGGCCGACGATGCTGGCGGCATTTCTGTATCTGGGTGCCGGTGTCGGCATCGCAGTGTTATACTTCTGCCGGAAGGATAAGGGGGAACCGGGAGAGAGGCTAAGCAGGGCTGACCTTCCCTATACGATCGGCATGATCCTGCTTGATATTGCTGCACCGATCCTTCTGATGAACGGAGTGGAACGCACGGCTGCAGCGAACGTATCGCTCCTTGGCAATTTTGAAATTGTAGCGACGGCATTGATTGCCTTTGGTATTTTTCATGAAAAGATATCACGGACCATGTGGACGGCGCTTTTTCTGGTCACGGCATCGAGCGTGGTTCTGTCCTTTGAAGGCGCATCCAGTCTGCACTTTTCAGCCGGATCACTGATGGTGCTGGGCGCAGCGGCCTGCTGGGGACTGGAAAATAACTGTACCAGAATGATTTCGAATAAGAGTACCTATGAAATTGTGATTTTGAAAGGCCTTTTTTCCGGCTCAGCGTCCTTGCTCATTGCACTTGTCATCGGAGAAAAGGTGCCGGCGTTTCCGGTTATCGGAGCGATTCTGCTGCTGGGATTTGTGGCCTACGGACTCAGTATCTTCACCTATATCAGAGCGCAGAGCGTGATCGGCGCAGCCAAGACCAGTGCATTCTATGCGCTGGCGCCCTTTATCAGCGCGGCGCTGTCCTTCCTGATTCTGAAGGAGCATCTTTCTGCCATGTATGCGGCAGGCCTTCTCATCATGATCCCCGGATCTTTGCTGGCAGTGATCGATACGCTGAGATACCGGCACAGTCACATTCACAGCCATACCGTCTATCATATCGTAAACGGGCACCTGCGGAAGGAAGTCATTACGCACGAGCACGAGCATACGCATATCGGCCCGGGGCTTGCACATCATCATGAAGAACATGTACATTGACTGTCAGAAAAAATATGTTGACATCGTGTCAGAATGTGATATAGTGATTTTGCTGACATGGTGTCATTAAAAAACAGATGAATTATTTTTTTTACATGCAAACTGACACAATGTCAGAATAAAAGCCAAACTAAAGAACCAAATCAAAGAAACCAATTAATCGTAACAGATCAAACCAAAAGAAAGAGAGAATCAGAATATGAAGAAAAATCTTGGAGCACAGCTTGCACTTTATCCGTCACCACTTGTTGTGATCGGAGCAATGAACGGAGACAGACCGACCTGGACACTGGTGGCCCACACCGGCATCATGAGCCACGACAGACTGATGGTCAGTCTGGCACAGGCACATTTTATCAATGATAAAATCAAGGCAGCAGGAAAGCTTTCCATCAACATGGTATCGGAAGAAATGCTGCCACAGGCGGATTATGTCGGTTCCGTAAGCGGAGCAAAGACAGACAAGTCAGAAGCTTTCGAATATGAAATGGGAGAAAACGGCGTGCCGATGATCAAAGCTTCACCGCTTTCCATCGAATGTGAAGTGGAAGATATTTACGAGAAGAACGGCTTTGATAATTTCGTTCTGAAATTCACCGGAACCTATGTGCAGGAAGAAAATCTGACAGAAGACGGCAGGATCAGCTATCGCAACATGAAGCCGGTGCTGTTCGAATTCCCGACCTATGAATATTTAAGGACCGGTGATGTGATCGGCAAATGCCTGTCATTTAAGAAAAACTGAAAAGGGAGATAATGGAATCTTTGACATCGTGTCAGAAATTGATTAAGATAAAACTGATGCGATGTCGAAGTATGCGCATCATCAGACGTGCATACAGAAGAGAGGAAATGCCATGCCAAAGGGATCAGAAGAACTCACAGATCAGAGAAAAAATGAAATTGTAAGTGCCTGCGAAAAGCTGTATCAGCGTAAAGGCTTTAAAGATATTACGATCAAGGATATCAGTGTGGAGACAACTTTTTCCAGACCATCCATTTACAATTATTTTGAGACCAAGGAAGAAATCTTTCTGGCGCTTCTGACCAGAGAATACGAGGAATGGGCAAGGGATCTCCGGATGGTCTCCGGGTCGAAGAAGGTGCATAGCTGTGACGATTTTGCCAGGCAGATCGCAGCAACACTGGAAAAGAGAACTGTACTTCTTAAGGTGTCGGCGATGAATCTCTATGAGATTGAAGAAAACAGCAGAACTGAGCGGCTTGTGGAATACAAAAAGGCGTTCCGCAGTTCCATGGATGCGTTTACGGAGTGTCTGGAAGAATGCCTGCCAGGCTGCAGTGAAGAAAAAAAGAACGGGATCCGGTATGCTTTTTTCCCATTTACGTACGGAATCTATCCATATACCCATCCGACCAGAAAACAGTGTGAAGCAATGGAGCAGGCAGGTGTCCGATATGAAGTGCAGCCTGTGCAGGAACTGGTATATCGGTTCCTTATGCTGATTCTGAAATAAAAAAAGAAAGGCGGAAAACGAAATGAGTAAAAAACTGGTGGCATATTTTTCAGCAAGCGGAGTAACGAAGAAAGCGGCAGAGAAACTGGCTAAGGAGCAGGGGGCAGATCTGTTTGAAATCAGACCGGTGCAGCCATATATAGATGCGGATCTGAACTGGAACAACAGTCAGAGCAGAAGCAGTGTGGAAATGAAAGATTCTTCTTCCCGCGTGGAAATTGCAGCGCGTGTTCCGGATATGGCAGGCTATGACGAAATATTTCTCGGCTTTCCGATCTGGTGGGGTGTTGCACCGCATATCATCAACAGCTTTCTGGAAGACTATGATCTGACGGGTAAGACGATTACGCCGTTTGCAACTTCCGGAGGAAGCGGCTATGGACGCAGCAATGAAGAACTGAAACCGTCAGCACCGGGAGCAGTATGGAATCCGGGGAAGATGATCAGGTGATCTGGCATAGCCTGTTCTTTACTTTTTTACAGATGGATGATATGCTAACAATACGGAACATAACAAGTTAAATGTTGTTAGAGGACAAAACTATGTTGTCTGAATATATAGAAAATAATTACAAAGCCGGAGAGCCTATATTTGAAGCTGATGTACAGATTGAAGGAATGAGTGATAATAATCTGCGTCAGTCTTTTAAAGTACTTTGCGATTCCGGAAAGATCAAAAGATATGACAAAGGAATCTATTATATTCCGAAAGAATCGAGGCTGAAAGGTAATCAGACGCTTCCTGCCTCAAGGGTGATCAGTTCCAGATACATCACAAGGCATGGGCAGATATCGGGATATTATTCAGGATATGTATTTGCCAATCAGATAGGACTTACATCCCAGGTTCCATTTTCCATAGAAATTGTGACTAATTATGCTTCCAGAAACTATCGGGAAGTAGAATACAGCGGTCAGAAAGTGATTCTCAGAAAGCCTAAAGCTGAGGTGACAGATCGAAACTGGATGACCCTTCAGCTGCTGGATCTTCTGAAGGATGCAGATAAGTACGCTGACACAGAAACTGCGGGTGTTGCCGGACGTGTCAGGAAATATGTGAGAGATAATGATATTTCAAAGGCAGATGTCGATGAACTGATACAATTATATCCGGACAGAATATACAGAATAATATATGAAATGGAGTTATACGATGTATTTACATGAGGATAGGGGATTGTTTGAAGATGCAGTGAAGACGATCGGAATCCTGGCGGATAACGGTATGTTCTGAATAATGTCCCTTAAAATAAAGAAGCGTTATCCCAAATTTGCCGAATGGGATAACGCTTTCTTCGTTTCTGATTAACCCTGAAGCAGTGCAAGTGCTTTGCCGAGCTGCACAGGATTCATATATTTGCGGTATTCTCTGATCTTACCGTTTTCAAGGCGTACATAAAATACATAGTTCTGCGGGTAGGGATCGCCAGTCGGGAGGACGTCGTCAGCATGTGGAATATTCTCTTTCAAAGCTTGGCAGGAAACTGACACCTGCGCTTGATACACTCGGAGAATGGGGACATCAGGTCTGGCTTGCCAACGGGAAGCCGGGAGATAAAAAAGACTGAGACAGGTGAATCGTGCTGTTATTTGCCGGTACCTGCATTACTGAGGATTTCATCACGTTGAAAATCATATGCTGCAAAAGCTTTTTTCAGAAATTCCGGGGTTGTATCGTACAGGAACTGAGCCAGTTCTTCGGAGGAAAGATTGATTTCACCGAGAAACCATTCCTGTTGCAGCCCCAGAATTCCGAACGTGTGGTGCCTGGCTTCCAGAAACTGCCGGGCAGTCGGGTGCGCTCCGGTCGTCGCTGTCACGACATCATCCACCATTTTCATGGCATAGTTCATGCTATAGCCTATGAGAGAGTTCTGTGATTTATCTGCATACAGTTTTCTGTAAAAAGACCATTTGAGGTTCATGTGTTCCAGGGATTCTGATAAGAAGACTTATTCCTGCAAAAGGCTATAATGGAGGCATCAGAACAATAAGGAGGGATTAAAGAATGGAAAACAAAGTGATAGAAAATATGATGACAAGGGCTTCGGTCAGAAAATTTACGGATCAGGCCGTGGAAGAAGAGAAAATTGAAGCCATGCTCAGGGCTGCGATGACAGCGCCGACAGCAGTGAACAGCCAGCCATGGCATTTCGTGGTGGTTACGGATCAGGATAAGCTGGAACAGATCTCGCAGTACAATGCACCGCTGTCAATTGTTGTATGCGGGGACAGAAATCATTTTGTCCAGATGGGACCGGAATGGTGGATTACAGACTGTTCCATGGCTTCCGACAACATACTTCTGGCTGCAAATTCCATGAATCTCGGAGGAATATGGACAGCTCTTTATCCATTGAAACAATATATGGATCGTGCCGGCACCGTCCTCGGGCTTCCGGATCACCTGATCCCGCTTAATCTGATCAATATCGGATATCCTGCGGAAAATCCGAAGCCAAAGAATAAATGGAACGAGGATAAAATTACTTATATCCGCTGATAAACTGATATTTCAGAACTACTTAAAAATCAGCGTGCCCCATCCATCCATGCACCATAGGCATCCGATTCTATTTCAGCCATCGTAAGCTTCTCAAATTCTTCAATTGTATCGCAGAGTCCTCTGGTATAGGCGGGTTCTACACCATATGTGCCATCATCATCACACCAGAAGTCTGAACAGATGCATATTTTAGTTTTTTGGTCAGTCTCATTGTGGTATACGATATACATGTGAGATCCGAGATGAATGTTCTGAATAATGCCCCTTAAAATAATGCTTTCTCCCGGGATTGAAATATCGCTCATTCTGTTTTCTCCATTCATGTTTTTCTTGTATGTTACTACAGATCCGGGATATCCTTCAAGAGTAACTGGAAATATTGATATCATACAACATATTGACATTGTGTCAGAAAATAGTATACTAAATATACTGACACTGCGTCAGAACATGACATTTTAAGAGGAAAAAAACAATGATGGAACCTGAGAAAAAACTTGGATTTGGCTTTATGCGGATGCCGCTGACAGACCCCGGCGACCAGACGGCAATTGATATGCCGCAGCTGGAGAAAATGGTCGACTGCTTTTTTGACAGGGGCTTCACATACTGTGACACAGCATGGATGTACCATGACTTTGCGAGTGAGGATGCGGTCGGGAAAGCTGTGACTGACAGATATCCCCGGGATGCATTCACGATTGCGACGAAAATGCCTGATATGATGCTGCATTCTGCCGAAGAACCGGCACAGATCTTTGCACAGCAGAAGAAAAAACTTCAGGTTGATTATTTTGACTATTACCTGGTTCACGACATGAACAACGTAAATTATGAGAAAGCAAAAAAGTTCGGTGCGATCGACTTCCTCAGACAGAAGAAAGAGAGCGGAGAAATCCGCTGCCTTGGATTTTCCTGCCATGATACGCCGGAATATCTGGATCAGGTTCTGACGGAGAATCCCTTTTTTGAATTTGTTCAGCTGCAGATCAATTATCTGGACTGGGAAAGTGCAGGAATCCAGTCGCATAAATGCTATGACGTATGTGTGAAGCATGGCAAAAAAGTCATTGTCATGGAACCGGTCAAGGGAGGAACGCTTGCAGATCCGCCGGAAGATGTGAAGCAGTTGCTGCAGCAGGTACATCCGGACTGGAGCCTGGCATCCTGGGCAATTCGCTTTGCAGCGAGCCTTCCGGAAGTTATGGTTGTTCTTTCCGGGATGAGCACACTTGCACAGCTGGAAGAAAATACTGCGTTTATGGAGCATTTTGAACCGCTGACGCCGGCGGAGAATGAGCTTCTTCTGAAAGCAGCGGAGATGATCCGCAAGTCGGTCGCAATTCCCTGTACCGGCTGCAGGTACTGCGTCGAAGCCAATCACTGTCCGAAAGGAATACTGATTCCGAACTATTTTGCACTGTATAACACCCGGAAAATGATGCATCGCAAAGACTTCTCACCGGAAGTGGAATATTACGGGAACTATGTGAACCAGGGATATGGCAGGGCATCTGCCTGCATTTCCTGCAAAGGCTGTGAGAAAGTGTGTCCGCAGCATATCCATATTTCTGAATGGCTGCCGGAAGTGGCGAAAGATCTGGAGGAGTAAGTTCAGTGAACCGGTTTGAAGAAGCACCGGAGGGAACCGGGAAAAAATGCAGAATGCAATTGCTTGACTAAAGGCGGGTAGATTGGTATTATGAGAATCTGAATTAAATATGATAAAACTGCCACCGGGTAGAAGCGTAATTACGCATCTGAGTGTATATCGTTAGGTCAAAGAAGATATGCATCTGCAGATGCGTTTTTTATTTGGATGGCTGTGAAATCGAGAATGGAGGATGACTATGTTTCGTAAAATGAGAAGATTCAGACAGCAGTTAAGTCAGGAGGAAAGCATTCAGATTCTGGAACAGGGAAAAACGGCGGTGCTGGGTGTAATTGGTGACGAAGGTTATCCCTATACGGTGCCGGTAAACTATGTGTATGCAGATGGTAAAATATATATTCATGGCGCCAGAAGCGGACATAAGCAGGATGCCATTGCAGCATGTGATAAGGTTTCTCTTTGCGTAATAGAGAAAGACGATATTGTGGCACAGGAACTGACTACCTATTTCAGAAGTGTCATTATTTTCGGCAGAGCCAGAAAGCTTCAGACAGAAGAAGAGATTCATCATGCTGCAGAAGTTCTCAGTCTGAAATACTGTGATGATCCGGAAGCAGTTGAGAAGGAGATTGCGAAAGAATGGAATGCGCTCAGCTGCATTGAAATAACGATCGAACAGGTGACCGGTAAAGAGGCAATTGAACTGACAAGGATGAGGACAGTAAAGCCGGAATAAAGTGAAACACAATCTTGACAATGCGCAACATGCTGCATATAATACGCAGTATGCTGCGCGTTTTGCTTTCGGGAGGAAATGATAATGTGGTTCTGGTGGTTTATGTTAATCTCTGATTTGGTGATTCCCATGATAATGATAATCGGAGGATGGATGATGTGGAGACATACCCCGAAGAATATAAACGGGTTTGTCGGTTATAGAACTCCGCGTTCCATGAAGAACAGGGATACATGGGATTTTGCCCATATTTACTGCGGAAGATTGTGGTGGAAAATCGGATGGATGATGCTCGTGCCATCAGTGATTGTCAACATACCGTTTTACGGAAGCACAGACGACAAAATCGGAGGCGCCGGAGTAATCCTTGTTACAATACAGACTGCAATATTGATCGTTTCAATTTTTCCTACAGAGAAAGCATTAAAGAATAATTTCGATGAGGACGGAAGGAAGAAATAAGCCTGATCATAAAGGGCAATACGGCAGGGAAACGTACCGAACCGGAAGAACAGAGAGAATGAGAGGAGCTATCATGAAACAGATTGACAGAATTGAAATTACAGATAAGAGATATGAATTAATGCTGTGGTTCTTTTCATTGACGAATCGCCTGCAGGCTGAGGGAGATCACTTTTATGAAGAAGTTACGTTCAAGCAGTTCTTTCTGCTGGCATGCATGCAGCTGTTCGGAGACAGGCAGCCTTCCCTGCAGGAATTATCAGATGCAATCGGGTGTTCAAGACAGAATACAAGAGTAATCACACAAAAGCTTGCGGACAGCGGTTATATCAGACTGAGTGCAGACAGGACAGATCGACGTAAGCAGAGAGTATCCCTGACAGACA
Source organism: Butyrivibrio sp. (assembly GCA_022486625.1). Classification (GTDB taxonomy): domain Bacteria; phylum Bacillota; class Clostridia; order Lachnospirales; family Lachnospiraceae; genus Butyrivibrio. Next base: position 9,699 of record JAKVKH010000013.1, on the reverse strand, counting down.
GTGCACGGCAGCTTGGCAAAAAGTATGAGAATGAGGATGAAAAAATTATGGAAATGCTTTTTGAGGGCATTTCCGGGGAACAGCTTGATCAGGTGAAATCGATGCTTGAGACGATAGGCAGTAACCTTGGCAAAGTTTCAAAATGGTGTCAGGAAAATAAGGAGAAATCAAAATGAGATTATCAGCACATAGGCAAAGCGATGGACTACGGGGAAGAACAGATGACTTTTCGGGAAAAAATTCAGAAGAAGATTGAGAAAAAGTATGGCACGGCTCCGGAATATCTCTGGAAGCGCAGCCCGTCCCATGCGATCTACAGGCATGCAGACAACCGGAAGTGGTTTGCACTGATCGGGACGGTTTCGTATCATACGATCGGAATGGAGCAGGCAGGGTATGTCGATATTATCAATGTCAGATGCGATTCGGATATGGCAGGTATCCTCTGGCAGCAGGAAGGAATCTTTCCCGGATATCATATGAATCACAGATCCTGGATTACACTGCTGCTGGACGGGACAGTACCGGAGCAGCAGATCATGAGCCTTCTGGATGAAAGCTTCTGCAGTACGGATTCTGCGGCAAAGAACAGATCGGGCAAACGGATCACGCAGTGGCTGATCCCTGCAAACCCGAAATTCTTTGATGTGGATGCCGCTTTTGACAAAGAAGATGTTATTATCTGGAAACAGAGCAGCAACATTCAGGTCGGAGATACAGTATACATGTACGTGGCAGCGCCTTTTTCCGCGATCAGATACAAGTGCAGGGCAGTTGAAGTGAACATTCCATATGCGTATCAGGATGATCATCTGCAGATCAGGAATGTCATGCGGATTCAGAAGCTGATGAAATATGATCAGGCACCGGTCGGCAGAGACATTCTGAAGGAGCACGGTGTTCTGTATGTTCGGGGGCCGCGCAGTATACCGGCGAGTCTGGTGCATGCGATTGCGGTCATGTATCAGGATGCTGATTCTGCAGTGCCAGATGACAGCAGAGCAGATGAAAGGAGAACCTGATGGGGATCGGATTGGGGATATATGTAAAAAAACAGTAAGGAAGCGGCGGAACTGTATTGCCGGACATTCGGGTTGGCAAATTGATGACGTGGCATAATTGTGATACAATAATGATACAGGAGGTAATGATACATGCCAATTATCATGCCAATCAGAGATTTAAGAAAAACAAATGAAATATCTGAAATTGCTCATAAAGAGCAGCAGCCTATTTTTATTACAAAGAATGGTTATAGTGATCTTGTTGTTATGAGTTCTGAACTGTATGACAAGATTGCAAGAGAGAATCGTCTTGATCAGGCTATTTATGAGTCTGAAAAAGAGGTGACCGGAGACGGAGAGCTTATGGATCTTGATGAAGCATTTGAAAGGTTGAACAAGAAATATTATGGATAAGTTCAAAGTCAAGGTTACTCCACGCGCGTTCAAGGATCTGGATGATATTTTTAGCTACATTGCCATGGAGAAAATGGCACCTGAAAATGCGCAGGGACAGACTGACAGAATATGGGATGCTTTGAAAAAACTTGATACACAGCCTGCATCTCATCAGGACAGACAAACGGGCAGATATGCCGGAAAAGGGTATAAACAGCTTCTGATCGATAACTATATTGTGATTTTCAAAATTGATGAAAAACAGAAGCTTGTAATTGTTGTAACAATCCAATATCAGGGACGGAATTTATAACACGATAACAAAATGATATCTGAAATTATAATAGATGCAGGTGCAACGGCACCTGCATTAATGGCAAAAGGCATGAGGAAAATAATCCCCATGCCTTTTGCTATTATAGAAATATAAATATATAAGATCATTAAAGAAATCAACGGTAAACAGCTGTAAAATGCAGCAGAGGAACATAATATGGAAAATCAGAATCAGCAATTAGAAAAACAAATGGAAAAGATATTTATTGAATTTGAAGACGTAAAGTCAGGAAAAAAGGCAGAACAGAGTATCAGCACAGGGTATCGGGAGCTGGATAAAACGATAGGACAACTGGAGAGAGGAAGTCTTTATGCGCTTGGCGGCAGACCGGGAATTGGAAAAACAGCACTTGCGCTGAATATTTTATACAATGCAGCCTTGATTCAAAACAAAAGATGCATTTATTTCTCACTCAAAATGTCAGCCATACATCTGTTAAAGAAACTGCTGTGTATTACAGGGCAGATTAAAGCGGAAGGTGCAGTAGATAACGGATATCTGTCTGACAAAGAATATGAAACTTTGCATGTGACAGGAGAACGCATCATAAATGCACCAATCACTGTAGAAGACAGGTCACGTTCTATCACAGAAATTTTTGACAGAAGCAGTGAGATAAATGAAGCAGATAAAGTCGATCTGATCATTATCGATTATCTGCAGCTGATTGAATATGATGGAAATTATACAGATGCCAACAGAAATGAGGAATTATCTGCAGAATGTCGGATGTTGAAAAATCTTGCCGCCAAAATGAATGCAGTGGTTCTGGTAATTTCTGAGCTTAACAGAACACCGGAATATCGACCGGATCACAGACCTATGCTTTCTGATCTTCGAGGATCAGGGGAAATTGAGGAGATAGCTGATGCGGTGATGCTTCTTTACAGACAGGACTACTATCATTATCAGGAAAATGATGAAGTTGATAAAAATGTTGCAGACCTTAGCATTGCAAAGAACAATTATGGTCCGCTCAGATCCGTTTATCTGATGTGGAACCCGGAAATGCTGATTTTTTCGGAATCTGTTTATTTGGGTGAACTCCTGCATAGAGCAGACATGAACCCTGCTTATACGTTTCATACATTTATGGTGAATGAAGAAAACATGAATGCTTACAGTAAAGCAATGGAAGCGGCAAAGGGAAATCCTGATTACAGACAGCTGTATATTGCAGGTGGGAGCGGAAGCGGAAAAACACATCTGATGCAGGCAATTGGTGAATATATATTTCAGAAGAATACTTCTGTTCGTATTAAGTATATGACTGCAAGAATGCTGAAGGAAGTAATTACATATGGCGACATGAATCAGGATATCGGGATGGTACAATATGTAAGAGACGGCATTGAAGAGAATGATGTGATCATGATAGACGATATAGAAGGCTTGTCCGGGGATAACAGGATGCAGGAAGAAGCAATTGAAATTCTTGATGCAATGGTGATGTGTAATAAGCAGATTATCATTGCGGGAAGTCTGATCCCAAGCCATGTCCATGACATTAGCGAGAGATTCCGGATGAGGCTTAAAAGAATGTCATTGTGTACACTTGGAGATATGGATGATTATACTGATATTTCTGAATAACGATTCAAAATATTGAAAAAGCGGTATACTGAAGGTAATGAGCGGTTAATAGCAGAGAGGAAAATACTGATCATGAAAAATAATTTTTTTGAATTTTGTAAAAATGAACTTTCTCAGGATGCATTTTTCTGCTGGTGTCTTAACTGGATCAATTGTGCCGAAGATGAAAATTCACCATTATTTCAAATGGCAATCTCTTTTCTGGAACTGATCTCAGACAAAGCGGATCATCAGCTGCTTGAAGAACTTAAAGCTGAAAAAAGAAAAGGCGTACAGGACGAGCTTGTCAAAATAGAAACGCAGCATGAGAGCATTGATATTCTTCTGACAATCTGTCAAAAGAAACAGATCATCATCGAGGATAAAATATATTCTTCTGTTCATGATGATCAGCTGAACAGATATTATAAATCTATTATAGGGAATGCAAAGCAGGAGAAGATAAATCAAAATCAGATCAGCGTTGTTTATATAAAAACCGGAAATTATTACCCGGAAGATGATGCCGTTACAGATGTCCGTTACAAAAATGAGGCAGGCATGGAATTCTCCGTGAAAGTAATAAAAATCGGACGCACGGATCTCAAGCAGGTATTCCGGAAATATGCGGATATGAAGAATCCGGAAGGATTTCTGGTTTCGGATTTTTATAAAAGACTGCTGGAAATGGATGGCTGGTATGAGCGCTATGAGAAATATTACAGAGAACATGATTATGAAAATGCATTTCAGGAAAATTATGGGCAGCTCTTTTGCATGAAAGATCTGTTCAGAGATAAAATCGGGCAGCAAATGCCCGGAAAGATGTATGCGGAAAAGAAATATAAAACCATATTGGAAGCAAGGAAATATAAAGGGAATCCCTTTACATGGTTCTGGCTGTGGGGACCACATGGAGAAGAGAAGTATGGATGTTGGATCGGCTACCGGCTTGATCATAAAGACAAGATGTCATGTATATCGCTGAAATTGTACAGATATTTCATAAAACAGCCTGATCAGGAACTGATCAGATCCCGGATGCACGATTTGTATGAAATAATTCTGGAGGGATTAAAAAAGCATATTTACGAGGATTATCCATATATAAAAAGTTATGAATATGGTTCCTGGAAAGATGCGAATGAGACCTGTCTGATAAAATTTGATATTAATGAGAAGTCAATAGACGATCTGAAAAATTCACTATGGGAAATAGGTGTAAAGGCAGTAAAGATTGCAGAGAAGAGCGGATTCGCTGATCAGAGATGAGGTGACCCAAATGGTTCTGCTTGATTTGTATGAAATATTACAGAAGGAAACAGACGAAAACCATAGAATGTCTCAGAAGCAGATATCGGAAAGGCTGAAGGCTGGATATGGGGAAGAAGCGGATCGTAAGACAATCAGGAAATGTCTGATGCAACTCTCAGAATATGATTCGAATATTCAATATGATGATTCCAGAATAAGAGTCAATAAAAGAGGAGAGTCAGAAAATATTTCATCAGAATGGTATTATGCACATTCCTTCACAGAGCCAGAGCTTCGGGTTCTGATTGACAGTCTGCTGTTTTCAAACGAAATACCGTATTGTCAGTGCAGAGAACTGGTGACGAAACTGAAGGCGCTTTCGAGCAATTATTTTCGGGCCAATGTGGACAATATTCGGAATCTACCGGAAACAAGACCGGAAAACAAGCAGATTTTCTATATTCTGGATGTTCTGGATGAAGCAATTGGAAAAGGGAGACAGGTCAGTTTTCACTATTGTGAATATCATTCAGACAAGAAGATGTATGAGCGCAGGGATGATGCCGGCGGTGTGAAAGAGTATATGATTAATCCTTATAGAATTGTTGCTACAAACGGCCGCTTTTATCTGATCTGTAATAATGATAAGTATGAGAATCTGAGTTATTACCGTATTGATCGCATGAAAGACATTATGTTATCGGAGAACAGAATTAAGCCGCTCGAATCCCTGCCTGGATGTGAGAAAGGGCTGAACCTCCCGGAACATATGGCAGAACATATTTACATGATGTCGGGCGAAAGTGAGAAGGTGACTTTCAGGGCAGACAGATTCTTGATTACGGAGATTATGGACTGGTTTGGAAAGAATATTCGCTTTTTTGATGAAACAGAAAGTTCTGTGCATGTAACGGTAAGGGTAAACGTGAAGGCAATGTTCTTCTGGCTGATGCAGTATGGACAGTATGTGGAAGTGGAAAGACCGGAAGCACTCAGAAGAAAAGTTGCAGATGCAGTGGCGCAGATGACCTTGCGATATTCACAGAAGAAATGAGGAAGGGGTAAGACCGTGGAAGGATATTCAATAGATGTTATTTCAGAAGGAGCGCCGGGAAGCGTTTCAAAAGCAGACTATGTATTGACGAAGTCAGAAGACAGCATCTGTATCAATATTGCAGCAGAACATAAAAAATGCGGGATAAGATGTGAACGGGACAGATAGAATGACTTTATAAGGCAGTTTGATCATCTGCTGAATGCAGATCAGCTGATCGGGGTAGATGCACAGGACATTAACCGGGCTATGCCGGAGAATGGCATTTTTATATATAAAGAGTGTGATAGAAGCGATTATGAGAATGCATTGTCTGAAATGATGAACAACGGACGTAATAAAATGCATTCAGAGAAAAGCGCAGTGATCAGAGTAGAAGGAAACATCCGACTTGAAGATGTTTCTGAAATTGCAGATGAAATAGCAGGATTTTATGAGGATACAGCTGAACTTGTCATATCTGCAGGGGAAAAGGAAGGCCATGCAGGTAAGACAAGCATATCTGTCTGGACATGAGGTAATGGACTTAAGAAAGAAAACTCTTCTGGGCACCCTGCAGAAGGGTGTCGCTGTCTTTCAGATTCCCCAGAAGAAGAGGGGAGTCGGGGTCATGATACCGGTAATTCTCAAAGGCTTTCTGCGGATTTTTATTGGCATAACAGTATCTGCAGCCATTCATGCAGGTGTCATATGCGCCGATGTCGCGGCTCTGAATGCAGTGACAACCGTTTCGCATTCCCGTATGCTTCAGATTCCGGAAGACAATTCCGTTTGCTTTCCCCAGCATATCCAGTGTCATACAGCCGGAAGGGTGAATTCCATACCTGGCATAATCGCCGTTTGTTCCGCAGGTTTGCAGGTACAGGCCGTATTTTGCGGCAATTTTTCCCATTTCACGTGCGAGAGTATCCTGATCTGCTTCTGTCATCGGAATCAGTTCCGGCATGTTGGTTTCGAGTTTCTTATGCATTTCAACGAAACTGAAGATGCAGCGGTCGACATAGGGAGTCAGCGCTTTTGCCATTTTTTCAAAGGTCTCAAGATGACAGGCGATGGTATACTTTTCTGTCAGAAGGACAGGATCATAGCGCCAGGCGACCTTTTCTCTGCCGACGATTGCAGAGAGCCTCCGGAGCGTTTCCATGCTGTCGCGGATGGAAGGAACGCCTGGTTCAATCTCTTTTCCATAGGCAGTGATCGTGTAATGGAAATAAGTATGGAAGCGGTCCGTGATGCCGGAGAGGTCCGGCAGGATCGGGGCGTAGTTTTTGGAACAGAACACCACGCAGTCTACAGTTTCCGGTGTCAGCTCATAGCGTGTGACCTTATTCTGGAAAAGAGGATTGCGGGAATATACGTATCCTTCCTCAAACCGCTTTAAAAGCCATTTTGTATAGTACTGCACCGTATCGGTGCGTCCGCCTGTGTTGATTATCATTGCTTTTTGCCCTCATTTGCATCTTTATTTATAAGATCTTCGTTTACCAGTTCCGTCAGCCTCTTCGTAAATTTCCGTGACAGGTCAATCAGCTGTTTCTGTTCTTCGGGGGAGAACAGCGACATCGCCGTGTCCTCCGCCTGTGTAATGTGACGAACCGGGCGCTCTGCGTAGGTGCGGCCTGCATTCGTCATACGTACAATTTTATTCCTTCTGTCTTCTTTATTGTCCAGAAGTTCGATATAGCCGTCAGCCAGAAGATTTTTGATGATCAGGCTGACCGTCTGCTTAGAATTGAAGGTCCGGTCACAGATCTGCTTCTGAGTCATGCCCTCATCTGCATAGAACAGGGCATTCAGAACCAGAAAGGTTTTCATCAGCATGCCGTTTCTCTTGGCAAACTCGTCATAGAGCGCATATTGTTCATCTCTGAACTTGCAGTAAAGGAATGCATTCCGGCGATCTTCTTTTGTCATTGTTTTTCCCATCTCTTTTTTGACCACGAAAAAAAGTTCTTTACAAAAGTCAATTAATTGACTATTATGATACCCGTGATTTCGGAATCTGTCAATGCGATCCGGTAAAATGGGTCAGCCTTTAGTTACAGTTCTTATGGTATGCTGCAGCGTACTATGTTACAAAATTCTGCGTACTTGAACCTTTAAACGAATAAAGTATAATTAATATATCGATCATTACAACGGACCGTTCACGTATGGAGGAAGGCAATGCTCATTAAGGAAACAGAAGTCAAAGGGATATTAACAAAATCAAATCTTCCGGTTGCGGATTATTCGGTGAACCCGTATACCGGCTGCGCGCATGCATGCAGATACTGCTATGCGTCCTTTATGAAGCGGTTTGCCAATCATCCGGAGCCGTGGGGCGAATTCGTTGATGTGAAGAACTGGCCCGCAATCAGAAATCCTGAGAAGTATGCAGGAAAAGAGCTGTTCATAGGTTCTGTTACAGACCCGTATCAGGAAGCCGAAGAAACATACAGACGGACCCGAAGGCTGCTGGAAGAAATGCAGGGTTCAGGGTGCAGTATCAGCATTGCAACAAAGTCAGATCTGGTGCTTCGTGATCTGGATCTGATCCGGACATTTCCGAATGCAAGAGTATCGTGGAGCATCAATACACTGGATGAGTCATTTCGTAAGGAAATGGACAGCGCCGTCAGTATAGAGCGCAGGATTGCAGCCATGAAAGCGTTTCATGAAGCCGGAATCAGAACCACCTGCTTTATCTCTCCGATCTTTCCGGGTATTACAGATCCGAAGGAAATCATTCTGAAAACGAAGGATTACTGCAATCTGGTCTGGCTGGAGAATCTGAACCTGCGCGGTTCCTATAAGGGAGCGATTATGAACTGGATCCGTGATAACAGGCCGGATCTGCTGCCGCTTTATCAGGATATCTATGAAGAGAAAGACCGCGGCTACTGGTCGGCACTGGATCTTGAAATGCGGGAATTTACAAAGGCGCTGGGGCTTACCTATCTCAGAAATGATGATTCCGGGAAGCAGGCGTTTGATGCACCGCCGGTTGTTGTCAATTATTTTTTCCATGAAGAGATCATACCGTCTGCAGGGAAAAAGCGTAAAGGAGAATCAGATCATGAATGATAATAATACAATTTACAGTATGTTTAAAAATAAGGTAAACGAAAATCCGTCATACCCTGCAGTAAGGGATGCACAGCGGACGCTTTCGAGAGGCGAACTGGATGCGCTTGCAGGCAGGATTGCAGCAGCAATTCCGGATGGGGCAAAGCGTGTCGGCATTGTAATGAATCACGGCGCAGAAATGATTGCTGCGATTCTGGCGGTGCTGGGGCGCGGCGCAGCTTATATACCTGCGGAGCCTTTTTTCCCGGATGACCGGATCCGTTTCATGATGAAGGATGCAGAAGCAGATGTGCTGATTACTGTGCCGGAATACGAGAGCCGTATGAAAGGCATGAAAACGATCCTCATAGAGGAAGGGATGCAGTACGCGAAAACGGCAGAAGAGACGGCAGAAAACGACATCCGGAAGGAGAACCCGGCGCAGCCGGATGATCTTGCCTATATTCTGTACACTTCAGGTTCGACCGGAGCGCCAAAGGGCGTTGCCGTCAGAAACCGGAACGTATGTCAGTATGTGCGGGCATTCCGGAATGAATTCCATCCGGACGGGTCTGATACGATGCTGCAGTATTCGGTCTGTTCTTTTGATATCTTTGTCGAAGAAGTGTTTACGACGCTTCTGTCAGGTGCGGTTCTGGCAATTCCTTCTGCGGAGGACAAAAAGGATATTCAGAGCCTGATGAAGTTTGTGGAGGAGAATCAGGTGACGATGCTCAGCGGGTTCCCGTATCTGCTGCTGGAAATGAATCATCTGGAGAAAATTCCGGGATGCCTGCGGCTGCTGATCAGCGGCGGAGATGTTCTGCGGGCTGCCTATGTCGACAGACTGATTTCACAGGCGTTTGTCTACAACACCTATGGCCCGTCGGAGACGACAGTGTGTGCGTCCTACTACAGATGTAATGACGGCACGCCTCTGGCTGACGGAACCTATCCGGTCGGCAGGCCGGTCTTTGGATATGATGTTGTGATCCTGAATGAGCAGATGGAACCTGCAATCCCGGGAGAAATCG
>JAKVKH010000012.1 GCA_022486625.1 Butyrivibrio sp. | reverse complement strand
CCTGCTCATCTGTCAATGTAATGATAACCGTTCCGTCATCCGGTTTTTTCTCAAAATCATACTGCGGACGCTGATCCGTATAGAAGACATAAGCATCCGCGCCGCTTTCTCCTGCACCATGCAGAATACATAAAGGCGTTGCTGCGCAGCTTCTGATGCATCCATTCCCCACAGGCATATGGAACGGGTAAAAGAAATATTCGCCATCCCGGACATCCTGCTCCGGATAGCTTACAATTGCCTTCCCGCTTTCATCATATGCTGAGAGTATCAGATTCTTCCGGTTCCGCATGGCATAGTGCCGCTGATAATTGTTGACAAAAAAGAAACCTTCAGCCTGCCCGTTCGTCTTGTCTGCCCGCACTGCGCTACGGAGACTGCAAAGATCAGACGGTTTCTCCGGATTATCCGGCTGCGGAATATACTGCATTTTACAGATTCTGTCCTGATAATCATGTACAAAAAGTGCCAGCCTGCGAATCTGCCGGTACGTATCTGTAAACTGTCCGTATTCCTTCAGTGGTGCATTAAAGTCATAGCTCTTTACCGGAAGATCATTGGGATATCCGGTTGCTTTTGATTCCTGCAGCGTTGACAGGCGCCCGTCCGGATTCGTACCGCCATGATACATATAATAGCCCAGAAGATTGCAGCCACTCCCCAGTTTCACCATGGACATCGCACCGATATCTCTGCCGGTCGCAACGGGTCGTCTGTGCGCTGTCACCTGAAGGCCTCCGCCAAGCTCCGCCGTCAGATATGGAAACCTGTTCATATCAAAGGTGATTCCTTCTCCGATTCCATGATCTGATCCGATATTGTGATCATTTCTTTCCATGGTAAAAATATAATTTCCGCTGGGTTCAATTTCCACTATGCGCGGGTCCCATGGTGCTTCGCAGTATCCGCCCATCACAGGCAGCATGCCGCCTGTCACAGCGCCTCCCCATCCGGTTGCCGTATAAAGAGGTACCTCAAAGCCTGCCTTCTTTGCCATCTGAAGGAGTGTCCGCATGTGTTGTTCACCGTTTTCTCCGCCGGGACTGTTTACATGACCGTATTCATTTTCAATCTGGAGGCCGATCACCGGGCCTCCATCTTTTAATAACAGTCCTTCTGACTGCTCATATATCTGATCCCAGAACTTCCTTACACAGGCCAGATACTGTGGCGCATTTGAACGAATCCCGAACTGTTCCTGCCTTGCCTTCTCCAGCAGCCAGTCCGGAAATCCGCCATTTCTTACTTCTGCATGCACCCATGGCCCGATCCGCAGAATGGCCTGCATCCCGCATCCCTGAATCAGTTCCAGAAATTTTCTCAGATTTCTCTGACCGGTAAAATCATAGGTTCCTTCGCTTTCTTCATGATGAATCCAGATCACATACATGGAAACAATACCAATTCCACCCGCCTTCATTTTATACAGCTCTTTTTCCCAGAACTGCTCCGGATACCGGCTGTAGTGCATTTCTCCCATAACCGGAAACCACGGCTTCCCGTTTACTGTCAGATACCTGCTGGTATATCCGATTTCTGACTGACTGTCTATCTTCATATTTTTATCTGACGCTCCCTCATTATTTCGTTGATTCCTTTAAAATCACCTGATAGCCCAGCTTCTGTTTCCTGACAGGCTCCTTATTGCAAAGCAGATCATACAGCATTTTGGACGCGACACGCCCCAGTTCCTTTGTATTGAATTCCAGTGCCGTAATCGGCGGATAGTAAATATCCAGAATCGAGCTGTTATAGTAGGACGCAATCCTGATGTCTCTCGGTACTGCCACATTTTCTGCACGAAGCTGATTCAGCACATTGACACAGATATTATCATCCATGCAGATAATACACTCAATCTGATCCTTAAGACAGTCTTCCAGCGCTCTGGCCGCCACCTCAGGATATCCGACTTCATCAAATACATACTTTTTATTTACTGCCAGATCATTTTCCTGGCATGCTTCCAGAAATCCCCGGTATCTGCTCTGTGTAACGATATGCGTTGCGTCTGCGCAGAACAGGGCAATTTTTCTTAACCCTTTTCTGAGCAGAATATTGGTCAGCTCACGGCACCCGTTCTGCTGATCCACATCCACCTGATATACACTGTCATCATCATATGAACCGACCACTACAAACGGGACACCCTGTTCCTGCAGATATCTGATATCAATCCCGTTTTCAATGGTTCTGGTCAGGATTACACCGTCTGCTTTATGTTTCTGAATAACCTTCTGCAGAAGTGAAATATCCGTTGCCTTACATTTAACAGGAATAATATTGTAATCATGAGATCCAAAATAATCTTCTATACTGAGCATGATCTGATGGAAATACGGTAGCTCCGCAAAATCATTTTCACCAGGCAGTGTCACACAGATATTTCTGGTGTTTTTCTGCGCATACCCTTCCGGCCGTACATGCGGTACATAATCATGTTCACCGATATACTGCAGGATTTTCTCTTTGGTCTCTTCTCCGACCCGACCCTTTCCGGACAACGCCCTTGATACCGTCGTTGCGGATATATTCAGTTCTTTTGCAATCTCACTTATACCGATTTCTTTTGGCATTTCTGTAATCCGTTTCTTTATACATTTTTCTGGTTCTCAGATTTTCAACAATATGATATTTTTGATCATACCATAAACTGCCGGTGCATCAATCAGAATCCCCACTTCCAGTTCTTCCTGCTCTTCTGCCCTGATTTCAGATTCATATTCCGTCCAGCAGATATCTCCGGGATAAATCCGTCTTCCTGTTGTCTCATTTTTTCCGGCGCATAACAGTTCTACCTTTACTCCGGTTGTATTATCGCCGCGGTAGCTCAGCTTCATCTGATATCTGCCGGCTTCTTCAATCAGAATCTTTCTGGTCAGTCTGAAAACAAAGTTCCCGCTGCTTTGAACATACAGATAATCTGTTGCCTTAAATGGCGGATTTTCCTGAATCTCCTGCCGCAGTTCTGTTCGTACGGTTCCTGTTTGCTCCACCATCCAGGGTTTTACCCTTCCTGCAGGACTTTTCCCGGATAAGAGATTTTCTGCTTCATCTGAAAGCAGCCTGTCATATGCCTGCAGGGAAAGCTCCTGTCCATCTCCCTGAACCTCCCGGACAGAATATGTCGTATGCACTGCATCCGGACAGATTTCTTCCAGTTTCACCGGAGATATTTCATATGGATCTGTCTGAAATGCATTCATTGCTTCCAGCGGATGTCCCTGTCTGTCCATCAGCCCCATGCAGGAACCCCAGCCTTCGGTACCTTCTTTTTCCCTTAAAAAAGGCTCCCAGTAAAAAATCCCTCTTCCACGCTGATTGCTTACATGCGCTGTAATGTTCATCAAAAGTTCCAGTACCTGCCTTTGCCCTTCTGGCGTTGCAGGAAAACCGGAGAGCTTTTCCTGCTGCTCTCCCATAAGTTCCGGACTGCCATAACGGTACGCATAGGCTGTTTCTGCCAGAATGAGATCTCTGTGATATCTGACCGCCAGTTTATCCATTGTTTCCTTCAGGTCATAAACACTTCCATGCCAGAAGGGATAATAGGAAAGTCCGATGATATCAAAATCTGTCACGCCTTCTGCAATTACATGATCAAACCATTCTTCATAATAGTAATAGCGTCCGCCCTGATCCAGATGCAGTACTATTTCAATCTTCTGCGTTTTCTGCACATCGCGGACTGCTCTGATCCCCGCATTAATAAGTGTCGCAAGCTCTTCCCGGTTATCTGCTCTTCCATCCGGCCACAGCATCCCGCAGCGGATTTCATTTCCGATCTGCACCATATCCGGGCATGCATTTACCCGGATCAGCTGTGATATCACTTCATATGTATAGTCATAAACAGCTTTCTCCAGTGCTTCTCCATGCAGTGCTTCCCATGCCTTTGGCTTTGCCTGATGCCCCGGATCTGCCCACCAGTCTGAATAGTGAAAGTCGAGCAGCAGATTCATTCCATGTGCCTTGATTTTCCCGGCCATACTGATCGTCTGCTGCAGATCACAATAATGTCCGGCTTCCGGAATGTTCTCAGGATGATTCCAGATCCGCAGTCTTCCATAATTCACGCCTTTTCTGACAGCATAGTCCAGAAGATCGGTTTCATGACCGTTTTCATCATAATAACGATATCCCATATCCTGCATTTCCGGATATGAGGAAATATCAATCCCTTTTATAAATCTGTCGTTCATCCTGTCCACCTGTATAGCACGAAAGCCGGCATTGCCGGCTTCCATACATAAACCCGAATCAGATCAGTCTCTTCCTGTCAGATTCCATTTGCATCCTTGTATTCCTGATACTGTTTGAGAAATTCCTTTGTAAACTCATCTACTCCGGCATCGGTAAGTGCCTTATGGAATTCATCCAGAGATTTCTGCGTATCATCTCCATATATTCCAAGTGCAAAGCTCTGCTGATACTCCTTTACAACGGACTGAATCGCTGTGTACTGGTTCTGCACCGGTGTAGGATCAAAAGTGAACCCGGTCTGATCCGGAATGAATTCCATTTCATCGCAGTGTTTGCCATATTCGACCTGCCTGTCATCCATTCCTGCTTCATCCGGTTCATCAGATCTGTTCAGTGCCCATGCCCAGCCGTTCCACGGGTAATCCGCTGCCTTATCCAGCGTGACACGGTTTCCGTTTTCATCCAGCTTCCAGTGTGTTCCTTCGATTCCTCCCAGAAGGAGTCTGTTCAGATTTACATCACTCTTCATATAATCAAGTGCCAGTGCTGCTCTCTCCGGATCTGCCGACTTTGCTGTAATAGCCGTTGCATCCACAGAATATGCGCCCCTTGCTCTCTTGGTATCCGGTGTTACATCATATACTGCATATTTTCCAAGTCCTGCTGTTTCAAGATTTTTGCCTGCTGTAAATACTGTTGTATTCCAGACCATTGCACCACTCGTACCGTTTTCAAAATAGGCCTGGGAATCAGAAGTATCATTGATGGCATTGCCGGACCATGCGCCTTCCTTGGCAAGTTCTGCCATCTGAAGTGCATAATCTGTGTAATAATCAGACATGTAGGTATACTGAATATCATCTGCTGCCGGCGCCTTCTCATTGTTATCTGCCTTATACAGGAAATCATAACCCTCTGTAACACCCTGCAGGGTATTTGCCTGACAGAACATGGAAAAGAGCTGTTCTCTGTTCGCATTGGTATTGAGCGGAACCACACCTGTCTCACTCTGAATCTTTGACAGATCTGTCAGATATTTTTTGAAATTATCCCAGCTGTCCGGTTTGGTCAGATTGTATTTATCTATCAGATCCTGTCTGACAACCGCCGCATTATAGGAAGTAAATGTTGCCTTTCCCTTTGGTACAGCATAGATATCACCCTTTACCTTGATTTCCTTCCATGCCTGCTCCGGAAGATCCTTATAACAGTTCGGCATATAGGTCTTGAGGAAATCATCATCCAGGAGCTTAAATGCCCCTGCTGATATCTCGTCATTGTAATAGCACCAGGATGCTGTATAGATCAGATCTACCTGCTCACCGCCGGATAACAGAAGCGGATACTTGGTCTGATAATCACTCCAGTTCAGAAACTCAACATCCAGTGTGGTATTTAAATTCGGCTGGAAATAATCCTTGTTGGCCTTGTCCAATACCGTATCCATATCCGCCGGACGGTCTCCGAGTACATACATGACAATCGTTTCCGGCTTGGAAAGGTCATATCCCTTTCCCGCATAAGGACTGTCTTTTGCAACTGCAGAATCATTTCCTGCCGCTGTGGCATCCGAAGATGCTGCACTGCTCCCTGTCTCTGCTGTAGCGTTTCCTCCTGCCGTACTGCCTCCGCAGGCAGTTACTGACATCATCATTGCTGCTGCCAGAATACCTGACAGAATTTTCCCACTTACCTTCTTCATGTTTCCTCCTTTTTGTTATAACCCATTAACATTTCCTCTGTTCTCTATCATTAACCCTTAACCGCACCAAGAGTTAATCCCTTTACAAAATACTTCTGCAGGAACGGATACAGCAGAACAATCGGTCCTGTTGCAATTACCGTCATTGCAAGCTTAAGTCCTTCTGACGGCAGTTGTCCCACCTGCATTCCTGTCAGAACCGCAATCCGCTTTAATGCTTCCGAACTGTTCAGGATATTCTGAAGCGTATATTGCAGATTCCACTGATCTCCCGTACTCATGAACAGCATGCAGTTGTACCAGTCATTCCAGTAGGCAAGTGCCACGAACAACGTAAGCGTTGCAATCAGAGGTTTTGCCATCGGCAGAATTACCTTATAGTAAATATAAAAATCTCCCGCCCCGTCAATCTTGGCTGCTTCTACCATTTCAAACGGAATGCCTTTCATGAAACTCTTGGCAATGATGACATTCCATACAGAAAACATTCCCGGAAGAATGAGAGAATACAGACGATTGGTAAATCCAAGGTATTTGGTGCACAGCAGATAGTAAGGGACCAGTCCGCCGTTAAATAATGTAGTAAAGAAAAAGAAGAATGAAAATCCGTTTTTCCATGGAAAATCATTTCGGGCAAGCACGTATCCCGTCATGGAAGTAATAAAAATGGACAATACCGTTCCGACTACCGTTACGAAAATTGTTATCCCATATGCACCCAGAATAGTCTGCGGGCTCTTAAATGCCATCTGATAGGCCGCAGTGGAAAAATCCTTTGCTGCAATAATGAAACTGTAACCCTTTGTGACTATGGTACTTTCAGCTGTAAATGAACCAACAACGATCAGGTAAAACGGAATGATACAGGCAAGTGCAAAAATCGTAACCAGCAGATATCCGATGATTCCAAACGCAATCTGATCTTTTCCCTTTTTTACTTTTTTTGTTTCCATAAATTCTCCTTACCGGGTTCAGAACAGTGTATAATCCGGTGCAATCTTTTTTACAATCCAGTTGGCAGTTACAATCGTCACAAAACACAGTACAGACTGATACAGTCCTGCTGCCGCTGTCATTCCGACATCAGGTGTGGTAAGCAGTAACCGGTAGATATAGGTATCAAGAATATCCGACGATTTCAGAAGCAGCTGGTTCGATCCGACGATCTGATAGAACATTCCGAAATCTCCGCGGAACATATTGCCCATGGCCAGAAGCATCATGATCATAATGGTTGGTTTTAAGGACGGAAGCGTAATGTAACGGATCTTCTGCCATACATTTGCACCATCCATGCCGGCTGCCTCGTACAGATCCTGACTGATTCCTGCAATGGCTGCCAGATATATGACAGTTCCGTAACCGGTCTGTTTCCAGAGTCTTACCAGTACCATAACCACCGGCCAGGTTGATGTGTGACTGTAAACATTGTATTTGGGGAGTCCTGCAGAAGTCAGAACTGAATTGAGAACACCGTGATCTCCGAATATATTCAGCATGATGGTGGCAACGACAACCCAGGAAATGAAATATGGCAGAAACATGAACCCCTGCGCAAATTTTTTAAAAATCTTGTTGGTAAGTTCACTCAGGACAACCGCGAAACCAACTTCAAAAATCATTCCGAAAATAATAAAGGCAATATTGTAAAGCAGTGTATTTCTGGTCAGACTCCATACTTTACTCGAGACAAACAGAAATTTAAAATTATCAAGTCCTGTCCATGGACTCCCGAGAATACCATCCGCATAGCGATAATTTTTAAATGCGAGAACAATTCCTGCCATCGGCAAATAACTGAACATCACGACAAAAATAATTGCCGGAACCAGCATCAGCAGCAATGTTCTGTTCTTTGCCAGTTTCTTTTGCATACTTCCCCTTTTTTTATCCATTTCAGCTCCCTTGCGCAACTTATTGCGCAACATTCGTTCCAATTGCGCTCTCTGCATGTTTTCTTTTCTGATGTATTCCATTTTAAATCCCATAAATATCGCATTCAATTGACATAATATAAAACCTTTAACCATATAAAAGGGTGAAGTTTACCAACAAAAGTGCCTGTTTTCATGCGCAATTATGTTTTATTGCGCAAGGAGACAAATTGCGCAAAAAAGCAGAAGCAATTGTCATAAAGAACAATTGCTTCTGCTCATATTGAACTAACTTTTTCCGTCTGCGTATCAGATCTTAAATGTACCTACAAACGCTTCGATCTTCTCTGCAGACTTTGATACAGTTTCTGCACTGTCATCCACGCCTTTGCTTTCATCTGCAACATGCGCGGCACTGACTGCCAGAGTATCCACTGTCGCAGTGACTTCTTCTGTACTTGCCGACTGCTCCTCAGAAATGGCAGCAACAGAAGTTGCGATACCATCCACATTACTGACCTTTCCGATCATATTCTTGACCGTCGTACTGGTCTCATCAAGATTACTGAAGATTTCGGCAAATGTATCACCTGCCGTAGTTACAGCCGACATGCTGTTATCAATCTCATTCATATTGGTCTGCGACTTCTGAGCCAGAATTCCAATCTGCTTCGTAATATCCTGAATAATAGCCGCAATCTGGGTGGTAGACTGCGCACTGTCAGATGCCAGCTTGCCGATTTCGCTTGCAACAACCGCAAAGCCTCTGCCCGCTTCTCCCGCTCTCGCTGCTTCAATGGAAGCATTGAGTGAAAGAAGATTTGTCTGCTCTGCAATCGAATTGATCATCTCGATAATGGAGTCAATCTTCTGTGCAGACTGTCCAACTACCTCTACCACGGAATTCATATCGGACATGGAACCAGCCATGCTCTGCATGCCCTTCTGTACATTTTCCATATCCCGCTGTCCATTCTGTGCCTTTTCAACAAGTGCAGTCACTGTTGCATCTGCGGATTCGCCCTGCTGCATCAGGTCACTGACTTCGGTTGCAAGCTCTGTCGCATTGGTTGCAAGTTCTGTTACTGCCGATGCCATACCATCCATCGCTTCCTTGATCTGTCCCATGGAAAGTGACTGCTCCGATGCCTGCTGATTAAGTTCTCCTGATGCCGTCTTGCTGTTCTCTGCTTCTGATGCCAGCTGCTCTGTTACCTTCTGAATATCTGCCAGCGTATCACGCATATGACTGACAAAATCTCTCATGCAGTTATCCATCACACCGATTTCATCTGCCCCGCCAACCGGGATCTGTACAGTAAAGTCTCCGCCTGTAATCTTCTGGATATTATCTGTCAGACTGCTGACCGGTCTGGATACCACTACAGATATTACCTTCGCCATGATCAGTCCGATTGCCAGAATCATCAGTACCATAAGGCCATAGCAGATCGCCTGGAAAATATAGAGCTGGCGCAGCACCGTATCTTTATCGACTGAAGAAATTAATGTCCATGTAGTTCCCGGTACCTTACTGAACGCCACGAAATATGTGGTTCCTGTGTAGGACTTGATTTCCCGTACTGCCGTCGTACCATCCTGTACATATTTTTCCACTGCAGTCAGGTAACTGTCATCTGTATGATCTGATACCTTTGAACCATTGTAATCACTTGTAAAATAGGACAGAATCATATCTCCATCCAGAAGCATTGTACCACCTGTTTTCATGGGTTTCAGACCGCTGACCTGTGTTACGATATCAGACAGATCAAGATCTGCTGCTGCAACACCTGTCCTGCCATCTGCCAGCGTAACTGTTCTGGAAAAAGATACCGAGAAAGCCTTACTGCTGCTGTCCATATATGGCGTGCCAAGTGAAAATGTATCTCCGTGCTTCTGTCCTTCTGTATACCATTGCTTCTCAGTAATGACATAGCCTGCATCCGGAGTCCACCCGGATGGATCAATCCATGCGCCATCTGATGTTCCGACATACATGCCGTTCGGCATGCTGGCACTCAGTGACATCGTCGGTGTCAGATATTTGGCCATTGACTGATCATCTGCAAACTTTACGTTTTGCAGTGTAGTTGCTGCCATCTGTAATGATCCTGAAAGCTGTGCAATATCCACACCCAGCTTCTCCGCATTTCCCTCTGATTCCTCTGACAGACTGTCCTCTGCCAGATTCATAATGATTCCCTTCGCCTTTCCGGATACAAAAAGTATGATAAAGATAATTGATAACGCAACCATCGGAATCAATATCCGCAATAGCTTTCCGCTGACACTTTTTCTGTTTTTCACAGTTTTTTCCTGCTTCTCTTTTATTGCCATTTCCTGAATGACCTCCTTTTCAATGCTAAAATGACGTTTCAATTAATTATCGGTTAATTTCAATATTATGTTAACGTCAATCATAAATATTTATTTCCATAACAAAAAAAATGGAAATTCATATTAAATGAATCTCCATTTTTACTGTCTGTATTATGATGCACCGCTTCCCTTAAACACAACGGCTACTGTCTTAAAAATGATCTTAAGATCAAGTCCCAGTGACCAGTTATCAATGTACTGCAGATCAAGCTTTACAATCTCATCGAAATCCTCAATATCACTTCTGCCGCTTACCTGCCACATGCCGGTCAGCCCGGGTGTCATGGAGATACGACGACGATAATAGTCATTGTACTGTTCAAATTCTTTTTCTGTCGGAGGTCTGGTTCCTACCAGAGACATGTCTCCCTTCAGAATATTCAGAAACTGCGGAAACTCATCCAGACTGGTCTTACGGATAAATGCACCGACCTTTGTAATACGCGGATCGTCCTTGATCTTGAACATGAGACCGCTCATTTCATTTTGCGCTTCCAGCTCCTTTTTCCTCTCCTCGGCATCCGTATACATGGAGCGGAACTTATAAATCTTGAATCGTCTGCCGTTACGCCCTATTCTCGTCTGGGAAAAGAAAATCGGTCCGGGTGAATCAATCTTAATGGCAATCCCGACAATCACAGTCAGGATACCGGTCAGAATCGTACCCAGTATACCACAGAAGATATCAAACAGTCTCTTTACGATCAGTGCGCGGTAACGCCCTGTTCCTTCTGTGTAACTGACTACTGAATAGCTGCCGATCATATTCACGGATGTCCTGCCGCTCATCCCCGGCAGTTCCACACAATAATGTACCGTTACGCCCATGTTGCCAAAGGTCCTGATTACATCTTCCAGCTCATTCTGCGGGATATCCGGAGTATAGATGAAAACTTCATCTACCGGCATGGTTGTTACTACCTGTACGAGATCCTCACGGCTGGCAATAACCGGTACGCCATGAACTTCTTCCCCTTTATGATCTTTATCAAGACAAACTTCTCCAATAATCGAATAGTTAATATCCAGATGATGCTGCAGATGGCGGATTGTACGTTCAAGATGCTGATCTTCTGTCAGCACGAGAAGTTTGACTGCAGTATCTGCATTCTTCCAATACACGAATAATCCGTTCCGAAGAAGCTGATGCACGAGTACTGTCAGGAAAAAGTCCAGAATGATAAAGTAAAACATAACAAGACGTGAAAATGTACTGCCGATATTGAGTGCATAGTTTACTACCATCGTAGCCAGTATGATCACGCACTCGTATTTAAAGACCGTATAACATTCCTGCGAAAAACGCCGCTTCATGTAATCCCTGTTGTAATCTATGCCAAAGGAATATACCGTTGCAATCAGCAGCAGTATGAGACATACCAGGAAATGCAGCTGCTTGGAATACATATCCCTGAAATTCTGCCATCTGATATAGGTTGCTGCTGTAAATGACAGAACAATGACTGCCATATCCAATAACCATAACAGATACTTTAGCGTGTACTTGTTATTGCCGTTCATATTCTTCCCTTTCCCCCAATAAATACTTCAGCTCTCCAGCTCGAATTTCTCTTTATCAGTTACACTTATTTCATTACCAACCTGTACTTCAATCACCTGCAGTTCTGTATCTGCAATTAACGTATGACGACATCCTGCATTCATGGTAACTACATCCCCGGGTTTTACCGTCTGTTCCCTGCCATCAATCACAGCCTTTCCCGTTCCCGATACCACACTCCAGATTTCATCTCTATGCTGATGTGCATGATAATTCATGCGATGTCCCGGTTGTAATGTCACTTTAATTGTCATACTATGCTTTTCAACATCAATTACCCTGAACGAACCCCATGACTTTTCGGCAAACATGATCTGTTGCTTGATTTCATCAACAATCGGTTTAATATAACTGGACTGCTCTTTCTCAGATACCAGCACCCCCTCGGGTGACGCCGAAACAACAATATTTTTTAGTCCCATGCATACAATCGGCACATCCATTTCATTGATCACATGAACATTTTCGCATTTATCATTCAAATGCACTTTACCAATTGCTGAATCCTGCATTGCTTCCGTCAGTGTATTCCAGGTCCCCAGATCCTTCCACATACCATCAAACCTGATTACCTGAATCTTTGGCTCCTGCTCAACAACTGCGTAATCAAAACTGATTTTCTTTAGTGTATCATACTTTTGAAAAAGATCGTCATAATCTGTAAAATCAATTAATTCATGCGCTTTATTCAGCACATAGGACAGTTTATATGCAAATACTCCGCCATTCCAGAGTGCACCTGCTGCAATATATGTCTTCGCTGTTTCTACATCCGGCTTTTCCCGGAAAGTCTTTACCATACTGATATTATTTTTATTCTCCGGAATAATATATCCATATTTTTCACTGGGATAAGTAGGTTCAATTCCCATAAGTGACAGGTTTGCTGTCCCTTCTTCTGCAATCTTCCCAAGTCTTTGAAGTGCTTCAAAATAATTATCTTCTACATATGGATCTACCGGACAGACTACCACCGCCTCATCTTCTGAAACTCCCTGTATATCATGAAGATACGCTGTCGCCAGTGCAATCGCCGGAAAAGTATCACGACGACACGGTTCCACAGATATTCCGACTTCGGTGCCTATCTGGTTATGAATTGCAGATACCTGCGTTTTAGATGTTGCAACTGTTACTTTTGCATCCCGATCAATCCTTCTGATCTGATGATACATACGCTGAACCATTGATTCATAGCTGCCGTCTTCTTTTTTAAAAATCTTGATAAACTGCTTTGATCTTACATCATTACTGAGTGGCCACAGACGTTTTCCGCTGCCACCGGATAATAAAATGATATTCAATTATTTTCCCCTTCAGCACTACTGTCAAAATGGTTACTTAATTATCATGAAAAAGATCTTTGGTATATACCTTATCCTTCCATATATCCAGGTCTGCGCTGTATCTGTTCGCCACGATCACATCTGCCCTGTCCGCAAATTTCTGCAGATCATTCACTACCAGACTGCCAAAAAATGTACTCCCATCCTCCAGCGTCGGTTCGTAAACAATACAAACAGCTCCCTTTGCCTTTACCCGCTTCATAATTCCCTGAATTGAAGACTGTCTGAAATTATCTGAATTTGCTTTCATTGTCAGACGATAAACACCTATTGTAACCTGCTTCTCATGATCAGGTTCGTACCCTGTTTCATCTGAGTATGTATAATATCCGGCTTTCTTAAGTACCTGATCTGCAATAAAATCTTTACGGGTATGGTTTGATTCTACAATTGCCTGAATCAGATTCTCCGGAACATCTTCATAGTTGGCAAGAAGCTGCTTTGTATCTTTGGGCAGGCAATATCCTCCATAGCCAAATGACGGATTATTATAAAAACGTCCGATACGAGGGTCCAGTCCAACACCTTCTATAATCTGCTGCGTATTTAACCCTTTCATTTCCGCATAGGTATCCAGCTCGTTAAAGTATGAAACACGAAGTGCAAGATATGTGTTGGCAAAAAGTTTTACCGCCTCTGCTTCAGTAAATCCCATGAATAATACGTCTATATTTTCTTTCTCTGCCCCTTCTTCCAGTAATCTGGCAAAAGTATGAGATGCTTCAACCAGACGTTCGTCTGTCGTATCTGTACTTACAATAATCCGGCTTGGGTACAGATTATCATATAATGCTTTCGACTCTCTCAGAAACTCCGGGCTGAAAATAATATTCTTTGTATTCTTTACCTCTCTGATATGTCTGGTGTAACCTACCGGAATCGTAGACTTGATAATCATAATTGCATCAGGATTAACCTTCATAACCAGATCAATTACCATCTCAACCGCAGAGGTATCAAAAAAGTTCTTACCTGCATCATAATTTGTCGGTGTTGCAATAATAACGAAATCCGCATCACGATATGCTGCTTCCCCATCTGTCGTCGCAGTAAGATGCAATTTCTTTTCTGCAAAGAACTTCTCAATATATTCGTCCTGAATTGGTGAAACTCTCTTATTGAGCATCTCTACCTTTTCAGGAATAATATCCACTGCAGTCACTTCATGATGCTGAGACAATAATGTTGCCAATGATAACCCAACATATCCGGTTCCTGCTACTGCAATTTTCAAATCTTTGAATTCTCTCATAATCTTCCCTCATTCTCCCTATGCTTCATAATTTACCACCGTTTATTTCAATATTGCATTATTTAAATGGGCATACCTGTATACATCTATAGCATGATATGCATATCTTCTGATCAATCTGCGGATACAGAAACCCCTCATCATCTGGTGCCATCTTTATTGCATTACGCGGACAAATTGAATAACATGCGGTACAACCACAGCACATGTCGGAATCAGTATACAACTGTGGAATTCTTTTTTCTTCCATTAGCGAATCACCTTTTTTATTGTTTTCTTTATTTTGCTAATTTTTGAAATATTTAGATTTTTCTGTATGATCTTCTCAATTTTTTGGTTCCCACTTTGGTTACTAATATGTTTAAAAAAATCAGTTCTATTCTTTGGTATGATTGGGCATAATATAGCATTTTGATTCATTTCTAGCAGCTTTTCTGCATCAATTTGATGAATATGTACTTCGTCTTCAATTTGATGCAACAATTCCTCTCCTTCATCTGTATGAATAAATACTGTTGAAATCCCTTTGTCATCATCTTTTATAGTTGGATCTATTTCAGTGATATGCCAAGCGTCTGCTAATGTAACATCACTGCGCCGCTCTATTCCCTTTACTTTACACTTATAACAAGATGGCCGAAGATACAGATTATTAAGAAATCCAAGTATAAATGCATCTCTTTCCTTATTTTTTAGATGCGTTTTCTTATTCTCTCGCGTAATTCGCAAAGAAAATTTGTTCCATCCAAATGTTTTATCTCGAAACGAAATCCTATATACCTTACTTCCTTTTAATACCTCATCTAAATATAGCTTCCAAACTTTAGGACTTGGTACCCCATGACAAACAAAATCTATTAAATACAATTTATCATACTTACTTCTGTCTCCAATAAAATTGTAAAAACCCCTCACCTGACATGGCGTCCCACTAAATAATACTGGAATTCCTTGCTTTAAATAATCCAATGCCTCTTTAAAGCAGTTACCCATTTCACTTTGAACATATTTACTCGACATCATTGGTTCTAATGCATCCATTGTCGTTGCCGCACTATGCTTTATCAGGCCTTGGTTATCAATAACTGCTCCAAACACGACACCATCATTCATTATTACCCACTTTGCCAGATGATAAAATACTCCGCCTGAAGAACTGTTATTCACTACCTGTTCATCTTTACTCTTTATAATGTATCCTTTTGGCATTTTATGTTTTATTGCAAGCTCTGATTTAGGATGTAACTTTAAAGATTTATCCAAATAGATCCATGATTCTGCTTTTTGCTTTTCCCAGCCGACATAATCAGGAATAATAGATTTTTCATAATCAATTTTAGACAAATCAGTATTCTTATCGATTAGCCTGTCCTTTAATTTAAACAACTTAAGAAGATCATAAATTCTGGAATTCATGGAATCCTCTGTATTTTTTGCAAATCTTTCCAATACAAAAAAGCGTTTTTTAAAAAGAATCGAAAAAACACAGGCATGAAAAGAATCTGTCACAATATATTCCGCATTTTCGATCAGCGTTAGAAAATCATCCGGTGCTGCTACAACAATGTTTTCATCCGCATACATAAAATCATATGGCAGAATTCTAGAAATTCCGGGCATTGCAACAATGGGCAATCCTGTTCTTCTTGAAATTTCTTTTACTACTTCACGATTTTTATTATTTTCTCCAATAATATATGAAAAAATATATTTATCTTTAGAAGTTAATTTATTGCTCTTTATAAAAGATCGCCAAAACCCTACGTCGAACAATAATGTAGGATCAATACAGGATATCACCTCTTTTGTTGTTATTTCCTGAATCATGGAAACTGTACTGCTTTCTCGAACAGATACTGCATCCAATTTCTGTATCAAAGGTCCCATATATGCCTTTTGCTCTTGGGATAAAGAAGACACTCCCAAACTTGCTGCATATGATACCCTCACTTTATTCTCATCTGCAAAGTCTAAATAATAATTTGCATCAAATGAACTTGGCCTCCAAATCTGATCACTTCCACAGATAAAACAATCATAAAAATTATTTGCGAGCGAAATTGTAGTAAAGTTGTACCCTTTAGATATGGATAGATTCTTGGTAATAAATTCAAGATATGCTTCTTTACGAAGCGCAATATCTTTTACGTACCTGTGTGCATAATCTTTTTTTAAAACCAGCATAAAAAGGTCAATTACATCGCCTTTTGTTTTTATGCGTTTTAATTTATTCAGTATTTTTTGTGCATAATTTATTTTTTTTGCAAGTAAATCAACTGTTTTACGCTCGTAGTCAATAACATCACCTTCAAATCCCAGCTTTTCAACAGCCTTCTGTAACGCTAATGCCTGCAAAACTGCTCCGCAATTATAATTATCATGATATAACGTTACTATTCCAACTTTTTTATTCATTATGAGCACTTCTCCCTTTTATCTTATGCTCAACCGTTATAACAATTCCCTTTATCATATTTTTATTCAACATTATGAATCCCAACGCCCCATACAAAAAATTAAAAATATTTAAATATAATACTCGCTGATAGCATATTATAGAAGAAATACTGATCAAACTCAGGCATAATAAAATATGTTTAATATTATATTTTATATCAGCAAATCCTCTCTTTTTTACATCTGTTCCTCTGTATAACGTTAAAATAAGATAACTTACTATTGTAGAAACTGATGCTGCATATAATCCAGCCCAATGAATCATTGCAATATTAACAATACAATTAATTACAGCACCAATAAGTGACGATATTCCAACCTCTTTAGTTGCCTTTTGGGCAATATAAATGCTTCCAAAAAAAGAAGAAATACTGGAAAGAAATACTCCAATATACAATAAGGACATTTGATCATATGCTGCTTCATATGAACCTCGAATTAAAATTCCATAGAGAATTGGAGTCGCAGAAATCAGAATAAGCATGCACCCCGTCAGAAAATCAAACAAAGCTTTAAAAATACTGTCATAATACAAATCTGCATCTTTATCTTTTACTGAAATTGAAGCAGATTCCTGCCATGCCATATTAAATGTGCTATACGCAATAGAAAATACATTGGGAATTTTCTGTGCTACAGCATAAACACCATTCATTTCAATTCCCAGAAAAAAACGAATAATAAATTTATCGCAGGAATTAACAATCCATATTGATAATGTATTAGGAATCATTGGCCAGGAATAATTCAACATCACCTTTAGTACATCTTTGCTTAAATACTTAAAATCTATTCTTTCTAACTGTTTACATGCGATAATCTGATATATTACCGCCGAAAGGAAGGCAATATCTAATGATATAAATAATCCCTTAAATCCCAGCTTAGCTCCAGCCATAAGTATCACAACAAGTATCATATTCAAGCCAGAATTAATAATTGCACCAAATGCATACTGACGATTTTTTCCAAGTCCTCTTGAAATCTGACCTACAACTGAATTCTGAATATTCAAAAATAAATAAACACCTAATAATATTCTTACAGATACTGACAGTTCTCTAAAACATACTCCAAACAAAACAGAGGAAACCAAAGACGGTCCCAACTCAAATACAATTGTATTTGTTATGTACTCCTTCTCTTTCTCTGTCCCACGAACATCCAGCAGATACCTGAAAACTGCCTGATGAATTTGGAGAATAACCACTACATTTAATATATAAACTATTACATTAATTAAATCATAACGTCCATATTCTGCACTGGTTAGCATTCCTGTATAAATTGGCAACGTAATTACTCCAACCAGCTGTGGAAAGATCTGACCCAATGACAAAATTAATGTATTCTTTAGCAATGATTTTTTTCGATTCATTTAAAAATTCTCTTCTCTAATCCAAACCCTATATTTATCACTTATCATTCCTATCACAAGTAAACATAAATCTGGATTTTTTATTTTCTCTTATTACCAATGTTGCAAAAGAAATTATCAGAATAAATAAAGTCCACGCAAAATTTTTCATCATTGCCCATCCCTGAAAACTATACAGGATAAAAACTCCAAAATCCGCAATAATGAAAAAGCAATCAAATTTACTCGCTATCGATTTACGCATTATTTGTAACAATTGTCTTGTATACCAGATATAAATCCAAATATATAATGTAAAACCACCGATTCCAAGTTCGCATCCAATAATCAAAAAGGAATTATGTATTGGCATTCCTCTGACAAAATCACTATCCAAAACATTACTTGCTAATGCAACCAGCGCTGCATAACGCGTATAATTTTCATCTATATAGTGGACAATATTATTCATACCAATACCAAACAGAAAATTGCTGATACTTTCTGTCATAATTTTAAAGCCAAGAATCCAATGAATTGTTCTTGCAACCAACATATCATAAACATTATGGCGCACAAACATATCCTGATATATATCACTTTGTAAAAACAGCACTACTACAAATACAATTACTGCAAATATCGCAACTTTTGCAAAAGAACTCCTGCGATACTTTTTATACAATACAATAACCGCAACAATGGAAGTAACCAATAGCATTGTTCTGGCACCTGATAAAAAAATGTCTAGAAAAGCAATAAACAAATAAATCAATTTCTTTTTTTCCCCAGTGATAATAATCCTACACAAAAAATAAACAAACAATATCCCGATATATAAGCTGAAATCTCCTGGATGCTGAAATGTGCCAACCATTCTTGACAATCCATTGCGTACAGAATTCGAATGTCCTCCAATAACTGGCACCTCTACTCCTGCAAACACATAAAGCCATCCAATTATTGATTGAAAAATAAGTCCTGCTTTTGCTCCTAAATCAAACCCTTCTAAAAATCTGTGATATGTAACACAATTAGTCAACACAATAAACATCAATCCATATGCCAAGTATTTGCACGCCGCTATTCCATAAAACGCAATTGGCACCCCATTAAAAGGTTTGAAGCAAATTGAGAAAACACCAAATAAAATAAATGCAATAAAAGGAGATTTTATTGTATATTTATACTTTTTAATATGCCCATTTCTTGCAATTATCAGACATACGACTAAAACCATAGATATCGTAATTGTATAACTACTTCCATATTGTCTTGTATATGAATCAGAGTAACTCTTTAACGTTAACTCCTGTGGCAATGAACATAAAATAACCATTAATGATATAATCATTTCGGAAATTGATATTTTTCTGTATTTTCTTAGAAAAAAAGGTTTTATATGTTTATTTATTACCTTATTCCTATCCATTTCATTACGCATTCTTCAGAAGTCCTCTATAATAATTACTGTACATTTTTCCTATGCATTCGTCTGAATGCTCTGTTGCCACATATGTAAATGCTTGTTCACCTTTTTCAATAATCATATCGGGATTCTGTTCATAATCCTCACAAGCTTTTAATATTGCTAAACGTAATTTTTCTGGATGTTCACTTTCATCTGAATATTCATATTGATATACAAAATCATGATTCTTTAATGCTTTCATTGTTCCAATATCAGGACATATAACTGTCCGTTTTAATGAAAAGCTAAGATATACTGCTCCAGAATTTAGAGAGCTTTCTTTATGATATGGCATTATCACTATGCTGCTGGTATTATAATAACTTACTATCTCTTTATCTGGAATATATCTGAAATCAGTAATTATATTTTTTGAACCATCAATTCTCTGAACCAGTTTCTCTTCATATCCAGTATTGCATGGTTTTCCAGCAATCAGTAATTTAATTTTTTCGTTATGAAGCGCCTTAAATGTATCAATTAATAATTCCAAATTTTTATACGGTGAGACAAACCCCAAAAACAAAAAAACCATATCATCATCTGAAAAATTAAAGCGCTTTCTATAATCTATAATCACTTCATTTCTATAATTGTAAATATAATTTGGATGTAAAACATATTTTAATTTTTGAATACTCTCCGGTGCGATAGAAGAAATAACCTCCCGTGTTTCTGGGCACATTCCCAACACTAGATCAGCTTCTTGTAAAAGAAATTTCATCATCTTAAACGAAAATTTATTACTTGTGTCATGCGGTTGCTTGTTATGAACGGTATATATTATTTTTTTTCCCATCACTTTTAAAAACTTTATTAATAATACTTTTTCAAGATATTGAACTGTATTATCTATTTTTTCGAACCAGTTCAAATTAATTATTTTGCACTTTTTAAAAAGCATTGGATTTCTTAACATAGATTTAATCGGTATACATGTAATATTATTATTACTAAGAAGGCGTTTTACATTCAACGCATATGGATTGTTTACTATAAATGGCACATAACATGTTACTAACTCATTGTTCCTTTTTTTATTCGTATTTTTTACCATTATATTCCTATTGCCCTTCGCGCAATCTTTTTATAAGAAAACACTTCCATACCCTTGGTTACTGCAACCTGTTTCATTTTTTCATATTTTTCCGGCTTACTTACAAGTTCCATTATTTTATTATAAATTTCATCTGCACTGTCTTTATAAAGGAACTCAACATTACCACCAAGATCTACATGTGTTGTTCCTTCCCAATACTTGACCAGCATCGGTTTTCCCTGTCCACAAACCTGTTCCCAGAAAACAGAATGCCTCCCTGGAAAAACCAGTAAATCTGCAGCCGCCACATATGAATATGAAACATCCGATTTAATCCATCCCGCATAAATAATCTTATTTTCTATGCAAAGGCTATCAAACTGCTCTTTTAAATCTTGTGTAACCGATCCAAATATTAAAAGCTTGACTTTGGGATTATCTATTTTGGCCACTGCCTTCATCAGCAATAATGTTTGTTTCTTCGCAGAATCGATCTTTCCACCTGTTTCTATCAGAAAATCATCCTCTGCTATGTTATATTGGTTCCGAACTTCATTCCTTATTTCTGGATGTTCCGCCTCAGCAACTTTATCGTCATCAGCTCCCATAACCAAAAGTTCACATTTGTTTTTGGGTAAATCATACATTTTTTTTAACCAATCAACCCTTGCCGGAAGAACCCCATAGAATTTGGTTGTATATGGTTCAATAATCTGCGCACTATGTTTCCAGATTATTTTATGAAGTATATTTTTTGAATAAAAATTTTTTCCACTATTTGAGAAATCTGCATGATTATCTACATAGATTTTCACATTTTGCTTTTGTCTTGCATACTCAGCTACTATGTCCATATCCAAAAACTGGCATCCATGAATAAACAGTATATCTGGTGAAGCTTTTTTCAATGCTTCTATTGTACCAATATATCGCTTCAGTTTCCGATACACTTTTACTGGCTTTTTATATTCAAGTCTGGTAACTTTAATATCATATTCATTTTGATATACACTGCCTCTTTTTATATAAGTAGGATTCCCATCTTTATCGAATGTTTCTAGCGAAGCTATAACCTCAACCTCATATCCTAGCTGTTTATGAAATTTAGGAAGCATATTCTCCTGGTATGAAAATTTATCTGGAAAAAAACATCCTAAGCATATGTGAACAATCTTCATAATTCGTTCTCCAATTTATCTATAAACTGCTGTGGCAAATTGATCAACTCTGCATATTCTTTTATCTTTGCATCCGACCATTCCCACCAATGGCTTTGCCATATCTTTTTTATCATTTCATCATCAAAACGTTTCTTGATCAATCGAGCTGGATTACCAGCCCAAATTTCATAAGGCCCAACATCCTTTGTTACAATAGAACCCATTCCAATAACAGCTCCATCTGCAATTGTTATCCCGGCCTTAATCATTACTCTGTTTCCAATCCATACATCATTACCAATGGTTGTCCTTTTAAAAATTTCAAATTCATGTCTTGAAAAATTCTTTTTCATAATGTTTCCCCATTTATGAAAAACAGGAGATGTTGAAACCCATTCCATAGGATGCGTGGTTCCTCCTATATAACAATCTGTTGATATAGATGTAAAATTTCCAATATTGGTATCTATCACAAAACTATTATTACCAACATACGAATATTTGCCAACCTGACCACGATAAAATTTTACCCCTGAGCATATAGCCGCAGTTTTATCTACTTTTGCTTCCTGAAGAATAGCAAACATTGCAATATGAGTAAAAAACAACCGTTTAGGAGCCGATAAAATGTTTTCAATCAAAACCAGTAATCTTCTCACTCTATTTGCCTCAAACCTTCAATTCATTCTGTGGTTCCATTCGCATTCTTTTTTTTTCACATTCATACATCTTCGCATCTACCAAAAATCTATACCAATACGCTTGCAGGAAATGAAAAATCTTACCTTCTGGTCCATCTAAAAATCCGAGTTTTATATAATATCTATATAGAAAATATATATGAGCACGCCAGAATTTTGGCAACTTATAATATCCTCCATTTTTCAGATGACGCTTTGCCATAGCCTGATTACTTGAAATACCTTCCTTTTCAATCTTTGTTACTTCTTCTCCACACATCATTGATTGATAATCCTGGACTTCCTTATTACTATACCAGTTATGCTTCGCAATCCACCATTCCAGACTTTTTTGATTATTATCAATAAAATCATTATTAAACTGAACAACTTTCCCGCTATATACAATCATATGCTCGTCCATTATTTTTTGTTCACAGGCACCTTCTCCAGTTCGGATTATCCGAAGCAATAATTCCGGATACCTTCCTCCATGCTTTATCCAACGTCCCATAAAATATACTCTTCGCCGAAGTATTATTCCGTTCACTTCTTCATTTACCAATGGCAATTTTTCTGCTAGTTCTTTTGCTAATGCTTCTGTAAGCTCTTCATCAGCATCTATCTTCATAGACCACTTCGTTGATATGCAAGTATTAGAGAGTCCCCAATTCATTTGCTCTGCATGATTAACAAATTCATGTTGATAATAATCCAATCTAGATCCAAACGCGCTAAGTTCATGATGCAATTCATTACATACTTTCTCTGTACTGTCTGTACTGAAACTATCAACTATTACAAATCGTTTGACAATGCCTCTAAATGACTCAACACACTTTCTTAGAT
Organism: Butyrivibrio sp.; assembly: GCA_022486625.1. Taxonomy (GTDB): domain Bacteria; phylum Bacillota; class Clostridia; order Lachnospirales; family Lachnospiraceae; genus Butyrivibrio. The sequence goes on along the minus strand of JAKVKH010000012.1, from coordinate 58,089 downwards.
TTTTTTCTTCATTTTTTGTTAAAATCACAACTGTTAAATCAATCATTTATGTAAGCCTTCTTCATCCTAATATATAGCCAAATATGCAACAGTATCTTTCATTTACAATTTTCTGATCACTTTCGCCGGATTCCCAACAATTACACTGCCTGCTTCAAACTTTCCGCTTACAACTGCGCCTGCTCCAACAACACAGCCGTCACCTAATTCAGTTCCCTTTAAGATAATCGTATTGCATCCGATAAAACAGTCCTTTCCAATATGAATCTCCTTTGTTGGAATCAGATCTGCCGCTTCACCGCCATGTACATCATTCAGCAGCTCTAAACGCGCTTCCTGATCAATTGGATGAAAATCATTATCCAATATCTTGCAATTTCCTCCGATTGCAGTATTTTCTCCGATATAAATACCTTTACGCGCATATATTGTTGCTCCGGATATCCCTACATTATTGCCGATTTCTATCCTCGCACCTTTGGCTCTGGTTACAATAATGGTCCGGCTGTACAGACCCACCAGATTTGACAGGAAACTGCTTTTAACTGTAACTTTGTTTCCAATCTTTATGGATGCCCCTTTTGTGTTATAAATGAATGGGACCCCCTTCAATGTCAGATGCTGACCATATTCGGTTCCTGTGATCTTTAATAAAATTTTAACCCAGTTACTATTCATTTTTTATCCTTAGCAGCTCAAGATTTCAGCTTCATATTTTGATACACTCTTTGCTTTTGTAAGATGCCTTTCCAGATATTCCCTGCCTCTTTCACCCATAAAATGAAGCTCTTCAGAATCGGCATGTTCAATGAACCATTGAATATTTTTTTCCAGTGAATCATAATCTTCCGGAGAACTGCAGATGCCACATCCGGTTTCATCAATCAGAAGTCTCGCTTCTGAACCTTCTTCCATCACTCCGAGAATCGGCTTTGCTACACCCATGATTCCATATACTTTACTTGGTACGGATACTCCCTTGATTCCCTTTGCACTGACACACAGATGTACGTCTGCAGCGTTCAGACTATAGATCAGATCTTCTTTTACCTGATAAGGAATAAATACTACATTGTGCAGTTGATGCTCTTTTTTATATGCTTCAAGCTCTCCAAGAATGGAGCCGGCACCTACAAATGCAAATACTACTTCTCTTCCATCCGAAGTGTAAGCACTGCCTCTTTCCTGAACCTTCTCTATTACCTGTATTATATTTTTCAGGTCATAATACAGTCCAAGGTTCCCCGAGTACATGACAACAAACTTATTCTCCAGATGATATTCCTTCTTGAACTCCTGAACATGCATATCATTCTGTGGTAATGGATAAATCGCTGCTTCATCGACCCAATTGTTTATGCAGCTGAACTGAGGCATCTTTTTGTTATCAAACCGGTTTTTTAATGTTTCTACCATATCTCTGCCGACAACAATGTCCTTATCCGCACACCGGCAGCTGAATTTATCTATTGCCAGCATCAGCTTCAGGATAAATGAATTGTTGCTGTATTTTACTGCCATGATCTGTTCCGGATTAAAGTCCTGAACATCATAGATGTACTTGGAATGCATTATCTGTTTTCCAATCACACCAAGCAATCCCCCCAGCACCGGCGGCTGTGAAATTGAGATAATATAATCCTGCTTTTCCAATTTGAATGTAAGCTTTATCGCGCCAAGGAAATAAGACAAAATATTCTTTATACGGCTTTTTTTACTGTGCTTATCAAATTCCGGTACTCGGATACGAATCACATTCACGCCATTCAGTGTCTCATAGTAGTACTTTTCAGTTTGATATTCCGGTGCAATTTTCCCCGTATAACTTGGAACGACACAGATCACTGTGACATTGAATCTGCCCAGCATGCCTTCTGCCAGTTCCCTCAGAATCTGCCCGGTTGATGCAACATCCGGTACATAGTAATGTGCATAGATCAACAGGTTCTTTTTCTTAATCTCCATCTTTTTTCCCCCGCATAGCGATAAAAATCATTTTCCTCACCAACAACTACTCTTCAAATCACTCTTTCCCCTCAGAATAGTAATGGCTGTAACCATATTCTTTACCATACTTATAATAGCCATAACTGTTCTTGGATTTATCCACCTTATTCAAGGCTACTCCCAGTACCTTACAATTGGAGTCCCTCAGTTTATCCCTTACCTTCTGTGCTATCTTGTAATTGATCTTCCCCGCTGCCATTACAATAATTGCTCCATCTGTATTCGGCGCAATAATTGACGCATCTACAACGCTTCCAAGCGGCGGTGTATCAATGATGATCATGTCAAATATCTCTCTCAGTTTTTTCAGCATATCTGCAAACTTTTCTGATGCCAGAAGTTCTGTCGGGCTGTTCGTGGACGGGCCGGCCGGCATGATATAAAACGGCAGGTCATCCTCATAAACATTTTCATATATAATGTCATCCATTTCACACTGCCCTGTCAGGAAATGTGTCAGACCGTATTTGGTCTTACCGGAGGTAATCTTCTGTCTCAAAATAGATTTGCGGAAATCGGTATCAATCAGGAGCGTTTTCTTTCCCAGTTCTGCAAAAGATCTCGCCGTCTCAATTGTAATGGTGCTCTTTCCCTCATTCATCATGCAGCTTGTAAACATTACCGCCTTGATATTTTCTCCGCTGAAGGTGATCCCGGTCCGAAGATTCTTTACTTCCTCTGCCATTCCGAACGGCAGCTCTTTCTTTTCCAGTGTTACTTTTTCCATACTCTGTTCCCTCATTATTTTCTTTCATTCAATCATTTATCAGATGATACGGTACGTCATGCAGAAGGTGTTCTGCACATTTCCCGTCATATTTTCTTGTAAGATAGTGGCGACATTCCGCCAGATCAGGCCTTCGTCCCTGCAGGTTATGTGCATCCGATGCAATCATATCTGCGATGTTTGTTTCTATCAGCCTGTGTGTCAGTTCTTTTTGCAGCTTTCCTTCATTTCCCAGAACTGCTTCTGCATTGATCTGTATAATAACTCCCATTTTTTTCAATTGCTGTAATATATCCGGATTTGTCTGAACTGCCGGATAACGTTCTGCATGTGCCAGAACAGGTGTAAGCCCTGCTGCAAGCGCTTCCTTTGTATACTTCTGTAATTCTTCTTCCTGATTTCTTCTGGTAGAAAATTCCATCAGGATACATTTTTTGCTGCCAAAAGGCAAAATCTCTTCTTCCGGAAAATAGATCATGTCATCATATGCAATTTCCTTCTGCCCCGCTGCATATCCGCTCAGAAGTGCATGAAATCTTTCATCACAGTAATACTCACGGCTCTGATATATTCTGAGTTCTTTCAGATCCTCCGTCTGCCGCACCCATTGCAGGAGCGCATGGTAATGTTTCTGAATTCTGGAAACCGGCGTACTGAACATCTGCTCACGCAGGTGCGTGGTAATGACAACTGTCCTGACTCCCTGTTCATATTCCTGTCCGATCAGCTCCCGTGCTTCTTCCATATCACCGGCTCCGTCATCTGCATAAGGAAGAAGATGACAGTGAAGATCAAATAATTCCTGTGGCTCAGACAGATATACTGCTGATCCGTCATATGCTGTTTTAGGTCTGAAAATCCGATTGATTAGCGACATTCTTCCATATCCCTGTTTGCGAAACCGTTTCTCATCTGAATAAACACAACCGGCATGTATTCCATGCCAGTTGTGCCTATGCATTACTGAGCCTTTTTCCTGCCTGTAACAAAGATTGCACTGCCGATTGCAGCTGCGCATGCCATAACTGCTGCGATCGGGAACTGGTTCTCACCAGTGCGAGGTGATACTGCACTGTTTTCACCCTTGGATGCTGTTGTCATTGTGTCTTTCTCAACGACAATTGCAACAGGAGACAACTGTGTAAATGCTGCTACAACACTGCCTTCACCAGGGGTAGAGGGAACTACTTCCCAATGTCCTGCATGATTGTAATGCAGTACATATACATGTGTTCCAGCAGTTACGCCAGGAACTGTAAATGTAACATACAGCGGATCCTGTGCAGATACTGTTGTTCCCTGCGGAACTTCCAGATCCATGCTGGCCACAACATCCAGATTCTTTTTGGAAACTGTTGTGTCTGATCCAGCTGCCTTCAGGGCACTGTTGATAACACTTGCAATCTTGCTGGTGCTCTTGATTCCCGTGAGTGCACTTGCATCTGCAATATCACCAAAAGTAACATCAACAGATGAACTTGCTCTGTTTGCGCCAAGAACTGCAGGTGTTCCTGCATCTCCGATAGCTCTGGTAGCGCCCAGAACTTCGGCTGTGTTGGTCCTGCTGGCAGCATATGCTGTCGTGGAAAGACCTGTCGCACACAGTACGACTGCTGCTGCAATTGCTGCTGCAGCGGATAATACATTGTTCTTTCTCATCCTTTTGCTCCTCGCCTTATAAGATTTGGTATATGTAAACAATCTGATCCGGCATTAGACCAGAATCGTTACCTGAAATTAATGAACTGCACCATGTATCAGCTCTGTGCGGGCAGATAAAACAGCTTTAATACCTGTGGGAAGAGTTCATCTTCATCCACATAGAATTCGTCATGCAATGTTCCCTTTACATTTTTTCCGGGAAGGTACTCAACTTCCTTCGCTGCATCATACTTTGCAAAGCAATCGGCAGTATCTGCATCAATATCTTCGTAAAGGTACTTTCCTGCGGATTTTTCCATCGTATTGATCATGGAAATGCCCTTGCTTCTGGCTGTCTGTGATAAAGCCAGCATGAACTGTGCCTGTCTCGACATTCGCTCATTATTGCTTCCACGGATTTCCGTATCACGGATATGAACGAAATCCTTTGCTGCCGGACCGTCCAACGTAATTACCGCGCCTTTGGTATATGACGGATCAAGCGCCGTCTCATCTGTCTGCAGCTGTAACGTGATATTTCCGATTGCATTAACAACAGGTTCAATTCCATCCATGGTCAGCGATACTACTGAATTGATTCTGGTGCGGCACAGAAGATCTGCCACCTTCTGCTTGGTCAGGTTGGATGCTTCCTGTGCATTCTGTCCATAGGAATACTGCATTGTGATCTGTTCCAGTCCCTGCGAAAGAAATTCTCCGTCATTATCATATATATCCACATTGACCATGGTGTCCCTGCTGATGATGAGCGGCGTGATCAGTTTTTTGGAACTGTCCACAATAAAAAGCACCATTGTATCACTTCTTCCGCCTTCATCAATTCCGACACCTTTTCTGGACTGGTCACTGTTGTCGATTCCCAGAAACAGAACCGTCTTAATATGGGTATTCGGTTCATAACGAACCCCTTTATAAGTAATGCTTCCGTCAAAATTATCCACAGAATACAGCGATGACGTTGCAGCACCCGCTGCAGATGCAACTTCCGTACTTTCGGATGATGCTGCATCTGCCTGCCTTACAACTTTGGGGCCCTGACTGTATGCCGCGTAAAACCCGGCGCCTCCTGCTACGCAGATAACTGCTGCTGCAATCAGCCCCATCAAAAGCATTCTCCTGTTATCATTACCTCCTGTAGCACCCATTATACTCACTGCTCCCCGACTGCCTGACCATCAAGCTGTGTCAGCACAGACACTACCAGGTAACGATTACTGCGAAGTTTCCGGTCACATGTGCTGAGTGTGAGAATGTGATCTTTGGAAGTTACCGTGATATCATCAAGAACCTGACTGCGCGCCTTCACCGTATCGGTCTTAAGTGACTTAAGAAATGCAGCGCGGTCAGCTTCCACCGTATCATCATAGTAATACGGTATGTGCCTGTCACTGTACATCACTGCTGCAAATACGGTATAGGTAAAGATGTGCTGTGGTGTATATACCGTTATTTCACGATGATTTTTCAGAAAATCTGCATCTTCATACTTATGAAGAACACCGAACATGGATCCATCATTCATGTTGTGCCCATAGATTACTGTATTGAACTGCGTAAGGCTTTTGCTGTCCGCCCGCTCAATATAAGGACAGCCATACTCGGAATAAATGCCATCAGATCCATGATTCAGGTAATAGGTATCATCTGTCGGATGCTGTGCAACCGGATAATCCATATCCGTATCCGGGATCTGCAGCCATGCGAAAATATCCGGATTTGATGCCTGAAGCTTATCGAAATTGACCGGTATTACATTACTTCTTGACGCACCTGCTACTGCAGACTGCGAACTGTCTGCCGCTGTACTTCCTGCCGCTGTACTCTCCAACGCAGTACTTTGTGCATGTGCTGTCATCTGCAACGCTTCCATCTGTCCGGCATTTCTCAAATGCATTGCCCATTTATATCCGCTCACTCCCGCGCCAACTGCAATGATCAGTATGCATAAGATAAAAACTGTCTGTCTTTTTTTATTCATTTCTTAGCCCCTTTAACACCTGCAGCTCCGGCAATACTCTTTTCCATCGGAAATGCCGCCATTGTCCCAAGACCCAGATATTTCTTGACATCATCCTCATCTTTAATCGTCATGTCGCTGTAATAACGGACAAGAATCACTGCCATTGCAAGAAGGAATCCTGCGATCATTCCCATTGCGGTATTCTTCGGAATACTCGGACTGATCGGTTTTTCTGCCGGAACAGCTTCTTCTACTGACGATGGCTTATCTGTATCAATTACCTGTGCGACTCTTGCCGCAAGATTATCCGCCACACTGTTTGCAATATCACATGCAAGCTTGGGATCCGGATTCTGCACAGTTACCCGAATGATTCGTGAATCTGTCGGATTCGTAATGGTAATCGTCTTAAGCAGATCCTCATAAGTAGTATTCAGTTTCAGATCACTGATCACTTTCTCCAGAACCGGACGGCTGGTACCGAGAATTTCAAAATCCACGGTCAACTGCGAACCGATCTGCAGATCAGCAACTGATGAAATTGTTGTTGTTTTGGAAAAAATATAGATCATGGAGGAAGATTCATATTGCGGCGTAATTAACAGGTCAGTATACCCGAAAGCTGCAGCAGCACCGATTACGGCGCACAGAATCAGCACAAGAAGATGTCTTCGCAGGACGAAGAACAACTCACCTAAATCAATCTCGTCATCCTCTTCTTCCATTACTTGATATTCAGTATTCACTTTTTCATCCCCTCCGTCATAAGAACAACGGTGATTCCTAAAATCTCCTGACTGCCCCTATTACTCACTATAATCTGATGTATAACAGATACATTACAACTGGTTCCATATCTTTATGTATCAACTTTACTAGAGTATCAGATTTTTAATCACAGAAACTATCATATTTTTTATTTTTTTTGTCCAGTTTATGATATTTTATTCTCAGGCCATGATTGAATTTCATATCAGTTCATCCATATACTGAAAAAGCAGGACTGATCTGCTTTTTTTCATGCAAATAAGTCCTGTTTTACTTTCTTCATTAATTATATATACAATTTGCACACTTTTATGTATCCGGATATGCCTTCCTGATTCTCTGATATTCTTCCAGTGTAATCGGCAGCACCGTTCCGTGCTTAAATCCATATGGGAATGAAAATTTCGCATCTGAACGGATAAATCTTCCTGTTGCAATATCATCTGCCACAAACGGAACATAGCCTTGCTTTTCCTTCGCGCAGCCATAGAAATCCAGCATCACACACCACTGCCCGTTTGCCAGCCGGAAACAGGTCGGCGCTTCATACTGTCCGGCTTCCAGCTTCTGCATTTCTTCATCAAATGCCGACATACGTTCAAACGTGCCCGTCAGACTTTTCCCTCTTTCCAGATAAATATGGCCATCCGGACGATTGTCCTTGATAAAGCGATAATACCAGCCATCATGATATACGATATTGGAATCGATGATCTGCCCCCTGGGCCCGCGTGTCAGCAGAGCAGGTGCTGTAAACTGCCTGAAATCTGTCGTTCTGGCAAAATAAATTGCCATATTCGGCTCACCCTCATGATAAGAAGACCAGTGCACCAGATAATTTCCTGCCGCTTCATCATAAATGATATCAGGTGCCCATGCACATCCGTAAGAATCATCTACGATACGAACCAGTTTCTGCGCTGACCAGTGTACCAGATCTCCCGACTCCCACATGGAGAAAAATTTGCTGCCTTCATGATTTACCACATCCCATGAACCGCGATATTTACCGCTAAAATGGTTGGCAAGTGACAGATCCGTTGCCAGAATCACAAACCCGCCATCTCTTTTTCTTGCAATCGTGAAATCCCGTACCCCTTCATCACCAAGCCTGCTCCAAAGAACCGGCTCTCCCCCGTTTGTCTGTTCCCAGTGAAATCCGTCACGACTCAGTCCGAAATACACCTGTTCTCCGTCAGGTGTATATTTTTCCTTAAAATGTACGAATAGATAGGCTTCCATGCATTCTCCTCCCATAATCTGCACAACATTTTTCATTATTAATATAACATTACACCATTTTGCTGCTTTCGTTTCTGTTTTACAATTGCATTTAATACAGTTCTTTTGATCAATCGTCCTTTATTCTTCAGGCTAACCGATTAAAAAAATTTGATCAGGACTGTTTACAACCCTTGCCATAATCATACAACTTTGCTAAACTTAAGGGCGTCAGGAATACGTTTTCCGCGTTTCATATAGAAAAAAAGGAGATAAATCAATGAGTGCAAAAGTAACATTTGATTATTCAAAAGCAGCACCGTTTGTAAATGATGCTGAAGTCGACATGATGGAATCTCAGGTTCTGAATGCCAAAAAGGTACTGCTGGACAAAACAGGTGCCGGCAATGATTTCCTTGGCTGGATCGATCTTCCGGTAGACTATGACAAAGACGAATTTTCCAGAATCCAGAAGGCTGCTACAAAGATTCAGAAAGATTCTGATGTACTGATTGTCATCGGTATCGGCGGTTCTTACCTTGGCGCACGCGCTGCCATCAATTTCCTGCGTCACAGCTTCTACAATATTGTCAGCAAGGAAATCCGCAAGACTCCGGAAATCTACTTCTGCGGTAATTCCATCAGTGCGAATTACTTAAGCGATCTGCTTGAAGTAGTTGGCGACCGTGATTTCTCCGTTAATATGATCAGTAAGAGCGGTACTACCACAGAACCCGGAATTGCATTCCGTATTTTCAAAGAACTTCTGATCAAAAAATATGGCAAAAAGGGTGCTGCAGAAAGAATCTATGCTACAACAGACAAGTCCCGCGGCGCATTAAAGAGTGAAGCAGATGAAGAAGGTTACGAATGCTTCGTTGTTCCGGATGATGTCGGTGGACGTTTCTCTGTACTGACCGCTGTTGGTCTTCTTCCGATCGCCGTATCCGGCGCTGATATTGCCAAGCTGATGGAAGGTGCTGCAGAAGGCAGAAAGCTCGCACTCGAATCTTCTTATAAAGATAATGATGCACTGAAATATGCTGCACTTCGCCACATCCTTTATCGTAAGGGCAAAGCAATTGAAATTCTTGCGAACTATGAACCCAGCGTCCATTATGTTTCCGAATGGTGGAAGCAGTTGTTCGGCGAGTCCGAAGGCAAGGATCAGAAGGGTATCTTCCCGGCAAGCGTTGACCTGACTACAGACCTGCACTCCATGGGTCAGTTCATTCAGGATGGTTCCCGTATCATGTACGAGACTGTCATCAACATCGAGAAGAGTAAAAAATCTCTGACCATCGGTAAGGAAGAGACAGATCTTGACGGTCTGAACTACCTTGCAGGAAAGACAGTTGAGTTTGCAAACAAGGCGGCCATGAATGGTACTGTTCTGGCACATACAGATGGTAATGTTCCGAACTTCATGGTACACGTTCCGGAGCAGAACGAGTTCTATCTCGGCGAGCTGTTCTATTTCTTCGAGTTCGCATGCGGCGTCAGCGGATATCTGCTGGGTGTTAATCCATTCAACCAGCCTGGTGTGGAAAGTTACAAGAAGAACATGTTTGCCCTTCTTGGTAAGCCCGGTTATGAAGATATGACCGAAGCACTTCGCAAGAGACTTTAATTGAAAACGGTTGTCTGCTAATTCATGCAGGCAACCGTTTTTTTATAATAAAATCTCTATTTACTTTATCTGCCTGTCTCTGTCGCTTCTTCAATCAGCCCCATAATGGTCTGTACCGCATTATGCTGACTGCTCTTACTCATATTTTCTTTATACCTGTCTCTGTTTGCAAAAACTTCATGGATATCACTGATCAGAATGTCTTCATCGAGCTCATCATTATCAATTACCATACTGAAGCCCTGCTGTTCAAAGCTTCTGGCATTTAGAATCTGATCTCCTCTGCTGTTTTTGGCAGACAGGGGAATCAGTACGTTTGGCTTATGAAGCGCAAGAAGCTCACAGATCGAATTGGCTCCGGCTCTTGATACCACGATATCAGCCATTGCAAAAAGATCCTTCAGTTCCGTTTTTACATATTCAAACTGCTTATATCCCGGAACCGAAAGCTTCAGGTTATCCATCTTCTCTTTTCCGCAGATATGAACCACATTGAACTCTTTGAGTAACTTTGGAAGCGCATATCGCACTGTCTCATTGACTGACTGCGCGCCAAGACTTCCGCCAATAACCATCAGCACCGGTTTATCATCCGTAAACCCGCAGAACGCACGACCTGCCGCCGCTGAGCCTTCAGAGAGTTCTGAACGGATCGGGGTTCCTGTCAATATGGCCTTATCCGCCGGAAGCATATTGACTGTCTCCGGAAAATTACAGCAGATCTTCCTGGCTGCCTTGACACAGAGCTTATTGGCAAGCCCCGGTGTCATGTCTGATTCATGCAAAATGCACGGAATATGCAGTGAATGTGCCGCATTAACAACAGGCACGCTGACAAATCCTCCCTTGGAAAACACAACATCCGGCTTTTCCTTCTTCAGAATTCTGCGTGCTTCACCATAACCCTTCAATACACGGAACGGATCTGAAAAGTTCTTCGGGTCAAAATATCTGCGAAACTTACCGGTTGCAATACCATAATACGGAATCCCGTAATCTGCAATCAGTTTTTTTTCGATTCCATCATAGGAACCGATATAAATGATGTCATAGCCTGCTTCCTTCAGAAATGGAATCAGTGCAATATTCGGTGTTACATGACCGGCAGTACCACCACCTGTCAGGACAATTTTTTTATTCAAGCTGTTCGCCTTCTTCTTATTTGATAAACTGGCGCCTGTCAGTTCTTCTCTTCTGCAAGGATTTCTTCGAGTGCCTTTGAAAGCTGATCCGGACAGGACGTACTCTTGTATCCGCAGCGGATTCCTTTAAGCTTTGCAATTGCATCTTCTGCCTTCATGCCCTCCACAAGCCTGGAAATGCCCTGCAGATTACCATTGCATCCACCGGTAAAACCGACAGATCTGATTACACCGTCCTCCACTTCCAGATCAATCTGCGTAGAGCATGTGCCTTTTGTTTTATATATCTTTACCATTATTTTCTCCATTCATTTTTTTGCTTTTGCTGAGGTTGCATTACAACATAAATCAGATTCGAATGTCTCTGCACTCGAATCTAATTATACCATCATATCTCTGCTTTTTTAACTTGCATTATATTTTTGTTTTTTCTGCATCCCCATCATCATTTTTCATGACAATCTTCAGCAGAACCGGTGTGATCAGGGTCGTTACAATAACCACAAGAACAATCGGCGCAAACAGCGTATTATCTACAAGGCCATACTGGTATCCCTTCTGTGCAACGATCAGTGCAACTTCTCCTCTGGAAATCATGCCGACACCCACCTGCAGAGATTCTTTTCCGGAATATCCGCAGAGCCTTGTTCCCAGACCGCAGCCGATGACCTTACTGATAATTGCGATCACCAGAAGTGCCACACAGAACAGCAGCATATGCAGATCAAATCCGCTGATGCTGGTCTTGAGCCCGATACTGGCAAAAAATACCGGTGAAAAAATCAGATAAGATGCAATTTCTACTCTGCGACTGATGTATTTCCTTACCTTCATGCTGCAAAGCATCAGGCCTGCAAAATAAGCTCCTGTAATATCGGCAATTCCAAAATAGCGTTCTGACACAAACGCAAGAATAAAGCAGAACGCCACTGTCAGTATGACAATCCTTCTTTTCTCATCTCCGCGTTCAATGATCGGTCTGAGCTTCGATGTAATAAATAAAAGGACACAGATCAGAACAAGATACAGTACGATCTTTGCAAGCACCACCACGATGCTGATGCTTGCATCTTTCATTCCTGATACAATTGTCAATACAATGATTCCGATAATATCATCCATTACCGCTGCGCCAAGGATTGTATTTCCAACCTTTCCAGTCAGTTTGCCCAGTTCGCGAAGTGTTTCTACCGTAATGCTGACAGAAGTCGCCGTAAGTGATACACCGACAAACAACGCCTTGAGCATCTCATCCTTACCACCTGTTGTATGAAAGAACTGAAGATAACATAAGGTCCCGCCGATCAAAGGTACAATCACACCAATCATTGCAGCAACAAAAGAAGCCTTGCCATCTTTTTTGATTTCATCGAGGTCTGTTTCAAGTCCCGCAGAGAACATCAGCAGAATAACACCGACTTCTGCAACTGTTTCAATAAAAATACCATCCTGGCTGTCAAAACTGATCAGATTCAGCGCAGAAGGCCCCAGAATAATCCCCGCAATAATTGCGCCAAAAACCGCAGGTGCATTGATTTTTCTGGAAAAAAGTCCCAGTACCTTTGTCGAGATTAAAATAACCGCCAGATACATCAGAAAAGAATATGATTCCATTTTTTACCTCCGAAATTTCCATTAAAAAAACCTGATCTCTTTATGATCAGGCCATCCTGTCATGCTTATTTCATTACAGCTGAGCTTTATGATATAAGTATCAAACATCTTTCTGCCGGATAAGGGCCTAAATCACTTCCTTATCCGGTTTTCATCATATAGCAGGTGTTAAGAATCTTCAAGCAGCATTTGTGAAAAAATGTACGTAAAAAATAACTGTATAATCTCACACAAACCTTTCTGAAAATGGCATAATAGAGATAAACAGATATAAATACGAAAATACACTTATGCTGCAGAGACAGCTATTGGAGGAATCTGATGGACGACAATGAAAACCGCGATATCAATATTGCGCTTCTGATCGACGTGGACAATATCGGCTGGAAATATACGGAAAGCATCTTAAGTGAGCTGTCCAAATACGGTAAGGTAACAATCCGCCGTATGTATGGTGACTGGTCGCAGCCACGCTTAAAAGGCTGGCTGTCCTGCGCATCACGCTATTCCCTGACGCCGATCATGCAGCCCAACAACACTCCCGGCAAAAATGCTTCCGACATCGGTCTGATCATCGATGCCATGGATATCCTGTATTCCGGAGAAGTAGAGGGCTTCTGCATTGTTTCCAGTGATGGAGATTTCAATAAACTCGCAACAAGAATCCGCGAAGCAGGTATGGTTGTCATTGGTATGGGAGAAAAAAAGACACCGGAATCTTTCCGTGCTTCCTGTGAACGTTTCGTCTTTCTTGATATCATTCAGAATGATATCAATGAAGACGAGTCTTCATCAGAAGACGAGTCATCATCAGAGGACGAAGCTTCTGATGATGAAGCTGACAATCTGCTGCCCGCAGCTGCCTCTTCCTCCGGCGCAGCGCCGCAGATCTCTGATGCAGAATCAGAGGAACAGAGCGTGGCAAGTACACGTACCGCAATTGAAAATACCATCATCAAAATGATCACGGATAACAATGCCATCGGCAAGGAAACCGGTCTTGGTGAAATCGGCAGCCGCCTGGTTAAAATCTATCCGGATTTTGATATCCGCAATTACAACTACAGTAAACTGTCCTCTTACCTCAAGGATTTCGAATCTCTGACGGTTGCTACCCGCAATAAAGCTGTCTGGGTATCTTTAAACGGATCCTCCATTCAGGATGTGGAAAAGCAGATTATTGAAATCTTTCATCGCTGCCATACGAATGTAATGAATACGGGTAAACTCAAGAGTGAACTGCAGAAAGTCAATCCAAATCTGAATGCCACAATCAAGAAAAATGGTGTGACCAAATTTTCTGTCTTCCTGGATAAAAAGATTGACTGCATCCATCTGGAGCGCGGCGATAAGGCCGTTCTGACAGATCCAGCAGAAGCACCTGCAGCAGCACCCTCTGTACCGGCTGCATCCGGTTCTTCTGCTCCTGCACAGGAGCCCGTTACAAAAACACGAATCCCGATCCGTACTGCCAGAAAAAGAGTACAGAAAAAGAAACCTGCAGAACAATAACCTTTGCGATTATCCATGAACCCTGCCATACAAAAAGGACTCCTGCCCCAAAGCAGAAGTCCTTTTAAAATGAGCTGATGGCCGAAGGTGCCTCAGCCCTTTACTGCGCCTGCAACAACACCTTCAATAATATATTTCTGACAGGTCAGGTACATGATGATAACCGGAACGATGGTAATCATAATACAGGCCATCATCGGCGCCATCTGTACACTGCCATAGCTTCCGCGGAAATACTGAATATCCATTGGAATCGTACGATATTTTTTTATATCCAGAACCAGTGTCGGCAAAAGGTAATCGTTCCATACCCACATGGTCTCCAGAATTGCAGTGGATATCGTGGTCGGCTTGGTAATCGGCATTACCACACTGAAAAACATCTTCAACGGGCTGCAGCCATCGATCATTGCTGCTTCTTCAATTTCAATCGGCATGGACTTCATGAAGCCGGTGAACATGAACACTGCAAGTCCTGCACCAAAACCCAGATAAATAATGCAGATATTGAAGGGATTGTTCAGCTTTAAGGTATCTGCAGTCTTGGCCAGTGTGAACATGACCATCTGGAACGGCACAACCATCGAAAATACGCAAAGGTAATACATTCCCTTTGATAACGGACTGTTTACTCTTGAAATATACCACGCTGCCATGGAACAGCAGAGAATAATCAGTACCACCGAGGAAATGGTGATCAGCAATGAATACAGGAAGGAAGATAAAAAGTCCATCTGTGTCACGCCATATACATAGTTCGAAAGTCCGGCAAACGTCGCCGCACTCGGAAGTTCAAATGCAGTATTCGTAGAAATCGCTGATTCCTGCTTTAATGAATTCATGAGAATCATGAAAATCGGGTAAATATAAAACACACTTATGATACCCAGTACCACGGTAACAATTGTGTTGATGACTGCTTTTCTTCTCGAAAGAACCTGTGCTCTGTTCATTATGCCTGCACCTCCTTCGATTTCGTTGCCCTAAGCTGGATCAGTGCAATCACAACAACCAGAATAAAGAATACCACAGCCTTGGCCTGCCCGATTCCCTTCCACTGCGCACCGCTTCTGCCATAGAAGGTATCGTAAATATTGAGTGCCAGCATCTGTGACTGTTTTGCCGGATCACCACCTGTCAGAGACAGGTTCTGATCGAAGAGCTTGAAGGAATTGGTCAGCGTCAGGAAGGTACAGATTGTGATACTCGGCATTACCATGGGGATTTTGACCTTGCGAAGTACCTGCCAGGGCGTAGCACCATCAATCTCCGCTGCTTCAATCAGATCCGGAGAAACATTCTGAAGTCCTGCAATATAGATGATCATCATATATCCGATCTGCTGCCAGCTCATCAGGATCAGGAGTCCAAAGAATCCGGCTCTTGCATCCAGCGCCAGGAGAGGCTTTCCCCAGTTGGAAAGGAGTCCGTCCAGCAGAATCTGCCAGATATAACCAAGTACGATACCACCGATCAGGTTCGGCATGAAGAAGACCGTACGGAAAATGTTCGTTCCCTTGATTCCGCGCGTCAGTAAAAGAGCTACCAGAAACGCGAGAATATTGATTGTCAATGTGGATACTACCGTAAAGAGCGCTGTAAACCAGAACGCATGTGAAAAACTGTCGTCAATAAAAATCTTCGTATAATTGGAAAATCCGACAAACTCTACCTTACTGACGGTTGAAAACTTACAGAAAGAGAGATAGATTCCCCAGATAAAGGGCCATACAAATCCGATTGCAAATGCAATCAATGTCGGCAGGATGAATACCGGCCAGTATCTTTTAATTGCTTTTTCCATTTGGCATAAGCCTTTCTTTTGAAAAAAGGGACAGGCATCAACTGCCTGCCCCTTTGTAACCATTTACTTTTATCCTGTAATCTCTGATTTTTTTGTTAATCAGCCATTCGCCAGCTTGTACTCTGTAGCCCAGTTGTCAACGAATGCTTTCTTTACATCATCCCAGCTGCCTGTTCCTGCTGCATATGCTGTCAGAGCAGAACCAAGAGTATTCTTCCATTCTTCTGAAGGCATTGTTGTGAAGTTCCATGATACAGGTGTCTTGCCAGCTTCTGTATAAGCCTGATCCTGTTTTACAAATACGTTCGGAGAAGCCTGTGCTGTCTTGAAAGGAATTGTGAAGCCCATGTCATTTGCCATAGCCTTTGTTCCTTCTTCAGAAGTTACACACCAGTTCATGAAGTCAAGTGTTGCCTTGATATCATCTTCAGAAGCATTCTTATTTACACACCAGTAATTCTCTGTACCTGTGCAGAGGCCCTGCTTTGCTTCGTCTCCGGCACCTGTGTAGATCGGGATCATAGCCAGTTCATCATCTGTGTATTTTGCAGACAGTGCAGAATATTCCCATGAACCATTCTGATAGAAGACAGCCTTGCCATCCAGGAACTCATTTCTGGAATCATCTGCAGTCTTGGAAGAAAGTTCTTTCGGATCACATGTGGAATTGTTAATGTACAGATCAAAAATGTTCTTATAGTTATCAAGGAAGGTTCCCTTGATGGCCGGTGAAGATGTGATACCATCCTGCTGATATTCAAAGTAGATCGGAAGGTTTGCAAGATGTGTCTTAAATCTCCAGTCAGATGAGGAATCCATACCTGCAGATGTAAATGCTGCAAAGCCGAGATCCTTTTTTCTTGCTGTGATGTCTTCAGCTACCTTCTTAAGATCTGCAAAGGACTGAATGTCATCTGTTGTATAACCTGCTTTCTTCAGCAGTGTCTTATTGGTAATAATACCATAGGACTCGATTACATATGCAATTCCGTCAACAGCACCATCATCACCTTTAAGTGCATAGTTATCACTTGTAAGCTGTTTGTAAATATCTGAACCAGACAGATCATAGCAGTAATCCACCCAGTTCTTAAGACCAACAGGACCATTTACCTGGAACAGTGTCGGAGCATCACTCTTAGCCATTTCAGACTGAAGTGTTGTCTCATATTCACCGGATGCTGCTGTAACAACTGTTACAGGGACACCTGTTTCCTGTGTGTATGTCTTTGCAAGTGCCTGCCACTGTTCGTCAGCTTCAGGTTTGAAGTTCAAATAGTAAACCTTGCCTGCACCTGCTGTACTTGCGGATGTATCCGCTGCTGCCTGCGTAGATGCTGCTGTGTCAGAAGATGCTGTTGTATCTGTTGATGTTCCTGCTGATGCACCGGTTGATGTTCCTGTTGCAGCTGATGAACCGCAGCCTGCAAGTACGGAAGAAACCATTGCCAAACACATTACTGCACTAACGAGTTTCTTTTTCATGTTCGATAGACCTCCCTTTGTAGATCATCCATTCACTATTCCGGAATTTCCTGTATTTTCGGTATCGCTTCCGGTAACGTTTCCGTTGAACTTACAATAGCACTTTCACGCATGCTTTTCAACAATCAGCTGCCTACATTTCACAAATTCGTGCATTATACTCAAAATATCATCTCTTATTTTGTGCACTTTTTCTTTTTTAGCTTATAATCTGTACTTACAGGCAAAAAAAGACCCGGCAGATGGTTCTGCCAGGTCTTCAGATTTTCATTAAAATATTCCTTTTTCGGAAACGTAACCGTACCCTCAAAAACAGGATCCCGCACCAGCGTTAAAACTGTGCCTTTTCAAGGAAACTCTCCACCTTTTTCCAATACTTTTCGGGTTCCGCCGTTACGCCTTCAATATGATCTGCCCCCAGGAATGTGCAATATTCCTTCGGGCATTTGGCTGCATCATACAGTCTCTGACACATCTGCGGATCAATCAGATGATCATCATCTCCATGTACAAATAAAGTCGGTGTCTTTGAATTTCTGACTGCCTCAATGGGACTGGCTTCTCTGATGTCATAGCCTGCGCGCAGAAGGATTTCCATTCTGGCCAGAATCACCATCAGTTTCGCCGGAAGAATCTTTTTCTCTGAACGATTATATACGTCCACAAACTCTTCCTCTGCCGTTGTGTATGCGCTGTCCGCTACTGCTGCAATAACATTCTCCGGAAGATGCTCTCCGGTCACCATCAGCGTAGTCGCAGCACCCATGGAAACTCCGTGAAGCAGAATTCTTGCCTGCGGATCTCTGCGAATAATCCAGTAAATCCATTCAATAATATCAAATCTGTCATCTACACCATAACCGACATATTTTCCTTCACTTCTTCCAAATCCACGAAGATCCGGGAGCAGTACGTGCATGCCAGCTTCATGATAATGTGTGGCATAAATACCGACACTTTCGCTGTAATCATAGGTTCCGTGAATGCAGAGCGCATATCTGTGTGTATCCCGCTGCGCCGGAATATAAGTTGCATGCAGCTTGAGATGATCAATTGAATCAATATAAATGTCCCTGCGATCCGGATGATTTCTGACCCACATCCGTCCTTTTGTCACTTCCGGAGATGAATCCTTATCATCATCTGTATGCTGCACAGGTACTGCTGCCATTTTATAAACATTATTGCCGATCAGGATCCCGCCGCCTGCAATGGCAGAAAACAGACTGAGTAAAAAAAACCTTGATTTCTTTCCCATCCTGAAAAACCTCCTTAT
The DNA here is from genome assembly GCA_022486625.1 of Butyrivibrio sp. Classification (GTDB taxonomy): domain Bacteria; phylum Bacillota; class Clostridia; order Lachnospirales; family Lachnospiraceae; genus Butyrivibrio. The sequence continues at coordinate 39,281 of JAKVKH010000012.1, read as the reverse complement.
GTCGGTTCATTTCATATCAAACGATGCATTACATAAATCAGACTATATTTATTATAGTCTATTTTAATACCTGTTGCATCAAATATTTGCTTGGTGCACATCCGCATTCCTTACGGAAATATCTGGTAAAATGATAGATATTTTTAAATCCGCTCTGCTCTGCAACTTCACTGATCCGCAGTCTCTGGTTGGTCAGCAGGTACTTGGCCCTGTCGATTCTGGCCTGCAGCAGATCATCTTTGGGAGAGGTATGAAAAAACTTTTTATAATAGTAGAAAAACTGACTTCGTCCAAGGTGCGCCATCTCGCAGAGTCTTTCCATATCCCAGTCTTCATAGCAGTAACTGAGCATACGGACGCGGATACTGGACATGCTGTCATAAATTTCCGATTTCTGCGAAATGTCAAAATGCTGCGAAACCCCGCGTTCCGTTTCAATCAGAAGCTTCCTGATCAGAAGATCCAGCATCTCCTCTGAATGCCTCTGTTTGTTCCTGTATTCATACTGAATCTGCCGCAAAAGCTGACTGATCTCATCCAGTCCTGCCGGAGAAAAGAGCTGGTCGTGCGGAATCTGATACTGCTCCATTTCCTCCTGTCCTGCGTAAAAATGAACATAGGAATTTGTAAATTCTTCGGTGGCCTGATAATACTGCATATTTCCCGGTGTATACAATATGCAGTCTCCGGGTTCCGCCATAACCGTATGATAATTTTCCCCGTTTTCAGGAAAAAAGAATTTCATTTCCGATGTAATCAGCAGAAACAGATAATTTCCGCTTCCTTTCGGACGATAAATCGTATCCTGATCCGGATTATGAATATTGTATCCACAGTAACCTGCCTGAAACATGCTGCACCACCCGTATGGAAACTCAAACCAGAAACTTCCTGCCCTATCAAGGCATTTTCTGATTTTCCCGTTTAATCAATATTTTCAGATTTCATATTATGATTATAGCATACAGGGATCAGAAATAAACCGCACAAAAAGTCAATATTATCGGAAGAATATATATTTCAAATCAATGCCGTGTTGTTTATCATTAAATAGAGGTGTAATGGCACCTCTATTTAAAAGAGGTTGTAAAGCAACCTCTGCATCTTTATTAATAGACCTGATTATGGGAAATGGAGAAAAAACGATGGCAAAAAAATTACAGAAAGCAGAGATCTGCGTTGACCGCGACATTGCGATCAGTGAAGTGGATAAGCGAATCTACAGTTCTTTTATCGAGCACCTCGGACGTGCAGTTTATGAAGGCATCTATCAGCCCGGCAGCAAATTCGCCGATAAAGATGGCCTCCGCAAGGATACCATTAAACTGATTAAGGAAATCGGCGTTCCGGTTGTCCGCTATCCCGGCGGCAACTTTGTATCCGGCTTCCACTGGGAGGACAGCGTCGGACCTGTTGCAAAACGTCCGCACAGAATCGATCCCGCATGGAATGTCATTGAGACCAATGAATTCGGCCTGCACGAATTTATGAACTGGACCAGAAAAGCTGATACACAGCCGATGATGGCTGTTAACCTCGGTACCCGCGGCATTGAGGATGCCAAGAATCTGATCGAGTACTGCAATGTAAAGAGCGGTTCCTATTACAGCGACATGCGTATTAAGAATGGTGCAAAAGATCCCTTCGGCATCAAGCTGTGGTGCCTTGGCAATGAAATGGACGGTCCGTGGCAGATGGGACACAAAACAGCGCAGGAATACGGACGTACCGCTGCTGAAGCCGGACGCATCATGAAATTCGTAGATCCGGACATCGAATGTGTTGCCTGCGGTTCCTCCAACATGCATATGCCGACCTTTGCCTCCTGGGAAGCAACCGTTCTGCAGGAAAGCTATGACACCACCGACTACCTGTCTCTGCACACCTATTATGGCAATCAGGACAATAACACACCTGATTTCCTGGCCAGCAGCGTGGATATGGATCATTTCATCAGTGCCGTTGTCTCTGTCTGCGATTATGTAAAGGCTGTGAAAAAGAGTAACAAGACCATCAACCTCTCCTTTGATGAATGGAATGTATGGTATCATTCCAATGAAGAAGATAAAAAGCTTAAGAAATGGGTACAGCATCCGCATCAGCTCGAAGACATCTATAACTTTGAAGATGCCCTTCTTGTCGGCAGTATGCTGATTACACTGCTGCGTCATGCTGACCGTGTCAAGATTGCCTGCCTTGCACAGCTCGTAAATGTCATCGCACCGATTATGACTTCTGATACCGGTGCATGGCGCCAGACCATTTTCTATCCTTACATGCAGGCCTGCCAGTTCGGCCGCGGTATCGTACTCAACACCGTAGTCAAGGGACCCGCCTATGAAAGCAAACATGGTGATGCGCCTTATATTGACAGTGTCGTAATTGATGATCCGGAATCCGGTTCTCTGACCATTTTCGCTGTGAACAAGAATCTGGAAGATGCCTACGAGGTATCCTGTGACCTTCGTCAGTATGAAGGCTACAAGGTAGCAGAACACATCCTTCTGACAAATGATGACTTGAAGGCGGTCAATACAGAAGCTCACCCTGATCAGGTCGCACCTGTAAACTACAATGGCACGACACTGGAAAAAGGCCTGATGACGAGCGTACTCCCTGCAAAGAGCTGGAATGTCATCCGTCTGACAAAGTAATTCATATAAAACAACACTGTAATCTTCTGCATCTGGTGTCGATTTATGCTATACTATCATCAGATTTTTGCGCACTGACGCTGGATACAGGAGATTACGGATGCTGTTTAATTCTTTTCTTTTTATCTTAATATTTTTTCCTCTGACACTCATCGGCTGGTATCTGCTGAACCACTTTCATTATTACAGGACGGCTCTGGCCTTTCTGACCGGTATGTCCTTCTGGTTCTATGGCATGTTCAGCTGGAAATTTCTGGTGATTCTGATCGCCAGCATTCTTGTCAGCCACGCCCTGAGTCTTTTGATCCGTGAGAAATGTCCCTCTTCTGAACCCGCAGCAGAAATGAATTCTTCCAGTCGGAAATGGCGCAGGGTACTCCTTGTCATCAGTGTCTTATTCCACCTCGGACTTCTTTTTGTATTCAAATATTACGGTTTTTTCATCGGCAATATCAATACGGCATTTCATACCGATCTGCCGCTTTTCAGAATCATCATGCCAATCGGCATCAGCTTTTACGTATTCCAGCAGATGTCCTATCTGATCGACCGCTGCAGAGGTAAGGCGCCGCATTACTGCCTTCTTGACTATACGGCTTATGTTGCTTATTTTCCCAAACTGATCGAAGGTCCGATCGCCTTTCATGAAGAGATTATTTCACAGTTCCATGACGAAGAGAAACGCTGTTTCAATGCAGATCGCTTTGCCAGAGGATGTGTGCTGTTCATTATCGGACTGTCCAAAAAGGTTCTTCTGGCCGATACGCTGGCACTTCCCGTAAATTACGGTTTTGAACAGACCTATTACCTTGACACCGTTACGGTGATTCTGGTCATGCTGGCATATACCTTTGAAATTTATTTTGATTTCAGCGGTTACTGTGATATGGCTTCCGGTCTGTCGCTGATGCTGGGCATCACGCTGCCTGTAAACTTCAATTCACCGTACAAATCCGCAACAGTCAAGGAACTGTGGCAGAGATGGCATATGACGCTGTCCCGCTTTTTTATCCGATATGTCTATATTCCCCTCGGCGGAAGCCGGAAGGGAAGAAGGCGTACGATGATCAATGTACTTATCGTATTCATTCTGAGTGGACTATGGCATGGCGCCGGCTGGACCTATGTCTGCTGGGGACTCATGCAGGGTCTTCTCGTCGTCTGGGACGATATCGGCATTGTCAGCGCCCGGGATTCCAGAACGGAGAGCAGGCAAAGACATTACCTGCTCCGTGATCACCCGCTTGTAACCGTTTCCAGAAGAACCGGACAGTTCTTTACCTTTCTGTTCTTTGTCATCTCTCTGATCTTCTTCCGTTCAGAGAATATGGCCTTTGCAGGTGCAATGTTCCGCAGACTCTTCTACTTTACCTGGCCCGGATTTCTGTACCGCGTAGCCGGAAAGCTTGATATTGCAGAAATTTATCTGGTAAAGGAAGCGCTTTCTCTTGCCGCTCCTTCGCTCATCGATCCGATGTACCTGATCGCATTCCTCCTTCTGCTTGCCATTTCCGCCTTTGTGATCACAAGAAAAAACGCACTGGAAATCGCCACGACAACAACATTTTCCAGAAAGACCTGTATGTCCCTGATCATACTGTTTATCTGGTCTTTCCTGTCACTGTCACAGGTCAGCACCTTTATTTACTTTAAGTTCTGACTTTTACCGTTCTGCATAGAACGCTGCTGTAAGCAGCAGTCTGTTAAGGAAGCCTTATGTCAAAAAAAGTATCGGATATTAAAACCTCACATACAAATACAGTTGCACCGCAGAAGTTCCTGAAACGCCTGCTGATCGGCATTCTCACGCTCTGTCTTCTGATCGCTGCCGTTGTCTATGCTTTTGATCCGTTTTACCACTATCATAAACCATGGTTTGGAATGAAGGCGGTTCTAAGCGATAAGGAATATCAGTGTATCGGCTCACTCCGCAATTTTGATTATGATGCGCTGATCGTCGGCTCATCTGTGACTGAGAATAATAACAACGGCTGGTACAATGATGCCTATGGCTGCACCACCATCAAGGCAGTCCGTTCCTATGGTGCAACGGCAGATCTGTGTTACCTGCTGGACGCAGCTTTTGAAAAACATACGCTGAAACATGTTTTTTATAATATAGATCCATCCTCACTTTCCGCCGATCCTGTCACCACCTATAAATCGACAGGATGCCCGATGTATCTGTATGATCATAACCCCTTTAATGATGTGCAGTACCTGTTCAATAAGGATGTTCTGCTGAAAAAAATTCCCTATGAAATTGTGAATTCCTGGTTCTCTGACTATGATGAAAATGAATCCTATAACTGGGCAAAATGGAAAACTTTCAACCACCAGAGCGCACTGGGTCTTTATTTTCGTCAGAAAGACGTAACTCCCATGATGCCGGAAAACACCTATAAATCACAGCTTGAAGGCAATATTTCTCTGCTCACCGCAGAAGTTGCCGCCCATCCGGATACACAGTTTCATTTCTTTTTCCCTGCATATTCCATGCTGTGGTGGGACGGAAGCTACAGGACAGGAATCAGAAATGCCTGTATTTATAATGAAAAAGAGACGGTAAAGGCCCTTCTTGCCTATGATAATGTTGAAATATACTGTTTCCAGAACGTCCCTGATATTATCACCAATCTTGATAATTATATGGATTCCATCCATTTTTCTCCGGAAATCAATAAGTGGATGCTGGACCAGATGGTCAGCGGCAACTACCGTCTGACCAAAGATAATTATGTGGAGAAACTGGATGAAATGTCTGATTTTTCTGATGAAATCGTTAACAGACTGATCAGACCCTATGAGGAACAGAACCTCCTGACCTACGAAAGCAATTAATTTCTGCCTCACTGATTTTAACAGAAAGGATACACAGACAATGTCAGAAAAACTGATTTCATGGAACGTAAACGGTTTTCGCGCCTGTATTTCAAAAGGCTCCTTTGACGCCTTTATGAAAAAGGAAAACCCGGATGCACTCTGCCTGCAGGAAACCAAGCTCCAGGAAGGACAGATCCGCCTGGAACTTCCCGGCTATCATCAGTACTGGAATTATGCCGAGAAAAAGGGTTATTCCGGCACTGCCATTTTCGTCAGAAAAGAGCCGCAAAGCGTTGCATATGGTCTGGGCATCGAGGAACATGATCATGAAGGGCGCGTCATTACACTGGAATATCCGGATTATTATCTGATTACCGTTTATGTCCCGAATTCCAAGGAGGATCTTTCACGCCTTGCCTACCGCATGAAATGGGAAGATGACTTTCTCTTTTATGTCAGAAAACTCGAGGAGAAAAAACCGGTAATTTACTGCGGAGATCTCAATGTTGCCCATAGAGAGATCGACCTGAAAAACCCGAAAACCAACCGTGGACATGCCGGCTTTACCGATGAAGAACGTACAAAATTTGATGCCATCCTCTCTTCCGGCCTGATTGACAGTTTCCGTCATTTCTATCCGGATCTTGAGGGTGCCTATTCCTGGTGGTCTTACCGTTTTCATGCCAGGGAAAACAATGCCGGATGGAGAATTGATTACTTTATCACCTCCGCTGCTCTTGAAAATCGACTTGAGGATGCTATGATTTACTCGGATGTGACCGGTTCCGATCATTGTCCGGTAGGACTTTTACTGAATTAACCTGTGCTTTTATTTATGAAAGGCTTTTTTTCATGGAAAATTTCGTTTTCAGCATTAATGCAACATTTCCGATTTTTCTGATCATGCTGTGCGGACTGTTTTTCCGCAAAATCGGTCTGATGAAAGAGGATTTTACCGCTGCACTGAATAAGTTTGTATTTAAAGTAGCACTGCCGGTTCTTTTGTTTCAGGATCTTTCGGTACAGGATTTTGCTTCTTCCTGGAATGGGAAATTCGTATTGTTCTGCTTCCTGGTTACACTCCTGAGCATTCTTCTGATTACACTGATTTCCTTTCTTTTCATCCATGACACCGGAAAGCGGGGAGAATTCATACAGGTCTCCTACCGCAGCAGTGCTGCAATTCTGGGCATTGCCTTTATCCAGAACATTTATGGAGACGGCAACAGCGGTATGGCACCGCTGATGATTCTTGGAAGTGTTCCTCTTTATAATATTTTTGCAGTCATCGTCCTGACAGTAACTGCACCTTCTGCAGATGGTAAACGCAGACGCCCTGACCGGGCGCTTGTGATGAAAACACTTCGCGGAATTATCACCAATCCGATCATTATCGGCATTCTGGCTGGTCTCTTATGGTCAGTCCTGGGCATCCCTCAGCCGAAGATCTTTGCTGCTACGATAAAGAATATTGCGGTTCTGGCAACTCCTCTTGGTCTGATGGCGATGGGCTCCGCCTTTGATCTGACAAAGGCAAAAGCCGAAGTTGCACCTGCACTTGCTGCCAGCGTCATTAAACTCCTTCTGCTGGTTGCCGCCTTTCTGCCTCTTGCAGTCCTTCTGGGCTTCCGCAATCAGGAACTGGTCGCACTGCTCGTGATGTTGGGCTCCGCGTCCACCGTCAGCTGCTACATTATGGCCAGAAATATGGGACATGAAGGAACGCTTACTTCCAGCACCGTAATGATGACAACCTTTGGCTGTGCCTTTTCACTTACATTCTGGCTGTATCTGCTTAAATCGCTGTCACTGATCTGAATATATTTTAATGTATCTGTCGTTTTGGGGAAATTGGGGAATATATTATGAATTTTATCGAAAAACAGGAACTGAAAGACTTTATTCACAGACTGCTGATCCTTCTGAAATGGATCGCTGCCGGTATCATAACGGGAATCATCGTCGGCGGTATCGGAATCATCTTCTATTTCGGAATTCATTATGCAACCGTATACCGTCAGATGCATGGCTGGATCATCTGCCTTCTTCCGCTCGCCGGACTTCTGATTGTATTTCTGTATCACAGGCTGAACGACTATGACGATAAGGGCACCAATCTGGTCATCGATTCCATTCAGCAAAGTGCACCGATTCCGCTTCGCAAGGCACCTCTGATCTTTATTTCCACAGTTATCACGCATCTGTTTGGCGGATCCGCCGGGCGAGAAAGCGCAGCCCTTCAGATCGGCGGTTGTATCGGTCAGAATCTGGGACGCCTTTTTCGCTTTAATGAAGGAGACCAGAAAATCATTACCATGTGCGGTATGAGCGCTGCATTTTCCGCTCTTTTCGGAACACCCATGGCGGCTGCTTTTCTGGCAATGGAAATTGAAAGTGTCGGCATTATGTACTATGCAGCACTCGTTCCCTGTGTCCTGTCTGCACTTGTTGCCACCTATATGGCAAGACATTTCGGTGTAACTCCGGATGTTTTTTCCATCAGCAATATTCCTGACTTTACTATCAACCACGCCTTTTTCGCATCTATACTGGCACTTCTGTGCGCGCTGGTCAGCATTGTATTCTGCATTGCCCTGCACAAATCGAGTGTACTTTATCAGAAATACCTGAAAAATCCTTACCTGCGTATCTTTGTCGGCGGATGTTTTATCGTCATTCTGACCTTCGTATCCGGTACACAACTGTACAACGGCGCGGGAATGAATGTCATCGAAATGGCCACAAACGGTGATGCACCAGATGCCGCCTTCCTTCTGAAGATCCTGTTCACGGTCCTGACGCTCGGCGCCGGTTATAAGGGCGGTGAAATTGTTCCTTCCCTGTATATCGGTGCAACATTCGGCTGTCTGTTTGCAAACCTCGGCGGTTTTAATCCTGCGCTTTGTTCCGCTATCGGCATGGGTGCACTTTTCTGCAGTGTGACCAACTGTCCGATTTCTTCTCTGCTGTTATGCTTTGAACTGTTCGGCTATGCCGGGATGCCCTACTATCTGATCGCCATTGCCCTGAGCTACACATTCTCCGGATATTACAGTGTTTACAGCAGTCAGAAAATCGTGTATTCCAAATTCCGCAATAAATATGTCAATCGTGACACCAAATAAAGAAAAGCGGCGCAGAAGAGTTTTCCCCTGCACCGCTTTCTTTTTCTGAAGTTATCCACCATATGAATCGTCTGGTGTGATTATTGTACTGCCCCGTCTACGCCCTTTCGAAGTTCTCTGATAAACTGCTCTACCTGCGGTACACATGCGGTTCCATATTTGCCGACAATTCTGACAATCGCAGATCCGATGATCGCGCCGTCTGATTTTCCTGCCATCTCCCGTGCCTGCTCCGGATTCGATATTCCGAATCCAACTGCCGCCGGAATGTCTGATGCACTGCGCACGTGACTGATCATGGATTCTATATCCGTTTTGATTTCACTTCGGACACCGGTCACGCCGAGCGAAGAAACAACATAGAGAAATCCGGTGGCATCCGCAGCAATTTTTCTGATTCTCTCTTCCGATGTCGGTGCAATCATGGAGATCAAATCCACTTCATAGGTTCTGCACAGCTCTGAAATCTCATCCTTTTCTTCAAACGGAAGATCCGGAATAATCAGTCCGTTGATTCCGCATTCCACACATCTTTTCAGAAACTTTTCTTTTCCATAGGTAAAAATCGGATTGATATAGGTCAGATATACAAGCGGGACAGTTACCTTCCCGCTTTCCCGTATCCTTTTAACGCTGTCAAAGAGAAGATCCGTCGTGCAGCCCTTTGACAATGCCCTTTCATTTGCTTCCTGAATGACCGGCCCTTCTGCAATCGGATCCGAAAAGGGGATTCCGATTTCGATCAGGTCAGATCCTGCTTCCTGCATTGCGGGAAGCAGCTTTTCCGTCGTTTCAAGGTCCGGATCGCCGCCGGTAATAAATGTAATCAGTGCCTTTCCATGATTGAAGGCATCTGCAATTCTGATTTTATCCATGATGATACGCCATACCTTTCCTGTAAATCCGGCTCTTTTTCAGGCCGGATATCTTATCATACGCTGCTTTTTCAATCGTGCAGATCTTCTCCTCTGTATCTTGCAATTGCTGCCACGTCCTTATCTCCACGGCCGGAGACGTTGACTACAATGATCTGATCCTTGCGCATGGTGGGCGCCAGCTTCATGGCATACGCAATTGCATGTGCACTTTCAATTGCCGGAATGATGCCTTCTTCGCGTGAGAGATATTCAAATGCCTGTACCGCCTCTTCATCAGTTACCGGTACATACTTTGCTCTTCCCTGTTTCGCCAGATATGCATGTTCAGGTCCGATTCCCGGATAATCAAGTCCTGCGGAGATGGAATATACCGGTGCAATCTGTCCGTATCTGTCCTGGCAGAAAAGAGATTTCATCCCATGAAAGATCCCGAGCGATCCGGTTGCCATGGTCGCTGCGGTTCTCGGCGTATCTGCTCCTTCGCCGGCGGCTTCACAGCCGATCAGCTGAACCGATGTATCCGGAATGAATTCATAGAAAGCGCCCATTGCATTGGAGCCGCCGCCTACACAGGCCAGTACTGCATCCGGAAGTCTTCCCTCTTTTTCCAGAATCTGCTGTTTGATCTCTTTGCCGATAACCTTCTGAAAATCTCTGACAATTGTCGGGAACGGATGCGGGCCCATGACAGATCCGAGTACATAATGCGTATCATCAATTCTGCTCGTCCATTCGCGCATCGCTGCATTTACTGCATCCTTAAGCGTCTGGGTGCCTGTGGTAATGGAATTTACCTTTGCACCAAGCAGCTTCATACGGTAGACATTGAGTGCCTGACGGTCTGTATCCACTTTTCCCATGAATATTTCACATTCCATATCCATCAGTGCAGCAACAGTTGCCGTAGCAACACCATGCTGTCCGGCGCCGGTTTCCGCGATAACTCTCGTTTTGCCCATTTTCTTGGCCAGAAGCACCTGACCGAGTACATTGTTGATCTTATGTGATCCTGTATGATTCAGGTCTTCTCTCTTGAGATAAATCTTTGCACCTCCCAGATCTCTGGTCATTTTCTTTGCTTCATACAGAATGGACGGACGTCCTGCATAGTTTCGTAAAAGCTCATCCAGTTCGTTGTTGAACTGTGGATCATCCTTATAATGATTATATGCTTCTTCCAGTTCCTGTACGGCGTTCATCAGTGTTTCCGGTATGTACTGTCCGCCATATTCTCCAAATCTTCCTTTTGTTCCCATCATATCCTCCATGCACGCTTTTGTTTATCTGCACATTTATCTGTATTGTTCCATAACCAGCATCAGCTTCTCCATCTTATGCCAGTCCTTATGTCCCTCTGATTCCACGCCGCTGCTGATATCCACTGCATACGGACGTGACTGCGTCAGCGCATCTGTTACGTTGTCCGCATTAAGACCTCCTGCCAGAATAAATGGCTTGTTCATTTTCGGAATCAGACCCAGATCGATCTGCTTTCCGGTTCCGCCTGCCATACTGCTGTCATAGGCATCCAGCAGCAGCATGCTGCAGGAAAGCTGCTCTGCTTTTTCAATTTCTTTTCCGGTTCTGATCTTAACCGCCTTGATAATCGGAATTTCTTCGCCGAATTCCTTGTACTTTCTGGTTTTATCCGGCTTTGCCTGTTTTATTTTTTCCCGGAGCTTTTGTATATACTCCTCATCTTCACTGCCATGCAGCTGTATGATCTGGATGATTCCGGCGGTATAAAGTGACACAATATGTGCAATCGGTTCATCCACAAACACACCGACCGCCGGAATTGTATTTGAAAGAACATTTCTGAGCGATGCTGCCTTCTGATCTGTCAGTCTGTGCTTTTTACCGGCAAATACAAATCCGCAGTAATCCGGATGATAGCAGTTCATGATTTCGCAGTCTTCTTCTGTTGTCAGTCCGCAGATCTTCATTTTAACCATTTTATCCCTCATTTCTGTACTGTCCTGTCCTGCCGCTTCGCAGTTCCCTGATCTGTTTCTTTCTGTCCGAAGAACGCATGATGGTTTCTCCGATCAGTACTGCATTTACACCGGCTTCGTGCAGCCTTTCCACATCCTCCGGCGTCCTGATTCCGCTTTCTGCAACGAAAATTCTGTCCTCCGGCACCAGCTTTCTGAGCCGGATGCTGTTATTCATATCCACCGTAAAGTCCTTCAGATTCCTGTTATTGACGCCGATGATTTTCGCACCGGCATCTACTGCCCGCTCCGTTTCCTTTTCGTCATGTGCTTCCGTAATCACGGACAGTCCCAGATCAGCAGCAATTGAAAGATATTTTCCAAGCTTTTCATCATTTAAAATTGCACAGATCAGCAGTATGCAATCCGCTCCGTTTACAAATGCTTCATAGATCATGTATTCATCGATCGTAAAATCCTTCCGGAGAAGCGGTGTTTTCACGCCGCTTTGTCTGATTTCTTTCAAATAGCGGATATCACCTTTAAAATAATCCGGTTCTGTCAGCACGGAAATTGCATCTGCGCCTGCTTCCTCATACTCCCTTGCAATTTCCAGATAAGGAAATTCCGCTGCAATCAGTCCCTTTGAGGGAGAAGCTTTTTTGATCTCGCAGATCAGATGCATTCCGGGGCCTGAAAGTGCTTTCCGGAAGCGAAACGGATCTGCATTTTGCTTCTGTTCTGCCATTTGCATCATTTCGGAAAGAGAACAGCTTTCTTTCTCTTTTTGTATTCTTTTTTCCGTTGCTGCTACCAGGTTATCCAGAATCATGCCTTTTCTCCGTAGGAATTTGTTGCCTTCACCAGTTCTTCCAGCTTCTCATAGGCCTTGCCACTGTCCAGAATCTCTTCCGCCTTCGTGATGCAGTCGCTGATGGATACGCCGTCGATTCCAAGGTACATGGCTACTGCCGCATTCATGACGACAACTTCGCGCTTTGGTCCTTTTTCTTTTCCGCTTAAGATATTTCTGGTGATCTGTGCATTTTCCTCCGGGTCTCCTCCTACGAGATCCTTGAGTTCACATCTGGTCAGACCGAACTGTTCCGGTGTAATGTCATAGGAATTTAATGATCCGTTCCTGATCTCGCATACATGTGTCGGTCCGGAAAGCGTAACTTCATCGATTCCGTCACATCCGCAGACGGCAACGCCTCTGACTACACCCAGATTGGACAGTACCTGTGCAAGCGGCTCTACCAGCTTTTTATCATATACACCCATCAGCTGCATTTTGGCTCCTGCAGGGTTTGCCAGAGGTCCCAGTATATTGAAAATGGTTCTTGCGCCCATTTCTTTTCTGACCGGTGCCGCATATCTCATGGAAGAATGATATTTCTGTGCGAACAGAAAACAGATTCCGGTCTTTTTAAGTACTTCTTCCATCTGCGCAGGCTCAATCGTAATATTTACACCGAGCTTTTCAAGTACATCTGCAGCACCGCTCTTGGAGGAAACGCTTCTGTTGCCATGCTTGGCAACCGGTATTCCTGCTGCAGCCACCACGAAGGCCGATGTTGTTGATATATTGAAGGTTCCGGTTTCATCTCCGCCGGTTCCGACAATTTCCATCACATCCTTGACCGGATTGATTTTTACACCTTTTTCTCTCATAACGGTTGCACAGGCGGTAATCTCTGTAACGGTTTCTCCTTTCATACGAAGCGCTGTCAGAAAGCTGGCCATCTGCGCCTGCGTTGCTGTACCGTCCATCATTTCTCCCATAACTTCCTTCATGGAATCATAATCCATATCTTTTCCTTTGATTACTTCCCCGATCGCTTCTTTAATCATTTTTCTCTCCTTTTCTGCTTATGCACACAAAAAAAGCCTCTGCCTCAGTAATATACTATTACTGGGACAAAGGCCTTACATTTAAGTGTAAGAGCTTCTGCGGTACCACCCACATTGATCATATTAATATATGATCCGCTCATTTTGCATACCAACATATGCACCTGACTGATAACGGTACAGGTTCCCGTCAGATCCTACTCCCATAAGGTTTCAGACTGCCCTCTCAGGCCCATTCGGTATTTCGTCATTGTCTCCTCACACCAGCCGGCGACTCTCTGAAAATGATGTCCATACGTACTCTTCCTGATCAATGGTTTATTCCATATACTTTATTGCTTTATTTGAATGAAGTATAGTTTTTCAAAACACTTTTGTCAATTGATTTTGTTAAAATGACTAAAATAGTTCAAGTTCAGATTAATTTCGTCATTTATCTGATGCGTCTCTGAGGACACTCTCATCAAGCTCCGTATCGAATTGCAGCTTTTTAATATTTTTAAGATTATTATCTGTTTCCATCAGCATTTCTCTTAACGAAAGACTGTCACTGTACTCAAATTCACATATGGAGAACTGAAGGTGAATCATATATGCCTTTTCATTATCTGTCATCAGTCTGGTATTCTGAAGACCCATTTCCGACCGGAACTCCTCTGCACGTCCTTCTTCCGAAGAAACCAGAAGAATTGCAAATTCATCTCCTCTGATTCGTCCGATGATACATTTTTCGCCAAACACAAGGTTCAGTATATCAGATACTTTTCTGACCGAATAATCGCCCTCTTCACGTCCATAGATATCATTAATATTCTTAATGGAATCAATATCCACATAGGCAACAACTGCATAGGTTCCTTCATGAAATTCCTGCTTAAGACGATCATAGGCTGCCGCAAAAAAACCTCTCCGGTTAAGACGCCCTGTCATCTGATCCTGATCCCCTATATGATCCAGAACGGAATCATCTCTTGCAAGTTCTTCCTGACATTCCAGAAGTTCCTTCTTCATTGACAGAATTTTCTGTTCCCTGCTGAATATTCTGATCGCACCTGTTACAATTGTTGTCAGCAGCGTATCCGCTTCCGGTATCATGAACAGAGGGTTCATTTCACTGACCATTATTCCCAGCTGATTTTCTTCCAGAAAAAGATTTTTCATAATCCAAACATGATCTTTCATTCCACTTTGCATCAATGTTCGCAAGAATGCACTGGTTCTTGACTGTATTCCTTCTTTTCGGATTTCTGCCTTTTTCCCGGAAATAATCATTTCCCTGATATTAATGTATTCAGGCAATAAAACCTTTCTGCCTGGTAAACGCTGTTGTTCTTCTTCATACAGAAGTATCGCCGTATTTTTTACACCAATATACTCTGCTTTACGCAGTATCTGATTGTTTTCTGCCACTGACTGTGAATCGCTTTGTAATAATGACTGTGAAGTTTTTGTAATGATATGAATTGCTTCTTCCGGCTGCATGGTCTGAAGCGGGATCTGTACCTTTTCTGTTTTCTGTGCCATCAGCTGCGTTTTCTGGAAAAAAACAATTCTTTCAACTGCTTCATATCCCTGCTGTTCATAAGATGCTTCTTTTGAAGATACCGCACACGGAAAACCTTCCATTGCTGTAAGGGTCATCAATGAAATTTCTCTGAATCTTCCAAGAAAAGCTTCTTTCTGAAGTATCAGAAGATTTTTCCCGATTTCATCAATATCCACAAGAACAGCATCAAAACTTTCCTTTGTGACATATTCGTAATTTACATTGCACTGATACTCATATAATGATTCTGTTTCACTTATTTTTCCCGTTTGAAGCTTTTTACCAGGGATAACTACAAGCGTAACTTTGTTTTTTTCTGCAGCATATGCCGCGCCCTGACAGATTCTGCTGATTCTGTCATTATTAAGTTCTGAAACCAATAATGCGATATTCATTTGAACCTCCCATTTCCCCGTATTAAGTCTGATGCATGCATTATCATCAAAAAGGGATGGCACTGCAATTACCATCCCTTTTTATCTTATTCTTCTGTTGAATTTCCTTCCGGATCATTCTTTTCAGAATCATCTTCATCTGAAACTTCTGTTTCATCAAAATATTCTTCTGCTTCTTCTTCAGAATCCATCATTTCAGATTCCTTTTCATCCGGAATATCTTCCATGGCATCTTCAATGTTATCAAATTCCTGATCTCCATTGGATACCTTTTCTCTTACCTTTGCAATCTTGGCAACTGTCACATCTTCATCAAGGTGGATCATCCTGACACCGGATGTAATTCTGCTGTAAATGGATATTTCAGCCATACGCAGCTGTATGATCGTTCCCGCTGTTGTAATCATCATAATTTCATGTTCATCACTGACAGCCTTGACACCAACCACATATCCTGTCTTTTCCATGATCTTATAGCATTTGACACCCTTACCGCCACGCTGCTGTACATGGAAATCCTGCAGCTTTGTGCGCTTGCCATAACCTTTTTCAGATACGACGAGAAGTGAATCACCCTGCGTATTGAGCTGCATACCGATGATTTCATCCTGATCGCTGATCATCATACCTCTAACGCCCATAGATGTACGCCCTGTTGCCCGGACATCTGTCTCCTTGAAACGAATACACATTCCGTTCTTTGTCACAAGGAAAATTTCAGAATTCTCATTGGTCGTCTTCACCTCGATCAGCTCATCATCCTCCTTAAGGTTGATTGCTGTCAGACCGTTCTTACGAACATTTGCAAATTCTTCAATCGGTGTTTTTTTCACGGTTCCCTTTTTGGTAACCATAAACAGATTTCTGCCCTGATCAAATTCCTTAATCGGAATAGTAGCAGATACTTTTTCTCCCGGATTCAGCTGCAGGAGATTAACAATCGCAATTCCCCTGGATGTTCTGGATCCTTCCGGTACCTGATAGGCTTTAAGTCTGTATACACGTCCCTGATTGGTAAAGAACATCAGGTAATTGTGTGTTGTGGTCATCAGAAGATCTTCCACATAATCATTATCAATTGTGGCGATTCCCTTGATGCCGTGACCTCCACGATTCTGTGCTTTAAAATTATCAATTGACATTCTCTTGATGTAACCAAGATTTGTCATGGCAATAACTGTATTGACATTCGGAATCAGATCTTCCATTTCAATTTCCGAATCATCATGTCCGATCTGGGTCTTTCTGTCATCACCGTATTTATCCGCAATAACGGATATCTCTGTTTTAATAACGCCGAGTAATAATTTTTTATCTGCCAGAATTGCCTTTAATTCCTCAATTTTCTTCAGGAGATCTGCATGTTCCTGTTCAATCTTGTCTCTTTCCAGACCTGTCAGTGTACGAAGTCTCATATCTACAATTGCCTGAGACTGTGCATCACTTAGCCCGAATCTTGCCATTAACTGTTCTTTGGCAATCTGTACATTTTCACTGCCTCTGATAATTTTGATTACTTCATCAATATTATCAAGAGCGATCAATAATCCCTCTAAGATATGATTACGTTCTTCTGCCTTATTAAGATCATATCTGGTTCTTCTGGTAACAACCTCTTCCTGATGCTCAATGTAGTAATGGAGCATCTCTGTAAGGCTTAAGATCTTAGGTTCATTGTTTACCAGTGACAGCATAATGATTCCGAAGGAATCCTGCAACTGTGTATGTTTATACAGTTTATTGAGCATGACATTAGGATTGATATCATGTCTGAGCTCAATTACGATTCTCATACCTTCACGGTCAGATTCATCACGAAGAGCAGTGATTCCATCCAGCTTTTTAAGCTTTACCAGCTCCGCAATTTTGGAAATCAGCGTTGCCTTGTTTACCAGATAAGGAAGCTCTGAAATTACAATTCTGTTCTTGCCGTTCGGCATGGTCTCAATCGCAGTCACACCACGACAGATGACCTTTCCTCTTCCGGTACGGTATGCTTCCTCGGCTCCCCTCGTTCCCAAAATAATACCGCCTGTCGGGAAATCCGGTGCCTTGATAATCGGAAGAATTTCTTCAATATCTGTCTCCCTGTCTTCAAGGATCTTGTTATCAATCATTTTATTGACTGCCTGTATCACTTCACGCAGATTGTGCGGCGGAATATTGGTAGCCATACCGACTGCAATACCTGTTGTTCCGTTTACCAGAAGATTCGGAAAACGGCTTGGCAGTACAACCGGTTCTTTTTCTGTTTCATCGAAGTTCGGAATGAAATCAACAGTATCTTTATTGATATCTGCTGTCATTTCCATGGAGATCTTTGACAGTCTGGCCTCTGTGTATCGCATTGCTGCCGGGCCATCGCCGTCGACAGAACCGAAGTTTCCGTGTCCGTCTACCAGACAGTATCTCATGGACCAGGGCTGAGCCATATTTACGAGTGCTCCGTAAATGGAGCTGTCACCATGCGGATGATATTTACCCATGGTATCACCGACGATACGTGCGCATTTACGATGCGGCTTATCCGGTCCGTTATTCAGTTCGATCATGGAAAAGAGAACTCGTCTCTGTACCGGCTTAAGTCCATCTCTTACATCAGGAAGTGCACGGGCTGCAATAACGCTCATTGCATAGTCGATGTAGGAAGTTTCCATTGTTTTTTTCAGATCAACTTCATGTATTCTGTCTGTCGCAGTTTCATCGAAAACGTCATCGCTGAGCCCGTTTTCATCACCATTGTTATTATTATTCTGATTATCAGCCATAATTCCCCACTTTATTCAAACATGAACGATTCACTTATCATCAAATATCAAGATTCGTAACAAATTTTGCATTTTTCTCAATAAAGTCTCTTCTGGGTTCTACCTTATCCCCCATCAGTGTTGTAAATGTGAGATCAATGTCAGACTCTGCTTCTTCATTCAGATTGACACGAAGAAGAATACGTCTTTCCGGATCCATTGTGGTTTCCCAGAGCTGTTCCGGATCCATTTCTCCAAGTCCTTTGTATCGCTGAATCTTGTTATTCTGATCACGTCCTACGTCCGACAGAATCTTATTCAGTTCATCATCACTGTATGCATACCATACCTGACGGTTCTTTTCCAGTTTGTACAGCGGCGGCTGTGCCAGAAAAACATGTCCGTCCTTGATCAGATCCGGCATGAAACGATACAGGAAGGTGAGCATGAGAGTAGCAATATGTGCACCATCAACATCGGCATCCGTCATAATGATAATCTTATTATATCTGAGCTTACTGATATCAAAATCTTCATGAATACCGGTTCCGAAAGCCGTAATCATGGCTTTGATTTCTGCATTTCCGTAGATACGGTCAACTCTGGCCTTTTCCACATTCAGAATCTTGCCTCGAAGCGGCAGGATTGCCTGTGTTGCACGGCTTCTTGCTGTTTTTGCAGATCCTCCTGCGGAATCTCCCTCTACGATAAATATTTCACAGTTCTTCGGATCCTTATCCGAACAGTCTGCCAGTTTGCCGGGAAGTCCAAGACCATCCAGTGCAGATTTTCTTCTGGTCAGATCTCTCGCCTTTCTGGCTGCATCCCTTGCACGCTGCGCCAGAATGGATTTATCCAGCACCATTTTGGCAACATTCGGATTCTGTTCAAGGAAATATGTCAACTGCTCGCCTACAATACTGGCAACTGCACCACGGGCTTCTGTATTTCCGAGTTTCTGTTTGGTCTGTCCTTCAAACTGCGGATCTTCGATCTTTACACTGATGATGGAGGTAAGTCCTTCACGGATATCTTCACCGGTCAGATTCTCATCGCTGTCCTTAAGCATTTTATTTGCTCTTGCATAATCATTAAACGTCTTTGTCAGTGCAATCTTGAAGCCTTCAAGATGTGTACCGCCTTCCGGTGTATTAATGTTATTTACGAAAGTATAAGTGCTCTCTGTATAGGAATCATTATGCTGCATGGCAACTTCTACATGGACATTGTTTCTGTCGCCTTCAAAATACATGATCTGATCATAAATCACGGTTTTGCTCTTGTTCAGATAAGAAACAAATTCCTTAATACCGCCTTCATAGTGGAAATGCTCTTCTATGGGATTTTCACCCTCTTCTACACGCATATCACGAAGTGTGATCTTAAGTCCCTTGGTCAGAAATGCCATCTCACGAAGACGCTGTTTTAATATATCATATTCAAAAACAGTAGTTTCCTTGAAAATTGTTTCATCAGGCTTAAATGTTACCTTTGTTCCTGTTCTTCCTTCTTCACAGTCACCTACTACTTTAAGAGGATAACATACCTTGCCTCTTTCATATCTCTGCTTATACACTTTTCCTTCATGACATACTTCAACTTCAAGCCAGTCGGAGAGTGCATTGACAACTGATGCACCTACGCCGTGAAGACCGCCGGATACCTTATATCCGCCACCGCCGAACTTACCGCCTGCATGCAGAATGGTAAATACAACTTCCACACCGGTCAGTCCGGATTTATGATTGACACCTACCGGAATACCTCTGCCGTTATCTGAAACGCAGATGGTATTATCCTCATTGATGGTTACTTCGATATGATCACAGGCTCCCGCAAGTGCTTCATCTACGGAATTATCCACAATTTCATAAACCAGATGATGCAGACCACGGCTTGCAGTCGTACCAATGTACATACCAGGTCTTTTTCTGACTGCTTCAAGTCCTTCCAGAATCTGTATCTGGTCTGCTCCATACTGTACTTCTTCGTTACCCATTGATTCCTCCAATAACTGAAAAAAAATATTTCAGTCAATTTTTCTCATTGTAGCATCTATCAGTTTTCACCAGTTACTGTGCCGTTTACCACTTTAAACAGCTTATCTATTTCAAACCTGTTATTTACAAACTCATCCAGACCTGTACATGTAATGATTGTCTGAATATCACCGATTGTATTAAGCAGATAATTCTGTCTGTTACTGTCCAGTTCAGATAAAACATCATCCAGAAGAAGAACCGGATTTTCTTTTTTGGATTTTTTTACAATTTCAATTTCAGAAAGCTTAAGTGAGAGAGAAGCAGTTCTCTGCTGACCCTGCGAACCATATTTTCTGATATCAATTCCATCTCCGCCCTGTTCTCCAACCACAATAAAAGAAAAGTCGTCTTTATGAGGTCCGATGGAAGTCTGTTTCAGAAACATGTCTTTTTCTCTGGAACGCCTCAGCTTTTCCTCAAATTCTTCCGCCTTTACATTTGGCTCGTAGTAAATACTTAAATGTTCTTTTCCGCCTGTAAGCTTCAAATGAATCGGTCCGATAATCTCATTCAGGTCACTGATGAACTTCTCCCTGATGGAAATTACCTTAACACCATACTCAGCCAGCTGCTTATCCTGAACATCAAGAACAACCTTATATTCCGGATGGTCATATAAGTCTTTCAGCATCTTATTTCTCTGTACAATAATCTTGTTATAACGAGTCAGATTGTATAAATAAGACTGATCCAGCTGACAAAGCTCAAGATCCATGAATCTGCGCCTCTCAGAAGGACCATTTTTTATGATGGCCAGATCTTCAGGAGAAAAAAACACGACATTCAGCCTGCCGACAAGATCGGCAGCTTTTTTTATTTTCTGCCCGTCAATCGCAATGCCCTTAGATTTACTTTTTCTCAAATGCATATCCAGACGGTACTCTGCACCGTCCTTATCCAGAATTGTACGAATATGTGCTTCTTCCTGACCAAACCGTATGATTTCACGGTCTTTACTTCCCTTATGGGATTTTGTTGTCGCGGAGAGGAAGATTGCTTCCAGAATATTAGTCTTGCCCTGAGCATTATCACCATAGAGGATGTTGGTTCCACTGCTGAATTCTATTTTCAGCTTTTCATAATTTCTGAAATCAGCAAGTTCTAATGATTTGATGATCATTTTTCGATTTTAACCTGTTCCCCATTGTACTCCACAACGTCACCATCAACCAGTTTTCTGCCTCTTCTGGTATCTGTTTCACCATTTACCTTCACCAGCCCGTTTTGAATGTCGTACTTGGCATCCACACCGGAATCTTCCATGCCGGCTTTTTTCAGTGCCTGACCGAGTTTGATAAACTCATCATCTGCACGAAGTTTTACTGTTTTCATTTTTTTCCTGTCTGCATGTAATCACATGCGGTATGATTCATTTTTTTCAGTCAACAGTTGTAAAGTTGACAGGAAGAATCAGATAAATGTAGGAAGCATCAGCATCCTTGATAAAGCATGGTGCCTTCGGATTTACAAGATAAATATCAACTGTTTCATCCTCAATTACTCTGAGAGCATCAATCAGGAATTTCGGATTGAATCCGATCTTTAAATCTTTTCCCTGTTTTTCAATATCCACTTTTTCATCCATGCTGCCGACAGTGGAATTAATCTTCAGTTCCATCTGACCTTCTTCAATCGAAATGATGACAGGCTTCTTGTCGCCCTCCTTTACCAGAAGAGTGGCACGGTCAATACATTCCAGAAACTCTCTGCGGTTTATGGTCACCTTTGTTTCATAATCACTTGATAACATCTGATCAATATTGAAATATTCACCTTCAAGAAGTCTTGATACCACAATCGTCGAATCAAACTCAAACAGAATATGTTTATCTGTGAAATAAATGTTTACTTCACTTTCTGTGCTGTCTGTCAGAATCTTGCTGATTTCACTTAATGTTTTACCCGGAACAACTACTTTTTTCACAGGATAACTCTCTGAAAGTTCCACCTTACGGATGGAAATACGATGACCGTCCAGAGAAACAAGTTTCATTACAGAACCGTCAATTTCAAAGAGCTCACCGCTCATCATCTTGTTTGTATCATTCTCTGCAATTGAAAAAATCGTCTGTGTAATTACATTTTTCAGTGTAAACTGTGAAACTCTGATTCCATCAATCTTTTCAATGGATGGAAGATAGGTAAAGTCATCACCTGCACGTCCGATGATATTAAACTTTGCTTTCTCACAGCTGATGGTTACCTTATAGGATTCATCAGATTCAATCGTAACATCATTATCGGGAAGTTTTCTTACAATGTCAAAAAAGATTCTGGCATCCAGAGCTATAAATCCGCGATCTACAATATTTCCCTCTACGGTTGTCTGAATTCCAAGTTCCATATCATTTGCAATAAATTTGATAATTCCCTCTGTAGCATCAATGAGAATACACTGCAGTATGGACATCGTTGTTTTTGATGGAACTGCTTTGGATACAATCTGTAAACCGCCTATAAGATTTGATTTCGAACAAACAAATTTCATTTGTTGATAACTCCCTTCCCGCATAAAAATAAATATATATATATTATTTAAATCATATAAGACTTAATAATGGATGTAGATAAGTGCAAAACCTAATCTATTATACAATTTATCAGTGTTTTTTACAATTACAAGCACGTTGATAAGTGAATGAACTTGTGTAGAAAAGTAAGTTTTTATCTACATAAGGGTTCAGGCGTAAAAACTGGAATTTTTCGGTTTCCACACCTTAATTACATTCTTTAAACAGGGTTATGAACAGCAGTATGCATTTATTCTGATCACAATCCACAAAAGTGGAAAAATAAATCACATCGAAGGATTAAGTTTCTTCATTATAATATCAATGTTCTTGTTAAGTTCTTCATCTGTCTTTAAGCGGTTCTTTATCTTATTGATACCGCTCATGACTGTGGTATGATCTTTTTTCCCAAGTGATTTGCCGATTTCTTCAAGTGAAGAATCTGTCAGTTTACGGCACAGGTACATCACAACCTGACGGGGAAGGACAATCTCAGCATTTCTTCGTTTGGAAAGTATGTCTTCCTGTTTAATGCCATATTGTTCACTGACGGTGCTGATAATCAGTGAGGCAGTAATTACCTTGGACTGGTCCGGATAAATGATATCCTTCAGTGCTTCCTTGGTGTTATCGATTGTGATATCCACATTGTTCAGTCTGGAATAGGCAATGATCTTGTTATAGGCGCCTTCCAGCTCTCGGATGTTGGATTTGATATTGGTTGCAATGTATTCAAATACTTCATCATCGATCTTTTTACCGTAGCTGTCGGAATTCTTACGAAGAATTGCCATTCTGGTTTCATAGTCAGGAGCCTGAATATCAGCAATCAGTCCCATTTCAAAACGGGAACGGAACCTTTCTTCCAGCGTTTCCATTTCTTTAGGAGGTTTATCAGATGACAGGATAATCTGTTTTCCGGCCTGATGAAGTTCATTGAAGGTATGAAAGAATTCTTCCTGTGTACTTTCCTTACCGATAATAAACTGAACATCATCGACCATCAGAACATCAACAGTTCTGTATTTTTCACGAAGCTTTGACATGGCTTCTGTTTTACCGCTTCGGATGGATTCGATTACTTCATTGGTAAACTGTTCGGATGTGACATATAAAACTTTGGCCCTGGAGTTATGCTCCATGATAAAGTGACCGATGGAATGCATCAGATGTGTTTTACCAAGTCCGGCACCTCCATAAAGGAAAAGAGGATTATAGGATTCTCCCGGTGATTCAGCAACTGCAAGAGCAGCAGAATGAGCAAATTTATTATTGCTTCCGACAACAAAAGTATCGAATCTGTATTTTGGATTCAGATTTGAATTTTCATAGTTGATATTATTATATGGCGGCTTATTTTCGTCCTCTTTGGAAAGAGTTTCTTCATTATTATTAATATCCTTATTTAAAAGGAAAACAATATCAACCGTATTGTTGATCAGCTCGGATATTGTTACCTTAAAAAAATTCTCATAATGATTCACAATATAGCTGAGTGCGATATTGTTATCTGAAGGAATAAGTACGGAAACCGTATTATCCTTATATTCATAAAAAGACAAAGGCTCAATCCAGGTACGGTAGGAAATATCTGTTATACCGGATTCCTCACGGATTGTGTCTTTGATTGTGTCCCAGCTATGTTCCAATATCTGAGTAATTTCTTCTGACGCCATATAAACTCCCTGCACTGCTTTTTTCTTCGGATCTGATTCTCCCGTGGAATAATGACTTTTTAAGACATTTTTCCACATTACTTTTATCAAACCCTCTATATTTTATATTAAACCCCTGAAAATAGCAAACTTACTGCAAATGTGGATAACTTTTTGACAAAAATGTCATAAAAAAATGCTTTGTGGGAAATCAGGTTAAATTGTGATTTTCTCAATTCACAAAACAAACATGCGGATTTTACACTTATTCACATGATATCAGTGAGTTATTCGCTGATTATCTACACTTTTATCCACAGGTTTTCCACAAATTGTGGATTATAATAATTATATGAAAATTATTCACAGGTTTTCCACATTTTCAACATGTGGGTGTGGAAAAATTAATGAAATACCATATCTAGATGAATTTATGTGGATAACTTTTTTGCTGATTTTATCAGATTTTTCAAGGGTTTACGGCTTGACGAAAAGCCGCAAATTATATATAATGATAAAGATTTTTTCCACACAGGATGTTAACAAATAAAATTGGTAATTTGTTTCCTGATGGAAACAGATTATTTCATGAAAACCAGTTGAGAGAAAAAGGAGGTGTATTTAAAATGGCAAAGATGACATTCCAGCCGCATAAGCTGCAGAGAAAGAGAGTTCATGGCTTCAGATCAAGAATGAGTACTCCCGGAGGAAGAAAGGTTTTAGCTTCCAGAAGATTAAAGGGAAGAAAGAAATTGTCAGCATGACAATGAAGGCCGCATTTTATATGTGGCCTTTTTTTGGCGAAGGTTGTAAGACTTTTGCTGGAAAAAGAATGTTTTTTCAGAGGAAAACTGAATGCTTTTTTCGGATTCATTAAAAAAAACTGATGAGTTCCGCAATGTTTACAGCAAGGGAAAATCCTATGCCGATCGTAATATTGTGGTATATGTGTGGAAAAACGGATCGGATCGGAATCACCTCGGAATATCCATCAGTAAAAAAGTAGGGAACAGTATTGTAAGGCACAGATTTTGCAGACTGATCCGTGAAATTTACCGACTGCATGAAAATATATTTAATAGTGGTTTAGATATAGTAGTCGTTGCCAGAAGCTGTGCAAAGGAAGCCTCATACCATACACTGGAGGAGTCTTTTATTAAACTGGCAGGAAACGCACACCTAATGAAAAATGGTGAGCAGGTTGGAAATTGATTTTTCTGTTTATGAAAGAGACATCATGAAAAGAATATTGATATTCCTGATCAGATTTTACAGGAAATATATATCTCCGATGAAGCACACGAAATGCCCTTATATTCCGACCTGTTCGGAATATGGTCTTGAGGCGATTGAGAAGTACGGTGCTTTTAAGGGAAGTCTCCTTGCAATATGGAGAATTCTTCGCTGTAATCCGTTTTCCAGTGGAGGATATGATCCTGTACCTTAACTCAATGTGATTTTAATAATGAAAATTTTTTTCTACATTATATATAAGTAGAAACACATGAATTTTCATGTCTTATCGGAGGTTACAAATTGACGGGCGTTTTACTTACTCAGTATCAGGGAACATTTATAGGACCGGTTGCCTGGGTTCTCGGAAAGCTGATGGATGGAGTATTTATCGTACTTAATGCCATTGGAATTCCGAATATCGGTCTTGCAATCATTATCTTTACCTTTGTTATTTACATGTGCCTGATGCCGCTTACCATCAAGCAGCAGAAGTTTTCAAAGCTTCAGGTCAAAATGGCTCCTGAACTGAAGGCAATTCAGGATAAATACAAGGGACGCAAGGATCAGGAAGCCATGATGGCGCAGCAGGAAGAAATGAAAGCTGTTTATGGCAAATATGGTGTTTCACAGACAGGCAGCTGTATTCAGCTTATTATTCAGATGCCGATTCTGTTCGCACTGTATCGTGTTATTGATTCCATTCCTGCGTATGTTACTTCTGTAAAAGATGTTTTTGTAGAGCTTGCAAATAAACTGATCGTAACATCCGGAAGTGCAGATTTCATGCAGACTCTTTCCGGTGCATCAAGATATGCCAAGCAGTTCTCCAATACTTCATTTACTGCCGGAACGGTAAATGACTATACGACCAATACCTATATTGATGTTCTCAATAAAGCATCTACAGCGGACTGGTCCAGTCTTGCCACAAAGTTCCCGGATCTTGCAACACTTGTAAATGATACGCATAAGCATGTTTTATCACTGAATAATTTCCTCGGACTTAATATCGGTGATTCACCGTCCTATCTTCTGAAGAATGCGATGAGTGAGAAATCATTTCTTCTGATTCTGGCTGCTGTATCAGTTCCTGTTCTTGCAGCACTTACACAGTGGATCAATGTAAAACTGATGCCTCAGCAGGCACCGACATCCAATGACCCTAATGATCAGGCTGCACAGATGGCCAATACCATGAAGTCCATGAATACGGTTATGCCTTTGATGTCTGCATTCTTCTGCTTTACACTTCCTGCAGGTATGGGACTTTACTGGATTTCCGGTTCTGTTATCAGAAGTATTCAGCAGGTATTTATCAACAAGCATATTGATCGTATGGATCTTGATGCTGAAATTGCCAAGAATCAGGAAAAGTATCAGAAAAAGCTTGAGAAGATGCAGGAGAAAACTCCTAACATCAATCAGTATGCAAAATTCAATACACGTAATCTTTCTGCAATGGCAAATTCTGTAACCCCTGCAGACGAAAAGACTGCTCCGGTAATGACAGAAGATGAGAAGAATGAGGCAATTAAAAAAACCGAATCCTTCTATACCAGCGGAAAAGCAAGAAAAGACAGTCTTCTTTCGAAAGCCAATATGGTAAGGGAGTTTGACGAAAAGAATAATTAAATAGGGGGCTTATCATGGATTACATTGAAGTTTCAGCAAAAACAGTTGACGATGCCATTACTGAAGCATGTGAAAAGCTATCTGTTACAAGCGATAAACTTGAATATGAAGTTATTTCTGAAGGATCCACAGGATTTCTTGGGATTAATTCCAAACCTGCTGTTATCAAAGCCCGTGTAAAGAAAGATATGATTGATCAGGCAAAGGCCTTCCTGAACGATGTGTTTGCGGCCATGAACATGGTAGTAACCATTGAAACAAAGTATGATGAGGAAGAATCTGTCCTGGAAGTTAATCTGACTGGTGATGATATGGGAGTTCTGATCGGTAAAAGAGGTCAGACACTTGATTCTCTTCAGTATCTGATTTCTCTTGTTGTAAACAGAGATGCTGAGAAGTATATTCATGTAAAGGTAGATACAGAGAATTACAGAGAAAGAAGAAAGGCTACGCTGGAAAATCTGGCAAAGAACATTTCCTATAAAGTCAGAAAAAACAGACAGCCGGTTGCTCTTGAACCGATGAATCCTTATGAAAGAAGAATCATTCATTCCGCGCTTCAGAGTGATAAATATGTTACTACACACAGTGAAGGTGAAGAACCATATCGTCGTGTTGTTGTTACATTGAAAAAGTAAAATTCTTTAAGCCCCTCATTGCGTCAGCTATGAGGGGCGATTGTGCGTTT
The DNA here is from genome assembly GCA_022486625.1 of Butyrivibrio sp. GTDB lineage: Bacteria > Bacillota > Clostridia > Lachnospirales > Lachnospiraceae > Butyrivibrio. The sequence goes on along the minus strand of JAKVKH010000012.1, from coordinate 11,562 downwards.
GGGGATAACTTATATTTTTTCCACAAAAGGAATGAGAATAAATGATATATTCAGATAATGATACAATTGCTGCAATCGCAACAGCCATGTCTGATGCGGGAATCGGGATTATCAGAGTCAGTGGACCCAAGGCAGTTCAAATTGTGGATAACTGCTATCTTAATGTGGGTAAAAAGCATGATTTGTTATTTCATGCCCCGAATACAATTCAATATGGGTATATCTGTAACCAAAAGGAAGAAATTCTGGATGAGGTAATGGTTTCTGTAATGAAGGCTCCGCACAGTTATACCAGAGAAGATGTTGTTGAAGTAAACTGTCATGGCGGAATGATGATCATGAATGATGTGCTGCAGGTTTTACTGAATGCAGGATGCAGACTTGCAGAGCCTGGTGAATTTACAAAGAGAGCTTTTCTAAATGGCAGAATTGATCTTGCTAAAGCAGAAGCTGTTATGGATATCATCAGTGCAACCAATGAATTTGCACTTCACAATTCACAGAAGCAGCTTCGAGGAAATATTTCCAGAGAAGTCATTGCCATGAGAAAAGAAATTCTGTATGAGATGGCATTTATTGAATCGGCACTTGATGATCCGGAAAATTATGATCTGACTGGCTACCCGGAAAAGCTTCGAAGTAAACTTGCGACTGTTTCTTCAAAGTGCAGAAAGCTGATTGATACTTCTGAAGAGGGTAAAATCCGTAAGGAGGGAATCCGTACTGTAATTGTGGGAAAACCAAACTCCGGAAAATCTTCACTTCTTAATATACTGACGGGTGAAGAACGGGCAATTGTAACGGAAATTGCCGGAACCACCAGAGATGTCATTGAAGAGACTGTGCGAATTGATGATATTGTACTTCATGTGACTGATACTGCGGGAATCAGACAGACACAGGATACGATCGAGAAGATCGGCGTTGAGAAAGCCAAAAAATATGCCGAAGATGCAGATCTGATTCTGTATATGATTGATTCTACCAGAGAAATCGATGAAGAAGATACTGAAATTATCAGAATGATCAGCGGAAAAAAACTGATTATTCTTCTGAATAAATGTGATCTTGAAAATGAAATCAGAGTAACAGAACAGGATATTGTGAAACTGATGAATCAGGAATGTGGTGATTCATATGAACTTCAGTCAGTGGACTCCTGTTTTTATCATATAGAAAATAAAGATCAGAAAATTCCGATGATCAAGACTTCCATGCTGGATCAGGAAGGAATTGATCTTCTGAAAAAATCTGTATCTGAGCTTTTTCTTCATGGAGAAATTGTTCCAAAAGAAGAGATGTATGTTACTAGTATCAGACATAAAAATGCACTTCAGAAGGCTTATGAAAGTATGATGCTTGTAATAAAGAGCATTGATGACGGAATGTCAGAGGATTTTTTTGCAATCGATCTGATGAACTGTTATCAGGCGCTTGGTGAAATTATCGGTGAAGATATCGGTGAAGATCTTGTGGATGAGATTTTTTCAAAATTCTGTATGGGAAAATAATCAGCCTGCAGTTTCAGGCAGTCAGAGGAATATATGAGTCAGATCAGAGAAAAAGTAGATGTTTGTGTCATTGGCGCGGGTCATGCCGGATGTGAAGCTGCACTTTCCTGCAGCAGACTGGGGCTGGAAACGGTTATTTTTACAGTCAGTGCGGACAATATTGCATTCATGCCCTGTAATCCGCATATCGGTGGATCCTCCAAAGGACATCTTGTAAGAGAGATTGATGCACTTGGCGGGGAGATGGGAAAAAATATAGACAAGACTTTTATTCAGTCTAAAATGCTGAATACTTCAAAAGGTCCGGCTGTTCATTCTCTTCGTGCGCAGGCCGATAAAGCGGCTTACTCAGCTTCCATGAAGAAAGTTCTTGAAAGTCAGGAACATCTTACCGTCAAACAGGCGGAAGTATGTGAACTGATTTCTGAGCCTGTCAGTGAAATTTCTGACCCGGAGCTTTTTCGTGAGGGTTATGAAAGAAAAATTACCGGCGTCAGAATTTTTACCGGAGCTGTGTATGAAGCAAAGGCGGTAATTCTATGTACAGGCACGTATCTGAAATCCAGATGCCTTTGCGGCGAAGCAATTACCTATACCGGACCAAATGGAATGCAGCCTGCAAATCTTCTGTCTGCTTCTCTGATTGAAAATGGGATTGATCTTCGGAGATTCAAGACGGGTACACCGGCCAGAATGGATGGGAACAGTATTGATTACGATAAGATGGAGGAACAGTTCGGCGATACACCGGTAATTCCTTTTTCATTTGAAACTGATCCTGCATCTGTTCAGAGAGATCAGGCATCCTGCTGGCTTACTTATACAAATGAAAAAACACACGAAATAATACGTAATAATATAAATAGATCGCCAATTTATGCTGGAGTAATTGAAGGGGTAGGTCCGAGATACTGCCCTTCTATTGAAGATAAAGTAATTAAGTTTCCTGACCGGGAAAGGCATCAGGTCTTTATTGAACCCGAAGGTGATTTTACCAATGAAATGTATATCGATGGAATGTCCTCTTCCATGCCTGAAGATGTGCAGCTTGAAATGTACAGATCAGTTCCGGGACTCGAACATTGCCGGATTGTAAAAAATGCATATGCAATTGAGTATGATTGTCTTTGTCCCGGACAGTTATCTCCTGTTCTGGAAATCAAAAAAATCAGAGGCCTTTTCAGCGCCGGACAGTTTAACGGAAGCAGCGGATATGAAGAAGCTGCTGCGCAGGGATTATATGCCGGTATTAATGCATCAATGCAGATTCTGGATAAACCTTATGTTACCATTGACAGATCGGAAGGATATATCGGTGTACTGGTTGATGATCTTGTGACCAAGGATAATCTTGAACCTTATCGAATGATGACTTCACGTGCTGAATATCGTCTTCTTCTCAGGCAGGATAATGCAGATCTCAGGCTCAGAGCGAAGGGATATCAGGCGGGTCTTGTTTCACGTGGAAAATATGAGTATGTACAATATAAAAAGAGCGCAATTGAATCTGAAGTCCGTAGACTGAAAGAAACCAGTATCGGAGCATCTGCTCAGGTACAGGATTTCCTGAATCGTCATGGAAGTTCTCCTCTTAAAACAGCTTCTTCTCTTGCAGAACTGATCTGCAGACCTGAACTTGACTATGACAGCCTTGCAGAAATTGATCCAGGAAGAAAAACGTTCAGCAGGGATATTATTGAACAGATAGAGATCAATATTAAGTATGAAGGGTATATTCTCAGACAGGAAAAGCAGGTTGAACAGTTTGAAAAAATGGAAAATAAGTATATTCCTGCAGATCTTGATTATCAGGATGTTGGAAGTCTTCGAATTGAAGCCAGACAGAAACTTGAAAAATTCCGTCCGGTAAATATCGGGCAGGCATCCAGAATCGGCGGTGTGAATCCTGCAGATATTTCTGTATTGATTGTTTACCTTGATTCCATTAATAGAAAAAACAGAAAATGAGAAAAAATATGAATGATTACAGTAAGTTTATTGCAGATTGTAAAGAACTGAATATTGAGTTATCAGATCATCAACTGGAGCAGTTTGACCGGTATTTCGAACTTCTGGTGAAATGGAATAGTGTAATGAACCTTACGGCTATCACAGAATTTGATGATGTATGCAAACTTCATTTTCTGGACAGTCTGGTTGCTGCCAGATATTTTGATTTCCATTCTGAACATAAACTTTCATTGATCGATATCGGAACCGGAGCAGGATTTCCTGGAATTCCGCTTAAAATTTTGTATCCGGAACTTAATGTGACATTACTGGATTCTCTTCAGAAGCGACTGAACTTTCTGAATGAAGTTATTGAGACGCTTGGCATTAATAATGAGTCCGGCAGTATCGTAACTGTTCATGGAAGAGCAGAAGATTTTGCTGCGAAAAAAACAGGCACACTCAGAGAAAAGTTTGATATCGGATGTGCAAGAGCGGTTGCCAATATGTCTACCTTATCAGAGTATTGTATTCCATATGTGAAAGTGGGCGGAACATTTATTGCTTATAAGAGTAATAAACTGAATGATGAGATGACGTCAGCCAAAAAGGCAATTCATCTGCTCGGAGGAAAGGTTGAAGGTATTCATGAACTGACTCTTCCGGGAACAGATGTTGAAAGAAATATTGTTATTATCAGAAAAACAGAACCTACAAGTAAATTATATCCGAGAAAAGCTGGACTACCTTCGAAATCCCCTTTATAATATCCATGTAGTGTTTACTTTTACTTGGATGTTTCACGTGAAACATTCAAAGTGAATTGAATTTTTTGAAAATTTCAGCACAAGCATTTGTTTCACGTGAAACATTTCAGCCCAAGATATTGTAAAAAAGACCGTGAAACATTCAATCAATCGTAAATTTGTTGTTGTGAAACGAAAAATTCAATATGATATCTGAAAGAGTTCATTGCTGCGCATGGACTCAGAAGATAAAGTTCCAGAAGCCGCAGAATGAGGAAAAAAATGGGAAGAGTCATCGCAATCGCAAATCAAAAAGGTGGAGTTGGGAAAACAACAACTTCAATCAATCTTTCGGCGGCACTTGCTGAGAAAGGGAAAAAAGTTCTTGTTATTGATACAGATCCGCAGGGAAATACAACCAGCGGGTTTGGCATTGATAAAAACAATGTAGAAAATACAATCTATGAGCTTATGATTGGAAATTGTGAAGTTCAGGATTGTGTTCAGAAAAACATTGTGGAAGGCGTCGATATCATACCGGCTAATGTTGATCTTGCAGCAGCTGAAATTGAACTGATTGATACAGAAAATAAAGAGTATATTTTAAAAAAACATATCGATCAGATCAAGGATCACTATGATTTTGTTATGATAGACTGCCCGCCGTCTTTGAGCATGTTAACGGTTAATGCTATGACAACAGCAGATACAGTACTTGTTCCGATTCAGTGTGAGTATTATGCACTGGAAGGTCTCAGCCAGCTGGTTCATACAGTGAATCTGGTAAAAGAAAGACTGAATCCGAATCTGGAGATGGAAGGCGTTGTATTTACAATGTTTGATTCCAGAACAAATCTGTCACTTCAGGTTGTTGAAAATGTGAAGAGTCATATTGATGAGAAAGTATATAAAACAATCATACCGAGAAATATCAGACTTGCTGAAGCACCAAGTTACGGAATTCCTATCAATCTCTACGATTCAAAGTCAGCAGGTGCGGAAGCATATCGTTTGCTTGCACAGGAAGTAATTGAAAGAAAATTCTGATTGCCCTGATGCTGATAAACTGACACTGAAAAAAATAAATTGTTATTCAATTACAGTTGATGGATCAGAATATAAAGAGGATAAAGAATAAGAAAGGAAGATGAAATAATGCCTGGAAAAAATGTAAGACATGGTCTGGGAAAAGGACTGGATACATTAATTCCTACCGGTGAACTGAAAATGGGAACCAAGACAGATGATATAGAAGCAAACGGAAGTAAGAAGATTGTCAATATCATCAAAGTGGAACCAAACAGAAAACAGCCAAGAAAAAATTTTGATGAAGATGCGCTGCAGGAATTATCAGATTCGATTAAGCAGGTAGGAATCCTTGAACCGATTCTGGTAAAGGATCAGAAAAGTTATTATGAAATTATTGCAGGAGAACGAAGGTGGAGAGCTGCAAAACTCGCCGGATTAAAAGAAGTTCCTGTGGTGATTCGAAATGATCTGACAGATCAGCAGATTGTAGAGATACAGCTGATTGAAAATATTCAGAGAGAAAATCTGAACCCGATTGAAGAAGCTGTTGCTTATAAGCGGTTGATGACAGAATTTAATCTGAAGCAGGATGAAGTTGCGGATAAGGTTTCAAAGAGCCGTGTTGCAATTACGAATTCCATGCGTCTTCTCAAACTTTGTCCGGAAGTACAGCAGATGGTGATTGATGCAAAACTGACAACGGGACATGCAAGAGCAATTATTTCCATTGATGATCCGTCAGAACAGCTTAAAATAGCAGAAAAGATCTTTGATGAAAAGTTGAGTGTACGTGAAGCTGAGAAACTCGTAAAAAATTATGGCAAACCGGAGAAGACCAAAAAGCCGGCTTCCAAGAATGAAAGTCTTGAAGTCATATACAGAGATCTTGAAGAAAAATGTAAGGAATCAATTGGGACGAAGGTACAGATTTCATCCAAAGGTGACGGAACCGGTAAGATTGAAATTGACTTTTATAACAATGATGATCTTGAAAAAATAACAAATCTTCTGGTAAAACGAAACGGAGAAATTTAACGGATGAACAGTTATATATTTAATTATATCGGAATCGGATCTTTGGACCCGGCATATCTTTTTATCGGGGCAGCGGTACTGATTATCATTCTTTTTATTCTGTTGATTGTGCAGGAAAGAAGAAATCGTAAAATGATGAAGAGACTGAGCAAATTCATGAAAGGCAAGGAAGCTGCAAGTCTGGAAGATGAGATTGTAGAACTCTTTGAAGACAATCAGTACATGAGATCTGCAACTGAAAAAAACAAAAAGGATATCAATGATATCTATAAGAAAATGGCAAGGTGCTTCAGTAAAATAGGAATTATCAAGTATGATGCATTTCAGCAGATGGGCGGACAGCTTAGCTTTTCACTCGCACTTTTGGATGACAATGACAATGGTTTCATTCTTAATTCTGTACACAGTGTTGATGGATGTTATTCCTATACCAAAGAAGTAAAGCACGGAGAATGTGCGCTTGATCTTGGAGATGAAGAACGACAGGCACTGGAAAAAGCAATAGAGCAGTAAGAAGTAAACGTCTATAATATAAATTTTTTTAATAATAAATGATATGAAAAAATCTGTAGGAGGAACCAACAATGATTGATATTAAATTTTTAAGAGAGAATCCGGATGCGGTCAGAGAAAACATCAAAAAGAAATTTCAGGACGCAAAACTTCCGCTTGTAGACGAAGTAATTGCACTTGATAAGGAGAGCCGTGAGGTTCAGCAGGAAGCAGATGATCTTCGTGCAAAGAGAAATAAGATCTCTAAGGAAATCGGCGCACTGATGGCGCAGGGCAAAAAAGAAGAAGCCATGGAGAAAAAGCAGGAAGTGGCAGATGGTGCAAAGCGTCTTGCAGAACTTGAGGAAAAGGAAAAGACTGTAAATGATCAGATCACGGAAAAAATGATGATGATCCCGCAGATTCTTGATCCTACGGTCCCAATTGGCAAAGATGATTCTGAGAATGTGGAGATTCAGAAGTACGGCGATCCGGTTGTCCCGGATTTTGAAATTCCGTATCATACAGATATTATGGAGAAACTGAACGGCATTGATCTTGATGCTGCCAGAAGAGTTGCAGGTAACGGTTTCTATTATCTGATGGGTGATGTGGCAAGACTTCACTCTGCAGTTCTTGCTTATGCGAGAGACTTCATGATTGACAGAGGTTTCACTTATTGCATTCCTCCTTTCATGATTCATGGAAATGTTGTTGCCGGTGTTATGAGTTTTCCGGAAATGGATGCCATGATGTATAAGATTGAAGGCGAAGATCTCTATCTGATTGGTACAAGTGAGCATTCCATGATCGGTAAGTTCATCGATCAGATGATTCCGGAGGAAGAGCTTCCGAAGACACTGACCAGTTATTCTCCGTGCTTCCGTAAGGAAAAAGGTGCACACGGAATTGAAGAGCGTGGTGTGTACAGAATTCATCAGTTTGAGAAACAGGAAATGATCGTTGTCTGCAAGCCGGAAGACTCCAAGATGTGGTATGACAGGCTGTGGCAGAATACAGTGGATCTCTTCAGATCCATGGACATTCCGGTACGTACACTGGAATGCTGTTCCGGAGATCTGGCTGATCTTAAGTGCAAGTCCTGCGATGTGGAAGCATGGTCACCCAGACAGAAGAAATATTTCGAAGTCGGCAGCTGCTCCAATCTTGGAGATGCTCAGGCAAGAAGACTGAAAATCAGAATTAAGAGTAAGGATGGCAACTATCTTGCACATACACTGAACAATACGGTTGTCGCTCCGCCGAGAATGCTGATTGCATTCCTGGAGAACAACCTGCAGGCAGATGGATCTGTGAAGATTCCGAAGGTACTGCAGCCGTACATGGGTGGCAAGACAGAGCTTCGCCCATAATCAGTAATCATTATGTTGAAAAAAGTAAGTGGGAATCAGAAATCAGAGGAAGGAGGTGAAATCGATGCATAAATTCTTAAGAGCGGTTGGTTTTTCTGAACTGACAAGTCGGAAAGAGCTGCAGAAGATCATTACCGACTCAATACAGGAAGCAACGGTCAGAACCTATACGACAAATGAAGAAGGCGAGATCATGGCGGAATTTCGCAGAGATTTCGCCAACGGAATCGGGATTGTCGTTCGCGGGGAGTTTGATGAGGAAGACCGGTTTATTTACGAATACTATTATCCGTATCTGATCGGAACAGGCATCAGCTCCACGGAGGACATCACGGTAGAGCGTCTGGCAGCGCAGGATGCATATGTCGGTGCCTGTGATGAAGTCAGAGTCGGCGTGTCTCTGGTTTTTTATCTTCAGAATATGATTCCGTATCTGAAGCATCATAATGAAAATGATTTTCCGGTAAAAGGAACAACGCTGACACTGTCAGCGCTGTCCAATAATGGAACGATCATGATGCCGATTGCAAAAAGCAGGAAGCAGACCATTAAGAGTAAAAAGAAGCTGCAGGCCAGAAATCAGCTGATTTCTGCAGCCAGAAAAGGCGATGAGGCTGCGATTGAAAGCCTGACGCTGGATGATATGGATACCTATACGGCAATTTCAAATCGTATATATAAAGAAGATGTTTTTACCATGGTGGACAATTATTTTATGCCCTATGGAATGGAATGTGACCAGTATTCCGTACTGGCAGAAATTACGGAATGTCACATGGTAAAAAATACAATTACAGGTGATGATGTCTGGATTATGACTCTCAGCTGTAATGAACTTGCTTTTGATGTCTGTATCAATCAGAAAGATCTGATGGGGGCTCCTGAAACCGGAAGGCGATTCAAGGGAAATATCTGGATGCAGGGATTTATCAATTATCCGGATGATAATGAGAGTTGAATTTGCAGCTCCAATGTGATAAAGTAAACAATGTCTGTCGGAGTTAAAAGACTTCCGGCAGCATATAAAAAAGTTCGCAGACAGGCGAACCTGCATATATGTTTCCGTAGCTCAGCTGGATAGAGCGTCCGCCTCCTAAGCGGAAGGCCAGCAGTTCAAATCTGCCCGGGAACATTAATGATGGCGGAGAATCAGCTTATGTTGATTCTCCGCGTTTTGTTGTGAGGCAATCTTTTAGAAAACCACCTGCTATGCAGGTGAACCACAGTTGCTTCAGCTTCAAGTAAAAACCTCCAGTGATATGATAAGTGTTGGTTCGCAGCCACACAAACATATTACTGGAGGTAATCCAATTGGATGTAAGTAGTTTTTATCACATTCAGAATGGAATTGTAAGTATCACATAGTGTTTGCACCTAAATATCGCAGGAAGGTGTGATCTATGGTGAATTGCGAAGAGATATCGCAAACATATTGAGTGTTCGAGATACCACCTGATAATGTATTGCTGTTGTGTGGACAAATGTGTATAATGAAACTAAAATAAAAATGATCAATCACCGAAAGGAGTGATGCGATATGGCAGCAAAATCAGCTAACTTGTATGCGCGTATTGAACCTGATGTAAAGGAACAGGCAGAGAGTATTCTTTCTACACTTGGTATCCCAGCATCTAATGCAATCACGATGTTTTATAAGCAGATTATTCTAAACAGAGGACTTCCGTTTGAGGTTAAAATTCCAGAATCTAAGCTGCTTAATGTATCCACACTTTCTGGGACAGAATTGAATGCAGAATTAGAGAAAGGATATGCGGATATGCTTGCGGGCAGAACCAAATCTGCAAAGAAGACATTTGCTGATATTCACAAGGACTATGGCATATGACTTATGAGGTAGTAACGACTGATCAGGTGGACGCAGACTTAAGAGGAATCTTTGAGTATATTGCATTTGATCTGCAATCTCCTGAGAATGCGGCAGGACAGCTTGACAGATTAGAGTATGGAATCATCAGTCTTGAAAAATTCCCGAAGAAGTTCAGACAGTATCATAAAGAACCATGGCACAGCCGTGGGCTGAGGGTAATGTCGGTAGATAAGTATCTGGTGTTCTATATTCCAGATGAGAAGGCGTTACAGGTAACAGTAATAAGAGTTATGTATGCGGGAAGGGATGTTGATGAACAGCTTGTAAAACATACATTAACGAAGTGACTTCAAATACTCTTATGCTTACTATAATAAGGCGTTCAGTGAAGGAAGCGAGATTTATTGCAGATGATATTTGTAAAACTTTAAAAGAACATAATCTGAATTATCGAGAAGAAAGAACATACCTTTTATGGGATGAAGACAGTTATAACAAGGTATATGTGGCAATCGATTGAGATATTGATTTTCTGTAAATAACTCAAAAGATAATATGTTCAAGTTGGATGAGCAGTGATGGAAGTGAAGTATCGTCACTGCTTTTCTGTTGCCTAAATATCTGAAAAAACGGAGAAAATTATAATGATTGAAAACCTTGCAACCAAGAAGAAATCAATCGAGAATGCAGAAAGGCGGATTGAATAGGCAAAAGCACGATATGCAGAGAAAACCAAGAAGGAAATGAGAAAAAACGCAAAGCTGAAAATCATCGTAAATAAAGGATGATATTGATATACTGGCTGCATTTGATATTGATATCGTAAATAATGTTTCGAAGAGTAATTCTTTTTTTATGGGGACGAGACAATTTGAAGTTCCAGAGCTGAAGCTCCTTGTGGATGCCGTTTCATCATCTAGATTCATCAGTGCCGGGAAAAGTGAGAACCTGATAAATAAGATTTCATTACTTGGAAGTGTATATTAGAAAGAGTAGATTGTGCCCGGAATTTACACAGCAGATCGGATCAAGACAGATAATCCGCAGTTGTATTATGTTATTGATAAGCTGATTGAAGCCGTGCAGAAAAACGGCAGGTCCGTTTTCAGTATACGGAATATGATGCTGAAAAAAATAAGATTCTTCACAATGATGGTGAGGAGCAGAAAGTAGAACTCATCTGTGAAAATGAGCTGATGAAATCAGTAATTGACAGATTTGGTGAGAATATCTATACGGAAAGAGTCAATTATGATCAGTTTAAGCCAAACGTGACGGCAAAACATTTTATACATGGTGTTTTCGATTTGCAGGGCCGAAGAAAATAAAGAAGCAGTATCTGGAGAAGGCGAAGAAAATTGCTGATTGATACGTTAACAACATGAATAGGAGTGGTATAATTAAAAAGTAACAGTATATTTTTTATCTTATTCAAGAATTCAGAAGCTTAGGATTTCATTATTGACTCAATTTTCCCAGCAAACATTTCCAAATAAAGCCTGTATAAATGAGGCTTGAGACATCATCCATTCAGTGACTTTACTTTTGATGAAGGATGTGATATCTGCTGATAATGCCCCTATGTGTTCCACAAACAA
>JAKVKH010000011.1 GCA_022486625.1 Butyrivibrio sp. | reverse complement strand
TGTTTGTGGTGAACTTATTATACCAAAGATTTGGTGCTATTTTAATGTCAAGGCACCGATTTATGAAGTTGTTTTACTTGAAAAATCAAGCGTTTTCCACAGTTATGCTGGTGGGAAAGTTGAGTAAATATTGATCTCTGCCTCATACCATGCAGAAAAATGCACAAAACAAATGTTAAGTTTTTGTTAAATTGTTACGGAAATAGCAAAATTTCGTTGTCATCACACTCTTACTGTGATAAAATATGAATTCGTGCAGGAAACTTTTTTGCACCATTCAGTTCACGGAGGCCATCATGACAAAAAACAGCGGCCCAAGAAAACACCGCCATAAAAGAAATTATACTATTATGATCATATCCGGCGATTCCGATGGGCAGAACAAAAGAATTCATTTAGGACATGTAAAGACGCAGATCCTTGCATTTACACTTTTCCTGGTTCTGCTGCTGGTCGTGTGTTATGTGATCTATTCATCTATTTATATGAAAAACACAGATCTCATGACTGCGAAGCAGACAGATCAGATCAACACACTTTCCTCGGAAAAAGCTTCTCTGTCCGCTTCCAACGATGAACTGGAGGCAGAGGTAACACAGCTGAGTCTGGCACTTAACCAGAAAGTTGCCAAAGAAGCCTCTGAAGAAGAGCAGGCTGCTCAGGCAAGTCTTCCGAAGGGATTCCCGTTATCCAGTTCCGCTTCTTATAAGAGTTCTCTGGATGATCCAAATGCAGATGCTGCAGGAAAATCTTCTTCCTCATCCAAGACCGGAAATCCGATTCTTGTCTTTACGGCAAGTGCAGGCTCCCAGATCGTTGCTGCAGGAGACGGTACAGTTGTAACAGTAACCGCTGATCCCAGATACGGTAACTGTATCACTGTTGATCACGGAAACGGTTATATTTCCATTTACCGCAACAAGGGTGATTCACTTGTAAAGGCAAAAGATAAGGTATCTCGCGGAGATCCTCTTTTCGTTGTCGGAAAGAGCAATACCACACTGGGCTATCAGATTGAATATAATGACGAATTCATAGATCCGGAAAGTATGATAGAAATCAATGGTTAATCAGGAGGCCATACAAATGTTTAATAACAGTAAAAAGGCAGTTGTAACTTATGATTCAGAAGCAGAAAAGGTAGTTACCCTGATCGGTACCGGTGCGGTATGTGATGGTCCTTTCAGTGCAAAAGATTCCACAAGAATTGACGGAACCATCAATGGTGCAGTCAGAATTGACGGCAGCCTGATTGTTGGCCAGACCGGAAAAATCACCGGAAATGTAAAAGCACAGAACGTATTTCTGGCAGGTGAAATTTCCGGTAATATCGACGCCGGTGCCGGCAAGGTTGAGGTAAGTGATACCGGAAAGATCATCGGTGACATTACCACCAGAAGTATTGTAATTGATGAAAACGCAGTGTTTCAGGGCAACTGCTCAATGACCGTCGACAGACCTTCTGCAGAATCCGCAAAGGAAAGGGCTGCTGTGCCAAAGGAAAGCTGACCTGATATAAACCGGAAATGTCACATTTATCTGTTGCAAGGGAATTAATCGTATAATAAAAGGAGCACTGTGAATCTTTTCACGGTGCTCCTTTTTCATATCCGGGAACAAAACAGTTCTCCCGTTCTTCATTCCTGCAGTCTGTCAAATACCAGTTCATATCCGTCATCACCATAATTCAGTGATCTGTTGACCCTGCTGATCGTTGCAGTGGAAGCCCCGGTCTTCTCAGCAATTTCCAGATACGTTTTATGCTGCCGCAGCATTGATGCAACTTCAAACCGCTGAGATAAAGATAAGAGCTCATTGACGGTACAAAGATCCTCAAAAAAGCTGTAGCACTCCTCCTTGTTCTGTAAAGACAGTACAGCATCAAATAAATGATCCACCGCATCTGTTCTGATTTTTTTGTTCATTCTGTAATCCTCCGATACGCAACTGTTATCGATAATGCGTCTATTTTGCTTTATTGCTTAAACATTTTAGCATACTAAAGTCATAAAGTAAAGTCCTCGCCTTTTAAGCCCCTCAAATTGTGATAATTTTTGAAAAAATTACAAATAATTTCTTTACTTTTACCCCTGATTGTGATATTGTAATTTTGTTGTCAAATAGGCAACATACCGTTGAAAGACGGTACATCGATTACTTTTTCATTATCTAGTGGAGGTATTTACAAATGAACAAAGGTACAGTAAAGTGGTTCAACAATCAAAAAGGTTACGGCTTCATTTCTGACGAAGCAGGCAATGATGTATTCGTACATTACTCAGGACTTAACATGGAAGGTTTCAAGTCTCTTGAAGAAGGCGCTTCTGTTGAGTATGATGTAATCCAGGGCGAAAAAGGACCTCAGGCCGTAAACGTAAACAAGCTTTGATTTAACCTCAAAGCCAATTAATCAGACTACATATGTGCCTTTCTTGACATAAATGACAAATTTATCTTAGAATTCGCAATCTGTAATAATGATTAATCAAGAGTCCGGCGTAGCATTTGCTGCGTCGGACATTTTGCGCGTAGCACTAAGAAGCAATGCCAAAATAAAAGAGGGATTTTCAGCGCATGCTTGCATGCAGCCTGAAAATTCCTCTTTTATTTTGCAAATCGCGGCGCACGCCGCGATCCCATAAAAACGTTCATAGAACGTTTTTATGGGATGCATTGCTTCGCCTCCCACCTCCGCTCTCACATCCAACGCGCAGGAACAGCTCCGAAGGAGCGCACTTCCTGCCACACACACTCTCTCCTCACACCTGCGCGCAGGAACAACTCCGAAGGAGCGCACTTCCTGCCACGCACACTCTCTCCTCACACCCACGCACAGGAACAGCTCCGAAGGAGCGTACTTCCTGCCTCATAGCCTTCCGCACACGAGGCGGCAGGGAAACAGTTCCATAGGAACGTCTTTCTCTGCCGCCTTGTGTCACAATCCCACTTCACTCCACACAGGCTTTCATTACCTCTTCAATCGTCAGCGTACCACCAAAAATCTCCAGCGCACTTCCAACCGTCACATCCAGTTTTCCACCGCCAAGTGCCTTCAGCATCCGGATATCCTCAGCCGATCTGACTCCGCCTGCATAAGTCACAGGTTTTTTCCCCCAGCAGCCCAGAATCCGGGTCACATCCTGCTCGATTCCGTTCTGCCTGCCTTCCACATCTGCCGCATGTACCAGAAACTCATCACAGTATTCTGCAAGTTCTTCCATCGTCTGCGGACAGAGGCGCGTGTCAGTCAGTTTCTGCCACCTGTCTGTGACAATATAATATGCCTGATCCTTCTTTCTGCAACTGAGGTCCAGTACAACATGTTCTCTTCCGACGACCTGCGCAAGCTGTTTCAGATGGCTTTCATTCACATGACCGTCACTGAATACATAAGAGGTAACAATAACATGTGAAGCTCCTGCTGCCAGAAACGCCTCCGCATTCTCTGCCGTAATTCCTCCTCCGACCTGCAGTTCTCCCGGATGCGCGGAAAGTGCTGCGAAAGCCTGTGTCTTCGTCTGTTCATAATAAGTGCTGTCCTGCGGATTCAGCAAAATCACATGACCGCCTCTCAGTCCCATCTGGTGATACAGATCCGCAAAAAACTTCGCATCCTGCCCGGATACGAAGTTTTCTTCTGCCTGATCTCCGGCATCCTTAAGACTGCTGCCAACGATCTGTTTTACTTTTCCATTATGAATATCAATACAGGGTCTGAATTTCATCCGGTTCCCTTCTGCAGTAAACTGCCACAGGCAGTGCCGTGAACAGCTGATCAGCCAATCACATCACTCATGTCATACATTCCGGCAGCTTTTCCTGCCAGAAATTTGGCAGCCTCCAGCGCACCTTTTCCGAAAATAGCCCTGGAATAGGCCATATGCGAGAATGTTACCACTTCGTCTTTTCCCGCAAAAATCACATCATGATCGCCCACAATGGAACCACCGCGAACAGATGAAATTCCAATCTCTTTCTGTGGTCTCTTTTCTCTTCTCGTGGAGCGATCATATACATAATCAAAATCTCCGCCCGCTGCCTCATTGATATCATCTGCAAGGGCCAGTGCCGTACCGCTCGGTGCATCCAACTTCTGATTATGATGCTTTTCCACAATTTCCATATCAAACCCGGCTGCAGACAGAATCGGTGCTGCATCACGGAGCACTTTCAGAAGTACATTGATTCCCATGGACATATTGGCTGACTTCAGAATCGCCGTCTTCTGTGAAGCCTTCTTCACAAGTTCCAGCTGTGCATCTGAAAGTCCTGTTGTACACAGGACACAGGGAAGTGCTCTGTCCGCACAGTTTTCAAGAAGTGTATCTGCTGCCTGTGCATTGGAGAAATCAATTACAACATCCGCATCTACATTGCATTCTCTTAAAGACGCAAATACCGGAAAAGAATATGTACTTTCGCCATGTGCATCAACTCCTGCGACAATTTCCGTATCCGGATCCTCTTTTGCAAGATCTGCAATTACATGTCCCATACGACCGTTACAGCCGTGCATGATTATTCTTGTCATATTTACTCCCAGCCCTTTTCTTATGTGATATAACGCCGGTGCTCTGTTTCAGCCCGATTACCTGTATTTATCCGAGCAGCCCGAAGCAGCGCATGGCATTTTCCAGTTTCTGTGCATTTTCCGGCTGAATTTCCGTCAGCGGAAGTCTGAGCGGTCCTGCCTCAATTCCGATCATTGTCAATGCTTTCTTTACCGGAATCGGATTTACCTCGGAAAAAAGTGCCTTGATCAGAGGGAGTGCCTTAAACTGAAGCTGTCTTGCTGCTGCAAAATCCCCTTCAAGACATTTTGCGCAGATGTCATGTGTCTGCCGCGGTGCCACATTGGAAAGGACAGAAATCACGCCAAGTCCGCCAAGTGCCATGATCGGTACTACTTCATCATCGTCACCGGAATACAGATCAATACATCCGTCTGCAAGCTGCATCATGGTTGTCGTCTGTGCAATATTGCCTGTTGCGTCCTTGATTCCGACAATGTTCCTGACCTCACGTGCCAGTTTTACTGCTGTTTCAGGCTGAATGTTGCAGCCTGTTCTGCTCGGTACATTGTACATGATCATCGGGATGTGAATTGCTTCCGCAATTGTAGTAAAATGTGCAATCAGTCCGTTCTGGGTTGCCTTGTTGTAATATGGCGTTACGCACAGTACGCCGTCTGCCCCATAACTCTCGGCCTCCCTGGAAAGTGCAACAGCTGTTGCCGTGCAATTGGAACCTGTTCCTGCAATCACAGGAATTCTCTTTGCCACTTTATCAATACAGTGTTTTACGACTTCCATGTGTTCTCTTTCGCTCATGGTTGCCGCCTCACCTGTTGTTCCGCAGACAATGATTGCATCTGTTCCGTTTTCAATCTGGAATTCGATCAGTCTGTCAAACTCCTCATAATTAACTTCTCCGTTTTCCTTAAATGGTGTGGCAATCGCAACACCTGCGCCTTTAAATATAGCCATCTTTCTCCCTTTCCTCACCTGAAGCGGTGTATTACCTGCAGCACTCCGGCACTTTCAACATGAAATAATCCGTAAAAAAAGAGCCGATTCAAAATGAACCGGCTCCTGAAAAGTTCTCTTCATGCATCACATGATCCCTTTCGGATAGCGCCCCATCTTGAACGATGACAGTCATACAGCTGTTTGCTGTACGCCCAAGTATCCGATTTACAGAATATCGGATCTTTCGGCAAATTCCCCTTTCCACCTTCTTCGTCTGTGTCTGCCACATCTGAAGATGTACTGTTGAAATCCGCAACCTCTACCTCTGAACAGCTACATCATAGCACCAGGAAAACCAGGCTGTCAACCATACCGCACAAATTACCAGACCGTTCGCACAAATGGCTATTTTCGTAAGGTTTTCCCCATGTCATAATAGGCTTAACCTTTGAACAATCTGTACCCTCTATGGCAACTTTTTGTTTTTCTACTTATTTAATGATGTTTTTTCATCATATTTCTCATTGCAAGATAAAAAAGCGCGTGCTATACTGTTTAAGTTTGTAAAGAGTCATATTTTGCACCCGGAGTCATTCGGACTCCGCGAATACTAAGGAGTTATACTATATGAAGCAGACTAGAAATGATGTCAGAAACGTTGCAATTATCGCCCATGTCGACCATGGTAAGACCACCCTGGTAGATGGGCTTTTAAGACAGAGTGGTGTATTCCGTGACAACCAGGAAGTAGTAGAACGTGTCATGGATTCCAACGCAATCGAGAGAGAGCGTGGTATCACGATCATGTCCAAAAACACCGCCATCACATATAAAGATATTAAGATTAATATCATTGACACCCCTGGTCATGCTGATTTCGGCGGTGAAGTTGAACGTGTACTTAAGATGGTAAACGGTGTTATCCTTGTTGTCGATGCATTCGAAGGCCCCATGCCGCAGACCAAGTTCGTTCTGCGTAAGGCAATGGAATTAAAGCTTCCTGTTGTTGTCTGCATTAACAAGATTGACCGTCCAGAAGCAAGACCGAAGGAAGTTATCGATGAAGTTCTTGAACTTCTGATGGACCTTGGTGCTGATGACAAGCAGCTTGACTGCCCGTTTGTCTTTGCATCTGCAAAAGCCGGAATCTCCTCTCTTGATCTTGACGAGACAGGTACCGATATGAAACCGCTGCTGGATACCATCATCAACTATATTCCGGCTCCTGTCGGAGATCCTGAAGCTGCAACACAGATGCTGATCAGCACCATCGACTACAATGAATACGTCGGCCGTATCGGTGTTGGTAAGATTGATAACGGATCCGTCAAGGTAAATCAGGATGTTGTGATTGTAAACCATCATGATCCCAAGAGACTGATCAAGACCAAGATCACAAAGCTGTATGAATTCATCGGTCTGAATAAGGTTGAAGTGCAGGAAGCCGGCATTGGTTCCATCGTTGCTGTTTCCGGTATTGAAGATCTGAAAATCGGTGATACACTCTGCTCTCCTGAAGATCCGAAGTCCATTCCGTTCCAGAAGATTTCAGAGCCCACCATTTCCATGAACTTTATCGTAAACGACTCTCCGCTTGCAGGTCAGGAAGGCAAGTTTGTTACCAGCCGTCATATCCGTGACAGGCTGTTCCGTGAACTGAACACCGATGTATCTCTTCGTGTGGAAGAGACAGATTCTCCTGATACGCTGAAGGTATCCGGACGTGGTGAGCTGCATCTGTCTGTTCTGATCGAGAACATGCGTCGTGAAGGTTTTGAATTTGCTGTCAGCAAGGCAGAAGTTATTTATCATTTTGATGAGAACGGCAAGAAGCTTGAGCCTATGGAAAAATGCTACATCGATGTTCCGGAAGAATACTCCGGCACTGTCATCCAGAGACTGAGTGAAAGAAAGGGTGAACTTGTAAACATGGGCGCCGCCAACGGCGGATACAGCCGTCTTGAGTTCTCCATTCCTTCCCGTGGACTGATCGGCTACCGTGGCGATTTCATGACCGATACCAAGGGTAACGGAATCATGAATACCATTTTTGACGGTTATGCTCCTTATAAGGGAGAGATTTCCTACCGTAAACAGGGTTCTCTGATTTCTTTCGAAACCGGTGAAGCTGTTACCTATGGTCTGTTCAATGCTCAGGAGCGTGGTACACTTTTCGTAAGCCCTGGCGACAAGGTTTATTCCGGAATGGTCATCGGCGCCAACGGCCGTGGCGAAGACATTGAAGTCAACGTCTGCAAGACCAAGCATCTGACCAACACCAGAACTTCATCTTCTGATGAATCTCTGCGTCTGACTCCGCCTAAGGTTATGTCTCTGGAGCAGGCAATCGAATTCATCGACACCGATGAACTGCTGGAGGTTACTCCTACTTCTCTTCGTATCCGTAAGAGAATTCTGGATCCTACCATGCGTAAGAGAGCCGGATTCTCTGCAAAGCAGAAAGCTCAGAACAATTAATAAACAGCCAGAAGAGCACGTGAATCAGTGGTATGCTGCCACTGATTCACGTGCTCTTTTTCATTTCAATGCCTTTCCGACATCAAGTTTTTCTCCCCAGATTCTGACCAGCCGGTCTACGGAAAATGCTGCATTGGCAGGGCTTGTAGAGGGAAGCGTAATACAGGGAATTCCGGTCTGCGGCAGCGTATATTTCATATAAAGGTCTCTGGCCTTGTTACCATTGACATAAATACGGTTTCCGATTCTGCTTGTCTTAATGATATCGGAAAGATCATTTACCTGCACATTGCGAATGCTGCTGTCAGAAGATCCTTCAATATCACAGGATCTGATGACATCAAACAAAGCGATGTGATGCCCGAGCAGCATCGCTTTCTTCTCCGTTACCGTGACCGGGAGCGGCTCCTGCAGGATCGTACTCATCACCTTCCAGAACCTGTTCTGCGGATGCCCGTAAAAGAAATTCATCTCGCGTGATTTTACCGAAGGAAAACTCCCGAGAATCAGAATCTCTGAATTCTCATCATATAATGGTGGAAACGGATGTGTGATCATTTTGCATTTACCTCTTTTACTGTTCTATGTCTTTATCATAGTCGTAACCTGCACCTTTCTGCAACTGTTAACATAAATGGATAATTCCAGCATAAAGTTGTACAATCAAAGTATTATATCAATTGACTGCTTACAGGAGTGTTTACGATGAATTCAAAATACAGAATCCGTTTGGAAAATACCATGATTATCTTACTGGGAGCTTTTGCCGCCGCAATTCTCCTGCTCAGCTTTTTTCCCGCAAATATATTTACAGATTACTTCATGCCTGCACTGGACATGAAAAAAATGACTGCCCGCATTATTGCCCTTCTGATGCTGACAACCATTTATCACCTGTATCAGCGCAAAAGGGCCGCCTGGTATCTGACAGTTACCATTTTATCGCTGAACCTGCTGCACTGTTTCCTGCCCTTTATATTCCTTGGGCATGATTTCTCCTTTTTGATCATCAGCGGTAGTATCGATGGCATTTTTCTGCTGGTTCTGCTGCTATGGCATAGAGATTTCTGCTGCAAATCCGAACGTCGTTCCGTAAAGCAGGGGCTCTTTTTTCTGACTGCTGCGGTTCTGTGTATCTTTTTGAATGCAACAGTCAGTTACCACATTCTCAAACTGCAGCTGTCAGGTATTCCCAAAAAGCTGATCTTCTGGGACAGTATGCAGGAAGCATTTGGTATTCTGTTCGGAACGACCAACAACAACGCTCCGGGGTTCCCCAGCGTCCGGTTTGAGAATTTCATGTTCTGGTTCACATGGAGCTGTATCGGCATTTCTCTTCTTTATTTTCTCCAGCCCTGGATTGAACGCTTCCTCTGGACAGAAAAAGATATGCAGAGAGCCAGGAAAATTGTTCTGAAGTATGGTCAGAACCCTGCTTCTTACCTGACTTTGGAAGATGATAAGCTACTGTATTTCAGTAAAAAAGTGGAGGGTGTACTTCCTTATGGAATTGTAAAAAGTACTGTTATTGTAAACGGCGACCCGATCTGTGCGCCTGAAGATTTCCCGGCTTTCCTGACTGAATTCAGGCTGTTCTGTCAGAACAGTAATCATAAACTTGTATTTCTCAGTATCACCGGAAAATATCTTGATGAATATAAACGTCAGGGTTTTGGAACCGTCAAATGTGGTGAGGAAGCCAGTTTCAATATTCAGGAATATACAATCGCCGGCAAAAAAGGTGCAAAAATGCGGATGAACATCAATCATGCCACCAATGCCGGACTGACGGTACATGAATACAGGCCTCTGGAAAGACGGGATCCGGAAATAGAGAAAGCCATTAACCAGATTACAGATGAATGGCTTCACGATAAGAACAGCAGCCTTCTGACCTTCACGCTTGGCAGTACAGGTCTGGACCAGCCGCTGGATAAAAGATATTTCTATGCAAGTGATGCTTCCGGGCGAATTTATGGTTTTAATGTATACTGCCCATACAACGGTCAGACCGGCTATATGGCAGACATCACAAGACGCTCACACGACGCGCCTTCCGGCATCACTGAAAAGATCATGTATGAAGCTTTTCAGGTTTTCAGAGAAGAAGGGATTCAAAGCGTCAGCATGGGACTTGCTCCACTTGCCAATGTTATTGAAGAAGGCGAAACGCCTGGAAGTGCTGCAAAGCTGCTGAATTTTGTATATGAGCATCTGAATTCCTGTTACGGCTTTAAGAATCTGTACCGTGCAAAAGAAAGCTATAGCCCTACCGAATGGTTTCCCGGGTATTATGCATGGATACCAGGAACAAAAATTCCCACACCGGAAATGCTGTATGCAATGGTACGCATTCAAAACCGGCAGGGAATTCTCGATTACCTCAGAACTTTTTTAAGAAACAGATAAGCAGATCCTCAGAGTGCCTTACCTCTGAGGATTACTTTTCGGGTTTCCAGCGTTTTGCAGTCAAGCAGTACTGCATTGGCAAACTTACCCGCAGAAATACTTCCAAAGCGGTCATACATCCCGATTGATTTGGCCGGATTAACGGCCGCACATTTCACTGCTGTTTCCAGTGGAATCTGCATTTCCTGCACACAGGTCTTCATACAGTCCATCAGATTGGTTACACTGGCAGCAATTGTCCCGTCTTCGAGAAGTGCTTTTTTCCCGTTTACATGTACCTTATGCCCACCCAGTTCATAAATTCCATCCGGCATCCCGGTTGCACGCATACTGTCGCTGACCAGTACCACACGATCTGTTCCGAATATTCTGAATGTATTACGCACAATAGACGGATGATTATGCACACCGTCACAGATCAGTTCCACCATGCACTGCGGGTCATCGCTTGCTGCACCGACAACACCCGGTGCACGATGATCATAGGCACTCATGGCATTATACAGATGTGTGACATGATGCACTCCAAGCTCCATGGCATGACTTGCAGTATCATAATCTGCATTGGTATGCGCAATGGAAATTATCACCTTGTTTTTCATTTCCCGGATCAGTTCTTCTGACCCTTCCATTTCAGGCGCTATATCCACAAGGCAGATTCTTCCGCCTGACTTCGTCAGCATCTGACGGATAAATGCAGCATCGGGTTTTCTGATGTCACTTTTTTCCTGTGAGCCCTTCTTGTCCGGAGATATAAACGGGCCTTCCATATTGATTCCCGCAAATATTGCCTCTCTCGCATGTGCCGCACTGTCTTTTTCTGTCATTTCACAATACTGCGCTGCCGTTTCCGCAATCTTCAGAAGTCTTTTCTCCGGAATTGTCATGGTCGTCGGGCAGATAGCCGTAATGCCCTTTGATGCTTCATAAGCAGCGAAGCTGCCGATTGCAGCTGCATCCGCATCGCAGAAATCCTGATTATTACAACCATGAACATGAATATCGGTAAGCCCCGGAATCACATAGCATCCTGTCGCATCAATGACTTCCTGCTCATCTGCCGGATTTTTCTGATCTGTAAAAAGTGTGCCGCTGATCCGGACTTCCCGTTCTTCAAAACCGCCCTTCTGTGTATATACAAGTCCATTTTTAATAATCACTGTTCTTCATCCCTTTCAGATCTGTCTGAGACAGCGCCGCTTCATCTGCAACAATGGTAAGATCATTATGAATCTGCAAAATGGATGCCGGAATTTTCGGTGTCACAGGACCAAAGAATGCATCATGCATGATCTGCGCCTTATCTGCTCCGCTGGCGATAATCAGGATCTTTCTGGCCTGCATGATGGATTTGATTCCCATGGTAAACGCATAATGCGGAACATCCTTTGGATCATCAAACAGACGCGCATTTGCTTCAATGGTACTCTGTGTAAGTGCCACCAGATGTGTTTCCTTTTCAAAGGCTTCCTCCGGCTCATTAAAGCCGATATGACCGTTATGCCCGATTCCAAGAAGCTGCAGGTCAATGCCGCCCAGAGAACGGATCAGTTCATTATATCTGCGGCATTCTGCCTCCGGATCTACTGCCTGTCCATTCGGTACATTTGTATTGGCAATATTAATATTGACATGTTCAAAAAGATTGGTGTTCATGAAATAGCGATAGCTCTCTGTATTATCTCCGGAAAGACCTTTATATTCATCCAGATTTACCGTATGCACCTCGCTGAAATCAAGATCTCCCTTTTTATACCATTCCACCAGCTGTCTGTAGGTTCCGACAGGACTTGAGCCTGTTGCCAGTCCCAGTACGCAATTGGGCTTCATGATAATCTGCGCAGAAATAATGTTCGCTGCTTTCCTGCTCAAATCATTATAATCTTTTGCCTTGTAAATTCTGATCATTTTATCCTCCTTTATTTCTGAATCGACTGTACAAATCTTCGTGTAATGTCACGTGGTCTTGTAATCGCCGTCCCGATGACAACCGCAAGCACCCTTTCCTGATATACTCTCTGAAGCTGTCCGGTCTCCCAGATTCCGCCTTCTGCAATCACCGGAATTTTCAGATCCTGTGTCAGCCTGTGAATCATATCATAATTCGGAATTGACATTCCTCTGGTCTTTTCGGTATAACTGCAAAGCGTTGTACCCACAATATCAAAGCCCAGTTCCTGTGCACGCATGCCATCTTCATAACAGGAACAGTCAGCCATAAACAGCTGGTCAGGATAATCCTTCCTGAGCTCTGAAAACAGATGTCCGAGTGTTTCTCCTGCAGGACGAAGCCTGTCCGTTGCATCAAGTGCAATGATTTCCGGATGTACTGCAATCAGTTCCCTGGCTTCTTTCATGGTCGGCGTAATATATACCTCTGAGTCCGGATACTCTGCCTTGATAATTCCAATCACCGGCAGATCCACCTTTTGCCGGATTGCCAGAATATCCTCCGGTGTATTGGCCCTGATTCCGGATGCGCCACCCTCTTTTGCCGCAAACGCCATCCGCGCCATCATTTCTGATCCGTGCAGAGGTTCATTATCCAGTGCCTGACAGGATACGATCAAACCGCCTCTGATTTTTCCGAATATTTCTTCTTTATCCATTGTGTTCCTTTCACGCCATTATTACCATCATGGCTTTCTTTATTTTCCTGTAAAAATCGGATTTGTCCACGCGACATGCCCGTTTTCATCTATACATTCCACTCTGATATAATGCTCTGTTCCTCTGATCGGTATCTGACATTTTTCAAGGTATGTTCCCGGCCTTGCAATAACGCTTGTACCTGCCCCCACATAACCATCAGCAATCAGATTTATTTTTACTGCCGGACTGCAGCAGATATTTACGTTGTTTTCATTTACATCCCAGTCATATATCTCCGGCCCGGAAGAAGAATAATAACTTCCGTTCCTGATCGCTGTAACAATGCCATCCTGTGACAGTTCCTCTGCTTTGACCATGATAAATCCGCCAAAAGCATCATCAAAAATGCCCCCGTTATGATTATCATCAGCCGCATCCGCGTTCTGCCATACGCCGCGGCGAAGCATCATATCCCAGAATGATGTATCATACCCTGTTCCGCTTTCATTTTCCGTATTGTAATTATATATTTCCAGCATATCAATACCATGCAGATTTATCAGTTCATCCGGTTCAATTCTTGACCAGATCGGATGATTATAAGTTACAATGCACCCTCTCCTATGAAGGTCATCAATAATATCCTGTGCAACCTTTCTGCCTTCCCATTTCTCATGATACTCAAACGGTCCATAGGTCTGCCCGTTCTTCAGAAGTTCTTTTTCCGCATGTTTCTGCATTTCTTCTGTTCCCAGAATGCCATTGATATGATGTACCCTGATACATTCTCCCCGAGTATCATATAGTACTGCTGCCGCTTCAATACCCGGCAGAAGAATAAAATCATCACAGTTATATTTCTGGCTGTAATCATTGTACTGATTATGATCTGTCAGACTCAAAAACGAATATCCATGTGCCCTGAAATCCTGTACTGCCTTATCCGGACTGAGCATTCCGTCCGATTTTGTTGTATGGCTGTGCAGATTACCTTTATACCATTTACCACTGTCGAAGAACCCATTGATTATTCTATCCACGTCAATAATCCTCGTTGATTCCTGCTTCAAATTTCACTTCAAACATTCTTTTCCATGGCATTGAAACATCTGCAATCCATATTTTTCCGGCAACAGAAGAAAGTTCTGTATCCGCAAATATCCTCAACTGTGCATTCACCTTCTCGGATATCTCACCCCTGCACTCCTTCACATCAAAATATCCGAATTCAGTTCCCTTAAATGTCTCTGTTATTTTCCAGCGCACCACCGAGCAATAACCTGCGTCCTCCAGGTATCTTTGTATCAGAAAGTTCTGATGTTCAGGTGTCCCGGCAAAATACAGGCTGTCAATGCTCTCCGATATTGCTGTGCCGATTGTATTCGCCGACGTATTCCATCCTGCATAACCTGCCACTTTCATCAGCAGTCCATGTCGATTTAGCAGCCTTATAATTTCCAGATCTGCGCCATTGGCATATGCATTATCTGCAATAGTAACTGTTTTTCCCTCCATGAGACGCTGCTCGATGAAATCAATCATCTCAGGAAGGTTTCTCTCCGCGCTGTACTCCGGATGTTTTGAGGGCTGTTTTGCCGCTTCAGCCATATTTCCTGACGGAGCAGTCACAACCAGCGCTATCTCTGCATTCTCATAGCTGTCGGTCAGTTGACATCCTGCTGCAAATACATGATTCTTCAATGTTGCTGAAAGAGTTGCACCTTCATACAGTGGATATATATTCTTTGCTCCTTCGGAAATATATTTAAGATAAATCTTGGGCTTTCTGTCATGCAATACATTCAGAAGACGTGAGATAAGTGTCATCTCAACCTCGTCTGCCCCCGGATACATCAGTACCCGTTCCGACAGCCCTCTCCTGACAATTTCGCTTCTGACCTGTGCCTGATCCATGGCAGCATATCCATATACCGCAGAATCATCCTGTGGTACCACCATAAAATCAATCGTTCCGTCTTCCACAAAATCCAGCATATGCAGATTCATGGTACAATTTGTCTGCCTGCGTGCGATGTAATCTTCCAATGCCTCCCGTGGAATTTCTGAAAGAATCTCCTGCGTTTCAGCCTCTATTCCCAGTCTTGCCTTATGAATACTGATTCCTGCCTGATTGATCTTCTCCCCGTAATCTGCGTAATAATCCGGTTCTTCATCCGCACTTGAATACGATGGGCATCTCATGATTACCTGAAAAGCATAAATCAGAATCTTCGGATTGTTCCGTCTGATCTGATGAAGAGTCTCTGCCGCCGCTGTCAGTTCCGCAAGCCTCCTTGTATGAATTCTGGAGGGCACCAGTCCGCCATACAGCATCATATCCACAGACAGAATCAGCGCATCAGCATCCTTCGTGTTTTGTATCAGGAATTCCCTGATCTGCTCTACATCCGCCGGTTTTTTCTTATCTCCAAGTTTCTGCGGAACAATAATTTCAGTTTCATTTTCATGTATAAACAGCCGAAGCGGAAAATCACGGTTGCATGGTCTCTCATCCAATGGAAGAAGAACTATCTTTTTCATATTCAATCTCCGTATATCTGTATTTTCAGAATTCTTTGTATCCTGCCCGGAATGTTCTGACCGGTGTAAAACCAAACTGTCCGTAAAAATTCTTTAAAATCGTCCAGTCAATGCAGATCCTTCTGCCACCAATCTTTCTGAGCTGGCACAGTGACTGTCTGAGTATGTAATCTCCTACATGATGTCCTCTGACTGCCCTGGCAATGCCAATCGGGCCAAGTCCTCCGTCACCGTCTGAATTACAGGAGACCATGCAGAAACCACATATTTCGTCATTCTCCTTCTTTTTCATAGCTACGATGCGATTCCTGTCGCCATGATTTTTCAGATATTCTTCCATCTCATATGCCCACCGTTCCGGCAGTCCATCCTCTTTTCTGATAAAATCCAGCATACGTCCATCATCTTCTGCTCTCAGAACCTCTGTATCAAACACGGTACTGAATGGATCCGTATCAAACCGGTCAATCAGATCATTATTGACAATGTCTGCCTCAAGGTCATAATGCTCATCCATATTCAGGGTATAGCCAAGCTTTCGGAAAAAAGCCTCCTTACCTGAATCCGGAGAAGGAATTCCGGAAAACAGATTATTGAAATCCTGTCCGATATAGATTTTCTTCACTCCGTGCTGCAACAGCACGCTCTCGGAAAGAGAATACAGTTTCCTTCCCCATCCTTTTCTCCGATACTGCGGATTCACATAAAAAAGTGTGATCCATGCGGTATCTGGATACAGTTTCTGGTTTGCTGACAGTTTGACTGCAATGCATCCCTGCATCTTCCCGGCTTCATTACGAACACAGAAACAGGCTTCCGGCAGGTAATCTGCTGCATCAGAAGTACTGTCACGAAGTTTTTTCTCTGAAACAGGAAAGGCTGTTCCGAAATTAATATCCCAATCCTGTAAAATCTGCTGAAAATCTTCGTCCTTCAGCTTATCTGTCACCAGCTCCATGCCCTTCTCCTGCGCTGTATCTACGTAGCTCCACCAGTCATTTTCTTCCAGATAGGAAAGATCAAACAGCATACAGCCATCTGACCGTTTCATACACATCTGTACCGCCCTTGTCATATCTGAAAGCTGTTCACTGTATTGCTGCAGGAAAATACTTCCAAGAACTGTTCTTTCCCTGCCCGTAACCTTGTCAACCATATCTGCTGCCCCTTCAACACTATACCAGTCAGCAGGTTTTCCATGCTTCCTTGCTTCTTCAATCGTAACATCCGGATAATAAAAACCGGATAAGAGACAATCAAGAGACTGCAGATAACCGGTTTTACTGTAGGCCTCTTTGTCTACCCATTCATATTCATCTGGAACATATTGATCAGACGCCCAGTTGACGCCGACCTCATAATACAGCGGATACCATGATCCTGTGTAATCCATCAGCGTGATTTTTCTGCCAAGGCCGTCCAGTTCTTTTCGTAAATTTCTTACAAAGGATGCTGTCACCTCTGCCCGGTAGGTAAGAAAAGAGCCAAAGTATCTTCCGTACCGGATCCCGGGTTCCTTCCCTTCCTGTCTGTAAAGCGTATATACATCTTCCGGCCATCTTTCATCCCATACACCTGCATAGTCTTCCCATTGTAGCCTCGTCATCTCACTGAAATCTGTACTGAGTCCGACATATCTGACTCTGTCCAGCACAATGCCATCCACATCATAATTTACTGCAACTTCTTTGATCAATGCAGTTTCATATTCCCTGACCTGCGGATTTCCGGGATTTACAAAGATCTCACCAAAATCATCAATACTGCCTGCCGTAATCAGCTTTTCAGCTGATGTAACCGGTTGTACTTTCATTTCTCCATTTCCGCTCATCCCATAGCATTGTACCTGCCACTGCGGATGTCTGATTCCCTGCATGGTATCTCTGACGTTCCTGCTGTTACCTTCTGTAAACACATCAAATGCTGCAAACAGAAGCAGTCCTTCCTCATGTGCAATGCGCAGACATTGCTGCAGATAATCTCTGTGCTCGAAAAGCGGATCATTTTCGGCATATGCCTCTGCAATACTGCTGTTCCAGAGTACATATCCCGAGGTATCCTTTACACTGAGAATAATTCCGGTAATTCCAACATCTCTGCATTTTCTCATCGTAAGTCGAAACTTTTCCGAATCTGCAATTGTGTTCCTGTTCGCCTGAATTTCGGCCCAGACATAATATGGTTTCATCCTTTTACTGCTCCACTGATTGCTTCAATATAATTTTTCTGACAAAGAACAAAGACAAGAATAACCGGCACGATTGAAATAATGGTACCTGCTGCAATATAACCAAACTTATAATTAAATGACCCGTTAAGATACTGCAATGCTGTAGCCAGCGGATATTTCTCCGGATCCTGCAATACAATAATCGGCCAGAGGAACTCATTCCATTTACTGATAAAGTCAAATATGATGATTGTGGAAACAGACGGCATAATACCAGGCATCATGATCTTCCACCAGATTCTGCCCTCTCCCGCGCCATCAATCCGGGCTGCCTCAATCAGTTCCTTCGGAATCGTCAGATAAGACTGCCGGAGCAGAATAATACTGAACACTTTGACTGCTCCCGGAAGAATTGCACCTGCATAGGTATTCAGCAGATGTACTTTTACAATCACCAGATAATTGATAATCATACCGGCTGCTGCAGGAATAATCATTGATGCCAGAAGTGCTCCCATAATCAGCTTTTTCCCCGGGAAATCCATGCAGGCAAGTGCATATGCGCAAAGTGCAGAGAAAATGACATCCACCAGAATGGAAAAAAAGGTAAGAATTATGGTGTTTAATATGTATTTTGGAATATTCAGAAACTGGAATACTCCCGTGTAATTTTCAAGTGTAGGTTTCGTGGTAAACAGATGCACATCATAAATGTTCTGTCCGTTTTTAAACGATGTGGAAAGCATCCACAGAAACGGTCCTGCACATACAATCGCAATCAGAATCAGAATAATATAAATCAGTGTATTGGAAATCACTTTTCTGTTTCGCCTGATACTTTTTACGTTTCTCCTGTTCTCAGTCTCCATAAGTCATGCCTCCGCCTCTTTTTCCATATATAAATATGATAATGCTCAGCAGTGTGGTCATAACCGCCTGAACAGCTCCGATTGCCGCCGCATATCCAAATTCAAAATCCTGGAATGCTTTTACATAGGAATAATAATTAATCACATTGGTTGCATCTGCCGGACCGCCTTTTGTCAGAACATAGACCACATCAAATACTCCGATGGCTGAAATAACTGAATTCAGCGAACAAAACCAGATATAAGGCTTGAGCATGGGCATTTTAATTCTGAATAACGTCTGTATGCTGTTTGCACCGTCCACATAAGCTGCCTCCGACAATTCTGCCGGAACAGACTGAAGACCTGCAAGATACAGCATCATATAGTAGCCAAGTCCCTGCCAGATTGTAATAAACATAATGCAAAGCATTGCCATTCTGGGATCGTTCAGGAAACCGATGGGACTTGAAATTGCCCCCATCTGAATCAGAAGCGTATTAATAACGCCATTTGAGTCAAACAGAAATCCCCACATAATGGAAACGGCAACCATTGAAGTCACGACAGGTATATAAAATAATGTACGGAATAATGTCATTCCGTGGAGTTTTCGATTTACAAGTAATGCCAGCATTATCGACAGAATCTGAATTACAGGCACTACTACTACAAACAGAACCGAATTACGAAGTGCAATCAGAAACTCTGTATCCTGAAACAGCCTTGTAAAATTACCAAATCCAATAAACTTTGTTTCCCCCAGAACTGAATAATCATAGAACATCAGCGGCAAACTGCCGACAATCGGTGCAAACACAAATATAATCAGCATAAACAGGGCCGGAGCCATAAACAGATATGCCTTCAGTGTCTGCTTTGTTTTTCGTTTCATGCACAGCCTCCATAAGTCTGAAATCTCACGGCACCCATATCTCAGGATGCCGTGACACTTTCCCTCATTACTTCTTAAGTTCCGCATTTACAAGCTGTTCTGAATTGTCAAGTGCGCTCTGCACATCTCCTCCAGCAGTAATTGCTTTCTCATATGCCTTATTTACATCATCCTGAATATCACTCTGTCCTTCAACGCCCAGTGAATAATCCTTTGAAGTATCCGCCAGTTTTGCCGACATTGCGCGTGCCTGTCCTTCAAGTGAAGTCGTATCAGAAGTAAAGTAAGAATCCTGTGATGCCTTTGTGGTAGACGGGAATACTGCTACCTGCTTGCAGAATGCCAGCTGATTCTCATCATTTGTAATCCATGCTGCAAACTTGATCGCCTCTTCATGATTCTTGCTGGCAGACGGTACTACCACATCCATCAGTGCATTACGGCTCATTCCCGCAGACCCTGTTAACGGAGCTGCAACTGCAATCTGCTTATAGACATCCGGTGCCTCATCCTTGATTCTGGAAAGAGAAGATCCTGAAGATGAGATAATGGCAAGTTTTCCTGTTTCAAAAAGCTTCAGTTCGTCATCCCATGATCCCCACTTGTTGTTCGGAAGGATACCCTGACTTGTCAGATCCTTGAAAGATGTCAGAAGATCTGCTGTCTGTTTTGTATTAAATGCTGCCGCAGTATTGTCACTGTTAAGAATTGAAATCCCATTTTCAAAAAGAAGGTTGAAAAATTCCGGCGGATTATACAGATATGCTCCTGTTGCATCTTTCATCTGCTTTGCCAGCTTATTGGCATCCGTATAGTTTGTCGGTATATCTGTAATTCCTGCTTTCGAAAACAGTTCTTTGTTATAGAACATAATGTTCGGCGATGCATACCACGGGAACGAATATGCACTGTCACCGATCACGGTTGAATCATACAGACTCTGGATGTATACGCTTCTCTGATCTGCAGTTGCTTCCTTATTCAGATCCACCAATGCACCCTTTCCTGCCAGCGTCAGCGCCATCTGTGTATTCAGATTTACAACATCGGGAGATGTTCCTCCTGCAGCTGAAGTAACCAGTTTTTCCTGAATGGATTCATATGGAAGATCTGTCCATTTAATTGTTACATTCGGATTTTCCTTTTCATACTTTTCAATCAGTCCATTAAAAAAATCTGTAAAAGTCGGCTGGAGAGATATCGTCCAGAACTCAACTGTAACCGGAGCCGAAGATGCCGCTGCCTGTGTCTGTGACCCTGATGTCTGTGCCGATGTGCCCGTCTGTGTGGCTGAAGAGCCGCATCCTGTAAGGATCGTACCTGCTGCCATGAGAACAGCAAGTGCTGTACTGATTAGTCTTTTCTTTTTCATGTAATTCCTCCTTTTAATTGTCTACTACCCTCTCTATTACAACAGCCGGATTACCGGCAAGTTGTCATATATCCCAGTCTGTACTGTTGTATCATCAGTACAGGCGCCCCGGAGTCACAATATCTGTCCAGAGATTATAACTGAGTCCCATAGGATCATCCTCATTGAAATACCGGAATGGAAGATATTCTTCTGCCAGTTCTTCGATTTCGCTGCGCTCTCCCTGCAGATATTCCCCAATAATCCGTCCGACTTCCTCCAGTCTCTGTTTCAGTCCTCCAAACCTGATGGACTGAACCTCAAATCCAAAGCTCTTATTCTCACTGTTCCACTGATAACGCAGGCTTTCGTAAAGAGCATCTGTTTTTCTTATTATTTCCGGTATTTCCTCTGCTGCAATTCTCTGAAGCTCTTCCCGGCCTTCCTGCACTTTCTGTTCTCCGTTTCCACCGGATACATTCTGATATGCCTCTCTGATTCTGCATCCGAGGTCTGCCTTATCAGACAGCACACTGCACAGTTCTTTCTGCGTCTTAAAAAGATACACATATCTGCCGCTCTTATATTTTTGAACCAATGTCTCAAGTTCATCCGTTGCCTGATGATAGTACGCGTTTGTATCCTGCTGAACTACAGAATCAAATGTTCCGATAAGCGGATCATTATATAAAAAATACTTGCCTGCATTATTATGTCTGTCATGAATCTGTGGAAAAGGATTTGCACTGTCCATTTTCATGAGCTCTTCAAATGACATTCCTGTCATTTGTTTCAGACCATTTTCTGCATCCTTTGTTCCATATGCTTTATCCGCATCAAAAGCCAATGCCGGCATCGTCGAAAAGATGCTTGCCTCTGCCCCGTCATCTCCCCATCCGGTAATTACGACATCACTGATTTTTTCGCTGACACATGCTTCAATTGCCGGACCTGCACTTTCAATACTGTAAGCATTATTCGGTGTGAATCCGGTCCACTTCCATGCACCTGCTGCAAATGCAATTTTCTGTGTCAGTTTTCTGTGGCTTTCCAGCATTTTTATGTAATGGCTACGATCCGTAGCATAATAATCCCAATAGCACAGCTCGACATCATCCGGTATATTGAGTTTTTCCATATCTTCTTTATTCTCAATATAATAATCTCCATGATAGGCAAGTCTGAAAAACATATCTGACCACATCTGTACATGCAATCCATATTTTCTGCAGATTTCCAGCACACGTTTCAGATGCTGCTCCATAATCTGAAAACGGTTCTCATATCCATGAATATCCAGATACTTTCCAAGACCGACCATATGTGCCTCATCCATCCCGATATTGATATTACGGGTTTTATATGTATCTGACACAATATGAATCAGATGATCCAGAAATTCATAAGTCCGTTCATCTCCAGGAAGAAGAATATCATTCACATCCATGTGGCTGTTATACATCTCATAACGCATCAGTGCATTAAAATGCGCAAGCGTCTGAATATACGGTCTGATCTCCATTCCAAAAATATCTGCATACGAAACCAGTTCCCTGATCTCCTGTGAAGTATAGGCTCCCCTCATATAGCCAAAATAAGGCTCCTGCGGTACCTTAAATGTATCTTCAGTGTAGAGCCCCAGATAATGATATCCCATCAGTGCCAGCATTCTGACCAGTTGTCTTAGTGTGCTGATTGCAGGAACGGCGTTTCTGGAGCAGTCACACATATATCCCAGCTTATCCAGTCTGCAGGAGGATTCTGCGAGGCCATCACCAGGCATCTGACTCACATGAAGAAGTGCTCTGCAGAAATCGGTTTTCTCTGCATAACGGATTGTGCACTCATCACCACTTTTTTCAATTCTGTACCCGCTGTGGCTGTCCTGAAATGCATGAATCACAATTTCCTGATCGGAAGTCTGCGTAAATTCTCCCTGAAGTTCTTCAAGAACTCTTCTAATTTGTGTATCCTGACTGTCTGTTTTCATTTTCATCATCAATATCTCCGTTTCGTTGATGAAGTATGTTATTTTTTAGATTGACTTGATTATAGCAATGGCTTTTGGACGATACAATAAAACTGCCTTATTCTGAAAGTAGAATCGCATTTTCATAAATAAAAACTCATATGGTGAAATTATATTCAGAAATGTGATGTTTCTTTACGTAAGAGGAAACTTCCCCTATACTTATAGCAGTTATACCGGGTATCGGGACAGACATGTCAGAAAAAAGAGGCGGATTATGAATTACATTTGCATTGATATTGGAGGAACTTCAATCAAATACGGAGTCATTGATGACTTACTGCATTTTTCAAAAACGGGATCCATAGCAACTGAAGCTGAACTTGGTGGTATTCATGTGATACATAAGGCAGCCGCCATCGCCTGCAGCCTCTCTGCTGAAGATGTAATCAGTGGTGTATGTGTTTCCTCTGCCGGAATGATTGATTCCGAAACAGGAATTGTCATAAATGCAAATCCCGCTCTTATGCCCTCTTATACGGGCATACGCATTGCAGAAACAATATCTTCTGCCTGCGGTCTGCCATGTACTGCTGAAAATGATGTCAACTGCGCTGCGCTTGCCGAGTACTTCCACGGAGCTGCCAGCGGAACTGACAGCAGTCTTACTCTGACCATCGGAACCGGCATCGGCGGCGCATTCATTCAGCACGGAGCTTTGCTCAAAGGTCACTCCTGCAGTGCCTGTGAAGTCGGATATCTGCATATGGAAGGTACCACATTCGAAAGTCTTGCCGCAACTTCCATTCTGGTGAAACGTGTTGCCGCGCATTATCCGGAAAATGCATCTTCCATTGACGGATTATGGATTTTTGATCAGGCCATTCATCACCAGAACCAGATCTGCATTGAAGAAATTCACAGGATGTGTCACTACCTTTCTGCCGGAATTTCCAATCTGTGCTATGTACTTAATCCGGAAATTGTAGTTCTTGGCGGCGGAATCGCCAGGCAGAAAGATTATCTCGAGCCGCTGATTATGGATTCTCTTGCCAGAGATCTGATCCCATCCATATTAAATTCCACACGCATTACTTTTGCCCGGAATCTGAATCATGCAGGTATGCTCGGTGCATACTGCAATTTCAGATCACGGTCATCTGCGATATAGTTCATCATCACGAAGGCTCTCTCCACGCAGTGCCTGCAACGTTTCATGATAATTGGACAGTTTTCTCTGTGCATCATTTTCAGAATAGTATGTGTAAAATATATCAATTAATACCAGAATCGGAAACTGTGGTGAAATTGCCGTTCCATCATCCAGATTTCTGGTTGCAGCTACTGCGATCAGTTCATCACACAATCCTGCCACCTCCGTATTGAGATTGGCCGTAATCATCACAATTTTTGCGGATTTGGTCTTGGCAAGCCTTACTGCGTCAAGAATTTCTCTTGTACATCCGCTGAGCGATATGGCAATTACCAGCGACGTTTCACTGCAAAGTGCAACCGTCATCGGAATCATCTGTGCATCCGTCACTGCCTGAATCTCCATCCCAAGGCGCATAAATCGCAGCTGAAACTCTCTTGCTGCATAGCCTGAACTTCCCATACCCGCCACAATTGTTTTTGAACAGGAACTCATAAGTCCTGCAACTCTTCTGATCTGCTCCTCATCCAAAATCTGGAAGCTGTTATCCAACAGCCTCGAATATGTATTACGCACTTTTCTTGTAAGTATGCTGATATTGTGTTCCTGCAGTTCTTCCGTAACTTCTTTTTCATATCCGAACACAAACTCCCTGTACCCTTTGTAGCCGCATTTCTTTGCAAATCTTGAAAGTGTTGCTTCCGATGTATACAGAATCTTGGATATATTTTTTGATGAAAAATCCATTATTTTTTCATTTCGAATAAAAAAATCAGCAATTCCTCTTTCAACTGAGGTCATGCTGTCATACTTATTCACTATCTCCATTTTAATTCCGCTCATTGGCTTCATAATATCCTCTGTCTCCCGGAATGATGACCGCCTGCCCATCTGTCCTTTGTATCAGCTGCGCCGTAATTTCCGACACCCGCTCTTCTATGACAGTAATGTCATATTCCACTTTTTCAGCATATCTTGGTTCTTCAATCTCTATTTCTTCCTGCTTCAGATAGTATTGTACCGCATTTACCAGATGATAATCGACCCGGATTGTCAGTTTCTGTGCATATACCATCCGCCCCTTCTGTGCAACTGCGATTCCGGCCTGCGCCGCCTGGGTATAGGCTCTGACCAGCCCGCCGGTACCCAATAGTACTCCGCCAAAATACCTGGTTACAATCACGAGTGTATCTGTAAGCTGTTCTCCCGCAAGTACCTCCAGAATCGGCTTCCCCGCAGTCCCTGACGGTTCCCCGTTATCACTGCATCTGCTCAGTTCTGATCTGCTCCCAATGATATATGCATAACAGTGATGCTTTGCATCCCAGTATTTTTTTGTCACCTCGCCGATTCGTATTTCTGCATCCTCTGCATTTTTTACCGGAAACACATCAGCAATAAAGCGTGATTTTTTTTCTTCAATCTGCGCAGTTCCTGCCTGCGTAACAATTCTGTAGGCGGTATTTTCTGCCATATTCAGGTTTGCTCCATTCTTCTGTAATGCAGATATTGACTGCAATGATATGTATTGCTTAGCAACATTATCTACGCAACACGTCGCAAAATCAAGGCTGATCTTCCCTCCGTTCCGGGTAAACCTTAATTATTCCTGAATTTCTTTATTTCATCAGCAATATTTGCTATAATTAGTTCTGATTGCAATTAATATACATTTTGATTGCAGGTTTCATTCTGACGATTCACATTAATTGTTTTTGGGAAAGGCATGGCTATTCACATGAATTATGGAAAAGATGGCGTTCGAAAACAGGAACGAACGCTCAGGAAAGGTTCCGGACGCTGGGGTAAAAAATTCGGAATCGTTCTTTTTAAAATTATTCTGATTGCATTTCTGGCTCTTGTCATTATCGGTATCAGTGCCGGAATCGGTGTCTTCAGAGGAATCATTGCATCTGCTCCTGATATCAGTAACATCAGTGTTACTCCTACCGGATTCAGCACTTTTGTATATGATACGGAAGGCAATCAGACTGCAAAACTGGTGTCTACTGATTCCAACCGTATCCCGGTTACCATGGACATGATTCCTGAAAACATGGCGCATGCTTTTGTCGCCATTGAAGATGAACGTTTCTATGAGCATCACGGAATCGACATTCAGGGCATTATCCGTGCCGCCTATATCGGAGTTACCACCGGTAATTTCTCCGAAGGTGCCAGCACCATTACACAGCAGCTCCTGAAAAATAATGTATTCACCGGCTGGACCAGTGAAAATTCTTTCGTAGCCAAAATGAAACGAAAAATTCAGGAACAGTATCTTGCTGTTCAGCTGGAAAAGACCATGAGTAAAGATGATATTCTGTTGAATTACATGAACAGTATCAACCTTGGTCAGAATACGCTGGGCGTACAGGCTGCCTCTTTGCGATACTTTAATAAATCTGTCAGTGATCTGTCACTTTCGGAATGTGCAGTCATCGCCGGAATCACGCAGAACCCGAGCAAATATAATCCGATTACACATCCGGATGCCAATGCAAAGCGGCGTGAAAAGGTACTTGGCAATATGCTGGATCAGGGCTATATCACCCAGACAGAATATGATGAAGCCATGAATGATGATGTTTATTCCCGCATTCAGACCGCGGATCAGGAAAGTACGGAAAATACCGTTAACTCCTATTTTGTGGATGCACTGACCACTGAAGTGCTTGATGATCTTATTGATGCAGGTTATAACGAAACACAGGCATATACCCTCCTGTACAGTGGCGGACTCAAGATCTACTCCACACAGGATCCCAAGATTCAGGGAATTGCCGATTCTGTCTTCCAGAACGAAGACAATTATCCAGCCGGAACAAAATATCTGCTCAGTTATGCACTTACCACCAAGTCTGCTTCCGGTGATATGACCAACTACAGCAGCGAAATGATGTCCGATTATTTCAAAAAGAAAAAAGCCAGCTTCAATATGCTCTTTGACTCTTCTGATGCTGCACAGGCTGCAATTGATGAATATAAGGCTTCTGTCCTTGGTGATGGAGATGAAGTTTACGATGAGACCATTTCCCTGACTCCGCAGCCTCAGGTGTCCATGACCATTGAAGATCAGAGTACCGGTTATGTAGTAGCACTTGAAGGCGGCCGCGGAGCCAAAGATGCGAGCCGTACGCTGAACCGTGCAACAGACACGGTCCGTCAGCCTGGATCTACATTCAAGATCGTGTCGACTTATGCGCCGGCACTGGACAGCGGCGGGCTTACTCTTGCCACCGTATTAAATGATGCGCCTTTCTCCTATTCCAACGGTCGTCCTGTAAGGAACTGGTACGGAGAAGCTTATCGCGGTCTGACAACACTGCGTACCGGTATCATGAACTCCATGAATATTATTGCTGTCAAGACATTGACGCTGATTACGCCGCAACTTGGATTCGATTATCTCAAGAACTTCGGCTTCACCACACTGGTGGATAATGAAGAAATCAAGGGAAAGATCTATTCAGATATTACGCAGACACTTGCACTCGGCGGAATCACCAAAGGTGTTAAAAATATTGAGCTGAACGCTGCCTATGCTGCTATTGCGAATGGCGGTACTTATATCAAGCCAAAGCTCTATACCAAGGTAGTTGATCATGACGGGAACGTCATTCTGGATAATACAAAACCGCAGACCAAACAGGTAATCAAGGCAACGACTGCCTACCTGCTGACAAGTGCCATGGAAGATGTTGTAAAGAAAGGTACCGGTAAAATCTGTAACTTCGGCGGAACCGCAATCGCCGGTAAAACCGGTACCACTTCCGATGAAAACGATGTATGGTTCAGCGGCTACACTACCTATTACACTGCAACCACATGGGCAGGCTTCGATAACAATGTGGATCTGAAAACCACAGCACAGCAGCAGCTGGCAAAAACCCTGTGGCGCAAGACCATGGAACAGATTCATAAAGGTCTGCCTTCTACGAATTTCCCTGTTCCGGCCGGGATCGTAACGGCAACTGTCTGCTCCAAATCCGGAAAGCTTCCAATTCCCGGTCTGTGCGACGGTTCACTGGAACAGGAATATTTCGCAGAGGGAACCGTACCAACAGAAAGCTGTGATGTCCACTATTCCGGTGCTCTATGCCAGTACAGCGGCCTGCCTGCTACAGACCTGTGCCCGTTCAAGGTGCAGGGGGTATTCGAACTGACACCGCCAGAACCCGCCGCATTGCAGTCCGGTTCAGGTTCAAAGGGAAATGCTACTGTTTCCACCACGACAGATGCCGCCGGAAATAAAGTAAATGTCACACAGCACTGTCCGCATGATGCCGCTTTCTTTGCGCAACCAAATGCACAGGCCATCATTCAGCAGGAACTGCTGGAAATTCAACAGCGAAATGCTGCTGCAGGGATTACTACCCCAACAGCAGATCCGGCAACAGTCGCAGCTTCAGCAGCTGCCGCTGCCGCTGCTGCCGGCATTTCCACACCGGCAACCGTTCCTGTTCCGACACCGAATACCGCTGCTACCGCAAGCTCAGCTGCAAATGCTGCTGCCGGTACTGCTGCATCTGTCACACCATAACAACATCATGATAGCAAAAAAGGAACGGTGGTCACGATGACCGCCGTTCCTTTTTTTGTTATCTACAGATTCTATTTAATTCTATGTCTTCGTACAAACCATTCATAATAAACAAAAAACAATATGGATGTGATGCTCCATGTAATCGGATAACTGGCAATTACTGTAGTAATCTGGTGGTTTACAGGAACCGCTGTCAAAATCCATAGCACACGCAGCACACAGACACCGCCGATTGTAAGCGCCATTGGAACAATAGAATCTCCCATTCCACGAAGTGCTCCGGAAAACATTTCAATCCCAATATAAGTGATATAAAACGGTACCAGATAATGCATCATTTCCGTTCCGATTTTCATAACACTCTTATCCGTTGTAAACAGCACATACAGATACTGTCCATATAGCATCAGAACCGTTGAAAGCGATACAGTAAAAGCCACCGAAATTCCAAAACACTGCCGTACACTCTTCCTGACTCTTGCATACCGGCCTGCACCATAATTCTGTCCAACAAAGGTTGTAATGGATATTCCAAGTGAACTGATGATCATCCAGTAAACACTGTCAATTTTACCATAGGCAGCCCACGCAGATACTGCATCTGTCTGAAACCCGTTAATAGATGCCTGAATCAGCAGATTGGAAATCGTATACATCATTGACTGGATTCCCGATGGAAGGCCGATATGAATGATTTTGCCCAGCATATCTGTGTCGATACGGATCTTCCTGAGTACAAGCCTGTAACAGTCCTCTGAGCGCATCAAAATGCCCATTACCAGCAGTGCGCTGATCATCTGACACAGAATCGTTGCAATCGCAACTCCGGCAATGCCCATATGCATCTGCAGAACAAAGAACATATCCAGCACAATATTGGCAAAGCAGCTGATAATCAGAACATACAGCGGTCTTTTAGAGTCTCCCACTGCCCGCAGTATACCTGCGCCCACATTATATACCAGATTGGGAATCATTCCGCAGAAATAGATCCTCAGATACAATACAGAGCCTGCTACCGTATCCGTGGGCGTCTTCATCATATGGATCGCCCATGGCGCAGTAATAAAACCTGCCAGCATAAATAAGACGCCTCCGGCAATTGCCATTGCTATTGCCGTATGAACAGATCTGCTGACCTCTTCTTTCCTCCCTGCACCGTAAAACTGTGCAATAATTACGGTTGCACCGGACGACATGCCGATAAAAAAACCCACATAAAGATTGACCAGCGTCGCTGAAGAACCACCTACTGCAGCAAGCGCCTCTTTACTGACAAATCTTCCTACTATAACAGCATCTACCGTATTATAAAGCTGTTGAAAAAAAGTGCCGAACAGAAGCGGAAAGAAATACAGCAGCAACTGCTGCCATATGACTCCGCTGATGATTCCGTTATCAAGTACCTGTTCCTTTTTTGTTTTCATAATAATCTTCCATACTTTCTATAAAAAAAAACCACTCTACTGTAAGAGTGGTTCCTGCAACATAAGCTCTGTAAAACTTCAAAAGCTGCTAACCAGAATCGAACTGGTGACCTCCGCACTACCAATGCGACGCACTACCTACTGTGCTATAGCAGCTTATGGCTTTTTTCAAGTCACGAATTGTATTGTATCAAACACAGAAACCTTTGTCAACTCTGATCTGTATTATCTGTAAGAAGTCTGTCTACGAGGTACTGATATATCGTCTGACTTTCCTTCTGCCATCTGTCACAGACAAACGCAGCCATCTCTTCCGTCGGTACTGCCAGTGACAGATCAATAATCGGTTCATCATGCTCT
The DNA here is from genome assembly GCA_022486625.1 of Butyrivibrio sp. Taxonomy (GTDB): domain Bacteria; phylum Bacillota; class Clostridia; order Lachnospirales; family Lachnospiraceae; genus Butyrivibrio. The sequence goes on along the minus strand of JAKVKH010000011.1, from coordinate 52,443 downwards.
TTTGCCACCAGATGCGCTACATATTCTCCACTGGTTCTTTTGGCATAATCTGCAAGAATGGAAGACTCATTACGAAGACGGATTCTGTTCTTCTTCAGAAAATCATCCACCTGCTCAATAATCGCAGGATTGATCTCGGTAATAAAAAACCGAAGTGCTTCCCGTCCTTCGTCTGTCAGTTCAAGATATGTCCTGTTCCGGGAAATTTTTTCCACAACAAGTTTCTGATCACGCATTTCTCCGAAAACTTCCTGCAGTGTCAGAAATGTTGTATACTCATTTTCCAGAATAAAGTCATAAATCTGCGATTTGCTGAGCGTCACATCAGAACGGTTCAGCATATACAGCACGATCATCTTATATAATGTCAGATATTGTGATCCCATATCATTTTCTCCGTTATAAAACTTATCAAAACCCTTTTCTGCCTGTTTCTATTTTTCTGTCCCGCCGTCCTTCTCATTCTTTACATGATCCTTCAGGAAATTCATATGCTCCTGTATCTCTGCTTCATAACCATTTTCTGATGGACGGTAAAACCGTATTCCGTTCAGTTCACAGGGAAGGTACTGCTGCTCCACATAATGATTGGGATAATCATGTGCATATTTATAACCGACTCCATGTCCCAGTTTACCGGCAGATTTATAATGTGCATCCTGCAGATGCACAGGAATCGGCAGATTTCCCGTCTCATTTACTGTCTGCATGGCCTCATCAATGGCAATAATGGAACTGTTGCTTTTCGGTGCCGTTGCAATATAGGCTGCTGCCTGCGCCAGCGTGATTCTGGCTTCCGGCATCCCCAGACGTTCCACAGCAAGTGCCGCACTGACCGCAATCTGCATTGCCTGAGGATCTGCATTGCCCACGTCCTCCGAAGCGCTGACCATCATTCTCCTTGTGATAAACTTCGGGTCTTCTCCTGCATTAAGCATACGTGCCAGATAATACACTGCTGCATCCGGATCTGATCCGCGAAGACTTTTAATGAATGCGGAAATGGTATCATAATGATTATCCCCATCCTTATCGTATCTGGCAACCTTCTTCTGAATACATTCTTCCGCCACCTGCCGCGTAATATGAATTTTCCCGTCAGAACTGCGATCCGTGGTCATAACTCCCAGTTCTACCGCATTGAGCGCATGCCTTGCATCACCATCTGCAAGATCAGCAAGGAAATCTCTCGCATCTGCATCAATTTCAGCCTGATAGGATCCCATTCCCTTTTCCGTATCATAGACTGCACGATCAATCAGTATTCCGATATCCTCTGCCGTCAGCGGTTTCAGTTCGAAAATGACCGACCTTGACAGAAGAGCCCCATTGACTTCAAAATAAGGATTCTCCGTCGTTGCACCGATCAGAATCACCGTTCCGTCCTCCACAAAAGGCAGCAGATAATCCTGCTGTCCCTTATTGAATCTGTGAATCTCATCGATAAAAAGAATGGTTTTCTTCTGATACATTCCGCGGTTGTTTTTTGCCTTTTCCACAACCTCTTCCATATCCTTTTTGCCGGCAACTGTTGCATTGATCTGCATGAAATCAGCCTGTGTGGTATTGGCAATCACCTTTGCAAGCGTGGTTTTACCTGTGCCCGGAGGCCCATACAGAATGATGGAACTGATCTTGTCCGCTTTAATTGCCCGGTACAGCAACTTATCTTTTCCGATAATATGCTGCTGCCCGACCACCTCATCAAGTGTCTTCGGCCGCATTCTCGCTGCCAGCGGAGACTCTTTTTTCATATTGTTCTGTCTTGCATAATCAAATAAATCCATCTGTATTAATCAGCCTGTTTGATATATCCCTTTGTTCGAAGCACACTGACAACTTCATCCACATATCTGCGGCAGATGTCCTTCTCCTCTGCTTCCACCATAACACGAACAACCGGTTCCGTTCCGGATTCCCTGACGAGAATACGTCCGGTATCACCAAGTTCTCCCGTGACCTGTGCGACCTTGGCCTGCACATCCGGATCTTCCTGCGCTGCCGCTTTGTCCGTTACTCTTACATTCTCCAGCACCTGCGGATAGATCACCAGCGGAGAAGCCAGCTCACTCATCTTCTTTTTACGGGCCAGCATGACCTCCATCATCTTGATACTGGTCAGAATACCATCTCCTGTTGTTGCATACTTGGAGAAAATAATATGTCCTGACTGTTCGCCGCCGATATGGCAGTTATTCTGTGTCATATATTCATAAACATACTTATCGCCGACCTTTGTCTTGGCATAGCCGATTCCCGCTTCATCCAGTGCCTTGTACAATCCGAAATTGGACATAATGGTCGTCACAACCGTATTGTTTGTCAGCTTCTCACGATCCTTCATATACTTTCCATAAATATAAAGAATATGATCACCCGTAACCACATTGCCCTTTTCATCTACGCAAAGACATCTGTCTGCATCTCCGTCATAGGCAAAGCCAACATCAAGTCCCTTTTCCACAACAAATTTCTGAAGACCCTCAATATGCGTGGAACCAGCATTGTTATTAATATTGACACCGTTTGGCTCATCATTGATGACATAGGTCTGTGCCCCAAGCGCATCAAATACCGACTTGGCAACATTCCATGATGCACCGTTTGCACAGTCAAGTCCGACCTTTACGCCCTTGAAGGAATAAAGTCCAAGGGAAATCAGATAACCGATATAACGGTTTCTTCCTGATACATAGTCCACGGTGCAGCCGATCTGTTCTCTTTTGGCAAACGGAAGCTCTGCCCATTTTCTGCCAAAAGCTTCAAGATGACCATCAATATAATCTTCCACAAGACCGATCGTCTCTTCATCCATCTTTTCCCCATGACCGTTGATCAGCTTGATTCCATTATCATAATAGGGATTATGACTGGCTGTAATCATGACGCCGCAGTCAAATTCATCCACTCTTGCAACATAGGCAACTGACGGGGTCGTGGTAACATGCAAAAGATAAGCATCTGCGCCTGATGCAACAAGACCTCCGACAAGACTGTATTCAAACATATAACTGGAACGGCGTGTATCCTTTCCGATAACAATACGCGGTGCTGATGTGTCTCCGGCCTGTCTTTTGATTTCTCCATAATACCATCCCAGAAATCTTCCTACCGTATACGCATGATCTGCCGTCAGACCCTCATTGGCCTCGCCGCGGAAGCCGTCAGTTCCAAAATATTTTCCCATATGACACTCCTTATCAGAAACAATTGAGATTGAGATCAGTGCTGTTTTTATTACAGCTCTTTTATTTTACCATAAAACTAATCCGGTTGCTTGAATTCCTGTTTATTATTTTCATGAAATCCCTTAAAATAGAAGTATCTGTTATTCACTTATCTGAAAGAAGGAAGGCATCCATATGACCAAATTCATTCATCCGGTAAAAAATGTTTATCAGATTATACGTTTCACTATTATCCTTGCACTATTCTGCTTTGGTCTTTTTACCATGGCATTACCGTCCATCGGTGACATCCGTGTCAGCATGCTCAACGGCTCACTCACCTTTACCGGCAAAGACATCTGCCTTCTTCTGCTGACGGGGCTGTGCGGCTATATTCCCGGCGTTGTCTGTGTTTTCATTGCCTTTATCTACAGAGCCTTTACCAATATTGCCTTTTCCTACATCGTCTTCGTTTACCTGCTCGCAGTGCTCGTTACCTCCTGGTTTTCCCGCCGACAGTTCATTATCAGAAAAAGATACATTCTTCTTTCTTCCTGTATTCTTGCCCTGCTGTTTGGCGACCTGTGGTGGTTCGTCACCACTCTGGCCGGCGGAAACGGTTTTACAGAAATAAGCGGAATTCATTTTCTCTTCTATTTCATTGGAAGCCTTCCTGAATGTCTCTTCTCCATGTGGCTGGTTTCCTTTCTGCTGCGCAGACTCCCTGACCGGATCAAAAAATACATTCCCATGGGGCGTTTTTACCTGAAAAGCTATTCGCCTCCGGACGCTGCCTCCAGATCACGGCTGAGTATGAAAATTACTGCAATTATTGCTGCGGAAGCCGTTATCCTGAGCATATCTGCCACTCTTTTTGCCAATTTTCTGATTCCTACACTGGAAAGCGATGTTATCGTACCAGGGTCAAATGCTGCTGTTTCTTCCTCTTCCACATCAGATTCAGCTTCTTCAGCGTACTCTGCTTCCGCTTCTGACAGCGCCGGTACTTCATCCAGTATCATCTCCTTTAACATGAACACGATTGCCCCGCCCACAAATCAGCCCGCAGACGTATTTCGTATGAACAATCATGGCATTGCTTTTGATGTCAAACTGTTTATGCTGCTGATGAATGTGGTCATTCCCATCAGTATTCTGACCAATTATTACGCACAGCGAAAAATTGCCCGTCCAATCCACCGTATCGCAAAAGAAACACAACTTTTTTCCACAGAAGACAATGAAGACCTTCTGGAAGAACAGGTACAGAAAATCCACGATCTTGATATCCGTACCGGTGATGAAATCGAGTCGCTTTATCATTCCGTTGAAAATACCGCAGATGCCACGATTGATCATCTGAACCGGATCAGAAAGGAGCAGAAACTTGAAGATGATCTGAAGCTTGCAAAGTCTGCAAATGAAGCCAAATCTGCCTTTCTGTCCAATATGTCCCACGAAATCCGTACCCCGATCAATGCCGTCCTTGGCATGGATGAAATGATCCTGCGTGAATATGATGACCCGACACTGATTCAGTATGCAACCAGCATCCAGACTGCCGGTAGAACTCTTCTGAGTCTCGTCAATGACATTCTGGACTTTTCCAAAATCGAAGCCGGTAAAATGGAAATTCTGCCGGTGGAATATGAACTGAGTTCCATGATAAATGATCTGATCAATATGATCAGTGTAAAAGCCGCTGACAAAAATCTGGAGTTGAAAGTCGATGTCAATGAGTCCACACCTCACCTTCTGTTCGGCGATGATGTCCGTATTAAGCAATGTATCCTGAATATTTTGACCAATGCAGTCAAATATACAGAGAAAGGCTCTGTCAAACTGGAAATCGGATACGTGCCGGTGGATGACATTGATATTCTTTTAAAAGTACGCGTTACTGATACCGGCATCGGCATTAAGGAAGATGACCTGAAAAAACTCTTTTCCCCCTTTGAACGAATCGAAGAAACAAGAAACCGTACCATTGAAGGAACCGGTCTTGGAATGAGCATTGTAAAACAGCTTCTTTCCATGATGGGAACGCAGTTGTCCGTAGCCAGCGAATATGGAAAAGGCTCTGATTTTTCCTTTGAACTGAAACAGAAAGTAATCAAATGGGATCCGATTGGCAATTTCACACTGATGTACCAGAAATCTATCGCAGCCTCAGAAAAATATCATGAAAGTTTTCATGCCCCGCAGGCAAAGATTCTCGTTGTGGATGATACAGAAATGAACCTTACCGTCATCCGCGGACTTCTGAAAAAGACTCAGCTCCAGATTGATACCGCTGCCAGTGGAAAAGAAACTCTTGAAAAAGTCACACAGAAAAAATATGATCTGATCTTTATTGATCACAGAATGCCGGAAATGGATGGTATCGAAACGCTTCATGCCATGCAGGCGCTTGATGGCAATCTGAACCGGAGTGTCCCCTGCATCGCGCTGACTGCAAATGCCATTGCCGGTGCACGTGAAATGTATCTCTCCGAAGGGTTCCATGATTACCTTTCCAAACCGATTGATGGCAAAAAGCTGGAGCAGATGCTGATGGATTACCTCCCTGCCCCTCTTGTGATCCGGGTTCGTACAAAAGATCCGGATTCTGATCCCGGCGCCGAGTCGGCTGCTAATCTGTCTGAATTTGACCGCTATCAGGGGCTTGATATTCCTGCTGCCATACAGAACTGTGGCAGTCCGGAAGTGCTTCGAAATGTAATCCCTCAGTTTGTAACCGCCATTTCTTCCAAAGCCGGGCTGATTGAGCAATACGCCCTAAGCAGGGATTATCATAACTACACCATCCAGGTGCATGCCCTCAAAAGTTCTGCCAGACTGATCGGTGCACTTGAACTGTCTGCTGAAGCCGCATATCTGGAAAGCTGTGGCAATGAAGAAAATGCTGCTGAAATAGAGTCAAGGACCCCGGCGCTGCTTGCACTCTACCGCAGCTATCTGGAAAAGCTTTCTGCACCTGAATCAGATAACGCAGATGACAAACCGGAAATTTCTCCTGATGAACTCTCAGAAATTCTGGGAGGTATCCGGGAATTTGTAGACGCTTTCGATTTCGACAGTGCGGACGAGGCACTGCATATGCTGGATCAATACCGGATTCCGACAGATTATGAAGAAAAATGCCATCAGATCAGGCAGCTCCTCTGCGCCGTTGACAGAGACAACCTCCTCAAAATACTCTGACCTTATTATAAACACCAATGAAAGGGACTATACCTATGGACAAAAAAATTGTACTGATCGGAGATTCCAAACGCTTCATGGTAAATGCCATTCTGAAAGGACTGGAAAAGGACGGCTATGACGTCATCATCATCCGACCTGATGTAACCGATGTCAGTCATATGGAAAACGACCTCACCGTATATGTCATGTATCTGGAAGATGATATCAATGAAGAACTGCTGGTATTTCTGAAAGATTCGATTGATGACAGGGAAATTCAGCTGTTCCTGATCGGTAATCCCGAAGAGCTGGAAGAAGTCTATCACTTCATTCCCAGAGAAAAAATTGCTGCCGGACTTTCCAGACCGCTAAACATCAAAGAGCTTACCGAACGGCTTGACGGTGTTTTATCAACAGAATCCCTGCGTCAGGAACAGAAACGAATTCTCGTCGTTGATGATGACGGTACCATGCTCAGAACAATTAAAACCTGGCTGTCTTCAAAATATCGTGTCTTCATGGCCAATTCCGGTATGAATGCGATCACCTTTCTGGCAAAGAACCCGGTAGACCTGATTCTTCTGGATTATGAGATGCCCGTAGCCTCCGGTCCGCAGGTTCTGGAAATGATCCGAAGCGAACCTTCCACCAGCTCGATTCCCGTCATGTTCCTTACTTCCAAAAGCGACAGAGAAAGTGTTCTTAAGGTAGTCAGCCTGAAACCGGAGAAGTATCTTCTTAAAACCATGCCTCCGGAAGAACTGATTGCCAATATTGACAGTTTTTTTGAAAAAAACAACTGAAAAAGCTGCTGCATGACTCTCTTTCAGGCGGTCATGCAGCAGCTCATTTCTATACAAATGCATTCTTTCCGGTATCATAATGATAACCGATCTCTGCCAGCTTCTCTGCCAGCTGTTTCATTTCTTCCGGTCCGATCTCCAGATCATCTGCAAGACTGTCCAGACTGTTGTACCTGTCTCTCAGTTTCATATTCAAAAAGCTTAAGAGCATCACAGGATCCTGTGGTAAATTATCCATTGCTGTCCTCATTTCCCTATTCCGTGTGTATTCTGATCATGACATCGCAACCGGCACATGCACCGGCACTGCGATCAGCTCGCCGTCTTTGACATCAAACTCGATCCGGTCATGCGGATTTACCTGATCTTCCAGAATCAGCTTCGCCGACATTGTTTCCACGTACTTCTGCACATATCTCTTTAACGGTCTTGCACCATAGGACGGATCATATGCATGATCTGCCACATACTGCTGTGCAGCCGGTGTCAGACGAATGCTGATCTCACGATCGGAAAGCCGCCTATTCAGATCATCCACAATCAGCTGAATAATTCCGCCGATGTTTTCTTTCGTCAGAGGTCTGAACATAATCGTTTCATCCAACCGGTTTAAGAACTCCGGTCTGAAATGTGCCCGAAGGTCTTCCATCGTCTGATCCTGCGCTGTCTGCGAAATCGTGCCGTCTGCATTAATTCCTTCAAGCAGATACTGTGCGCCGATATTACTGGTCATGATCAGAATGGTGTTCTTGAAATCCACAGTTCTGCCCTGGGAATCCGTAATACGTCCATCATCAAGTACCTGCAGCAGAATATTGAATACATCCGGATGTGCCTTTTCCACTTCATCAAACAAAACAACTGCATAGGGTTTTCTTCTGACTGCTTCCGTCAGTTGTCCACCTTCTTCATAACCCACATATCCTGGCGGCGCTCCGATCAGTCTTGATACGGAGTATTTCTCCATATATTCGCTCATATCGATCCTGACCATATTATTCTCATCATCGAAAAGAGCTGCTGCCAGTGATTTTGCAAGTTCTGTCTTGCCGACACCTGTAGGCCCCAGGAACAGAAAAGAACCGATCGGCTTCTTCGGATCCTTGATTCCCGCCTTTGACCTCATAATGGCTTCTGCCACCTTCGTTACCGCTTCATCCTGTCCGATGACCCGCTTATGGAGTTCATCTCCAAGATGCAGTGTCTTGTTGCGCTCGGTCTCCGTCAGTTTGGAAATCGGGATACCGGTCCATCTGGACACAATCTCTGCAATCTGCTCCTCATCCACACTCTCGTGAACCATCGTCAGATCCTTATCTCCGACTGCCTTCTCTGCCTCTTCCAGTTCCTTCTTCAGTTCCGGAATCTGTCCATAAAGGAGTGCGCCCATTTTATCATAATCTCCGCTGTTTCTGGCAATTTCTGCATTCCGGTTTGCTTCATCAATCTTCTCACGAAGCGCTGCAGGTTTCTTTAATGCTTCCTTTTCATTTTCCCATCTGGTAACACGGTTGTCAAAATCAGACTGCAGCTCGGCAAGCTCCTTTTTCAGCGCTGCAAGTCTCTCTCCTGTCTTGGAATCATCTGCCGGATTCTGCTCCTGCTCTTTTTCCAGTTCTTTTACTTCACTCTTCATCAGATCAATTCTATGCTTTAAATCATCCAGTTCTGCAGGCATTGATGCCATTTCTGTCTTGATCATCGCACAGGCCTGATCCATCAGGTCAATTGCCTTATCAGGAAGGAACCGGTCTGAAATGTACCGGTCTGCCAGCTTTGCAGCACTGACCAGCGCAGCATCCATGATCTTTACCTGATGATATACCTCATATTTCGGCTTAAGCCCGCGCAGAATACTGATGGTATCCTCCACCGAGGGTTCATCCACCATGACCGGCTGGAAACGCCGTTCCAACGCAGCATCCTTTTCGATATACTGATGATATTCATTCAGCGTTGTCGCACCGATACAGTGCAGTTCACCACGTGCCAGCATCGGCTTTAACATATTGCCCGCATCCAGTGAGCCATCTGTCTTACCTGCACCGACGATGGTATGCAGCTCATCAATAAAGAGAATGATCTCGCCTTCGCTCTTCTTCACATCTTCGAGTACTGCTTTCAGACGCTCTTCAAATTCACCTCTGTATTTTGCACCTGCAACCAGCGCACCCATATCCAGCGAAAAGATCTTCTTATCCTTAAGTCCAAGCGGCACATCTCCGCTTGCAATTCTCTGTGCCAGTGCTTCTACAACTGCAGTCTTGCCTACACCAGGTTCACCGATCAGTACCGGATTGTTTTTGGTCTTTCTGGAAAGAATCAGAATCACATTTCTGATCTCGGAATCACGTCCGATCACCGGATCCATGTCCTGATCCTTTGCCTTTGCCACCAGTTCCGTCCCATACTTGGCGAGCGTATCATATGTTGCCTCCGGATTGTCTGTTGTTACGGTGCGGTTTCCCCGTACGTCAGACAGTACCTGCAGGAATCCGTTTCTGGTAATACCGAATTCACCGAAAATCTCCTTGATTTCCTTATTCGGATGTTTCAACATGGACAGGAACAGATGCTCTACAGAGACATATTCATCACCCAGCGCCTTTGCTTCATCCTCTGCACTGAGCAGTACTTTATTAAGCTCCGCACCGACATAGGGCTGACCGCCCTGCACTTTGACCCGTTTCTGAAGACCTTTTTCCACACGGGCAGTAAAAGTCTGTGTATCAATCCCCATTTTCTCTATAAGTTTCAAAATCAGGCTGTCCTCTATGGTCAACAGACTGTACAGGAGATGTTCCTGTTCAATTTCCTGATTTCCATAATCATAGGCCAACTTCTCGCATCCATTCACAGCTTCTATGGATTTCTGTGTGAATTTCTGTATGTTCATGATCCACCTCATTTCCTGATTACAATCATTTCTGTTACGTTTGTTCTATACCAAGTGTAACATTGTTTTTCCGGAAATCAATATCCTAATCATAAAGGATTTATAAACTAATATGAAAATCAGAATGTATTTATTTCAGATACGCTGCAGTATCCTTCTGAATCTGCGCGCTGTACTGTGCTACGGTATCGGATACCTGATAGTCTGCCGTACCGAACAGGAAGCTGTGAAGCTCCTTTACGTTTTTTTCCAGTGTAACCGGGATCACACAGTCTCCCTTGCTCTTGCCAAGATTGGCCGTTGCAATTGCATCCGTAAAAGGAAATCCTCCTGTATCCGCCATTCTATATTTTCCAAATCCGGTCATCAACCTAAGCAGCTCAGATGCACCAAGTGAAGTATGCGTCCATCTGGTCAGATCCTGTGCCACTTTCAGAATCTGCATGGGGGAAGATTTTCTGATCCCGCTGATCGTCTCCGTCAGCACTGTCCGCTGCCTTTCGGCACGCTTGAAATCATTGCCCGCAGTATATCTGATTCTGCAGTAGGCGGTTGCCTGAAGTCCATTCAGTGTCTGTTCTCCGGTCTGCGTTACCGGTGTATAATTTTCTCCCAGTTCCTTTGCCATTGTGGACTGATAATTATTCAGATGCGATATTTCATCTTCCTCCACATTGATGGTAATGCCGCCAATGTCATCAATCACATCTGCCAGCCCGCCGAATCCGATTGTCACATAATCACTGATGTTCAGATCAAGGTTGGAATCAAGCATAGTAATTGCCTGATCTGCACCTCCATAAGCATATGCCGCATTACACTTGGTATATTTATCATTTCCTGTATTCAGATAAGTATCACGATAAACGGATACCAGTCGAATCTGTCCGCTGTGCTTATTAATGGACATGATGATAATAGAATCTGTTCTTGTCTTTTCTCCCAGATTTCCCTCTGTGGAATCTACGCCAAACAGCACCAGATTGGTATAGTTTTTCGTATCTTCCGGTACTGCTGTCTGATTTGAAGTATCCTGATTCTTTTTGTCAGCATCATTTTTTTCTGCAATCTGAACGATCTTTTCCACTGTCTGGCTGACCGTTTTGAGCGGGCCGTTCTGATAGTTCTCCCGGTTCTGATATACGGTATATGCAACACAGATCAAGACCCCAAGGAAAATCAGCCGTACCATCAGTCCGACAATCGGTCTGCGCCTTCTGCGATTATATCTGTCTCTTCTGCTCAAAATTCAATTCCCTTTCTTGCCTGAATTCCCTTCTGATAAGGATGACGCACACATTTCATGTCTGTAATGTAATCTGCCTGTTCGAGAAAAAAAGGATCCGGATCACGCCCGGTCAGTACAATTTCCATCTGCTGAGGTCTGTGCAGGATCAGTTCCTGCAGCGCTTTTCTGTCAATCAGATCATACATATACGGATAAGTAACCTCATCCAATATCAGCACATCGCACTGACGCTCTGCCATCAGCTGTCTGACCTGATCCAGGGAAGCATTATGAAGCTGTGTAAAGCGCTGCCTCTGCTCCTCATCCTTTAGATTCAGCCATCCAAGGTTTTCTTCATTCCTGATGACTCTGATCTGCGGAATTTTTTCCATTACACTTATTTCAGAAGTATCCTGCCCTTTCATGAACTGCACGAAAACGACCTTTTTTCCGGCACCTGCTGCCCTTATTGCCAGTCCAATGGCAGCAGTTGTTTTTCCTTTCCCGTCACCCATATACATATGAATACATCCGCAGGAGTTCTGTTCTGCCAATTCCGTAACTTTATCCTCCGCTTTTTCATTTTCTTCATTTCTGTATACACAGTCCGTATTTTTGCAGTTTCTACAATCTGAATGTTTTTTCCTGTGCCCGTCATAAAGAGAGACTGTAAAAGCTACACTCCGGGCCGGCTGCAATACATATGCACTGTTATACTTTACCTGCTTCTGGCCCAGAAGACGCATGATTTCTTCCATCATCTGCAATGGTCCGTCACTCCCCGGATACAGATACTCTCCCGGCCAAAGTCCTGTTTCCTGATGCAACAGTCGGTCAAATGAAATATAGGCCCTTGACAGCAGTTCCATGCTCAGACAGTCAATCATAAACGCTTCTTCGATCTGATCCCTCTGCTCGCACATATACTGATATCTATCTACTGCACTTCCAAGTGTAATTACTGCTACAGCTTTCCAGATCTGCTGATAGTCACAGTCCTGCACTTTCAGAATACGGTAGCACACTGCAGCATGTACCAGGGGCTTTATTTTTCTGTAACATTTTATGAGTGCAGACCGCCCGGCTTCTCCATAATGATATCTGCCGGACAACTCAAGCATCTGCTGTTCATCTATGTCTGCATCCAATGGAACCCAGTTCATATTTTAATCTCTCCTGCCCGCCGGCATGCAGAAAACTTCTGATTCATACAACAAACTGACTCCGCGTTGTATCAACGCGGAGTCAGCATCAAATGGCACTTTCACTTTCTGTCCGGACATAATATGCATAGCAGTACGGTATCAGACTTCCTTGCCCTCTGTATCAATTGCCTCCGCATCCTGTTTCACATCTTTCACAAACTTATGCACTCTTGATGCAACCCATACATTGGAAACACCATCATATACCAGAATCACGCCTATAATTCTTACGGCAATCTCCACTGCACTGAGCGGTTTAAATATCAGATATATTCCAAGTCCGATGGTAATAAGTGCGAAGACAAGTGCCAACCACCATCTTCCGTAGGATACCCTTGCCAGAGAAATTGCCTGTGCAAAATTGGTTACCCCATTAATCACAATAATGACACCCGCAATTAACGGTATCAGAGAAATAAACACTTCCGGCTTCATAAAAATCCAGACACCAATAATTGCGATCAATAATCCTACTGCAAACATAGCCGAATATCCGATTGAAGTATCCTTATTGATCAGATAACTGATGATCATGGCGGCCCCTGCTACAATCAGAAGAACTGCAAGTGCCTTACATAAAATTGCCATGGTTACTCCCGGCAGAAACAACAGAATAAGACCAACTGCAATACAGATAATCGCATCCACAAAGTAATTTATACCTAATCGTTTAAAAAAATTCATATCCAGACCTCCTGCAGCAAAACCATTTCAACTGTCGCTCTATACAGACAAGTATACACGTTAAGCTGTTATATTTCCAGTATCTGAGGCAGATTCTCACCAGCCGGCACTATGCGTTTTCCTCATCCTGCTCATATTCATCGCCATAATGAGAATTGCGATCACTCCTGCGCTTTCCTGCTGTGCAATATATCGGATATGGAGTGAACAGCAGATCCCATCCCGCATATACACGAAATTCTCCCATTCCCCGCTGTCTATACACTCTTCCACTGTTTTCCGGAAAAGATGTCCGTCAACTCCAGCCAGACAATTAAAAAATCCGGCTTCCCTCTTCTGCGCATTCATCCCACTGTCTTCAAGAAACTGCGCATACTCCTCATTCATCTCCAGATAGGTAAAGCTGTTTCCATCATACTGAAGTACCGCCATAGGCACAACTCCGGCATTTCTGTGCGCCAGATAAGCCATCTCATTCAGCATCGGTTTCAAAAGATTAACCCTTCCGATTGCATTATAGTACAGATACCTCTGTGCATCCTCAATCCGGATTTTTTCACCATTTGCAGATGCCCCCAACTGTGCCACCGGTACCGGTTTACTGAAGAAATATCCCTGTACCCTTTCACAGCCGATTTTTTTCAGGAAATCAAGCTGTCTTGGCGTTTCCACACCCTCTGTCAATGTCTGCACACCAAGTTCCTTGGCCATATCTACCACAGAAGAAATAATCAGATGCGAATTCTGATTCTGGTCGAAATTTTTCAGGAAAAGCATGTCGATCTTAATAACATCAAAAACACAATCCTGAAGAATATTGAGTGACGAATATCCGCTTCCAAAATCGTCCAGCCATACTTCAAATCCTGCGTTCCTGAGCTCTTCTATTTTCCCGATCAATTCTTCATAATCATCACTGAGTGCACTTTCTGTAATTTCCACATGAAGCATGTTTCTGGGCATTCCGTATCTGTCCAGTATATCTATGATCATCTTTGTCACATCAAACAAGCGGAAATCCTGCCTTGAAAGATTGACGGATACCGGCGGAAACGGTTCACCCTGTTCCATATGCTGCACATAATCCTTGCAGACGCGCTCTATCATATAAAAATCAAGTTTCTGAATCAGGTGAAAGCTTTCCAGAATTTCTGTAAAATCTCCCGGTCTGAGCAATCCGTATTTCGGATCATTCCATCTGGCAAGTGCCTCTGCGCCGCACATTTCCCCTGTAATTGCTCTGACAATCGGCTGATAATAAGTCTGAATATAATTTTCACTGATTGCCTCATCAATGTGTTCAATAATATACTGCTGTCTGTTACGCTTCTGCTCCAGTTCCCTGTCATAATAACGGAAAAAGACGTCATACCGGTCACGGATATTGTCACAGGCAAGCCTTGCTCTGTCAATGATCGTACTGACATCCTCCATGCCGTTACCATACTCACAGATTCCTGCACGTATCATCATCATTGGCCGCTTGCTGTAATCAAGTACTCTTCCATGCACAGTTCCAATCTTTTCTTCTACAGCATCCTCATAAGTCATCACAGCAAAATGATCATCAGACAGATGACAGACCAGACAATGTTCATAGATTTCGCACAGAATATCCGCTACTGCCTTCAGGAACGCATCTCCTGCATGAAATCCGTATTCCTCATTATATTTTTTAAAATTACTCAGATTGAAATATATAAAACTGATCTGTCTGTCCTCATCAAGCGCATCAATCAGGATCCTTGCCTTATTTCTGAAATACATCATGTTAAACAGTCCGGTAAGCGGGTCTATACCCTCTTTCTGTGCGCCGGCAGCCGCATCCATGAAATGTCCTTCTTCAAGTTTTCCACAATCAAATGCTTCCCCAATCATCAGATTTTTACCTCTCCCCTTAGCTTCATACATTTTCATATCCGCCAGTTTTACCATTCCCCTGAGATCATTAAGCGTTTCTGCCCTCCCATAGACATACCCCGCACTGCAGGTTGGATGGAAATGATATTTGTCCCAAACACATTGGTAAAAATCTTTTCTCCACAACTCCATCTTCTTTATAAAATCATCGACGCTGACATTTTCCAGTACAATAAGACATTCATCTCCACCATACCGATAACTGCCCTGGAATCCAAAATGAGAAATGGTGACCTCTCCGATCTTCGATAATATTTCATCACCTGCATCGTGACCATATGTATCGTTATAAAACTTCATATCATCAAGATCAAGCATCGCAAGTATTACATCTGACCCGACATAATATTTACGATCTTTTCGTAGTGCCACCCTGTTCTTCATTCCGGTCAGACCATCTTCCGAAAAGGATCGCACCAGCTTTTCATTGGTATCCAGCATGCGAAGCTGCATTCTGAAACGTATGACATTAATCACAATGACTCCCATCAACAGAAAAATGAGATTCACCGCTGTCCCTGTTGTAACTGTGGAAACTTCATTGAGCAGACTGATAAAAAGAATAAAGGAAGCCGTAATAATCAGCAATGAAAATAACGGCTGAAGAAGAAACAGTCCAAATGTCATGACCTCCATCGTAATAAAGGTCATGCTACTGTAACTGCGTCCATAATCCAGAATTGATATACATACGCCAAAAAGAATACAGACAATAACATAGCTGTAAATCGTACGCGCAACATATCCGTGCTGTGTCTGTCTTCCTCGTCTGCAGAAAATACATCTTCTCAGAAAAACCAGACTGGAAATCAGCAGACCTGCATATGCCATGCGATACTTCCATAACCATCTGGAATTATCCCATTGATCTTTCAGCAGGAAAGATGCTACCAGCATCGATATTTCAATTACACTGATCAATGCAGCAAAAGGAATTCCTGCCTGAACATTCCCATGGTCGATCTCCTCCACTGCTGCCCGATTCAGTTTCTTAAACCAGAATTGTTCCCCGAACCATTTACAAATGATGCCCAATCCCATGATGTCTCCACTGTTTTCTTCTGGCCTATACTTCCGGCAGATTCCCCCAAAACCTGTAAATCCGGAATAATGAAACCAATATATTTCCATGAATTCAAAACAAATACATTAACAATATAAATACAAATATATCGCCACCTGAAAAGTAATTCAATGACAGATCTGTCTGTTACAGATTTTTTTCAATAATAGAATAGATTTCTTCCCTGCCCTGTTTGATCATTGCAGAATATGGAATCAGCATTGCTTCCTGTGGAAGTTTCAGACTGGCTCTAAGCATATTCAGCTGTTTCTGCATCTGTGCCTTTTTTATTTTATCCGCTTTTGTAGCAATGATCACCGGTTCAAATCCCTGATGCAGAATCCATTCATACATCATATGATCATTATCTGATGGTTCATGTCTGATATCAATCAACAAGAAAACAAGTTTCAGCATATCTGAACGGTGAAGATAATTTTCAATCATTGTTCCCCATTTCTGGATATCTTCCTTTGCCCTGCTGGCATAGCCATATCCTGGAAGATCTACCAGATAATATGCATCATTGATATGGTAAAAATTAATGGTCTGTGTTTTGCCTGGCTCCGCACTTATCCTCGCATATGCTTTCCGATTCATAAGCCCGTTAATCAGTGACGACTTACCGACATTACTTTTTCCTGCAAAAGCAAATTCCGGCTGGGTATTCAATGGAATTGTACTGGTAATCCCACATACTGTTTCCAGATTTACGTTCTTGATAATCATCCTTTTCCTCCGTAAAAAAGGCAGAGGCTCTGGTAAGTCTCTGCCCTCATCAAACAAAGCATTTTCACACTCTGCTCTTCATCGGTTACAAAACATATTTATTTCGCCGTTTTCAACCTCTTCTGTTCCTTATGAACAAGTAACGGCTGACTGGTTCCTTCCACAGATGCATCCGTAATCACACATTCACTGATGCTGTCATCAGACGGAATCTGATACATGACATCCATCATGGTTTTTTCCATAATGGAACGAAGACCACGGGCACCGGTCTTGCGTTCATAAGCCATCGCTGCAATCCGGTCCACTGCCTCATCTTCAAAAGTCAGTCTGACATCATCAAAGCCGAACAGCTTCTGATACTGTTTAACCAGTGCGTTCTTGGGCTCCTTGAGGATGCGTATGAGTGCCTCCTTATCAAGTCCCTCTAATGTCACACTGATTGGAACACGTCCGACAAATTCCGGAATCAGGCCAAACTTTACAAGATCCTGCGGTGTCACATTGGACAATACCTTACCGATATCCTGCTCCGTCTTATCTGCAATCTCTGCATTAAATCCAATGGATTTGCGATCCATCCTTGCTTCCACAATCTTTTCAAGTCCGTCAAAAGCACCACCACAGATAAACAGAATATTACTTGTATCAATCTGAATCAGTTCCTGATGAGGATGCTTTCTTCCACCCTGCGGCGGAACACTTGCCACCGTACCTTCGATAATCTTCAGCAACGCCTGCTGAACACCTTCTCCGGATACATCACGGGTAATGGACACATTTTCACCTTTTTTGCTGATCTTATCAATTTCATCAATATAGATAATTCCGTACTGTGCACGCTCAATATCATAATCCGCAGCCTGAATCAGCTTCAGCAGAATATTCTCCACATCTTCTCCGACATAGCCTGCTTCTGTAAGTGTTGTTGCATCTGCAATTGCAAACGGAACATTGATAATCTTGGCAAGCGTCTGTGCAAGATATGTCTTACCTGAACCTGTAGGCCCGATCATGATAATGTTGCTCTTCTGAAGTTCCACATCATCACCGGAAGTTTTTGGCGCCATTACCCTTTTATAATGATTATATACGGAAACTGCAAGAACCTTCTTGGCCTCTTCCTGTCCGATAACATAATCATCCATAAAATTCTTGATTTCCACCGGTTTAAGCAGATTGATCTTCTTCTCTTCTGTTGCCTCCGGCTCATCTTCAAATTCTTCCTCGATAATGTCTGCACAGATATCCACGCATTCATCACAGATATAAACACCTGCCGGTCCGGCAATCAGCTTTTTTACCTGATCCTGCGTCTTATTGCAAAACGAACATCTAATCTCTCCGGAATTCTTTCCTGCCATTTTCACTCCCACACCTGAATACAGATATCATTGCAACTGCAACTCATTTCAATTATTTCTCATCTTTCTTCTCACTGTCTGAACGGGCTGTCACAACAGAATCAATCAGACCATACTCTACTGCTTCCTGTGCGGACATCCAGTTATCACGATCTGTATCCTGTGCTACCTGTTCAAACGGCTTTCCTGTATTCTCAGAGAGAATACGGTTCATATTTTCCTTAACCTTCAAAATATGTTTCGCAGCAATCTCAATTTCAGTTGCCTGTCCCTGAGAACCGCCTGAAGGCTGATGAATCATGATCTCTGCGTTAGGAAGCGCAAGTCTCTTTCCCTTGGTACCGCCTGCCAGCAGAAATGCTCCCATACTGGCTGCCATACCAATGCAGATTGTAGATACATCACATTTAATATACTGCATTGTGTCATAAATTGCCATACCGGAAGTGATTTCACCCCCTGGGCTGTTAATATACAAATGAATATCCTTACTCGGGTCCTCTGCTTCCAGGAACAGAAGCTGTGCAACAACAACACTTGCAGATGTTGCATTTACCTCTTCTCCAAGGAATATAATTCTGTCTTCCAGCAGTCTGGAATAAATATCATATGACCTCTCTCCACGACTGGTCTGTTCAATGACGTAAGGTATTAAACTCATTAAATAATCCTCCATTTCAAATCGGTTCAGATGCATATCCGTTGTATCGCAGCTGACCGTTATTTCGTTCAAAAAACACGGGAACGTTTAAATATTATCGCACGAGGCCCTCTGAATCAATATACTTACTGTAAAACAATTATAAATTATTTCTGACAGGCACCTTATGCACCTCTCTTTTTCTTCCATGTGCGATTTGAGCACAGACCCCCGGAATTGCAGACCTGTGCTCGAATAATTCTTTTGACGAATATGGAGTTCGATTCGAAAGAAAATCAGTCTTCCTTATCTTCCTTGGCTTTCTTTGTTGTCTTCTTCGGCTTTGCTTCCTTTTCAGAATCATCTGCAGCGGCCTTTGCAGCCTTCTTTGCAGCACCTTCCTTTGAATTCTCTACAACAAAATCAGCAGCCTTCTGAACAGCCAGATCTTCACGGATCTGTTTCTGTTCTCTTTCACTGATCATACCCTTGATCTTCTCAATTTCCATCTTATACTGATCAGCCATCTTCTTCAGTTCTGCTTCGAACTCTTCATCGGTAGCTTCCAGTTTTTCTGCAGCTGCAACAGCTTCCAGAACCAATCTGCTCTTGATTCTTTCTTCTGCCTGCGGCTTTACCTGCTCCATCATCTTATCCACTGAGCTGCCTGTATACTGCAGATACTGATCCATGCTAAGACCCTGCATCTGAAGTCTCTGTGCAAAATCATTTACGATCTGTCTCTGCTGTGTCTCGATCATTGCTTCCGGAAGTTCCATCTCGGAATCCTCAATGACAGCCTTGACTGCTTCGTCTTCCTTCTTTGCCTTCGCTTCAGAAGCCTTACGCTCAGCCAGCTTCTTCTTTGCATCTTCTCTGTACTCAGCCATGGTCTCAAATTCAGAAACATCGCTTGCGAACTCATCGTTCAGTTCCGGAAGCTGCTTTTCCTTAATGGTCTTTACTGTGCATTTGAAGGTTGCATCCTTATCAGCAAGCTCAGCTGCCTGATAATCAGCCGGGAACTTCACCTTTACTTCTGTTTCCTTGCCTGCTTCCACACCAATGAGCTGCTCCTCAAATCCCGGAATAAATGCGCCTGAGCCGATTGTAAGCGGATAGTCTTCTCCCTTACCACCCTTGAATGCCTCGCCATCAACAAATCCTTCAAAATCAAGCGTGATCATATCATCTTTCTTTACTGCTCTGTCAGTTACTTCAACAGTTCTCGCATTTGTATTTCTCTGTTTATCAATTTCAGCGTCAACATCAGCATCTGTAACATCCAGATCTGCCTTTTCTACCTTAACACCCTTGTATTTTCCAAGGCTGACCGGAGGTTTTAATGCAACTTCAGCCGTAAAAATAAACGGCTTGCCGGATTCAACCTGCGTAATATCAATCTTAGGATTGGAAACGATATCCTCGCCTGACTCTTCAGCAGCCTTCGGATATTCACTATTAATCAGTTCATTGGCAGCATCCTCATAGAATACTCCCTTACCATACATCTGCTCAATCAGCTTGCGCGGAGCCTTGCCCTTACGGAAACCTGGAATGCTGATCTTACCTCTGTTCTTCTGGTAAGCTGTCTCAATTGCCTTCTCAAGATCATCGGCGGAAACCTCTATGGTCAGTTTAGCCATGCTCTTCTCTAATTTCTCGACCTGTACGCTCATTATGAAAAAATCCTCCTTAAAAATTATAATCTCCAAACCGTGCACACGTAGACGGTATTATTACCTTTGGTATTTCACCAGAATAATCTAAACATAAACACAGCCATTTGTGAATTATAGCATATTTGCAAGCAGAATGCCATAAAAATTTACAAGTTCATTTTATACTGCTCATATAAGCATTGCTATACTCTTTTTCCCCGGTTACTTCCGCCTTAAACCAGTCCGCCTGATGATAAGCCTCTGCTGCTTCCTCTGTCGGAAACTCCACCTCTGCGACAGTTTTTCCGGCAAATGGTGCTTCAAAAATATCCAGTTCAATCTTAATCTGACCTGCACTGATCTGTTCTGCCAGCTCCGGATTTTTTTCAAGATATTCTGCAGTATAAGCATCCGCATTAAGTGGAATCAGATACCGCTTCTTGCGGATCACACTTCCGTCTGCCTTTTCCAGCAGATGCCGGTAAGATGCTTCATCAAGTGCAAGATTGTACTCCTCATGTGCAACCGTTCCATGACCTTTATAAGTCATGTAATACTGATCATCTTCCTTACGGACCCGAATCGCCGGATGAACATTCAGATACCCCTGTTCAATAATATGAAACGGATAGTTTTCCAGCTTTTCCGAAAGTCTGCTCACCGTAAATTTTTTTTCAATTTCCATTCCCATTCTGATTCACACCTTCTCCCGCCGACTGATGATCTGCCAGATAGGAAATCACTTCCTTTCTGGTAATGATGCCGATAAAACACTTCTGGTCGTCAATAACAGGAACAAAATTCTGTCTCGTAATATACCGGATCAGGTCCTCAATATCCGCTTCAGCAGAAACTGCTTCATTATCACGGTTTCTGGGAACATCCAGTACCGGAACATCCTCTGCATCTTTCAATGTCAGATTATATTTTTCCTTGGTATACCACAGGAAGTCTCCCTCTGTTATGGTACCAAGATATCTTCCATTTTTATGACTGATGATCGGGATTGCCGTATAACGATGATTTTCCATTTTTTCGAGGGCCTGGCGCAGCGTGTCATCGTCGTACAGATATGCCACGTCCTCCTTTGGTGTCAGGAAAAAAAGTATATTCATAACTGAAACACAACTCCTTTAAACTTTCTGTCAAAATAAGCCGGGGTAAAAGACTTCTTTTCCCCCGGCTTGTTACCTGTTTCATATTATACACCCTTAATGGTGCTTTGTCGTCTGTCAGATCATAATTTCACTGTTTATACACAATCGCATGTCCAAGGCTCTCTGCCTTTTCCGCTGTCTGAAATCTTTCAATGATTGCAAGACCAAATGCAATCGCTGTTCCCATTCCTCTGCTGGTCAGAATATGATCAGAGATTACCGTTTCCGTACGTTGAACATCTGCCCCGTCCAGCTGATCTTCAGTCGTGGGATATGAACAGGCTTTTCTGCCCTTCAACAATCCCATTCTTCCAAGAATTCCCGGTGCCGCACAAATTGCGCTGATATATTTCTTCTGCTGATCAAACACACGGATTTCTTCTTTCAATGGTGCAAATTCATCCAGATGCTTTGTCCCCGGATTGCCTCCCGGAAGAATAATCATATCCAGACTCTCAAAATCAACTTTTTCAAATAAAGTATCGCACTGAACTGTAATTCCATGCGATCCGGTTACTGTCCTGTTTCCATTAATGGAAACCATCTGTATCTCTATTTCCGCCCGTCTCAGCAGATCCACCACCGTCAGCGCTTCAATTTCCTCAAATCCTTCTGCTATGAAAATCGCCGTTCTGCTCATCCGCCTCATGTCCTTACCTTTCCCGTAGACTCACCTTCAGTCAGTTCCGCAGGAAAAATAATATGCTGATGTGTGCTTTCTCCTGCAATAATATCAAACAATAGCCGGATCGTTTCTCTGGCAATCATATCCAATGGCTGGGAAATTGTTGTCAGTCTCGGTGTGTAATATCTGCCCATCTCCAGTCCGTCATATCCTGCTACACTCACCTGATCCGGAATACGAATTCCGCTTTCCGCCAGTGCCCTGCATGCACCGATTGCAAGCCTGTCTGATACGCAGAACAGTGCCGTAAACGGAACTTTATCCGCAATCAGCCTGAGCGTAGTTTCGTAACCGTTTTTCATGGAATAGTGTTCCATATTCTTATCCACAAAACGGATCAGATCATTCTCAACAGCGATACCATGCGCCTTTAATGCGTCCATGTATCCCTGCAGACGAAGCTGTCCGACAGAGGGTTCCTCCGAACCTTCCGTAATAATTGCAATCCTGCGGTGCCCCAGTCCCAGCAGATATTCCACCATATGTCTGCTTTCCAACTGGTCATCCACTGCTACCGTAGAATATGTGGCTCTGCTGATTTCATCTGATACAGGAGACCCGATGGTTGCAAATATTACCGGCACATTCAGCTGCTTAAGCTTATCCGCCGAATGCCTGAATCCGCCTCCCAGAAATACAATTCCCCTGAGGCGTTTTTCCTTTTCCAGTTGAAGTGCTACATCTACCTCATCTTCATACGCCTCTACATGTCTCAGTACAAGTGCATATTTTTTCTTTTCAGTCTGCTGCTCAATAATTTCGATCATGGGACTGAAAAACGGATTGGTAATTCCCTTGATCAAAACCGCAATGCACTTTGCATCCGTCCGCTTCAGGTTTCTGGCACTGTTGTTCGGAATATAGCCGGTTTCCCTGATCACATCCAGAATTTTTTTCTTCGTTTCCGGATTAATATCCGAATGATTATTAAGCGCTCTGGAAACAGTGCTGACACCTACGCCGCACTTTCTGGCGATTTCCACAATCGTAATTTCCGCCATCGTAACACCTCTTTGCAATCTGGCACAATGTGTACAGATCTGCTAAAAAGAAACAGATCCTTTACAGTCTACCATAGAGTTTTGCAAAATCATACATTCTTTTTGCAAGATCTTCTGTACAGGCGTCTTTCTTCATTCTCCATTTCCAGTTATTCCCAAGTGTCGAGGGCGTATTGATTCTGGCTTCAGATCCCAGATTCAGATAATCCTGCATGGGAATGATTGCCATATCAGCAACACTTGCCAGTGCACTTCTGATAAATTCCCATGCAACATCCTTATTGGAATGAATGTTCAGATACCGTTTCGCAAAATTTCGATCACTTCGGTTTGTATTCCGATACCAGCCAAGCATGGTATCATTATCATGTGTACCTGTATATACCACACAGTTATTCCCATAATTATGTGGAAGATAATCGCTTTCTTCCCTGGAATCAAAAGCAAACTGCAGTATTTTCATTCCCGGATATCCGGTCTTTCTGACCAACCTGATAACCGACGGCGTAAGGAATCCCAGATCTTCCGCAATCACTCTGCGTTCTCCAAGCTTTTCCTTCATTGTACGGAAAAGTTCATAGCCCGGCCCTTTCTGCCATGTTCCATGTTCTGCCGTAGGCTCACCATATGGAATTGCATAATACTCATCAAAGCCTCTGAAATGATCAATTCTGACCACATCATACAGATCAAAACAATGCCCGATCCGCTTCATCCACCATGCAAATCCAGTTTTCTGATGGTAATCCCATCTGTATAACGGGTTTCCCCAGAGCTGTCCGGTCACACTGAACGCATCCGGAGGACATCCTGCAACTGCAATCGGCACATTGTCACTGTCCAGCTGAAAAAGCTCCGGATTAGCCCATGTATCTGCACTGTCAAATGCCACATAAATCGGAATATCTCCGATAATCTCTATCTTCTTCTCATTGGCATAAGCCTTCAGTGCATGCCACTGGCTATGGAACAGATACTGCTGAAAACGGTAGAATCCGATTTCATCCCCATACTTTCTGCGGGCTTTCTGCATCGCATCCTCTTTGCGAAGTCTGATATCAGTCGGCCATTCGTTCCACCCCTGTCCGTCATATACATTCTTAAGTGTCATATATAGTGCATAGTCATCCAGCCACTGGGCACTATCCATACAGAATTTTTCAAAATCAGACTGCAGTTCTTTTTCTGCCTTATGCCCGCTTTTTTCAGAAAGTCCACTGTTTACATACGCTTTTCGAAGCAATATGAATCTGGAGCGGTACATTTTATCATAGTCAACATATTCCTGACTGCTGCCAAAATCACAGCTGTCTGCATCTTTTCCGGTCAGCCAGCCGTTCCCGATCAGCGTATCTATATCAATGAAATACGGATTTCCGGCAAATGTGGAAAAAGACTGATATGGAGAATCTCCGTAGCTTGTCGGTCCAAGCGGCAGAATCTGCCAGAAACTCTGTCCTGCCTGCGCAAGAAAATCCACGAATTCATATGCCTGCTTTGAAAACGTTCCGATTCCATAATCTGACGGAATGCTTGATACCGGCAGTAAAACACCACATTTTCTGTTATTTTTATTTTTCTTTGCCATCTCCCTGTGCCCCTTTAATACAATTTATCAACAAATTACCGGTAACGTTTCCGGTACCACTTAACTTTATCACTTTGTTGTTTATATGGCAATAGTTTCCATAAAAATGTGTATCGTTTTCGGAAACGTTTTCATTTCAAGGTATCTCCAGAATAAAATTCTTTTCTTTCTGATCTCATCAAATCACGGTTTCCGGTTGAACTCCCCAAATCAGATCATGCCACTGATCCAACTGCTGTGTGGTCATAAATCCATTAGATGTTCCCAGATAACCGATTTTATATGATGCAAACAGAAGTGCATTTTTTACTGCTTTTACCGAATCTCCTGTTTCCAGATAATAATGCAGAAAACATGAAAACAGGGCATTGCCTGCTCCTGCCGTATTCACAACTTCATTGGTATTCACAGAATTATAATGCACCTTGATCCCTGCAGCCCTGTCATACAGAATTACACCTTCTGCACCCTGCCCCAGTACAATAATATCCGGTGCATAACGATCTGCCATGCTCTGCACAAAATCATACGGATCTTCCGTCAGAATATCATCACTGAAATACAGGATCTGCGCTCCGCTTAAAAATTCTGTATTATTTTTTCCATATTATGATTAAAATTTCTGACATTCACCGCGATTCTTTTGCAATGTTCCCGTGCCAGCCGCAGAAACGGCTTGCAGAAATTGGCATTTGCCAGTATTACCATATCACAGGCAGCAACAAGCGGTGTTGCCATGGACATGTCATAAACTGCATCATGCAGATCCTTCGGATCTTCAAAAATCTGCTGTCTGCGGTTTTTGTCATAGAAGATCACTTCTGTTGGTGTATTTTCCATCTGCGGAATAATATACTCAGTTGGAATGGTTACCTTGCGATCACCGGGATTAAGCTGATCCATCTTCTGAGATCTGCCGACCATAGACATGAAAGTGACTTCATTTCCCAGCCATTTCAGTGCCAGTGACTCATTATAGGCGTCTCCTCCAACGGATGTATAGATGGTTCCCGTTCCGCGGGTCAAAGGTGCAAACTCCACCGGTATCTTTTCCACCTTTACAATGGTCTCGATCTGCGTTACTCCTGCTACGACAAATTTTCCCATGGCATTTCCTCCAGTCAGAATTACCCTGTCTCAATCTATCTATATGTCAGTTTCTCCATCATATCAATATATTTTCCGGCCGCCGAAAGGAACTGATCTGCACCCGTTATGCCCTCACCCGTACCTTCACCGAAGATCAGCAGTCTCTCCATCACATAATCGAGCATAAATCCGATCCGTTCATAATCCGCTGCATCAATGAATCTGGAAATATCCCCTTTTTTCATTATCCCGGTGTACATATTATGCAATACCGTATGGCGCTCCTGTACCGCCTGTACTGCCTCTGTCATTCTCTCTGTTTCCACACTCAGAAGAAATCTCTGCATATATGGATACTGACGCATGGAGCTGGCTCTTGCCGTCAGGAACTGACGATAGAGGGCAAATAAGT
Organism: Butyrivibrio sp.; assembly: GCA_022486625.1. Taxonomy (GTDB): domain Bacteria; phylum Bacillota; class Clostridia; order Lachnospirales; family Lachnospiraceae; genus Butyrivibrio. The sequence continues at coordinate 25,965 of JAKVKH010000011.1, read as the reverse complement.
TACTCTCGTTTCTGTCAATCTCCGAATCCACTTCCAGTGTAAAAAATCTCACACTGTAATCATACAGGAATGAATACAGCCCAAGCTTACTGCCAAAATAATGAAAAAGTAGCCCCTTACTGATTCCCGCATCTCTGACAATATCATCTGTGCTCGCATGAAGATACCCTCCAAGGGCAAATGCTTTTAATGAAGCATTGATCATACGATCCTGTTTTTCCTTCTTCAGGTCAAAAAATTTTTCATTCATGTACCTGTAACCCCCATACACACCCCTGTGTTGACTAAACCGGTCCATATTCACTATACCACTTTCTCTTTCCTTTTTTCAATGATTCCACGCTTTTTCCTCTTCCCTTATATCCGGAATTGTATTAAAATATAAACATCCCGATATTCGGAAATATGAATTGCGCACATAACGCAGGAAGGGTGGCATAATATGTCTAAGGGACTGGGCAAATTTGTTCTGTTCTGTGCTGCTGCAGGCGCAGCTGCTGCAGGTGTATATTATTACCTTAACAAAAAAGACGGAGAGCTGAACAGCGATTCCGACGATGATGATTTTGATGATTTTGATGACTTTGATGATGATACCGACAATACATCCGATGAACACAGCCGCGGATATGTAAATATCGGACATAATTCCAAGTCTGATGACGATGCGGAAAATAATACGCACTCTGATTCATCAACTGATGATGCTGCCGATGAATCATCTGATGAAAGCAGTGATGACAGGGAAGCCGATGAAGCTCCTGATGAAACCGAAGAGTTTTTCGATGATGATGATACTTCAAATGAAAAATAAGATTTAAAAGGTTTCAGTGTAAAAATACGGGTGACACAGCAGATTTATGCTGTATCGCCCGTATTTTTTACCATGCCTGTGCAAGTCTTGCGCAGCCTTCTGTGATCTGTGCCTCAGTCAACGATGCATACCCGAGTATTACTGTTGGCTTCTGTAAGCGTTCCGGAATTCTGTGGTTCATTCCGTCATCAATTCTATATTCCGTCAGCGGATAAATCCTGACATTACATTCTGATGCCAGTCTTCTCAGCTCCTCTTCCGTTCCCTTTTTTTTGCAGGACAGCAACAGATGAAGTCCTGCATCCGCTCCTGAAATTTCAAACCTGTCCAGAAGTATTCCCAGTTCCTTCAGCATCAGATCATGCTTCATCCTGTATATTCTTCTCATCTTGTTCAGATATCTTTCAAAATATCCATCCCGGATAAATTCATTGATAATTTCCTGGTTAATTCTCGAAACAGTAGAAGAAAAGCAGCTGCATCCGGTATGATAGATTTCCAGCAGACTCTCCGGAAGCACCATATAACTTACACGAATCGCCGGTGCAATTGATTTCGAAAAAGTACCGATATAGATCACCTTTCCCTGATGATCAGATGCCTGAAGCGAAGGAATCGGCTTCCCACGATACCGGAATTCCGAATCATAATCATCCTCAATCAGATAACGGTTTTCCTGTTCCGATGCCCATTGCAGAAGTTCCATCCGTCTTGCAATCGGCATCACGGTTCCCGTCGGATACTGGTGTGATGGCATGACATAGGCAAGATCCGCTCCTGTTTTCTCCAGTTCCGATACCAGCATTCCGCTTTCATCCATTCCGGTAACCTTAAGTTCATATCCGAAACGTCTGAAGATATCTGCTGCCCTGGTGTATGTCACCTGTTCCATTGCTGCCGTTCTTTTTCCCAGAATCTGCTCCAGCAACATCAGAAGATAATCATTTCCTGCGCCGATCACAATCTGATCCGCCTGGCACCGTACGCCTCTTGAAAGCTGCAGATATCTGGCAATAGTTTCCCTAAGTCCCAGGTCTCCCTGTGGTTCCCCTGCCGAAAGCATACTGTTTTTACCATCTACCAGAATCCCACGGTTAATCTTTTTCCAGGTTGCATAGGGGAATGCACTCATATCAATGGTTCTTGGAGAAAAATCAATCTGAATTTCTTTTTTTTCCTTCATCGCGGGCTCTGATACTGCCGCCTGTCCTGTCTTTTCTCCGCTTTTCTCCTCTTCCAGACTGAAAAGTTCTCCGGTTTCACAGATAAAATATCCCCGGTGTGGTCTGGCTTCAATATAGCCTTCTGAAAGGAGCTGATCATACGCCATCTCTACCGTTGTTCTGGACACCGTAAGGAATTCTGCCAGAGAACGAGTAGAGGGAAGCCTCTCCCCGCAGAGAAGCTTCCCTTTTCTGATTTCATTTCTGATATATTCATAGATCTGTTCATAAAGATGCCCCTGATCCTGAAGCGTGATATTCAGCTCCGTCATGCCTTATCCGCTGCCTTTTTTTCTGCCAGCAGTTCTTTAAGGTCATATGCACGATCCTTAATATGACTGTTTGCACTGCGTGATGTCAGAATTCCTCCGATCATCTTGGATGCCGCCTCATACTGCCCTGTTTCCATATAAAGTGCAGCGAGAAGATAATCCAATGTCACCGTATTCATTCCGGCAATCGGAAACTCCTCTGTCTGTCTTGCCATGACGAAACCATCAAGTGCATTCTTAAGAAGTTCCTGCTCTTCCTTACAGTTCTCCTTCTTTCTGGCTTCCAGATCCGATACCTGATCTGCAGACATACGCTCTGTCTCTCCACGAATCAGCCATGCCGTTTTCAGGCACAGATAAGCTTTCTCACTTGCCCTTGCATTTTTTACAATTGCATTCGCAAGTGCCAGCTGATAACGCTCCTTGGCATCTTCATATGTATATATGGTCTTGTTTTCTCTCTGAGGCTTATAATTCATACAGATCTGATTCCTGATATCATCAATCTGTCTTTTGGTCAGTGTCTTGAAATATCTTCCAAGTGCAGCATAACCACACTCCGGGCAGGCAATAATATCATATTTGATCTCGTCTACCTGCTCATAAACCGGCCGCAGATCCGTATCCACCTTTTTTACATGCACCTTGCCCGCACGTACCGTAAGTGTGGAAATTTCTTCTCCGCAGACAGGACAGACACACTTTTTCTCATACAGGAAATCACTTTCTTCCGGTACTTTGACCTCTACCGGCTTATTGCTTTCCTGCGTAACCTTTTCTTTTTCCTTGCCATACAGATTCTGTTCTTCAATATTTCCCAGTCCAAATTTACCCAATCCGGAAAGAATAGACATATCCTGTACCCCTTTTTTTTTAATACTGTTTTTATTTACTGCTTCGGCAGAACAAATGAACTCTTAAGAGAAACGATACGGTTAAACACCGGTCTGTTTTCTTCTGAATCCTTGCAATCTACACAGAAATAACCGTTTCTTACAAACTGGAACTTATCGTAAGCCGCTGCCTTCCCAAGTGCAGGCTCAAGCTTTGCATCATGAATTACAGTAATGGAATCCGGATTAAGATTTAAGGAACCATCTTCATTATAAACGCCCTTTTCCTCATCAATAATATTCTCATATAGTCTGACTTCTGCATTCACTGCTTCCTTCGCAGAAACCCAATGAATCGTTCCCTTCACCTTACGTCCTTCAAATCCGCTTCCGCTCTTGGTCTGCGGATCATAGGTACAGTGAACCTCTGTTATATTGCCTTCCGCATCCTTTACGCATCCGGTGCAGGTTACAAAATAAGCATTCATCAAACGCACTTCATTGCCCGGAAACAGACGGAAATATTTCTTTGGAGGCTCTTCCATGAAATCGTCTCTTTCAATATAAAGTTCCCTGCCAAACGGAATCTGTCTCATTCCCATTTCCGAAACTTCCTTGTTATTCTCAATCTCAAGCATCTCGGTCTGATTTTCCGGATAATTGTCAATAATCAGTTTCACCGGATTCAGTACTGCCATCATGCGTTTTGCCTTCGGCTTTAAGTCTTCTCTGATGCAATACTCCAGCATCGCATATTCTGCAGAAGACTGGCTCTTGGAAATTCCACAGAGTTCTACAAACATCCGGATGGATTCCGGTGTAAAGCCACGACGCCGAAGCGCTGCAATCGTCACAAGACGCGGATCATCCCATCCATCAACGATTCCCTGCTCAACAAGCTTTTTTATATATCGTTTTCCGGTTACGACATTCGTCAGATACATCTTTGCAAACTCGATCTGACGCGGTGGATTAACATAACCACACTCTTTTACCACCCAGTCATACAACGGTCTGTGATCCTCAAATTCCAGTGTACATAATGAATGTGTGATACCCTCAATGGCATCTTCAATCGGATGTGCAAAATCATACATCGGATAAATGCACCACTTATCACCCGTACGTGCATGTGTCATATGTGCCACACGATATATGATCGGATCGCGCATGTTAATGTTAGGAGACTTCATATCAATTTTCGCCCGAAGCGTCATGCCACCGTCCGGAACTTCTCCGCTTTTCATTTCTTCGAACATGCGCAGATTATCTTCCATACTTCTGTTGCGGTCGGGATCATCTTTTCCTGGTTCTGTCAGGGTTCCTCTGTATTCTCTCATTTCATCAGCTGACAACGTGGAAACATACGCTTTTCCCTTTTTAATCAGCTTTATGGCATTTTCATACATCTGATCAAAATAGTCCGATGCATGAAAAAGACGGTCTTCATAGTCTGCGCCAAGCCATTTCACATCACGGATGATGGAATCCATAAATTCAGATTTTTCCTTGGTCGGATTGGTATCATCGAAACGCATATTGAACTTTCCGCCATATTCTTTTGCAATGCCTGAATTCAGCAGTATGCTCTTGGCATGCCCGATATGAAGAAATCCATTAGGCTCCGGTGGAAACCGGGTATGCACTGTTGTATAGACACCATCCCTGAGATCCTTATCGATTTCCTGCTCAATAAAATTCCGGGAAGGAGTATTGTTTTTTTCTTCTGTAGAGCTTCCTGTCATTTCTTCCATAACTGTTTCCTGTCTTTCCTTTTTCGCTTAAGCCATATGGCGCAGATTGCCATACGCTTCATATATTTCCTATCTGATCATAACATAACCGGACGGTCAAGAAAAGCTTAAATATCCATGCTTCTGGCAATCCGCTTCTTTTTTCCTTCATTTTTCATGCTGACATACTTCTCTTCAAACTCGGTTCTGGTAATCGGACGATCGAAATAATAGCCCTGGATATAATGCACCTTCATGCTTTCCAGTACCTGGTACTGCGTTTTGGTCTCAATTCCCTCCACGCAGATATCTGCACCGATCGCTTCACCCAGCTCTGCAATCATTCTGATAAAGGACTGCGAATAACTGTCCTCTGCCAGATCTCTGACAAAATTCTGATCCACTTTGATAATATCAAACGGAAGCGCTCTGATATTGTTCAGTGACGAATATCCCGTTCCAAAATCATCCAGTGCCACACGCACTCCCAGTTTTTTGATCTTCATCAGAATATTCTTGGTGCGGTCCAGGTCATTGATGGCAAGGCTCTCTGTAATTTCCAACACCAACTGCCGGGGAGCAATTCCCGACGTATCAATTGCATTCTGAATGATGTCCACAATATCCGGCTGCAACAGCTGCACAACTGACAGGTTCACGTTGATCCGATAATCCGGATGGCCTGCTTCATTCCAGTTTCTGCAGGCTTTGCAGGCTTCTTCAAGCACATGATTACCGATCGGATTGATCAGTCCAAGATATTCTGCCAGCGGGATAAATTCTCCCGGAGAAATAAAGCCCATTTTTGAATTCCAGCGAACCAGCGCTTCTGCACCGACACATGGTGTTCCCTTTGTCAGATTATCTACAATCGGCTGATAATAGATTTCAAACTCCTCATAGTTTTTCATCATGGCATCGCGCATATTCTTTTCCATATCCAGTCTTCTGCTGGAAGTGGAATCAATATTATCGGAATATCTGGCAATCCGGTTCTTACCCGACTTTTTCGCTTCATACATGGCAATATCAGCCTTCTTGATCAGCTCTGCCACGTTGCTGCCCTCTGTCGGGAACTCAACAGTTCCCATACTCATCGTACAGTAATAATCCGCATCCTTAAGATACCATGACCTTGAAAAGATATCCTGAATCTTTGCCATGATGTCATCCACCAGCGAATAGCTCTGCGCTGGTACAATAATAACAAATTCATCACCGCCCATGCGGTAACATGTATTCTGAATTCCTGAAATCGACTGAAGACTTCTGGAAATGGTTTTCAGAAGGAGATCTCCATACTGATGCCCCAGTCCATCATTGATATGCTTAAAATCATCCAGATCCAGATAAAAGACTGCACCCTTTTCTCCGCTCTGCTGCGCTTCATCTATATATTTTGCCAGATCACGTTCACAGCACATCCGGTTATACAATCCTGTCAGGAAATCCGTATAAGCCTGCTGCTCAATCTTTTTCTGATACAGTTTCTTTTCCGTACTGTCATAAATTGCGCATAAGGATACTTTTCTGCCATCCACCCATGAAATGTGTGTATAGTACAGATCGTACCATCTGCCACGCTCCTCATGATAGATTTCATAATTACCACTGTGGCTTTTGGCCGGAATATTTTCTTCAAACAACTGCTCCAGCGTACCTTCACGAAGTTCTTTGGAAAAGTGGCTTCGAAGGCTCCGGTTTGCAAACAGCATACAGTTTGTCCGGATATCCCTTACGTAAATGGAACTCCCGACATTATCCAGAATTGCTTCCAGCGAAGCAAACGAACTTGCAAGAGAGTTTTTCTGAATTCTCTTTGTAATAATACTCTGCAGGATTCTGGCCGCATCACTGATAAATTTGACTTCATCCAGTCCCCAGGTGCGGTTCTTTCCCCTCTGTGCAAAGCATGCATAAAACCCGATTTCTTCATTGACTTTGATCGGGAATACCGCAATTGCACTGATCCCCAGTGCATCAAGCTGTTCTCTTCTGCCTGCACTGAGCATCGTATCAGAAGAAAGTACAAGCGTTTTCTCCGTATGCAGGAACCAGAACTTTTCAATATTCCGGTTCTGATCAAACAGTGCAACCGAACCTGATGAATTCCACTGCACTGTCACATCCACCAGATCATCCTCTCGATGATTCTTACATAAAAATCCGCTGCTGATCTCAAGATATTCGCCAATCTGCTTCAGCACCTTTTCCATGATTTTCTCAATGGAATCATCACTGTCCAGTTCTGAAACAATCTCTGTCATCGCTTCCGCACGATGAAACTGATTACTCATCTGGTGCTCAAGGACACGACTGTTCTCACTCTGCAGCATGGCTTCATCACGGGACTCCATCACTTCGCACAGCATTCCGGTAGATTCCCGCAGCAAATCCAGTACATAATAGAAATGTTCTTCCGTTATTGTATAAGTAAATCCAGAAAACGGGAGCAGATGAGATGCACTGCTGTACAGGTCCACGCTTTTCATGACCGCGCAGACAATCCACACAAATCTGGTATTCTGTCCCTGGCGTACAGCAACAGCAGCCAGCCTGAGATTCGGGACATCCGTCATCTCAACTGCCTGTTCTTCAATTCTGCTGTATGTAACACGTTCAAAAATATCACGAATCCGTTCGTCTGAAACTACCGTCCTGATTTTATCAGCTTCCGATCTGTTACCGGAAAAAGAAGTTATCGCCTTTCCGGTATGATCAAGGCAGCAAACATAAACTTCTGAAGTTTCACAGAACAGATCCTGCCATTTCTGCAGTACATCGAAATTCAGTTCATTCAAGGAGCCTCCCTGACTGTTTTGAAGCTCCTTTATCTCTTCTTCTGACTTCTGCACGTCTGCCTCCGCCTGCTGCCTCCAGTGTCAATCAATTATCATCTACGCTGTAATTAGGCGCTTCCTTTGTAATATGAATATCATGCGGATGGCTTTCACGAAGTGCTGCAGAGGTAATCTTGATAAATCTTCCGCTCTCCTGCAGCTTCCCGACTGTGTCGCAGCCGCAGTATCCCATACCGGAACGGAGACCGCCCATCAACTGGAATACAGTATCTTCCACTGTTCCCTTATAAGCTACACGGCCTTCAACACCCTCCGGAACCAGTTTTTTGGCACCTTCCTGGAAATAACGGTCTTTACTGCCGTTTTCCATTGCTGCAATGGAACCCATTCCACGATATACCTTATATTTTCTGCCCTGATAAAGTTCAAATTCTCCGGGAGCTTCGTCACAACCTGCAAAAATAGAACCCATCATCACAACGCTGCCGCCTGCCGCAATTGCCTTTGTGATATCTCCTGAATACTTGATACCACCATCTGCAATAATCGGAATACCATATTCCTTTGCAACCGCGTAGCAGTCCATCACTGCCGTTACCTGCGGAACTCCAATGCCTGCCACGACACGTGTGGTGCAGATTGAGCCGGGTCCGATACCTACCTTGACCGCATCCGCACCTGCTTCAATCAGATCCTTTGTTGCCTGCCCTGTTGCCACATTTCCTGCAATTACCTGCAGATCAGGGAACTTTTCCTTAATCATGCGGAGGCACCTGAGCACATTTTCAGAATGGCCATGTGCAGAATCCAGAACGATACAGTCAACCTTTGCATCTACAAGTGCTGCAACACGATCCAGTACGTTTGCCGTAATGCCGACGCCCGCTCCGCAGAGCAGTCTTCCCTGAGAATCCTTCGCTGCCAGCGGATATTTGATTGTTTTCTCAATATCCTTGATGGTGATGAGTCCGACAAGATTATAATTGTCATCTACAAGCGGAAGTTTTTCCTTTTTGGATTTTGCCAGAATTTTCTTGGCTTCATCCAACGTAATGCCCGCCTTTGCCGTAATCAGATTTTCCGTAGTCATAACTTCACTGATCTTCTTGGTATAATCCTCTTCAAACTTCAGATCACGGTTTGTAATGATACCGACCAGTTTTCTTCCCTCAGTGATCGGAACTCCGGAGATTCTGAACTTGGACATCAGTGAGTCTGCATCCGCCAGTGTATGGTCAGGAGATAACGAAAAAGGATCCGTGATGACACCATTCTCAGAACGTTTTACCTTATCGACTTCTTCTGCCTGTGCTTCAATGGACATATTCTTATGGATAATACCGATTCCACCCTGTCTTGCCATTGCAATTGCCATCAGGTGTTCAGTTACCGTATCCATTCCCGCGCTCATCATCGGGATATTCAGATGGATTTTCTTTGTCAGCCATGTTCCAACATCTACCTGATTCGGAATCACCTGCGAATATGCAGGTACCAGTAATACGTCATCAAAAGTAATGCCTTCGCCTATAATTTTTCCCATTTTTCTCCTTTATCCAATTACCACACATACATCTTGCATTTCAGCTTTTATCCTGATCACTTCAGTCTGTAAATACCTTTCTGGGCGCTATGCTCTTGATTGCCTTTATGATTTCTTCATTCGGCTCCAGAATCACCCTGTCTTTTCCATCATAATAGAGCACATATCTTTTTTCCGGTTTATTCTCTGTTCCTGAACTGAAATCAAGCGTTTTATACGTCTTGTTCTTAAATTCATCCAGGTGATAAGATCCCATCGGCGCAATAATTTCCATACGCTCAACTTCAAACTTTCCCGCATTCTTGCGCTTACTCTTATTCATGATCTTGTCTACGGAAAGCTCACGCTCACAGTATAAGTATTCATACTCGATCTGCGCATTCAGAGAAACAAAATAAACCGCTGCTGCCATTGCAAGTGCAAGTATCAGGAGTAACGGATTCATCATCCCCAGAATAAAAAAACAGACCATAAGTAAAATGCTTAGAACCTTCAGAAAATTCATTACCGCAGAAGGCTTTCTGGCAACAAGCCATTCTACATATCCTACATCATCCATCAGATCTCATCCTTTCTGTTTTTGACTGCTATCTTATTATACTTTAAACAAACTTGCAAGGGATTGCAAGCCAGTTAATTTCATTGAATATTTATATTTATTTCATTGACCATTAATTCAGCACCGATTAAGATGATATCTGAATGTAAAAAAATTTTATTCGAATTATACATATTCCATGGAGGCACTGTCAATGGCAGTTTCAGATGAAATCAGAGAACAGCATAATAAAGTAAAGCAAATGGGTACCCGGGCAAGACTGGCATATTTCTGGGAATATTACCGGATTCCGACAGTTGTCATCCTTGCCGTAATCATTCTTGCTGTTTTCCTTATACATGATATTGTAACAGCAAAGCCTTACGGATTCTACGCCATGATGATTAATTCTTCTCCACAGACGCAGGAAAGCGACCTGGAAGACAGCTTTGCAAAATATGCAGATATTGATACTTCTAAATATGACTGCTATATTGACACTTCCACTACACTGAACCTGACAAGTACAAATCAGTACGACATGGCTTCTCAGCAGAAAATCATGGCAGTTGTTGCCGCCGGGGATCTTGATACAATGGTCGCTGACTATAATTCCTTTAACCGCTATGCAATGAACGATACCTTTACAGATCTGCGGAAGATACTGACCAGTGAACAGCAGAAAAAATATGCAGATGACTTCTATTATATTGATTATGCAGTCATTCAGGCCGCCGAAAATCAGGATGCTGCGTCTGCAGCATCTTCCGAAGCCGCAACAACAGAAAATACATCCGATACAGCTGCTCTTTATACAACTGCTGCAGAAAGCTCTGTCGGCAGCGCGGATCAGTTTGTAAAACCTGATCCTTCTTCCATGAAAGACCCTGTTCCTGTCGGCATTATTCTCTCTGATGCCTCCTATCTGAATTCTACCGGTGCCTATACGGGAACTGTTGCCATACTGGGCATTACACAAAACACTTCCAGATCAGATGAAGCACTGAGATTCATTGATTTTCTGAATCAATAAAAAATCCCCTGTACAGACCATGCACCTTTTGAGATGCACTCTGCACAGGAGATTCACTTTTTATCTCTTATAATTTTCAGAGCTGTGTCATTACAAAAATATCATAAATCGCGTGAATTGCCTTTTCAAAATCCCGGTTTTCCACACCAATAATGATATTCAGCTCAGAAGAACCCTGATCAATCATACGGACATTGACATTGGCATGTGCCAGTGCGGAAAAGATCCGTCCCGCCGTACCTCTTGTGGATTTCATGCCCCGTCCGACAACTGCAATGAGTGCCAGATCAGACTCAATTTCCAGAATATCCGGTTTTGCCATCCGATGAATCTCTGATACAACGTTCTGTTCCTTATCAATAAATTCATCCTGATGCACAAACACCGTCATAGTATCAATTCCTGAAGGTACATGCTCAATTGAAATGTTCTGATCTTCAAACGCCTGCAGAACCTTCCGCACAAACCCAACCTCTGAATTCATCATGTCCTTGGAAATATTAACGCAGCAGAAGCCCTTCTTACCGGTAATTCCCGTAATGGTATACTTTGATTTTTTGGCTGTGCTCTCTACAATCCAGGTGCCACTGTCTTCCGGACGGTTTGTATTGCGGATATTAATCGGAATTCCTTCCTTGCGCACTGGGAAAATGGAGTCTTCATGCAATACGGATGCTCCCATGTACGCAAGCTCGCGAAGCTCCGTATAGGTAATCGTCTCAATATTAGCCGGATGGCTGATAATTCTGGGATCTGCAACCAGAAATCCGGATACATCTGTCCAGTTCTCATACACATCAGCCTTTACCGCACGTGCTACGATAGAGCCTGTAATGTCTGACCCGCCACGCGAAAATGTCCTGATACTTCCATCCGGCAGCGCACCATAAAATCCGGGGATCACCGCCCGTTCTGTCTTCTGCAGTTTCCTGCTCATCTGCTGATTGGTTTTTTCTGCATCAAAACTGCCATCCTTGTTAAAGCTGACCACGGTAGCCGCATCAATAAAGGTATAACCGAGATATGCCGCCATAAGGATTCCATTCAGATATTCTCCACGGGATGCTGCATAGTCTCTGCCGGCCTTTGCCTTAAAATTCTTCTGGATTGTCTTGAACTCATCGTTCAAAGACAGTTTCAGCTTCAGTCCTTCAATAATTTCATCATATCTTGCCTTGATATCTGCAAGTGCCGCGCTGAAATCCTGATCCTCTTCCGCCAGCGCATAGCACGCATACAGCATGTCTGTCACCTTTTTATCTCCGGAATTTCTTTTCCCGGGTGCTGACGGCACAACATAGCAGCGATCCTGATCTGCATGAATAATATCTCCAACCTTTTGAAACTGTTCTGCACTTGCAAGCGAACTTCCGCCGAATTTTACCACTTTTTTCATTACGCTCTGTTCTCTCTTTCCTTATTTAGTAGTATCTGCCGATCAAAGAAGTCGAAGATAACCTTTTGCCCGGTCAAGCTTCTGATATGCCTCATGGAAATGCTTCTCGGAGATCAGATCTGTGACAAACGCAAACTCACCTGCCACCTCATCTGAAGTGATATGCTCAATTCCATCTCCAAAAGCTTCCAGCGCTGCATCTGCATCCTCCTCCGGCACACGTACAAAGAAACGGTGAACGAAGCTGCCGTTATCGGAAAGCCGTGCGTGTTCTGCATTCATATTGACATCAATATGGCTTCCTGCATGAATCACACAGTCAATCAGATCTCCGACAACTGCGCTTGCAGTCGCCTCCTTACCTGCACCTTTTCCGTAAAACATGGTATTTCCAAGCATATTTCCATGAACTACAATTGCATTGAATACCTTATTCACACTGGCAAGCGGATGTTCAAGCGGAATCATAAACGGCGCCACAATGGTAAAAAATCCGTTTTCATTTTTTCGAATCATTCCCAGAAGCTTAATTGCCATCCCAAAGGATCTTGCATAGGAAAAATCCTCCTGCGTGATTTTTGTAATTCCTTCCGTTTCAATTTCCTCAAAGCTGACATACTGCCCGCTCATCAGAGACGCAAGAATTGCCGTTTTTCTGCAGGCATCATATCCTTCGATATCCGCTTCCGGTTTACGCTCTGCATAGCCCTTTTCCTGCGCTTCCTTCAATACTGTTGCAAAACCGGCGCCTTCCTTATCCATCTTTGTCAGGATGTAATTGGTTGTTCCGTTAAGAATACCGGTGATAGCATCAATTTTTTCATGCTTCAGTGAGGTGTTCAGCGTACGCAGAATCGGAATTCCTCCGCCAACGCTTGCTTCAAACAGATAGCTGCAGTGATGCACCTTTGCAAGTTCCACCAGCTCGGGGCCATGCGCTGCCACCAGTTCCTTGTTGGACGTACATACGCTTTTTCCCTTCATCAGCGCACTTTTCTCAAACGAAAAGGCTGGCTCAATTCCTCCCATGGTTTCGCAGATCACCTGAATCTCCGGATCATCCAGAATGACATTAATATCATGCACTACCTGCTGTTCATGTCTGTCTCCTGGAAACTCCCGCAGATCCAGAATATATTTCAGCGATACTTCCTGTCCTGCACTTATCGCCACTTCACTGCTGTTGGTGTCCAGAACCTGCGCAACACCGCTTCCAACTGTACCATATCCAAGAATTGCTACCTTTACCACTGGCTTTTCCCCGCTTTCTGAGCTTACATTTTATATTCTGTTCATATACCTTACGAAACATTTGCGCTTCTTCCGGCAATCTGAACCTTATGCACTCCATCCATTTTTTCCATGGCTGCAATCATTTCCATAATATTTCCCGTTGTTGAGAGTACCTGTATACTGATGGAAAGAGAAGCCACACCGTTGAGCGGAATCGACTGGTGAATTGTCAGAATATTGGCACCGAATTTTGAAATAATTCCCAGTACATCTGAAAGAAGTCCCAGTTCATCGTTCATCTGAAATGTCAGCGTCAGTGTAGTCCCCTGAAGACTGTCATGGAATTCATAAATGTCTTCTTTGTATTTATAAAAAGAACTCCGGCTGATCCCAAGACGTTCCACTGCTTCATTTACCGTCCTGACTCTGCCGGATTCCAGAAGCCGCTTTGCTTCGACCACTTTCAGCAGCACTTCCGGTACTGCCTGTTTTCTGACTACATAGTAGCCTGTACTTTCACTCATATCCTCTCCGTTTGTCCTGTAAAGACATCTTTGCCCGTATGTTTCTCCTGCGCGGACATTTGTACGTCAATGGTAGAATTTTAGCACGCTAAAGCCATAAAGGCAATCAAAATTATCTCCAAAGATTTTTACCAATTATCTGTTTAATCAATCAAATTGCATAAATACGCAAGAATAGCGATTGTTTTTTTTATTTCATAGGAATACAATTAATAGCATAGTATTATTCTAAATTATTTGTTATATTTTTCATCAAATCATCATTTTATATGTAAAATATTGCTATATTTACATTTTTTCGTTAAAATGTTTCTATAGATGAAATTTAAGAGCCGTTTTTTTCGACGAAATGAGGTGGATGAATATGCAGACTGTAATTGGTACCAGCAGTAATCGTGATCCTGTCGCCGCAGTAAAAGAAGCAACGGCAAATATCACAAATCCAAAATTGCTGATTGTCGTTTCAGCTTATGAAATGCTGAAATCGGCATCTGAATTAATCTCCAAACAGTTTCACTGAGTTCCCTGTATCGGATCCAGCAGTATCTCCTATTATGAAAGTGATTCCTCCGATCAGCGTCTGATCATCATTGCCTTCGGTTCTGATGCAGCAGTTCAGGTGGGCGTCATCCGTTATCTGTCTTCCTGTCCGATCTATGATATCAAACCGCTTGAAGACGGTATCCGCAGCATCGCTCCCGGCCAGGACAATACTGTATGCATCGAATTCTGCACTAATGATGAGGAACGTCTTGTCACCACCATGAATGTCGCTCTTGAAGCTTCAAAAATTCCTCTTGTCGGAGGAACCGTCTATGGTTACCCTGCAGGCGCTACTGCCTATGTCATGGTAAACGGTGTCCTTTACTCTGATGCATGCTGCTATGCACTCATCAGGAATACTTCCGGAAAAATCCATACCTATTCCGAAAACATCTATGCTGCATCCTGTGATGCCAGACGTCATATTGCCACAAAGGTAGACCTCAAAACCAAGGAGCTGCTCTGTCTCGACGGACGTCCTGCTGCCGATGTGTACTGTGATGAACTGGGACTTTCCCGTGACCGCATTGTGGATAACGTACTTAAGAATCCACTCGGACGTGTAGTTGGTGATGAAGTGTTTATTTCCTCCATGTACAAACTCAGTTCCAACGGCTCCCTGACCCTTTACAAACGAATCAATGAAAATGACACCATTTCCATCCTGTCCCTTCTTGATTATAAGGAAATCAATCATAAAACACTCGACCGAATAAAATCTGAAAATACTCACTGCTCCTTTGTTTTCTCTGTAAACTGCATTTACCGTCACCTTCTCTTTACAAATGAAAACTATCTTGGCACTTTTCTTAAGGACATGAGAACAATTGCTCCGCATGTCGGCGTGGTCGGCGGTGGTGAGCAGTATAAAAAACAGCATGTAAATCAGACAATGGTATGCGCAGTATTCGAGTAACCTGTTTTCGAATACACTAAACCGCATCTGTAGAAAAGGAGATTACAAATGTCTATTTTCGGTAAAAAGAAACAGGAGCCGGATGTTTACGTTGATGTTGCCGTTGCTTCTGAACCTCATCGCAATATTTCCGATCAGCTTCAGCCCCTTCGTGAAATCAGCAGATATGCAATCGAACAGAAAACAAAATTGCAGGAAGAGGAAACAGAAACCATCAATGGCATTGACGGAATACGTGAGTCTTTTGATGTCGTACAGGACAAGTACAACAATATCTCCAGTTCTGTAGACGGTCTCCGCGCAGAATTTGATAACGTCCGTACCATTACGGATCATTTTGAGGAAATCGTTAAAGAACTGATTTCCACTGCCGATGAATCCCATGCAGGAATGAATAAGGTAGATGACAGTTCCCGATCCGTATCCACCACAATCGAAGCCATGCAGCAGGTATTTGATGAATTCCAGCAGAGTTTTGATGATATTCAGGAAAAGGTAAACCGGATCAACGCCTTCGCTTCTCAGACCAATCTGCTGGCACTGAATGCTTCCATTGAAGCTGCCAGAGCAGGTGAAGCAGGTAAGGGTTTTGCTGTTGTTGCAACACAGGTAAATAAGCTTTCTACTGAAATCAAGAGTCTCGTTGTTTCTGTCGGCAAGAGCATGGCAGATCTGAATCAGAACAATGAGAAGCTTGTCGCTTCCCTTCAGGATACCAAGGATGCCATCAACCAGTCTCATGAAAACATTGTCGCGACTCAGGATGTCATCGGCAGTATCAAAACTGTTGCCGATAAGGTCGGGGACGAAAGTCAGCAGATGACCGGCGTATTCCACAGCTGCAATGATACCATTGATGCCTTTACTCAGAACATCGACGATTCAAAAC
The DNA here is from genome assembly GCA_022486625.1 of Butyrivibrio sp. GTDB lineage: Bacteria > Bacillota > Clostridia > Lachnospirales > Lachnospiraceae > Butyrivibrio. The sequence continues at coordinate 9,674 of JAKVKH010000011.1, read as the reverse complement.
AGTATTTCACAGATGTATCCGACCATGTGGAATCACTGAAGGAAAAGATCACCAGAAAAGGTTTTCTGTTTGAAGATATGAATAATGTACTTGAACAGATCAACCCTCTGGTAGAGCAGATCAGCAAAGATGAAAAATAAGAACATAAAACAGATTGAAAAAAGGGGCAGACATTTTACAATGTCTGCCCCTGTATTTTTGCGTTTCACCTGATTGCAATCATGCATGTTCCACAGCCCTTTTCTCATTACACTCTATATGTTGCCATATAAATATATATAATTCATACCTCCCTGAGACTGCAGCCATTACATCATCTTTACCGGTTCCCCAACCTAGTGGCAACCCGGTGAACGGTACCGCCATATCTGTGACACCTAATAATAAAGACTGTCCGACTTCATAAAAAGGTTCAGAAAAAAACATATAAAAATTAATCTTTTCTTATGTGCACATTTTTGCTTTCTGATCAAAGTGCCTTGATCCGGTCTACTGCTGCAACTGTATTCTCAAAACTGCCAAATGCTGTCAGACGGAAATAATGCTCTCCGCTTGGTCCGAATCCTGATCCTGGAGTTCCTACCACATTTGCACGATCCAGAAGATAATCAAAGAATTCCCAGCTTGTCATCTCACCTGGTGTCTTCATCCATACATACGGTGAATTCTTACCGCCTGATACCGTATAGCCTGCACCTCCAAGACCATTCAGAATATATGCTGCATTCTTCATATAATTGCCAACCTGCTCTTTGATCTGTGCCTTCCCCTCCGGTGAATAGCAGGCTTCTCCGGCTCGCTGCACAATGTACGGTGCACCGTTATATTTGGTTCCATGACGCCTTGCCCAGAGTCTGTGAAGTTCCACATCCTTTTCACCATTGCAGGCCGCTTTGCATTTCAGATCATGCGGAATTACAGTTGCTCCCAGTCTTACACCCGTAAATCCTGCGTTTTTGGAGAATGAGCGAAGTTCAATCGCACAGGTTCTTGCACCTTCACATTCATATATGCTATGCGGAATATCCTCCTGCGTAATATAGGCTTCATATGCAGCATCATAAATGATTACTGCATTTACCTTATTGGCATAATCCACCCACATCTGCAGCTGATCTTTCTTTACTGCTGCGCCGGTCGGATTATTCGGGAAACACAGATATATCAGATCCGGTGTTTCTTTAGGAAGTTCCGGTGCAAAATCATTTTCTGCCGTGCAGGGCATATAGATCACATTGCTCCAGATTCCTGTCTTCTCATCATAACTGCCTGTTCTGCCGGCCATGACATTGGAATCCACATATACGGGATATACCGGATCACAGACAGCAATTCTGGATCCTGCGTCAAAAATCTCCTGAATATTGGCTGAATCACTCTTTGCTCCATCCGAAATAAAGATCTCATCTGGTGCAATCTGACATCCACGCGCTTTATAATCATTCTCTGCCATTGCATTCCTGAGGAATTCATAGCCAAGATCCGGTGCATATCCATGGAAAGTCTCTGCCTTTGCCATTTCATCCACTGCTGCATGAAGTGCATCGATTACTGCCGGGCACAGAGGCTGCGTCACATCACCGATCCCCAGTCTGATAATCTGCTTTTCAGGATGCTCTGCCTGATAAGCTGCTACTTTTTTGGCAATTCCGGAAAACAGATAGCTCCCGGGAAGTTTCAGATAATTATCATTCAGCTGATACATAAATCTCGCCTTTCTTATTCCAGTTACAGTTCCAATTCCAGTTCCAGGTCACATTACTTTTTCAGTATACTATGAATATGTATACATGTGTACTGTCTTTTTTTATCATTTCTCTCATTTTGGACAGACTTTATCATTTCTGCGCAGGAATTGCAAGCCTGATGGCACAATGTCTGATTGCGCGAAGGCTTCCGGCTGCGCTACAATCAGATCAGGATGTAATGTGTCATTTTATCATGAAAGGAAAGCAAACCTATGAAATTCACCAAAATGCATGGCTGTGGAAATGATTATATATATGTAAACGGTGCTGTGGAGGATATTCCTCAGGATCAGAAGCCTGAAATCGTACGGCGTCTGTCTGACAGACATTTCGGTATCGGCGGGGACGGCGTTATCTTCATCAATCCCGTTCCGGACGGAAGTGCAGATTTTGAAATGGAAATGTACAACGCAGACGGCAGCCGTGGCGAAATGTGCGGCAACGGCATCCGCTGCGTTGCCAAATACGTTTATGACCACCATCTGACCAATCAGCGACAGATCACTGTTGTCAGCTGTGGCAAAAAGAAATTCCTCGACCTGACCGTAGAAAACCAGCGTGTAACCACGGTAAAAGTAGATATGGGTGCACCAATCCTTACTCCCGCTGAAATTCCGGTCACACTTCCGGACGCGGCTGCCATGAACGCTGAAAATGTCGTTGCCCGCAAGCTCACTGCTGCCGGCAGACAGTGGGAGGTAACCTGCGTGTCCATGGGAAATCCGCACGCAGTTGTTTTTCTCCCTGAAGAAACAGATCTTGGCAGAATGAATCTTCCGGTCATCGGCCCTGATTTTGAGCACCATGTCTTTTTCCCAAACCGGATCAACACAGAATTCGTTCATATCGATGACCGTAAAAATGTCCACATGCGTGTCTGGGAACGCGGTACCGGTGAGACGCTGGCCTGCGGAACAGGATGCTGTGCAACAACCGTGGCCTGCATTCTGAACGGTCTTACAGACGATACCGTTACGGTTCATGTCCTCGGCGGCGAGATCACCTGTACCTGGGACCGTCAGCTGAATACCGTCTTCATGACCGGCCCTGCTGCCACCGTATTTGAAGGAGAAGTCTGTATCTGATCGCAGATAACAGTATCATCTATACTACAGCCGTTCTGCCTCTTCCATCCACAGATGTGCGCTCGCATCGGAAGGCATGCGCAGATCTCCCCTTGGAGATACCGCAACACTTCCGACTTTCGGGCCATCCGGCAGACAGGAACGTTTGAACTGCTGCGCAAAAAATCTTCTGATAAAAATTTTCAGCCATTTTCTGATGGTATCTTCATCATAGGTACCTTCAAAGGTATGCCTTGCAATTCTGAAAATCTTTGCAGGAGAAAAACCGAATCTCAGCATATAATACAGGAAGAAATCATGCAGCTCGTAAGGGCCGACAAGATCCTCCGTTTTCTGTGAAATCTTACCGTCAACCGGCGGAATCAGCTCCGGGCTGACCGGTGTATCCAGTACATCCAGCAACACTTCTCTGAGGGCATCTGCGCCGCAGGTATCCGCGTAGTACTGTACCAGGTGGCGTACCAGTGTCTTCGGAACCCCTGCATTTACTCCGTACATGGACATGTGGTCACCGTTATAGGTTGCCCAGCCAAGTGCCAGCTCTGACATATCTCCGGTTCCGATAACCATTCCGTTTTTCTGATTGGCCAGGTCCATCAGTACCTGTGTCCGCTCTCTCGCCTGACAGTTTTCATACGTCACATCATGCATATCTGCATTCTGCTCAATATCACGAAAATGAATGGTAACCGCTTCCTTTATATTGACTTCTTTCAGCGTTACTCCCAGCGTCTGTGCCAGCTTGCAGGCATTGGAATAGGTTCTGTCCGTAGTACCAAAACAGGGCATGGTCACAGCCATAATCCCGTTTCTTGGCAATTCCAGCAGATCAAAGGCACGAACAGTCACCAGCAGCGCCAGCGTGGAATCCAGACCGCCGGATACACCGATTACTGCTGTCTTACAGCCTGTATGTGCATACCTCTTCTTCAAACCGAAAGACTGAATGGACAGAATCTCCTCACAGCGTCTTGCGCGTGCCTTCGCATCTGACGGTACAAAGGGCTTTGCCGGAAATTTTCTGAGCAGCTGTGTTTCCCGCGCTTTCATTTCCAGAGGCAGAATTTCATAAGCCTGATCCATATCCCCTTCTGCACGGAACGTCGTCATCCTGCGGCGTTCATGACGTATTCTGGCAATATCCAGGTCTGCCAGCGTAATGCCGTTTTCAAACAGCTTCTGTCTTGCCAGAATCGTTCCATTCTCCACAATGATATTATGTCCGCCAAATACAATATCCTGCGTAGATTCTCCTTCTCCTGCAGAACAGTATATATAACCCGCAATCAGCCTTGCACTGGTAGATGCAATGAGCTGTTCACGATATGTATCTTTACCCACTGTCTCATTTGACGCTGACAGATTGACAATCACGGTCGCACCATGAAGTGCATGAGAAATATCCGGTGCATCTGCAACCCAGACATCTTCACAGATCTCACATCCGATCTTAAGTCCTTCCACCGTATCATCCAGATCCAGCAGTACCTCTGTTCCGAACGGTACAGTATCTTCATCAAGCGTAAACGGTACTGCCACGGAATTTCCCGGTGTGAAATGACGCATTTCATAAAACTCCGCATAAGTCGGGATATTTTTCTTGGGGATCAATGCCAGAAGCTTTCCGCTCTGAACTGCGGCTGCGACATTATAAAGCTTTCCGTCACGTTCCAGCGGAAGGCCGACAAAGATCACCGCATCCGCTCCGTTTTTACCCGTGTACCGGATAATTCTTGAAAGCTGCTGCTTCGCCGCCTTTAAAAGATGATCCTGTAAAAAAAGATCATTGCAGGTATAGCCGGTCAGGCACAGCTCAGGAAATACGATAATCTGTGCTCCATCGTTCTCCGCATGATCAATCATTGCCATGATCTGATTTGCATTATATTCGGGATCCGCTACACGAATCTCCGGTGTTGCTGCAGCTACCTTGATAAATCCGTCTCTCATGCTTTTCACTCCCGTATTTTACTGTTCCTGCTCATCTACAACTTCATCTCTGGTTGATTTCAGAATTGCTCTCTTTCTGAGTTCTTTCAGGTCATCAATACTGAAACTGTAAGCTTTTCCACAGAAATGACATTTCAGTTCCACTTCTTTTCCATCGGCAATCATGCTGTCGATTTCCTTTTCTCCAAGCAGAACAATTGCACGTTCCACACGATCTCTGTCACAGTTGCAGTGAAACTGTACCGGCCTGGTCCCGTTGAATGTCACGTCAAAACCTTCAAGTACGATCTGCAGCATCTGCTCCGGCGTATTTCCTGCCTTCAGAATATCCGTCACTGAAGCAATCTTACGAAGGTTCTGTTCCAGATGGCTGATGGTTTCTTCTTCCGCGAAAGGCATCAACTGTACAATGAATCCGCCGGCTTCCCTTACGGTATTCTCATGATTCATCAGAACGCCGAGACCGACAGAAGAAGGAATCTGCTCTGACTCTGCAAAATACCAGGTCAGATCTTCTGCAATTTCTCCTGAGTGCAGCGCAATCTGTCCGACATAAGGATCCTTCATGCCAAAGTCCCTGATGACAGTCATTGTCCCGTGTCCGATTGCTCCGCCGACATTCAGATGCTTCTGTTCATTTGGAGGCAGGATCACCCCCGGATTTTTTACATATCCCTTAACGTTCCCAAGGCTGTCCGCTGTGGCAAGAAGTCCCTTCATCGGGCCATCTCCATCAATCTGAATCGTCAGAATGTCCTTTTCATTTTTCAGCATGTCTCCCATCATAACCGCACCACTCATCAGTCTGCCAAGCGCTGCCGTTGCAATAGGGCTCGTGTTATGTGCGGTTCTTGCCGTTTCCGTCATATTTCTCGTCGTAACGGCAAACGCACGGATCTGCGCATCTGCTGCTGTTGCACGAACCAGATAATCCTGATCATTTCCCTGCATATATTCCATATTCCTTTCTGTACTCATTTGCCTTGTTCACGGGCAATCACATAGATCCTCTCACTGTCATCCGTTACCGCTTCATGTGTATCCGCATCAATGGCAGTAATGAATTTCATTCCGGACTTTTCCACAAATTCCTGCATCTGTGGTAGTGTATATCCACGCTGATAATGTGTTTCCACTGAACGCTCAAACAGACCATTCCCTGTTTTCCTGAAAATGGTCAGATCATACTCGTTGACAGCTTCCTCTTCATGATAATAATTCTCCCAAATAAAGCTGCATTCTTCCCGATTCTCTGCAATAGTCGCATCACCGATCACATCCCGGTATTTATGTACTGTATTAAAATCAAAAATAAAAATCCCCTGCGGATAAAGATAGTTGTTCACCAGCTTCATCATCCGAAGTACATCTTCATCATCCGTCAGATAATTGACTGAATCGCATACACTCACAAAAGTTCCCGCGGTGGAATACAGATCCAGTTCCCGCATGTCCTGTTCCAGATACATAATGGGAAGACCTGACCTTTCCCGCTTTCCGAATGCTATGTTGAGCATTTCGGGTGCATTGTCAATGCCGATCATATCATAGCCTCTGGCCGCCATTGCTTCTGTGAATGTACCGGTCCCGCATCCGAGTTCCACCACCAGATTTTCTTCCGAACGCAGTGCCTGCGCAGAATTTTCCTCTGCCTTTTCCTCTGTCTGCATCTTTCCCATAGGCTGCGAAATGCCGTACTTCGCAATGAGCTGACTGATATAATCAGCCCACTGCGCGTACGGCGTTTCATCCATAAACGTATCATATACACTTGCAAAATCTGTATAACTGTCCATTATGAGATAACTCCGATTGCACTGAATGCGCCAAAGCTGACCAGTGCCATAATAACACCTGCGATCAGGACACCGCACATTACCGCGATAACACTCTGTTTGAATTTCATATCCAGAATACTCGCTGCAAGCGTTCCTGTCCATGCACCTGTGCCCGGAAGCGGAATCGCCACAAATAACATCAGCGCGATAAATAATCCTTTTCCTGCCTTTTCCTCCAGTGCCTTACCGCCTTTTTCACCCTTTTTAAGACACCATGTAAAAGGTTTGCCGATCACCGGCTTATCTGCTCCCCATACCAGCACTTTTCTTGCAAAAAGATAGATAAAAGGAACCGGCAGCATATTGCCAAGTACTGCAATGATATAGGACTGCAGGAGCGGAAGACCAAAACCCTGTGATACAGGGATTGCACCTCTGAGTTCAATTACCGGAACCATGGAAATAAAAAATACCCACAAATATTTTTTCAGCATAAATAAATTCCAGACCTTTCTTCATAACAATGAATCATTTTTTTCTTACTTCTTCAGATATTCCTTCAGGAATCCTACAAGTGCATCCATCTGCTCGTCCGTTCCGATTGTAATTCTGAGATAATCAGAAATTCTCGGTGCATTCCAGTGTCTGACAAAAATGCCATGCGCTTTCAACGCATCAAACAGCTCCTGCCCTGATACCTTTTCATTTCTTGCAAAAATAAAATTACTGGCAGAATCCGGGAATGTAAAGCCCAGCTCTTTCAACTGCCCCTTGACTCTTTCTCTTGTCCTGACAATTCTGGCACAGGTCTCCCTGAAATACGCATCATCTCTCACTGACGCTGCTCCCAGTTCCAATGACGGACGATTCATTGTATAGGAATTGAAAGAGAACTTGGCATCTTTAAGATAACCGATCAGTTTCTTACTGCCAAATGCATAACCGATTCGCATCCCCGCCATTGCTCTTGACTTGGAAAATGTCTGTACCACCAGCAGATTTTCATATTTATCAATCAGAGGAAGTGCACTCTTACCGCCAAAATCGATATATGCTTCATCCACAATGACCACCACATCCGGATTATTCCTGATGATGTCTTCCACCGTATCCAGATCTTCAAGAAGTCCTGTCGGTGCATTGGGATTAGGGAAAATCACACCTCCGTTATGGCCGAAGTAATCCTCTTTTACCATACGGAAATTCTCATCCAGCAAAAGCCTGCGATAGGGAATATGATACAGATCTGCCCACACATCATAAAAGGAATAGGTAATATCCGGAAATACAACCGGCAGGTCTGAATTAAAGAACGTCAGAAATGCCATTGACAGGACATCATCAGATCCGACGCCCACATAAATCTGATCCTGAGGAACATGATAATACGCCGATAATGCGGAAACAAGTGACTCTGCCTCCGGATCCGGATACAGCCTGAAATCTTCATACTGCATCTTTTCTGCAAGTTCTTTCACTTCCGGTGCCGGCGGATATGGGCACTCATTCGTGTTAAGCTTGATCACGTCCTTACGCTTTGGCTGTTCACCCGGTACATACGGAACAACCTTCCTGATGTTCTCTTCCCAGCTGCTCATGTTTTTCTCCAGTTTTTTCATATGTCGCTGCCGGTCAGTACCGGACGGCGTCTCCTCTTTTACATATCAGCATCGCATATATACAGCACTTCTCTGCACTGACGTTTCACTGACCTCAACAGTATAGCACACCTCCTGCCGATTATAACAGATAGAATCTTCTTAATATTCGAAATCTAATATTTAATATTTTCTTATTGTAAAGTCAATGTCCCATGTTTTCCCTGATATTAGCGCTCTGCCAGTCCGCAGCTGCCTGTGCATAGGCCTTTGCCTGTTCTTCATTACCCATTGCCCCATAGCAGTCGCAAAGCCCCTTAAGCGGAATATCTCCGCTTCTGTGAAGATCCAGAATGCTCTCCGTTTCATACGCCGCGTTATAATACCACAGCGTTGCCTCCGCATAATCTTCTTTTCCCTGATAATATGCGCCCAGTTCACAGCACATCTCACTCGATGGCCCGCAGGATATCTCCTTGAGCGAATATTTCATCAGTGCACCCATATCTCCGGTTATTCTTGCTGCATGCACAATCACGCAGCAGGCCTGCCGGATTTCTTCCACACTCCTCGCATCATCAAGTGCAGACTGAAGAAAAAAGGGCATTGCCATCCTAAAATCATCCTCTGTCCCTGCCATGAACAGCTCTCTTGCATACAGCATATGCAGTCTTGCAGATATCGGGTACCCGTCAGACACAGCACGCCGGAAGCCTGCCAGATCACGGCCGGTGTGATCGCCATCCGGTTTATGCAAAATCTCAATATCGCTGTCAAAGACAACCGGCTCCAGTCTCACCTGCTCATGAATCGGATCCTGCCACCAGAACGTTCGCTGCCTTTTATACAATTTAGGTCTCAATTCCCTGTCATAATTATAGACACTGCGCGCCGACAGCTGATTACAGTAATACATCTGCACAATATCCACCCGCGGATCCATACTTTCCTTCAGAAAAAGGAATCTGCGTCTGTTTTCGCTGTCAATCTCTTCATCTGCATCTGCAGAATATATATAATCACAGGAAGCCTTACCGAATATGAAATTTCGCGCATCTGCAAAGTCATTTTTCCATTCATAATGAAATACCCTTGCCCCATAGCTTTCTGCAATTCCCACCGTATCATCCATGGAACCGGTATCCGCAATAATAATCTCATCTGCCAGATCCTTCAGGCTTTCCAGACATTTCCCAATCTTTTTTTCCTCATTCTTCACAATCATACACAGACTGACAGTAATCATGAAATTATCCCCCGTTATACGCAACAGAATCTGCGTTGCACTTTTTTACATTTTGTCCTACAAGTACACAGAACTGTGTAACATCAGCGCTCTGCCTTTTTATTATACGCCAAGTTTACCTTCATTTGAACCTGGGATAAAGTGTATGGTATAATAACTTCAGGTGCAAAGGCACCTGAAGTTAACGAGGATTGCTTCGCAACCTCGGCAGGGCTTTCACGTGCAAAGGCACCTGAAGTTAACGAGGATTGCTTCGCAACCTCGGCAGG
>JAKVKH010000010.1 GCA_022486625.1 Butyrivibrio sp. | reverse complement strand
TTTCAGTTACAAAATGTGCAGTGATAGTTACAAAACTGGAGTCTTGAATTACAAACGGGACTCTCGGCTTGCATTTCATCGAAATACAGAATAACTTTGGAAATTATTACCAGCCAAATTATGAAAAGAATGTAAAATATGGTAATTATTACTTTGAAACTGTTGCATATGATATAATTAGATGTTATCAATGGTATTGCATTCGGGAACGTATAAACAAATGACAATCAGAAGGAGACGAGCATGGAGATCAAAGGAACAAAGACAGAAAAGAATCTTATGGAAGCATTTGCAGGAGAGTCCCAGGCAAGAAACAAATATACCTATTTTGCCTCACAGGCCAGAAAAGACGGTTATGTTCAGATAGCCAATATTTTTGAAGAAACGGCAGGAAACGAAAAGGAACATGCAAAGATCTGGTTCAAATATCTGCAGGGCGGTTCCATTCATAACACAGAAGATAATCTGAAAGCTGCAGCAGACGGTGAGAATTACGAGTGGACAGATATGTATGACCGTATGGCGAAGGAAGCAAGAGAAGAAGGCTTTACGGAAATCGCAGCCAAATTTGAAATGATCGGCAAAATTGAAAAAGAGCATGAGGCAAGATACCGTAAACTCCTCGCCAATATTGAAGGAGATCTTGTCTTTTCAAAAGAAGGGGATACGATCTGGCAGTGCTCAAACTGCGGTCATATCGTAGTCGGTAAAAAAGCACCGGAAATCTGCCCGGTATGCGGTCATCCGCAGAGCTACTTTGAAGTAAAGAAGGAAAATTACTGATTCTTGTGATCGCGCGGCATTTCAGTTACAATACTTGCAGCAGGGAGAGCAGAAGATGAGAGAACTGAAATACGCGATACTGGGACTTGTAAACAGAAAACCATATACGGGATATGATATATCAAGAGAATTTGGCGATCTGGTAATGTCTAATTTCTGGCATGCCAGACACAGCCAGATCTATCCGGAACTGCAGCGTCTGACCGAAGAAGGCTGTGTGGAATTTGATGTGACCGTTCAGGGACAGAAGATGGAGAAAAAATGCTATCATATCACTGACAAAGGGCACAGAGAGTTCATGGAATGGCTGAATACGGATGAGGAACTGGGATTTACTCCCAAGGATGTGTTCCGTCTTCGCAGCTATTTCGCAGACGGTCTTGAAAGGGCAGAATATGTACAGCTGCTGAAGAGCCAGCTTGAAAAGCACAGTGCCAAAGAGAAGTATCTGAGTGATTCGATGCAAAGCTCATTTCAGGAACGGCCGGCGGTGGGAACCGCGCAGCTGGGAGACTATATGGTCCTGGAAGGGGCCATCATGCGGGAACGGACGTATATGGAATGGCTGGAGAAATGTCTGTCCTATTATCTGTAAAAATAAAATGCTGTCAGGGTCATGTACTTGACAGCATTTTTTGATCCGGATAAAATGAACATGTTCATATAAACTTTTTCATGATGAATGGAGTAATATGCCGAAACTGATTGAAAATCTTCAGGAAACAATTCTGCAGGCAAGCCGTGATATTCTGCTGGAACAGGGATACAAGGCACTGACAATCCGTAACGTGGCAGGAGCCTGTCAGATTGCAGTGGGTACGGTCTATAACTATTATGCATCCAAGGATGTACTGGCTGCGGCGGTTATTCTGGAAGACTGGAATCTGATGCTGCAGCAGATGCAGAAACAGTGCGCACAGGCACAGGATATGCGGACAGGCCTTACGCAGGTGTATGAGAATCTGAGCGGCTTTAATGAAAAATACAGAGAGGTCTGGGCAGGGTATGCTTTTGGCGCAAGCCAGCAGCCAGCCTATGTCAGAAGGCATAAAATGCTGATCCGGCAGATTGCAGAGTGCATCCATCAGCTGACAGAGCGCTTTGCAGGAAAAAGAAATGGAGAAATGGATCTTTTTCTGGCAGAGAACATTCTGATGTGCACCGGGAGTTCTGAGATGACGTTTGCGTCCTTTATAGAGATTGCACTCAGAGCATTCTAGAAAAAGGGAGGCAGAAGCTTTTTTCCGGGAAATGATTATGCCGCAGGAAATACGGCGGGAAGGAACGGGCAGAATATGAAAATTGTACTGGCAGGAGCATACGGACATCTGGGAAGTGATATCTTCAGGGCACTTCTGGAGGCCGGGTATGAAGTGGTTGCGGCAGATGTTGTGGAGAGAGATCTGGGACTGAAGGGAAATTACACCTTTAAAAAACTGGATGTGACGCATCCGGAAGCACTGAAAGGGCTGTGCGACGGGGCGGATGCAGTGATTACCACGGTCGGACTGACAAAGACCTCTGCCACGATGACAAATTATGAAATCGATTATCAGGGCAATCTGAACCTGCTCAGGGAAGCAAAGGCAGCAGGCGTAAGAAAGTTTATCTATATTTCCGTACTGAAGGCGGATATGGCACCGGATGTACCGATGCTGCATGCCAAATATCTGATGGAGGAAGAACTGAAAAAGAGCGGCATCCCTTACGTGATCTATCGTCCGACAGGCTATTTCTATGATATTGTGCATGTGTTCCGGCCGATGGTGGAAAAGGGAACAGTGACACTTCTGGGAAAGGAGCAGGTCAGTGCGAATGTAATTGATACGCCTGATTTTGCGGAGTATATCGTCAGCCATCTTGGCGATCAGAATATGACGGTTTCCATTGGCGGAAAAGAAACTTATACATATGAAGAAATGGCAAAGATATGTTTTGCCGCAGCAGGGAAAGAAACGTGCATCAAACGTGCACCGGTATTTCTGTTTGATGTTCTGATTTTTATCAATCATCTGAAGAAAAACGGCAGGGATGCGATTATCCGCTTCAGCAAGTGGACACTGACTGAATCCATGGTCGGAGAAGTGCAGTACGGGTCACACAGCTTTGCACAGTATATTGAGGACAGTTTTCAGGGGAAAGAAGGAAAATGACAATGGGCTGGAAGGAACTGCTGATACTTGCAGTTGTTGCTGCAGTGTTATGTATGGAAGGTTTTTACAGATATGTGTATTTTATGTCGGTCGGGTACGGACTTGCGGTTGCCGGAATCGGCGTGGCGCTGATAAGGATGTTTCGCGAGTCGCTGCAGCCGGTGCAGATTGTTCTGTGCCTTCTGATGATGGTATATGGATTCAGACTGTCAGGTTTCCTCATCGTACGTGAACTGAAGGAAACAGCATATCAAAAGACGCTGCAGGAGGCGACTTCCAATGAGAAGGGAATGCCTGCAGGAGTAAAGGCGGCGATCTGGATCGGTGTTACGGTTTTGTATGTGGCGCAGACTTCACCGGTATTCTACCGGATGTATAACGATGCACCGCAGAATGCGGCGGCATGGATCGGCGCAGGAATCTGTATCATTGCCATTATCCTGGAATCGCTTGCAGATAAGCAGAAGGGCGAGCAGAAAAAGAAAAATCCGGACATGGTTGCGACAAAAGGATTGTATCGTATGGTACGCTGCCCCAATTATTTTGGAGAGATCCTGTTCTGGACAGGACTGTTTATCAGTGGTTTCGGAGCACTTGCCGGTTTCGGGCAGTGGCTGATGGCGGCAGCCGGCTACGTATGTATTGTCATGGTCATGTTTAATGGTGCGCAGCGGCTGGAAAAGAGGCAGAACGGGCGCTATGGAGAAAAAAAGGAATATCAGGAATATGTCAGCAGAACACCGATTCTGATTCCGTTGATCCCGTTGTATCATCTGAATTCACAGAAGAAAAAGTGAAAAATTTACGGCTTCCACACAATGAACAGAATTCCCAGAAGGAACATCAGCTGCGCGGTAAGGTTGGTAAACTGCTCAATCCAGCTGGATCTGGAGCTGTTATCCATTTTCCCCGAGAAAACGGCCATGGCAGTCATGCCGATTCCGCCGGCGATGAAGAAGATGAGCGACGGCAGACTTATGACAGCACGGATCATTCCGGCCCAGTGAATGGCGCCTGCGTTGATAATGAGGGACAGAAGCAGAAGACCGAAGCCTGCAGGCATCAGAAAGCGGAACTGGCGGTTAAGCCAGAAATGATTAATATCTGCTGACAGCAGAATCTTCCACAGTACCTTGCCACAGCCGGCAGCAGTGCAGGCAATGATTCCGATCAGAAACCATCTGCTGGGAAAAAGCTGCCACAGAAGAAGACCGCTGATCAGAAAAAAGAGGACAGGAACTGCGTCCACAAGTGCAAGTCCAAGTGTAAAACCGGTGTACTGCGTGGAATTTTCGGAATCTGTATTCATAATGAATAGTACCTTTCGTTAAAAAAGAATATGCAGAGGCTGTGAAGCAACCTTTTGTGTTGCAGAACCCGCAAAGCGGGGAAGTTAACTGCAGAGGTTGCGAAGCAACCTTTTATGTTGCAGAACCCGCAAAGCGGGGAAGTTAACTGCAGAGGTTGCGAAGCAACCTCTTATAGAAAACCGATGTACTTCATCGGTTTTCTATTAGTATATCAGATGTAATTGACTTTCACACGCGGTAAAATTATACTACATAAGGTGGTATTAAAAACTACATTTGCGAAAGGCAGAATATGAATCCTTCAAAAACAGCAATTATTGTCGATTCCGGATGCGATGTCAGCCGGGAGATCATTCAGAAATACGATATGAAACAGCTCAGTCTCAAGGTAATCTATCCGGAGAAAATGTATCTGGACGGGGATGACATTGATCCGACCATGGTATACAGGCGCTTTCCGGCAGAGATTCCGACGACATCCATGGCCAATACACAGGATGTTCTGGATATTGTGGAAGTGATCCGGCAACAGGGCTATGAGAATGTAATCGGAATCACGATTTCAGGTGCCATGTCCGGAACCTTTAATTCAGTCCGTCTGGCACTGGAAGAAGTCAAAGATCTCAGAACCTTTGCGTTTGATACCAAAAATATTTCCATCGGCGGCGGAATCCTGGCAATCTGGGCAGCGAGAAAGCTTGATGAGGGAATGAGCTTTGATGACGTGGTCAGTGGACTGCAGCGTAAAATATATGACACGAAGCTGAGCTTTTATATGGATACACTGGATTATCTTGCAAAGGGAGGAAGAATCACGCCTTCTGTTGCAATTGTCGGAAAGATGCTGAAGTTAAAGCCGATCATTGCCTGCAATGAGGACGGTGTGTATTATACGGTTGCAAAGATCCGCGGCGCAGCCAAGGGCTTTAGCAAGCTTGTGGAAGTGGAAAAACAGTATGCAGCCAAAATGCATGGAAAAATCTGGCTGGCACTGATGGATGGAGGCGCTTCTCCGGAAATCTTTGCGGAAGCCAAAAGAGCAATGCTGGAGGCAGTTCCGGATGCTGAAGTGGTCGTAGAACGTCAGATCAATGCATCCATGGCGATTCATACAGGCCCCGGGCTGATCGGTATCTGTGTTTTCCCTGAAGAATAAGCGGGAAAAAAACATTGACACAGGCCGTTATAATTGGTAGAGTGTGGATGTGTAAATGGTTATGATAAAAAAGATCAAAAGCGCAGAACAGAAACAGTAGAAGCTGTTGTCTTTTTCAGAGAGTTGCCGGGTGGTGTGAGGCAGCAGGACAGGTTTTGAACTCATCTGGGAGCTTCGATACTGAAAGATGTCCGGGAGGACAGGATAGGGATCGACGGGGTTTCCCGTTACAGAAAAACGGAGTGCAGGGGACATCCCTGAATCAGAGTGGTACCGCGGAAGCTATGGTCTTTCGTCTCTTAATGAATGAAGTCAGTTTATTAAGGGACGGAAGGCTTTTTTATTTTTTGTGTGATGGAGGAAAAGATGACAGAACCGTATAATGCAAGAGAAATTGAACAGAAATGGCACGCTTACTGGGATGAGCACCAGACCTTTAAGACCGATGTCTGGGATTTCAGCAAGCCGAAATATTACGCACTGGATATGTTCCCGTATCCGTCAGGTGTAGGTCTGCATGCAGGACATCCGGAAGGATATACGGCAACGGATATCATGTCCCGTATGAAGAGAATGCAGGGATATAACGTGCTGCATCCCATGGGCTATGATTCCTTCGGACTTCCGGCAGAGCAGTACGCAGTCAAGACCGGCAACAATCCGAACGGATTTACAGAGAAAAATATTGAAACTTTCACTGCACAGCTGAAAGAACTGGGATTTGATTATGACTGGTCCAAGAAGATTGCAACAAGTGATCCGAAGTTCTATAAGTGGACACAGTGGATTTTTAAACAGCTCTATGAAGCAGGCTATGCAAAGCGTGTGGATATGCCGGTCAACTGGTGTGAAGAACTCGGAACCGTTCTGTCCAATGATGAAGTCATAGACGGAAAGTCAGAACGTGGCGGTTATCCTGTCATCCGTAAGAATATGAAGCAGTGGGTCATTGATCAGGTTGCTTTTGCAGATAAGCTGCTGGAAGGCCTGGATGAGATCGACTGGCCGGAATCCACCAAGGATATGCAGAGACACTGGATCGGTAAATCAGAAGGTGTGGAAGTGAAATTCCAGATCGTAGGCGGCGGTGAGTTTTCGATCTTTACCACCTGTATTGAAACCATCTACGGAATTACCTTCATGGTACTTGCTCCCGACGGACAGATTGTGAAAGATCTGATGCCGAGAATTCAGAACCAGGTAGAAGTACAGACATATATTGATGAAACACTGAAAAAGAATGATATGGACCGTACAGAACTCAATAAGGGAAAGACCGGCTGCGAACTGAAGGGCGTATTTGCCATCAATCCGGTAAACGGTAAGGAAGTTCCGCTTTTCATCGGTGATTTCGTACTGGCAAATTACGGAACAGGTGCAGTTATGGCAGTTCCGTCGCATGATCAGCGTGACTTTGAATATGCCGTTGCACATCAGATTCCGATGATTCAGGTCATTGACGGTGCAGATGTCAGTCAGAAGGCGTTCGAGAAGTATGATTATCTCGGAAAAGGCTGCAAACTTCTGAATTCAGAGGAATTTACAGGCCTGACAGTGGAAGAAGCCAAGAAGGCGATTACGGATAAGCTCGTGAACATGGGTGTTGCAAAGAGAACCGTGAACTACCACTTCCGTGAATGGATCTTTGCAAGACAGAGATACTGGGGTGAACCGATGCCGGTGGTATATCTTGAAAACGGTGAGATCCATATTCTGGATGACGATGAGCTGCCGCTGATTCTGCCGGAACTGGAAGATTATAAGGGTAAAAACGGACAGGCTCCGCTGGAGAATGCAACAGAGTGGAAAAAGTACGGGCATAACGGCGTAAAGGGTGTCCGTGAAACATCTACAATGCCGGGAAGCGCAGGATCAAGCTGGTATTATTTAAGATATATTGATCCTGATAATGATAAGGAGTTTGCGGATCAGAAGCTCTTAAAGCACTGGATGCCGGTAGATCTGTATATCGGAGGACCTGAGCATGCAGTCGGTCATCTGATGTATTCCAGAATCTGGAACAGATTCCTGTACGACAAGGGCCTGTCTCCGGTGAAGGAACCCTTTAAGAAACTGGTACATCAGGGCATGATCCTGGGGTCCAACGGAATCAAGATGGGCAAGCGTTTCCCTGAGTTCGTTGTTAACCCGAGTGATATTGTCCGCGATTATGGTGCTGATACGCTTCGTCTGTATGAAATGTTCATGGGACCTCTGGAAGTATCAAAGCCATGGAGTTCGGAAGGTGTTGAAGGTGCAAAGAAGTTCATCGTCAGAGTATGGAAGTTCTTCACGGAGCCTGAAAACATTACGGAAACAAATGACGATGCTCTGACAAAGATTTATCATCAGACCGTAAAGAAAGTAACAAATGATTTTGAGGCACTGGCTTACAATACAGCAATTTCTCAGATGATGATCTTCGTGAATGCAGCATACAAGAATGGCAGCTGTCCGAGAGAATATGCTGAAGGTCTTGTAAAGATGCTTTCTCCGATCTGCCCGCATGTAGGTGAAGAAATGTGGCAGAAGCTCGGTCATAACGATACCATCGCATATGCAGAATGGCCGAAGTATGATGAAGCAAAGATGGTAGAGGATACGATCGAAATCGGTGTCCAGGTAAACGGTAAGGTAAGAGGAACCGTGATGCTGGCAGTGGATGAAGAGAATGATTCTGCAATCGAAAAGGCAAAGCAGGTAGAGGGCGTTGCCAGATCCATCGAAGGCAAGACTGTCGTAAAGGCAATTTATGTCAAGGGAAGAATTGTAAATCTGGTTGTAAAATAAGGTGAATTTCAAAAAATGCTCCGCTGACCAGCCGGTCAACGGAGCATTTTGTTCAGGTCAGATCTTTCAGAATCTGAATATGGTCTACATGCGGATCAGCAGTACCCTGCAGGGAACAGCCTTTTTCGCGGGCATACAGGATATGGTCGATGATCTCCTGCGTGATCAGCTCTCCGGGAGCCAGAATCGGAATGCCCGGAGGATAGCACATGACAGATTCACCGCAGATGCAGCCGGCTGATTCTTCAATCGGAACAGACTCTTTTGCCGCATAGAAGGATTTCTGGGGACTGTAGATTACTTCCGGCTGTACAGAATCGACGAACGCAAGATCTTCCGGCGGTTTCTGATACAGACGTTTGATGTCTTCAAAAGCACCTACCAGACGTTCGATGTCCTGAATCCGGTCACCGATGGAGATATACGCCATGATATTGCCGATATCGCCGAATTCCATCTGAATATCATACTCATCCCGCATCAGGTCATAGACCTCAATTCCGGTCAGACCGATTCCCTTGGTATAGACGCAGAGCTTGGTCACGTCATAGTCAAACACGCTGGCACCATCAATCAGTTCTTTCCCGTAAGCATAGTAACCGCCGATCTTATTGATCTCCTCGCGGGCGTATTCTGCCATTTCCACAACCTTGGCAAAGCTCATCTCTCCGCGAAGTGCAAGGTTACGGCGTGAGATATCAAGGCTTGAAAGCAGCAGATAGCTGGCGCTTGTTGTCTGGGTCAGGTTGATGATGGAGCGTACATGGTCACGGTTCATGGTATCCGCAAGAAGCAGACAGGAACTCTGCGTCAGACTTCCGCCGGATTTGTGCATGGATACAGCTGCCATATCTGCACCTGCAGCCATGGCGGAGATGGGAAGGCCATGTCCGAAATACAGGTGAGTACCATGTGCTTCATCTACCAGTACCTTCAGACCATGTGCATGCGCAAGTTCAGTAATGCTCTTTAAATCCGAACAGATGCCATAGTAGGTCGGGTTGTTGACCAGAACGGCAACAGCGTCCGGATTGGCATCAATGGCATCTTTTACCTCTTCGGTTTCCATGCCGAGGGCAACACCGATGACCTTGTGAATCTGCGGGCGGACATAAACGGGAACTGCACCGCACAGGATCAGCGCATTGATGACACTTTTATGGACATTCCGCGGCAGGATGATTTTATCGCCGGCCTTGCAGACTGACAGGATCATACTTTGCACGGCGCTGGTCGTGCCGCCAACCATGAAGAAGGAGTTTGCGGCGCCAAATGCCTCCGCCATCAGATCCTCTGCTTCTGCAATCACGGAAACCGGATTGCACAGATTGTCCAGTGGTTTCATGCTGTTTACATCAAGGCTGACACACTGCTCACCCAGGAGCTTGGCCAGCTCCGGATTGCCACGGCCTCTTTTATGACCGGGTACGTCGAAGGGAACGACTCTTTTTTTCTTGAAATTTTCAAGCGCCTCATAAATCGGCGCTTTCGCCTGTCTCTCCAGATCCATTGCATTTACCTCATTGATATGATTATGTGCATCTGATTATAGCATAATCTTTTGGCAGGAAAAAGAAGAGATATGAAGCTGCTGACAGAATCTGTTGACAGAATAAATGTTATCCGGTAATATCTTTTTTCGTGAAGCAGACGGATTTTACAACTGCTTACTCTTTGCAGGATGGTTCTCATTCTGCTTATATCCTGGGCATTTCGCCCGATTTTTCACTATTGCAGCAGCGCGAAGCGTTGCAGAAAACCGGCAGGTTATTTATAATGATGGAGGAAGCGTTTGGAAGTAAAAAATGTAATCAGAAATGTAAAAAGTTATGAAGAACTGGAATTCTCCGATGATTTTATGTTCAAAAGGGTCATGATGGACCCGGAAATCAGCAGAGGTGTACTGGAGCGTATTCTCGGTGTAAGGATTGATCGTGTGGAATATCCGGAAATGGATAAGCAGATTGATACTGCTTATGAAGTGCGCGGGATCCGTATGGATGTGTATCTGAAAGATGACAACACCAGATATGATATTGAGATGCAGACAAAACCTAAAAAGGCAATTGGAAGGAGATCAAGATATTATCAGAGTTCAGTGGATATGGATGCCATTGATAAAGGAGAAGATTTTCTTGATCTTAAGGATTCGATGATCATTTTCATCTGTACCTTTGATCCGTTTGGCAGAAAACGGCATCTGTATTCCTTTAAGACCATGTGCGAGCAGGATGCAGCAGTTGATCTTGATGATGGCACGGTGAAAATAATACTGAATACAAAGGGAACGATGGATGATGTATCGCCGGAGATGATCAGGTTCCTGAAATTTGTAGAGAATATGAACTCAGTCCGGACGGATGATGATGAGCTTCTTGCCAGAATCAGAAAACGTATTCTGACAGAACGAATCAGTAAAGAAGGGAGGCAGGAGTATACCATGTTTCAGATGTATTATAATGATACACTTCGGGAAGGTCGTGAAGAAGGTCGTGAAGAAGGTGAAATGTGCAAGCTGATCAGCCTTGTCTGTAAAAAGCTGCAGAAGCACAAGACGATTGAGGTAATTGCAGAGGAGCTGGAAGAAGATGTTACAGCGATTCAGAAGATAGCAGATGCGGCACAGAAGTGCGCACCGGATTATGATACAGATGCAGTATACAGAGTGCTTACAGAAAGCAGTGAGAAAAGCTGATTTCTTCTTTTGAACGGCGAAGAAACAGATGTCTGGAAAGTGCAGAAACAGGACCGGCAGATATGATTCTACCGGCCCTGTTTTCTGTTTAAAAAAGAATTGTCAGAAAATATTTGAACTATTTTTGAAATGTGCGATATTTTGAAATGATATTGACTTTATTTAAAAAGTGATCTATGATTTCGAACTAATGAATATCCGGCAAAATAAGTGAAAACTTATGACGCAAAACTACAGGGCCTGAGATGGCAGCCAGCTGCACGACCAATCACCATTGCCATGGTGGTTTTTTTGTGCAAAAAAGGAGTCATGAGATGCGGATATCATGATTGAGAGCCAATGTGTATAGTGAATTATTTTCAGAAAGGAAATGAAATGAATTCAACGATCCTCGCAAAAGAAAGTGGATACCCGTCAACCGATCAGCCGTGGCTGCAGTTCTATCAGGCAAAAAAGGTAGACCTAAGTCAGACTGAACAGACTGTATATGATAGTGTTCTGCATCATAACCAGGATAACATGAATGCTACAGCAATCCGTTTCTTCGGGTTTAATATCAGCTATGCGAAGATGTTTGAACAGGTGGAAGCCTGCGCAAAGGCACTGAAAAAAGCAGGTGTTAAGCGCGGGGATCGCGTTACACTCTGTACAGCAGGCGTACCGGAGGCAATTTACATTGTACTTGCCTGCAGTAGGATCGGTGCAATTGCCAATTTTATCAATCCTCTTTTTACTACGGAACAGAAGATCGAAAGAATCAATTTTACCGGATCAGATTTCCTTTTCATTCTCGATAAAATGTATTCATATATTTCTGAAGCCATAGATAAAACATGTACGAAAAAGATAATTATCATGCCTGTTACCAATTCTTTTCCGGCCTTTGCACGTGCGATTGCAGGAATTAAGGAAAAGGCGGATGCGTCACTGACGGGTGCATTGAAAAATGACAGCAGGTATATGTCATGGAATCAGTTTATAAAGACCGGGGCTGATTATACGGGAAGCATTGATGAACCATATGTAAAGGATACACCGGTTGTTATGGTATATTCTTCAGGAACTACCGGAGCATCCAAGGGTATTGTACTGACCAATAATGGAATTAATTCTACAATTGCATTTTATCTGCTTCCGGAATTTCATTATGAAAGAAGCGGCATATTCCTGCAGCTGATTCCGGTATGGTTTTCTACAGGGATTGTTCTGTCACTGCTGATGCCGTTGTCGCTTGGAATGACGGTTATTCCGGAACCCGCATTCAGTAAGGAATCATTTGTCCGCGATCTGATCAAGTATAAACCGAATCTTACACTTGCAACCACCAGCTTCTGGGTATACGCAATGCATTGCAAGGAACTGAAATCAACGGATCTTTCTTTCCTGAGTTATCCGCTTACCGGAGGAGAACAGGTCCTTCCGCAGGTGGAGAATGAGTTGAACAGATTTCTTGCCGAGCATGGATCAAAATCACATCTGAACAAGGGTTATGGGATGTGTGAACTTGGAAGTACGATTACTTCTACTTCTCCGACACATAACAAGATCGGCAGTGTGGGATTCCCTCTTCTGGGTTCTGTTGTGGCAGCGTTTGATCTTGAAACCAACCAGGAGATGCCTTTTGGCAAGAGAGGCGAAATCCGTGTCCTGACAGCTTCACATATGAAAGAATATTATCAGAATCCTGAAGCAACGGAGGAATTCTTTAAGACAGATGATCAGGGCCGGGTATGGGGATGTACCGGTGATATCGGATATGTGGATCAGGACGGAGATATTTTTATTCTGGGAAGAGCAAGTGATTCCTATTGTACGGAAGATGAACAGAGGGTATTCCTTTTTGATGCTGAATATGCAATCCTGAATGATCCGGCCATAGCACTCTGCAAAGTTGTTGATATCAGCATCCATGGAAAGACAGTTCCGGTGGCCCATGTCATGCTGAGCAGCAGAGTGAAGGAAGATCATGCAGAGGTTATCAGACGTATTTCAGCGCTTTGCGAGAAAAACCTGCAGGATTATGCTGTTCCGCAGTTCTTTAAAATACGTGAGGCATTTCCGGTTCATCCGAACGGAAAAAGAGACAATGAATCTCTGAGAAAAGACCGTAAGGGATTCTTTACCGCAGAGGGTCAGCCGGTGGATACGGTTCTGGCAGAATAAAAAATAAAACAGATTCAGAAACAGCGCACTGTGATGGCTTTTCAGGCCGGATGACAGTGCGCTGTATTTTTTATGAAAATAAGGTGTATTTCAGAATCATTTTTTAATTGTAAACAAGACTCATGGATGATAAGATTTGCGTAACAGGATCCATATAAAAAAGGCAGAGAGGGAAGCGAAGAAAATGGCAGAACGGTCAGATAAGATTGATATTACAGTTTCTGAATTCTATACGGAAAATGTAAAGATGAATATACGTGTAGAACGCCAGTTATACAGCGCGGAAAGCGAATTTCAGCGGATTGATGTATTTGAGTCTGCGGAATTCGGAAGATTTCTGACGCTGGATGGAGACATCCTTTTTTCTGAGGCGGATGAATTTATCTATAATGAAATGGTGACACATGTGCCGATGGCAGTGCATCCGCATGCGGAAAAGGTACTGATCATCGGTGGCGGTGACGGGGGCGTTGCCCGTGAGTTTGCCCATTATCCGGAGGTAAAGGAAATCTGTGTGGTAGAACCGGATGAACAGATGGTAGACGTCTGCAGAAAGTATTTTCCGGAAGCTGCGAAAGGACTGGATGAGCCCAGAGTACAGGTGATTTATCAGGATGGACTGCGGTTTCTGCGCGGACGTGAAAATGAATACGATATTATCATTAATGATTCTACGGATCCGTTCGGACATACAGAAGGTCTTTTTACCAAAGAGTTTTACGGAAGCTGTTTCCGTGCACTGAAGGAAGACGGTATCATGGTATATCAGCATGGAAGCCCGTTCTTTGATGAGGACGAAAGTGCATTCCGTGCCATGCACAGAAAAGTGTACCAGAGTTTCCCGATCAGCCGTGTTTATCAGGCACACATTCCGACCTGTCCTTCCGGTTACTGGATGTTCGGATTTGCAAGCAAAAAATATCACCCTATTGACGATTTTGATGCGCCGCGCTGGAAAGCGAGGGGCATAAAGACGGAATATTATACAACAAATCTGCATATCGGCGCGTTCATGCTGCCAAGATATATTGAGGATATTCTGGAAGAGGAGGAAAGAAAACATGTCTAAAGTCTTAATCATCGGTTGCGGCGGGGTTGCACAGGTTGCAATCCGCAAATGCTGTCAGAACAGCGGGGTATTTACTGATATCTGTATCGCCAGCAGAACAGTCAGTAAATGCGAGGCATTAAAGGAGAAGATTCAGAAATCAACCACAACCAGAATCGAAACAGCGCAGGTAGATGCGGATGATGTTTCACAACTGGTACAACTGATCCGTTCCTATCAGCCGGATACGGTGCTGAACGTTGCGCTTCCCTATCAGGATCTGACGATTATGGATGCCTGCCTTGAAACCGGCGTGAATTATGTGGATACAGCCAATTATGAGCCGGAGGATACAGACGATCCGAAGTGGCGTGCGGTATATGAAAAGCGTTGCAGAGAACTTGGCTTCTCAGCTTACTTTGATTATTCCTGGCAGTGGGCATATCAGGAGAAATTTAAGCAGGCAGGACTGACTGCACTGTGCGGAACCGGATTTGATCCGGGTGTGACCAGTGTTTATGCAGCATATGCCAGAAAGCATTACTTCGATACCATCGATACCATTGATATTCTGGACTGCAACGGCGGCGATCACGGCTATGCGTTTGCGACGAATTTCAATCCGGAGATCAATCTGCGTGAGGTGTCTGCACCGGGCAGCTACGTGGAAAACGGCAAATGGGTAGAGATTCCGGCCATGAGCATTAAGCGGGAATACAATTTCAAGGGTGTCGGCCAGAAGGATATGTACCTGCTGCATCATGAGGAAATTGAAGCACTTGCAAAGCATATGCCGGAAGTAAAGAGAATCCGTTTCTTCATGACTTTCGGTCAGAGCTATCTGGACCATATGAGATGTCTTGAAGATGTCGGTATGTTGTCAACCAGGCCGATCATGTATGAAGGAAGAGAGATTGTTCCGATTCAGTTCCTGAAGGCACTGCTTCCGGATCCGGCGTCTCTTGGCCCCCGTACAAAGGGCAAGACAAATATCGGCTGTATCTTTACCGGTAAAAAGGATGGCAGGGAGAAGAAGATCTACATCTACAATATCTGTGACCATCAGGAATGCTATAAGGAAGTAGAGAGTCAGGCCATCAGTTATACAACAGGTGTTCCGGCCATGATCGGTACAATGCTTGTGGCAGACGGTACATGGAAGGCGCCGGGCGTATTTACGACGGATGAATTTGATCCGGATCCGTATATGGAAGCACTGAATAAATGGGGACTTCCGTGGGAAGTTGATGAAAACCCGGTTCTGGTAGAGTAAGGGATGGGCAGATGACAGAAAAAGAATTACCGACACCATGCTATATTCTGGATGAAAAAAAGCTGCGCAGTAACTGCGAAATATTAAAGCGCGTGATGGATCACACCGGATGCCATATTCTGCTGGCACAGAAGGCATTTTCGTGCTTTTATGAATATCCGCTGATCCGTGAGTATTTGAGCGGTACAACGGCGAGCAGTCTCTTTGAGGCCCGCCTTGGCGCAGAAGAATTCAGAAAGGAAAACCATATTTTTGCACCTGCGTACCTGCGCAGCGAATTTGATGAGATTACGCGGATCTGTGACCATATTGTATTCAACAGTCTGTCACAGTATGAGCAGCACAGGAAAGATCTGCACGGCGTAAGTGCCGGAATAAGGATCAACCCGGAGTGCCCGACGCAGGAAGGTCATGAGATTTATGATCCGTGCCGCCCGGGTTCCCGTATGGGCGTAGTGAGAGCTTCGTTTGACGGCTATGATTTTGCAGCTTCCGGGCTGGAAGGCATTCATTTTCATACACTCTGTGAGCAGAATTCGGATGATCTGGAGAAAACGATTGCGGCGGTGGAAGAGAAATTTGCGGATTTCCTGCATATGGTAAAGTGGGTGAATTTCGGCGGCGGACATCATATCACACGGGCTGATTATGATATCGCACGCCTGGAGCGCCTGATTACGCATGTCAGGGATACCTATGATGTGGAAGTATATCTTGAACCGGGAGAAGCGGTTGCCTTAAATGCAGGATATTTAAAGACAACTGTACTGGACGTTGTCAGAAACGGTGACGTGACGAATCTGATTCTGGACGCTTCTGCCGCCTGCCATATGCCGGATGTACTGGAAATGCCGTACAGACCGCCGCTTCAGGGCAGCGCAGAATCAGGGGAGAAGAAGTATACCTATCGCCTGACGGGAAATACCTGTCTTGCAGGAGATATCATCGGTGATTATTCCTTTGATGAGGAGAAGAAGCCGGGAGATACGCTTGTGTTTGAAGATATGGCAATATATTCCATTTGTAAAAATAATACATTCAACGGAATTGCACTGCCTGCAATCGCAGCACGCAGGGAAGACGGATCATATCAGCTGATCCGGACATTTGACTACATGGATTTTAAAGGACGGTTGTCATGAATCATATGGAGAAACTGATCATGCCGGCAGAATATGCGCCGCATCGCGGGACAGTCATGATCTGGCCGGTTCGTCCCGGCTCATGGCCGGAAGGTGCGGTAAAGGCGCAGAGAGCTTTCGCAGAAATCATAAAAGGTATCGCGTATGCCGGAAATGAAAATGTGTGGGTACTGTATCATATGCAGAAACCGGATCCTTCACTGCTTGAGGAAGATGCACAGATTCATTTTCTGGATATTCCGACAGATGATGCCTGGGCGAGAGATATGTGCCCGACGTTTGTCAGGAATGAAGCAGGCATCGTAAAGGGAATTGACTGGAAATTCAATGCCTGGGGCGGTGATTTTGACGGACTGTATCAGGATTATGAACAGGATGATGCCTGCGCAGCGGAAGTATGCAGAAAACTGGAGATTCCCTGTGTGAGCGCAAGACCGTTTGTGCTCGAGGGCGGTTCCATACATACAGACGGCGAGGGAACGCTGATTACGACAGAAGAATGCCTGCTCAGTAAAGGGCGTAATCCGCAGTTGACCAAAGCACAGATTGAAAAGCAGCTGGCAGCGTATCTGGGAATCACAAAAGTAATCTGGCTTCCATATGGGATATATAACGATGAAACAGACGGGCATGTGGATAACATCTGTGCGTTTACAGCACCGGGCCGGGTGGTACTGGCATGGACGGATCAGCAGGATGATCCGCAGTATGAACGTTCCCTGGCAGATCTGCATGTCCTTGAGAATGCCACAGATGCCAAAGGCAGAACGATAGAAGTGGTCAGACTGCCTGTTCCGTCAGTTCCGGTCTGCGTAAGCGCAGAAGATGCCGCAGGCTTTTCCTATGAAGAAGGAGAAGATACCCGTGAAACAGGGGAGCGCCTTGCAGCTTCTTATGTGAATTTCTATATTTCGAATGCGGCGGTGCTTGTGCCGCAGTTCGGGGATATCAATGATGGAACGGCGGTAAATATTCTGCAGCGGGAATTTCCGGACAGAACAGTGGTTCCGGTTATGACAAGGGATATTCTGATGGGAGGAGGCAACATACATTGCATTACACAGCAGGTACCGTAAAGGTGGCAGCAGTACAGATGAAAATGAGCCGTGATCCGGCAGAGAATATTGCACATGCGGAGGAAATGGTCAGAAAGGCGGATGCGCAGATTGTCCTTTTGCCGGAATTGTTTGAACGGCAGTATTTCTGTCAGGAACGCAGGTATGAATATTATGCCTATGCAAAGCCTGTTATGGAAAATGCTGCAGTACAGCATTTTCTGAAGGTGACACAGCAGCTTCAGATTGTGATGCCTGTCAGCTTTTTTGAAAAAGACGGGAATGTGCTTTACAACTCCGTGGCCATTCTTGATTGTGGAAAACTTCTCGGGATTTATCGCAAGACGCATATTCCGGATGATCATTATTATCAGGAAAAGTTTTATTTTACGCCGGGAAATACCGGATTTAAGGTATGGGATACCACTTATGGTAATATCGGCGTTGGAATCTGCTGGGATCAGTGGTTTCCGGAAGTGGCCAGATGTATGGCGCTGATGGGGGCGGATCTTTTGCTCTATCCGACAGCCATCGGCAGTGAACTGATTCTGAAGGTGGACAGTGCCGGACACTGGAGACGTACGATGCAGGGGCATGCAGCAGCCAATGTGATGCCTGTGGTTGCAGCAAACCGTATCGGAACGGAAGCAGTGGAACCCTGTGCGGAAAACGGAAATCAGAAGTCGGCACTGAAGTTCTACGGCTCGTCATTTATTACAGATGCAACAGGGCAGATCCTGCAGGATGGCTCCAGGGAGAATGAAGAGATTCTGACTGCATCCTTTGATTTTGCGCAGATCCGTCAGGAGCGTCTTGAATGGGGACTGTTCCGTGACAGAAGACCGCAGGTGTACGGGAAGATCACTGAATAATGCGGCAATAACGATTCTGCCGGATTATGCTTCATGACGGAAACAGATGTCGATATCTGTGACGATATTTGCATCCAGTTTTCCATCGGCAGCATTTTCATACAGGATACGAAGGGCCTCAGCATGACTGAAGGCCTTTTTGTATGGGCGGTTTTCTGTCAACGCCTGATAGATATCAAGGCAGGCAAAGAGACGCTCCATATGGTTAAGTTCTGCTGCGGTTTTATGAAAAGGATAGCCTGTTCCGTCCAGTTTTTCATGATGGAAGGATGCCCAGTCGGTAATTTCCTCAAGACCGGTGACCTGCCGCAGAATTTCATAGGTGATCAGTGCGTGCTGCTGAATGATGGTGAATTCTTCATGTGTCAGTTTTTCAGGCTTTTCAAGAATCGCAGCAGGAATGGAGAGCTTTCCGATATCATGGACTGCTCCGGTGAAGTACATCTGGGATTGCATTTCTTCGTTATAACCGTAATAGCGGCCGAGTTCAGCGGCTTTTAAGGCAATTCCGGTGGAGTGATGGCTTGTGAATTCCGATTTGAAATCAATGATATGTGCAAACATGGCAGAGATTCTGGTCATCTGCTGTGGCGGATAATCATTGACGATAACAGGAAGCATGTCATGGAGCGTGCGTCTGACCTCATCACCGCTGATGGACTGCATTGCTTCAGAAGTAAAGCAGGACAGGAATGCATCCGTAATTTCTTCATCAAAAAAAGAGCCTCGTCCGGAAGAAACAAAGTCAGTTACCTTCCGGTATTTATCTTCGGAAAAGTCGTGCATGCTGATATTGATATCAATGGCATCACCAAGGTGAATCAGGCGTGCCAGAAGCGGGGTATCTGCAGTTTTCTTATGAAAAGGACCATTTCCGTCAGCCTGTTCGTGATGGTAGAGAATGACGTCGGGACAGCTCTGATAAAAAGGCATGGCCTGTACATTACGTTCACCGATTTCACAGTGGTCGCGCAACTGAAACAGCTTTGGGGATTTATCCAGGTCAACTCCGTGACGGAGTTCGGAAAGCCCATATTCGGTCAGGGCATTATCGTGAAGAACTGCACAGGCAGTGAGATTCAGAAGTGACCGGTCATCCAGTCCCAGTGCTTTACCGGTAATGGCAGACAGAAAGGCGACGCGTCTTGCGTGATAGGTAGTTGCACCCAGATATTCATGCTCTACACAGTCGAGTGCATCAGAAATGGCATACAGAACATCATTCATACACAACTTCATACAGGACTCCTTGAAATGATACATTTGTGAAAAACATCAATATGAGGCAATTATATCATTAATTACAGAACCCGCGAAGCGCTTTGAAAAGGGGAATCGGAGGAACAGAGACGGCTATACATGTATGATGAGATTCATTCGATAAGAGCCGGATATCCGGAATGGTGGACACCGTATTTTGAAGAAAAGCTGACAAATGGGTTACATACTAAATAGTTTACATAACACAAAGGGCAATGACCAATGTCAATAAATTTTTATCGATAAACGATAAAAATTTATTGACATTATTTTTTTCCGGTGTTAGCATACAGGTAACAGAGAAAGAGACAGATGGAGGAATTATCAATGAGAAAGGACAGACTTACTGTTTTTACAAAGATCTTTGTTGATGTCATGTTCTGGGGATGCGTTGCAGCACTTCTGGCGCTGCCGGTGATCATGAAAATCTATGGCAGATACAATTCTTATTTTGCGGATAATTACTGGCCTCTGCTGCTGATGTTTTATGTTACGGGAGTGTTTGCGGCACTGATTATTTATGAGCTGCGCAGAATGTTCCGGACCGTATTGCAGGATGACTGTTTTGTGGAGGCCAATGTAGTCAGTTTAAAGCGTATGGGAACTTACAGTTTCATTATTTCTGCGGTTACTGCCTGCAGGCTGTTCCTGTATCTGACACCGGCGGTACTGGTCGTGGTGCTGGTATTCCTGATTGCAGGGCTTTTCAGTAAAGTTCTGGCGCAGGTATTTGACCGGGCGGTACATTACAAACTGGAAAATGATCTGACCATATAAGGAGGCACATCATGGCGATCGTAATCAATCTGGACGTGATGATGGCCAGAAGAAAAAAGAGTCTGACAGAACTTGCAGGAGAAGTTGATCTGACACTCGCGAATCTGTCAATTCTCAAGAACGGGAAAGCAAAGGCGGTCCGTCTTTCCACACTGGAGGCAATCTGTAAGGCACTGGATTGTCAGCCGGGCGATATTCTGGAGTATGTGCCTGATGAAACAGTAAATCAGAGCGGGAGGGTTTAAACAGCATGGATAACTTCATACAGAATCAGAGTGAGGGATGCCGGAATCTGGCAGCTCAGGATTTTTATACCCCAAAAACAGAAGATACAGACCGGAAAGAAAAGGAAAACGGCGCAGCTTTTTTCCGGTATTATGGAATCAGGATGATTCTGTATGCAGCAGTGTATACCTTCTGTCTGTACAGGAATCCTTCCGGAATTACCTGGCCGGTGATGATCATTGCAACATTGTGGCTTTTTGCAGATGTAATGAAGAAAATGCAGAAGGAGAACAGAAAGGACGAATGGTTTTACAGGGTGAGTCTTCTTCTGATCGGCATATCACAGTGTACAACAGCCAATGAAACTGTTCAGACATGCAATGTCATGGCTGCGTTTCTGCTGTTTACGGTTCTGGTGGTCAGAAACTTTTCTGAAGCGTGGAAGGACGGAATTTCACTGACTTCATATATCGGACAGATGTTTCAGATCTGGTTCAGACCGATCGGTCTTCTTGGCAGACCTTTTTCAGATCCGTTTCATTTTGTTGTGGATGGAAAAACACGTACGGGAGAAAACGGGAATACAGCACGCGATGTTATGATCGGGATTCTGATTTCCATTCCGCTTCTGGCACTGATTCTGACACTCCTTTCAAGTGCAGATCCGATTTTTGGAAATCTTCTGAACGGAATGATTTCCGGAATTGTGTTTCCTGCGCATTTCGGTACAGTATTCAACATTCTGTTTATGGCCTTTGTGATTTATCTGGCGGGGTATTGCATGATCTGTTTTCTGCAGGGACATACGTCAGAAATAAAAACAGAAAAGCTGGAGAAGGCACCGGCGCTGATTGCCATGATTTTTTCCGGAATGCTGACGGCGGTTTATCTGGTGTTCAGCGTGGTTCAGATGATCAGTCTGTTGGCAGGACAAATGGCACTGCCGCAAGGGTACAGTTATTCAGAGTATGTGCACGAAGGGTTCGGACAGCTGCTGGCAGTGTGCTTAATCAATCTGATCCTGTTGACAGCTACAGATAATTTTTTTACTAAAAATCGTATACTTGATGGAATTCTGACGGTGATGTGCGGATGCACTTATATTATGGCAACTTCAGCAATTGTACGTATTTTCATGTATGTGGCAGCATACCGGCTGACATTTTACCGGGTACTTGTCATATGGACGATTCTTGTGGTGTACCTGTGTCTGACGCTTCTGACATTCCACATTTATATGCCGGAACTTCCGGTATTCAGATACTGTGTCGGGATGATCACAGTCATGTATCTGCTGCTGGCGCTCGGACATCCGGACTACTGGATTGCAGAATATAATCTTGCGGGAATCCTGAGGGAACATCAGGGAACGATTACCGCAGAGATGATTGAACAGGATGGATCGCTGCAGGCAAGCCTGTCAGATTTCAATGAACTGTCACAGGATGCTGTGCCGGCGATCATGAAGAACCCTCAGATTGCGCAGTATTATAAGGAGCAACATTCAGTGAATCCGGAAAAGTATACGTTTGACTCCGTGCGGTGCCTGAATTTGTCAGAACTGAAGGCACAGCAGCTTCTCCGGAATAAGTAAATGTCATGATAAAGCACGATGCTGCGCCCAGAAGGCATCGAAGTCATCAGGAGAGAGCGGCTTTGCATAGTAATAGCCCTGAATCAGATCGACACCCATGCCAGCCAGTGCGTCTACCTGAGGCGCAGTTTCAATCCCCTCTGTCACAATTTCCATATGCAGGTCTTTTAACAGCTTCATGGAATCGGTGACGAGCAGATACTGCTTATGATCCTCCGGAAAACCACTGTCAAAAAAGCACATGTCCATTTTGACGGTATCAAATGGCAGACTTCCGAGTGCATTCAGATTTGAATAGGATTTTCCAAAATCATCCATAGAGCAGCGGGATCCGATGGCATGGATCTTTTCAAGAATTTCACTGATCAGCTTCATGTTATTATAGGCAATACTTTCGGTCAGTTCGAATTCGAGATACTTTGCAGGAACTTTTTTATCTCTGAGGATATTGATATATCGGTCAAAGAAGCCGGTATCCTGTAATGCTGCCTTTGAGATGTTTACAGAAATGACAGGAGGTGTAAGTCCCTGCGCAAGCCATCTGTTTATTATGTTGCATACCTGTTCAAAGATGGACAGATCAATTCGCGAAATACTGCCGTTGCGCTCAAACAGCGGGATAAATACGGAAGGATAGATCAATCCGTATTCAGGGCTGATCCACCTTGCCAGTGCCTCGGCACCTTTTATTTCTCCTGTATGAGGAGAAACTTTGGGCTGGAGAAACGGCTGGATCTCGCGATTGTCCAGAGCTTTGTCCAGAAGATTCTCAAGCTGTTTATCTTCCAGCAGCTTTTTGCGGCATTCTTCACTATATACGTAGGCATTCAGATCTGACCAGTATTCAGCGTCTGGGTTCCGTTTGGCCATCAGCGCGTGATCCTGTATATGGTTCAGGTCTGTATTGTTGCAGTCTACTTTGTACACACAGTACTCCATCTGAACATTCAGACTGTTCAGGAGACGATGAACTTCGTGCTGGATATTGCTGTTAATGGCTGTCAGGCGTGTACGGAGGGCATCTATACTGTCTTCTCTGATATAAAGAGCCAGGCAGGAATCTCCAAGATTACAGATGGTTTCAGGTGCATAAAGTAAGGATGCACATGCGGAATAGATACCGGAGAGCAGTTCATCACATTTTTCCCGTCCGAAAGCTTCATTGATAATTCTGAAATAGAGAATATTCATATGAATAAACCAGTAATCATCTTCATACGGAAGTGTCTGTATGATTTCATCGAAGCGTTGTCTGGTGTTGCCGCCGGTAACTTTGTCGATATAAGCCAGCTCTTTATAATGCTGTGCTGCCCGGAGATCTGAAAACTGCTGCAGACTTGCCGTTATTGTTGTGAAGCAGAGAACCAGAATAAAAAGGAGAAGGCCGGCCCGGTAAGGCCACGTCATATCAGGCTGGGGGTGCAGGTAGTAAATAAGCATATCGCCTAATGTCCCGGAAACAATAAAAAGATAGGCTGCGATCAGATATAGCATATCTTTGTTGTGCGAATGCCTGTAATTACTGACAGCAAAGCTGATAACAGCGATGATCAGGATGAGGGAAAACAGATGGTTAAGCGGGTAAACCAGGTATACGGATGCAAGTCCTGTACTGACAGCAATGGTACCGCCGGTAATCAGAATCATATAGGCCAGAAGGAAAACCAGAAATGCCTGTTTTCTTTCAGGAAGCATTTCTCTGAAAAAAAGAATTAAAAAGACAGGAAGCAGCATATAGGAATAAAAGCAGATGGCACTGACTGCAGCAGAATTCCTGATGACAAGCTGTGGAAGCGGAGATGAACTGATAATCCAGACACAGCTGGAAAGTGCTGATGAACTCAGAAACAGAATGGCAAGCCGGTATGCATCGTAGTGGTGATGACGCAGTACAAAATAATAGATGAGCAGCAGAATTCCGATGAGCAGGATAATTATGCTTTCAATAATGACACTGGCATTATCACGCAGAAGCATGTTAAAACCGGAATCGGGACTGCCGAGGCGAATATCACGAACATCGAACAGACCATTAAAACCGTTGTTTTTTATCGTCAGAGACAGTGTTTTTCCGCTGTCAGAGCTGTGCAGCATGACCGGCATCCAGGTCTGGGAAATCTGGTGATAACCAAACAGAAAGGGGTAGTTCATATTATTCTCAGTCAGTCTTTGCCCATTAACGGCAGCAGTCACGTGAAAATGCTGAATCCAGACATAAAGCGTCATGCCGTCAAACATATGTGAAGGAAGCTGACATTCCAGGTGAAGGGTTTCATTATGACGAACCGGAACATAACTGTCTGTTATGAGGGTACCTGTATCAGAATCTGTCCACCCGCTGGAAAAAGGCATGGCAGAAGAGTGCGGAATATAGCAGCAACTGACAGCTGTGATTTCGGTGGCAAGAAGATAGCCGACAATAGAAGCGACTGAGATCCAGAAAAGCATTCGACAGATACTTCTGACTTTGCGCATGAACATCCTCCTTCGGAAGAAAAGGATAATGTATACTGATGGTGATATATATTCATATATATACAGAATATCGCATTTATATGTATATTGCAAAGCAAAACGTCAGTGGACATCCGGCATCAGGGTCTGATAGAATAGGAGCAACAGGAGAGAGGTAAAGTGAACAGAGAACGGGTAATTTTTCTTGATATAGACGGGACACTGGTAGGATTTGACGGGAAGATACCGGCGTCAACGATAGAGGCACTGAAGAAAGCACGGAAGGCAGGACATCATCTGGTGATCTGCTCAGGCAGGAGCCGTTTTCAGGTGGATCCGGCACTTCTTTCAAGAGGTTTTGACGGAGTTGTCGGAGCGGCAGGCGCATTTGTGGATCTGGAAGGAAGAGAGGTCTACCATGCATATGTTACCGAAGAAAAGCGCAGGGAGCTGGCAGAATTCATGGATGTGCATCAGGTAACATACAGTATGCAGGCATCTGACGGGATGAGGATGAATCAGCGTTCTGCAGATCTGCTGCTGCAGAGATACCGCGGATATCATCTGTCAGAAGACCGGATACAGAGACTGATCGGGAGAATACAGATTGTACCGGATACATGGAACAGCCCATATATCGAAAAGGCAATTTATTATGATTCGCCATTTACCGTACAGGAGATGCAGGACAGACTGGCGCCATATTTTGACGTCATAGGCTCCAGTTTTGAAAAGCCGGATCCGTATTGCGGCGAGATCGGAATTGCAGGGATTACGAAGGCAACAGGAATGCAGCATTATCTGGAAGCGGCTGATATTGAGAAGGAACGCAGCATTGCATTCGGGGATGGCCCGAACGATATTGAAATGCTTCAATATGCGCAGATCGGAGTTGCCATGGGAAATGCGCAGGACACGGTCAAAAAGGTTGCAGATTATGTGACGTCCAGAATTGATGAGGACGGGATCGCAAGAGCCTTTGAACATTTCGGGCTGATTTAAAAATGTTGTATCGGAAAAGTCTCAGAAGTGTATAATATTACCGTAACTTAATACATTTACAGAAATCACCTGATATATGGAAGGAGTAATCTGAAATGAAAAAGTATGTTGCGGAATTTATCGGGACACTGGTACTGACATTGTTTGGCTGCGGATCAGCAGCAATTTCCGGAGGGATTGACGGAAAACTGGGGATCCTCGGAATTGCCATGGCGTTTGGCCTTTCCATTGTGGCAATGGCATATGTAATCGGAGATGTTTCCGGGTGCCATATCAATCCGGCAGTTTCACTTGGCGTGTTTCTGAATGGCGGTATGAGCGGAAAAGACTTCGGGGGTTATGTGATTGCACAGTTTCTTGGAGGAATCACGGGAGCCGGACTTCTGGCGCTGATCATCAGCTGCTGCGGCAAAAATTATGCAGATACAGGACTCGGGCAGAACGGATTCGGAAGTGCATCCTATGTCGGAATTAATATGGGTGGTGCGGTTCTGGTAGAAATTATTCTGACATTCGTATTTGTATTTGCAGTTCTTGGTGTAACGGCAAAGGTAAAGAATCAGGCGGTTGCAGGAATTGTGATCGGGCTTGTACTTGCTTTTGTTCATATTCTGGGAATTCCGCTGACAGGAACGAGTGTCAATCCGGCCAGAAGCTTTGGCCCTGCACTTCTGATGGGCGGACAGGCACTGGCACAGGTATGGGTGTTCATCGTTGCTCCGCTTGCAGGAGGCGCACTTGCAGCAGTTGTTTACAAAGCATTGGTAAAAGAAGAAAAGAAAGACTGAACACATATGTAAAAAAGCCGGCAGATGATCTGCCGGCTTTTTTTGATCTGCGGAACCTGAAGTATCAGCGTCTTGCCATTGCTTCTTCAAAATCAGGCGTTCCTGCAAAAATTTCATTCTTATAAGGATTCTTCTTCTGTGCAACAGAGCGTTTGATGATGTGCGCAAGTACGATGACATTTGTGATGATGGCGAGAACAGCGATAAATCCCATTGCCTTCGGATCAGCAGCAGCCGGGTGCGTTGCAGCATCCATTGTACCGTCTGCGTAGAGTACCGGAAGAACTGAGAAGATACTCTTATCCTGGAATAACGGGAATACCTGTGCGAACATGCACCAGATTGCCAGTGTATTGGCACGGTTCTGGATCCAGCCGCCCTTGTTCCAGAATGCAGCAGCAAAAGTCGGAGCAAGTAAAAGAGCAAGTCCGCAGTACCATGCATGTGTAGGCAGATTCAGATAGGTATATTCAAAATTCCATACATCATAAGCAATAACGAACATCCAGGTCATATCCGGCCAGAGCATATCATCCTTCTTTTTGGATGAATAGATTCCCCACCAGCCTGTCATACAGAAAATATTCAGAATACCGGCAATGCCGTTGAGAATATTCCACCATCCGCCGTAAAGCCATACATGCTCGGATGAAAGCCACCATCTTGAGCCTGTCTCTGCAAGTGCGATGGAACCTCTGATTGCAGATTCAAAATCGCTGCATACGGCAATCATGATATTGATTGCAACAATGATAAAAGGAAACGGCTTGAACCATTCCTTTTTACCGATGCCCCACTGATATTTGAGCATCATGAAACCGATACATCCGATTGTTGCAGCATACAGCTTGGCATAATGAAACCAGCTGGTCATATGAACGTAGGTCTGATTGTTCAATGCCCAGGAAGCGCCTGCGGCTGCAGATGCATAGATTGCGATAAAGTAGACTGTCAGTATAGCCGGTATGATAACGAACATGAGAATACCGCCTGCCTTGGTTCTTCTGGCAATTTCATTTGTAATTACCAGTCCTGCGAACACAAGGATCCATCCGATGAACTTGTAAATCGAGTCATCCCCGTAAACCTGAAACAACATTTCTTTTTTCCTCCTTTTTTTCAGACGTCTGATTATACCAGAGCCTGTAATTATTCTATTCCTGAAAAAAGACAACGTCAAACTCTAAAAATCAATATGAGGAAATTTGGCGTTATAGTCGAATTTGTGTGGGATAAGCTGTGCATTTTGCATGAGAACATCATATGCGTGGACTGTGGTATGACCAGATCCATAATGAGAAAAAGTAGACGGTATAATTGTACGCAAAAATTTTAAATCATGATAAAATATCTGTTTGCGTTGAAAGCCTGAAAACGGGCGTTTATAATAAAACAGGTGTGACAGCAGAGGGAGGAAACTATGGCACTGTGTAAATGTAAAATGTGCGGAGGGACAATGAAAATTGACCGCCGTAATAATACTGCGACATGCCTGTACTGCGGAAATGTATCCACAATTCTGGATATGGGAGAAAATCTGTATGTACAGTATCAGACCATGCTCGATGATCTGATGAACAAAACGGATACGAAAGAGCATCTTCAGGAAGGCTTCTGGGTAGAGGCTGAGGAAGAGGAAGTCGAACGCGCAGATGGTGAGAACATACGGATCAGGTATCTTGCAAAGTGCCGTGCAGACATGTGCACAATGTATGTTGCAAAGGCACATGTCATTTATCTTTTTGAAAAGCAGGATCTTGCTTATGCACAGAAATATCTGAAAATGCCGGAGTTACTGAAATTTCCGAACAGCAGCATGGAACAGGAACTGAAGCGCTACCTGCCGCAGGTTGCAACTTCGTGTGAACTCAAAAATGGCGGAATGATGATCGCAGTGCATAAACCGGAGGAAGTATATCCGCTGGTTCTGTTCGGAACGCTTCTGGACAGGCATGCGGCATGGATGGTCAGCCGTATGGAAAATCTGTGCTGTCTGCTGGAGTATAATGATCTTTCATTGAATGCACTTACGCTCCAGAATCTGTTTGTAAATCCGGCCGAGCATCAGCTGTATCTGTACGGCGGATGGTGGTTTGCGGGAAAACAGGGAACAGAGTATGCAGGGATTGCAGCTGATGCGTCAGATTCCATACATGAATATTATCAGAAAAGACAGGAGTGTCATATCACGACTGATCTTGAGACCATACGCCTGAATGCGGCAAAGCTTATGGGATATGCAGATCGCGAAGCGGCGGCACAGGATGCGACCATTCCGGAACCATTCAGAAAATTTATCCGGGCGGTATGCAGAAAGTCTGCACAGGAAGACTTTGAATTATGGGACAGAACACTGACAGCGTCCTATGGCGAGCGTAAGTTTATACATCTGAATGTTACCAGGGAAGATATTTATTCCCGGGAGTAAAAAATTCAGAGAGGTGGCGGAGGAAAAACTCCGCGGTATACAGAAAAAGGAGAAATCATGGGAAGAGGAAGTTATACCAGTAATGACTGGAACCGTCTGAAAACAGACAGAAACATATCGGCACAGTCGACCGTAAACGATCTGTACAGATCTCAGAATATGAAGGATCAGCTTAATCCGTATCATGTAAAGTACCGTGAATCCTGCGATTCCATGGATAATCCGGCATCAACGGCAATTATCATCGGGCTGGATGTAACAGGATCCATGGGATATCTTTCAGAAGAAATTGCCAAGAATTCACTGAACAGAACGATGAATGAAATATATGCGAAGGATCCGGTCAGCAATCCGCATATCATGTTCATGGCAATCGGAGACTCCAAATCGGATGAAGCTCCGCTTCAGGTAACACAGTTTGAAGCAGATATCCGGATTGCAGAGCAGCTGCTTGACATCTATTTCGAAGGCCATGGCGGTGGTAACGGAGGGGAATCCTACCTTCTGGCATGGTATTTTGCTGCAAGGCATACCAGAATTGACTGCTATGAGAAAAGGCATCAGAAGGGATTCCTTTTTACCATCGGGGATGAATGCTGCCATAAAGATCTGACGGTGGGTGAAATCACGAATTTCTTCGGAGATATAAGTGCAGATCCGGCGAAGGAAAAGAACCCGGAGAATCTTCTGCAGAGGATTTTCGGGAAAGGTGATACCGGAGTGATCAGAGATTATACTTCGAAGGAACTGTTTGATGAGGCTTCAGAGAAATATGAAATTTTTCATATCGTTCTGAAAGCGGGAGCTTATGAATATCAGCACAGCGGCGCTGCATGGAAAGAACTGATCGGAAACCGGGCAATCGAACTTGACCCCAAGGACCTGGATAAACTTCCTGAGCTTCTGATCAGTCTTATGCAGGCAGCCGGAGGAAAGCCTGCACGGGAGATTTCCAATGAATGGCCGGGAGAAGTTTCAGCAGTGGTAATGGAAGCAATCCATGATTTCCTGCCGGATGGGGAGAAAGGAATGCTGAATTTCTGATGTACAGCTGTCATGTCGTAGCGGGTAAAAATTTCGGAGATGAAGGGAAAGGGCAGCTGACGGCAGAACTTACAAGACGGCTGTTGCAGGCAGGACGATGTCCGCTGGTCATCAGGCATAATGGCGGGGCACAGGCGGGACATACGGTAGAGGATAAAAAAAACAGATTTATTTTTCATCAGCTTGGAAGCGGTACCTGGCATGGCGCAGATACATATTTTTCAGAATCCTTTTTGCCTGATTTTCTGAAAATCGGGGATGAGATCAATGCATATGCAAAGGAAAGAAAATGCAGTCCGGATTCTGTCCGGGTGTATGTCAATGGCAGCTGCCGGGCAGTGACGGTATATGATGTGCTGCTGAACAGTCTGACAGAGGAAATCAGAGGAGAGCAGCGTCACGGCTCATGCGGAATGGGAATCTATGAGACGGTAAAGAGGAACAGACTGCCGGAGTATGCGCTGACTGCCGGAATGCTGGCCGGGATGAATGTGCGGGAAATTGAAGCCTTTCTGCGCCGGATCAGAGACGGCTATATCAGAAAAGTGACAGGGCAGATGGGGAAAGAAACCGGAGAAAGCAGATGGTATGCGCTGATGCTGGATGAAAATATTCCTGGTAACTGTGCGGAGATCATGTATGAGAATATTCATCGGTACATCAGAATGGCAGCCGGTATTCCCAAAGGACATGATGCTCTGGTGTTCGAGGGAGCGCAGGGGCTTTTACTGGATGAAGACTGCAGCGCATATTATCCGCATCTGACACCGTCACACACTGGACTTGTGAATCCGCTCAGAATGCTGGAGAAAATAAATCAGGAAAGTGAAACCGAACTGCAGATCCATTATGTGACAAGAACCTATGTCACCAGACACGGGCAGGGAAAACTGCCGTGCGAGTGCGACAAGGCGGAAATCAATCCGCAGATGACGGACAGGACCAACATACCGAATCCGTGGCAGGAGACAATGCGTTATGCAAAGCATGAAAGTCTGAAGGCATTTGCAGAACCGGTGCAGAAGGATCTGCAACTTCTGCATATGGATCAGTGCATGCCGGAGGTATTTATTCATATTACGCATCTGGATGAAACAGATGGAAAAATTCTGTTTACGGATGGGGCGTATACGCCGGAAGAGCTCCAGCAGCAACTGCCGGAGTATCATATTGTACCGGAACGATGGACAGAATAAATCATATAGCGGGAAAGATACCGGTGATGTAAAATATAACTGAACGCGGATACTGTTTTCAGATCAGCAGAAGTGACCGTCTGCAGAGGAATATTGAGATGAAGTGGATCAGGACACATCTTCTTGGTATGATTAATATCATAATTATTATTTTGATATATATTTTCTTTGTCGGATATTGCCTTGCGGTGAATAACGCCTACCGGAAAATGACGCTTGAACAGACAGAACATGTGACATCTCAGGTGGCAGAAAATATTGAGAGCCGTATAAATGCGGCAATAGCAAGACCGAAGAACATTGCAATGCATATGGCTGAAAATCCGCTTCTGGTGCAGCTGCTGGAGGAGGAACCGCAGCATATGCAGGATCAGAGCTATACAGACCGGATTACGGAATATCTGTCCGGTTATGCAGATCAGAATTCGTTCAGTTCGGTCTTTCTGGTTCCCGAATACAGTAAACGATATTATTATCCGGATGGAATTGACCGTGTTCTGTCGGACAGAAATGATTCCGGAAGTACATGGTTTTATGAAGCAAGAGATTCCGGGCAGGAGTGTGTCTGGAATTATGATTATGATGTGGTTGATGGCAAGAAAATTCCGACCTTTTTTATCAATGCAAGAATCAGAGATCAGAAGGGTGCTTTTCTGGGACTGACGGGGACCGGATTTCAGGTATCGGATATCGGCAGCTGGCTTCTGAACAGCAGAGAAAATTATTCTGTTGACTGCATTCTGATGGATGATCAGGATGAAATACTGGCCACTTCTGATCAGGAGAGCACCGGAGCAGAACAGATTGCGCAGGAAAACGGGATTTCACTGCAGGTGCTGTCAGAACTGGAACAGGATAATAGCTCCGGATGGATAAAAAATAATTATGTGTGCATTACACCGATCAAAAATACCGGATGGAAGCTGATTACAGTCAGAAATGCCGGAAATTTCTGGCAGGTGCTGAATCAGAACGGGGAAGACGCACGGAATATCGTGATAACATTGATACTGATGGTTACGCTGACCAGCGGTTCCATTACCCGGGTGCTTCAAAGATACAGAAATGAACTTGAGAAAATCGCAGAAACAGATTCACTTACCGGAATACCCAACCGAAAGTATCTGGAAAAAGAGTGCAGAAGAAACGTCAGAAATTCTGCAAACGGGGCGATGTTTTTTTTCATATTTGATGTGGATCATTTTAAGGAAATCAATGACCGCTTCGGACATAAGGCGGGAGATGAACTGCTGATTTATACGGCAATGAATGCACAGGCGGCAATCGGGAGCAACGGAATTCTGACCAGGTGGGGAGGGGATGAATTTGCAGGCCTGATCTATACCCGTGATGCGGAAAAAATTCTCCGGGAAATTGAAAACTCTGTACAGAAAAAGGAATACGGGGACAGGAGAATGACGGTCAGTATAGGATACTCCCCGGTTACGCCTCAGGATACAGCCGAGAGCATGATTCTGCGGGCAGACCGTGCATTGTATGCTGCCAAGCAGAAAGGAAGAAACCGGGTAGTCAGCTACGAAGAGGTGGCACGTGAGATGCTACTGCTCTGAAAACCAGGAAGTCTGGTTCTTACCATTTCCTTTAGAAATATACAGCGCCTGATCAGCTTCCGAGATCAGCTGCTGTATATTTTTTTCTTTGTCAATCAGGGTACAGCCGATGCTGACGGTAATGAATTTTCCGGGTGCGTATTCGATTCCGGACAGGTTTTTCCGCAGAAAAGTCAGAAAATGGTCTGCAGAAGAAAAATCAGTACGAAAGGCAGCTACAAATTCATCGCCGCCCCAGCGGATGGCAGTGCCGTTTTTGCCAAGTGTTCTGCGGAGTGCTGCTGCAATATTCTGCAGCACACTGTCGCCTGCGGTATGTCCGGACTGGTCGTTGATCGTCTTGAAATCATCCACATCCATGATCAGCAGAACGCTATAGCGAAGGCGGGTCATCAGGTGACGGTTCTGGACAGCAGGAAGGATGGAACGGTTGTAAAGACCTGTCAGTCTGTCCGTGTAGGCATTTTGAAGTGCCTTTTTCTGATAACTGCGCAGAATGAACAGAATCAGGAAGATCAGTGAAAGCAGGATCGCAAACAGAAGTATATAAAGCATACGGATATTGTGAAAGCTTTGATCAAAAGCTGTTGCGGTATCAATTACGGTGACAATATTCCAGTTCAGTCCCGGAATACCGGAAACGGACAGATATCCGTTGCTGTCATCAAGAAAATCTCCCCGGCTGCCCTGTTTACTCTGACTGGTGTCCAAAGCACGGCACAACTCTTCATAATGGCTGGCTGAGATTTTCAGCACATCTGTCAGCGAAACAGAATCAGGTGTTATCGAAGGATCTGAGGAAAGCTGAATTTTGCCGTCATTGCTGACGACATAGATTGAAAGCTTATGATCCGCGGCTTCTTTTTCAAGCTTGCCGAGGATGTCCCGTATATCCATACCCACGCCGACGACGCCAATGGTATTGCCGCTTTCATCCCGGATTCTGCAGTCAATGAAAAGCGTAATAACATTATTGTTGGCTTCGTCATTATCAACATCAAGGGAAAGGTCTGCATCGGATGAGAGAAAGTCATAATACCAGGTATTTTCAGGGTTCCCTTTTGTCAGTACCCGGTTCAGACCGTCCTGGTGATAATAGCGGCCGCTCTTTGCAGATACGAGGAAGAGTGAACTGTACCGGTACTTTTCCTGGTAGGAAGCAAGGTAGCTGCTGATTTTCTTAATATAAGAGTCAGTAAGCCCGGCATCATCCTGAGGCTCTGTTTCAAGAATGCTGCGAAGAAGTGTATCAGATGCCATGGCTTCAGAAAAGGAAATCGGGACGTCAACGGAAACACCAAAGTTATTGGCAATGGTATCAGTGGTCAGAGCGCAGGAAGTGAGAACCTCATCTTCCATGGCATGATTACAGATTTTGCTGATGAAAAGTGCATTGATGAGAAAAGAACCGGTAATAAGGATGAAAGCCAGAAAACTTATACCGAACATTGAACGTTTTTTCATGAAAGCACCAGACCTTCCATGTGTGAGAACGATACAGTTGTTTACGAAAGAAGAAAAGTGTACTATTCTTAAAAACAGAGATTATCATATGATTCTATTTTAATATAAATGGCAGGAAAAGAAAACGAGGTTGTAAGAAATGTCGCACAGGAGAAGAAAGAAACGTTCCGCTG
The DNA here is from genome assembly GCA_022486625.1 of Butyrivibrio sp. Taxonomy (GTDB): domain Bacteria; phylum Bacillota; class Clostridia; order Lachnospirales; family Lachnospiraceae; genus Butyrivibrio. Next base: position 53,194 of record JAKVKH010000010.1, on the reverse strand, counting down.
CAGGGGTATTTATGAAAACGCTGTTGATTGTACTGGTGATAGCAGGAATACTGTTTTATGCAAAGGGATTTGTGAAGCAGAAGGTAGAAGACAAGGTCGCAGAAACAGTAGTGAACCAGATTGCAACCTCAGATGTGTCGCTTCCGGATGGAGGGAGCACCGGAAAAATATACAGTTCCATGAGTACAGAGGATCAGGAAAAGGTAAAGAAGATTGTAGATAATCATATGAATACGGAAGCTGCTTCCAAAGTACAGCAGTATGTTACAAGCGGGGATAAGGAAGGATTGAAGCAGTATGCGCAGGAGAGTCTGACACAGGAAGAACAGGACGAACTGCAGGAACTTTATAACAAATATAAAGACGGGGCACAATAAAAAAAGGCTGTAAAAAGCGGAAAACCGCTTTTTACAGCCTTATCTGTTACATCGAAAGGGAAGAATTTTTCCAGGTCAGGCCATAGACCTGTTCCATCAGCTTCTTGATTTCATCTTTCATTCGCTGGCATGCGTCACTTTCGTTGGCAAAGTGGAGCAGACCTACTTTTTCTTTCTGATCACTGAAATATACGTTCCATCCGTCAGAGGCCTTCTCAATACAGATTCTGTTTTTATGATTCCCTTTCAGGCTGTAAAACTTTCTGGGAACAAGATGTTCATTAAAAAATTCTTTTAAATCTTCAGTAGTCATATTGTACCTCTTTTCTGCGTCTTCAAAGCGCGCCGGATGTAATTCCGAACCAAATCCCTTGACAGGATCAATCTGCAATTTTTAAAACTACTCAATGTAGTTTTGATTACTACATAAAGAATAGCACATTATATTCTGAAATGCAACAGAACAATGAAAGAAAACAGAAAACGTTGACGGCTTCTGAAGATGGTAAGATAATAAAGAAAGAGTAAGCAGAGAGTGCAGGAGGCATAAGATGACAGACATGCAGAGCCGGAAACTGACTGACCAGCTGATGCTGAAAATGATGGAATTTGACAGCGGAGATCCGAAAAGAATACAGCATTTTACAAAGGTGTACGAATATGCGGCAATGATCGGGAGAATGCAGAAGCTTGATTCAAAAATGCAGCTGATTCTGGAAACAGCTGCGGTCGTGCATGACATCGGAATCCATCCTGCAGAAAACAGATACGGGAAAAGTGACGGGAAACTTCAGGAGCAGGAGGGCCCGGCATATGTACAGAGAATGCTGGCAACGCTGAATTATGATCAGGAGGTGGTGACACGTGTCATGTTTCTGGTCGGACATCATCATACGTATACGGAGATAGAAGGAGATGATTACCGGATACTGGTGGAAGCGGATTTTCTGGTGAATCTGTATGAAGATCATGCTGACAGCAGGGCAATACTGGCGGCATATCACAGAATATTCCGGACGGATGCAGGCCGCAGAATTTTTGAAGACATGTTCATGCAAAAGTGTACGGTACAGAAGATTGAGGAACCTGATTATGGCTGTGAAGGCAGACCGGACGGAAAAACCATGCTGGATAAGGTGGTTCTCATATGTGAAGACGGCAGTCTGAAAACAATTGCGGCAGAAGATCAGTATCTGTATGAGAAAGAAATCAATGAAGGAGACCGCGTTTATCTGATTGCAGGAGTTCCGGTTGCAAAGAACGAAATTGAATAATTTATTTTCTGAAAATATTGAATATTTTTTTCTGTTGCTATGATAAAATATAATCAGAAGAGGTGTATGCAAAATGGAGACATATCGTTTTACGCAGGATTGTATGACTGGAATAGAACAGATTGACAATGAACACCGGATGCTTTTTCAACTGATCAACCAGCTGAGTGATGCGCTTGCAGCGGGAAACAGTCATCAGGTGCTGGCAGAAATGACGCAGCAGCTTACAGATTATGCGGCGACTCATTTTGCACATGAGGAAGCATATATGGAGAAGATTCATGATCCGGAGCTTCCCAGACAGAAAAAGGAGCATGCGGCCTTTACAGCCAGAATTGCGCAGATGACACCGTCAGTGCCGGATGCGGAAACAGAGAAGCAGCAGCTAAGCGGAATGCTGGAATATCTTACCCGCTGGCTTTACCATCATATCCTGGGCAGTGACATCATGATTGGTAAAATCAAGGGATCAGATTCTGAGGAACAGGGAGACCCGTTTGTTTATACGAAGGCGTATGAAACGGGAATCAGCATGATTGACGAGGAGCATAAGAAACTGTTTGAAATCATTGCACATGCAAATGAAGTGATTCACGCACAGTTTTTACATGACAAATATGATGAAATCATACAGATTCTTAAGGAACTGAGAGAGTATACCGTCATGCACTTCCACGATGAAGAAGAATATATGGAAAGTATTCAGTATGAAGGGCTTGAAGCACAGAAACGTGTGCATGAAGCATTTGTGGATAAACTCAATTCGCTTGACCTCAGTGATATGGAGAACCGGCAGGATGAGTATCTGGATGAACTGCTGAACTTTTTACTTGACTGGCTGAAAAATCATATCATGAAGATGGATAAGAAGATACCGCAGAGATGAACTGCTAGAAGAGGAACCTTATTTTAGAAAACTGTTTCAACAGGAACCGGAAATGAGGGAATGCTTTGGAAGCCGATGGAAAAGAAAATCTTCTGGATTACATGGACACTGTCGTATATGTTGTAGACCGGCAGGATTATGAACTGCTATATGCAAACCGGGCAGCGCTGAAATGCCGGGGATGTGCTGATGATGCGGGAAAAAAGTGCTATCAGCTGATCAGCAGTCAGCAGATTCCCTGTGAATGGTGCCCGGTCTCAAAGCTGCCGGATGAGGACGATTATCAGGGCGAAAGCTATATACGTGAGACAGACAGATGGAACCGGGTCAGATGCCATAGGATCAGCTGGGACGGGCATGATGCTGTCATTGTGTACCTGACAGATATTACAGAGCAGAAGAAGCGGGAAGACAGCCTGCAAAAAGCGCAGAAGATATATGAAAATGCGGCTGAAGGCGCAGGACTGACCATATGGACTTATAATCTGCAGACCAAGCAGATTACAATAGCAGATAATGCCTATTCCAGGTTTAATGCGCTTAACAGGGGAATCCTGCAGATAGAGAACCGGACTCCGCAGGAGGTGTCACGGCTGCTGGAGGAAAAGGACACAGGTTCTTTTCTGGAGATGTACCGCAGAATTGATGCGGGAGAGCCGTCCGCATGTTGTGAGGTATGGTTCAGGGCAAGACAGGAGCACAATGAACCTCATTGTGAACGCATGAGCATGACCAGTGTGTATGACAGCGAAGGGAAGACTGTTCTGGCATACGGAATTACGCAGGATATTACGGCGCAGAAGATTGAGGAAGAAAAATATAACAGGATATATAAGCAGGTGGCAAAGGCTAATCCCTATTCACTGGGGACATTTCATCTGAATCTGACACGAAATCTCTGTATCGACGGACAGAGTGAGCGGGAAGCGGTTCTTCAGCAGGGGGCGGAGGGAACTGCGGATCATTATCTGAAGAAGAATGTGGAGATCATTTCAGATGCAGCAGTTCAGAAAGAATATGCACAGGTTTTTACCAGGAAAAATCTGCTGAAGGAGTTTCGAAACGGCAAGACGGAAATTGCTGCAGAATATCCGGTCAAGGCACAGGACGGAAGAACCGTCTGGGTTGCAGGATTTATCAATATGGCGCAGAATCCCGCCAGCGGAGATGTGGAGGCAGTTACCTATGCACTCGATATCACGCGGCGCAAGATTGAAGAAAACGTGGTAGCAAGAATCGCGGAGGAGCATTACGATCATATTTCCGTAATCAGTCCGCAGAGACGTACATTTACCCTTATCAGAACATCAGGAACCGGGAATACGGTTATGCTTATGCAGGAGCAGGACTGTGACAGTGTGATCAGACAGATTGCGGAAAATTATGTATTCCCGGATGACTGCAGATATTTCAGGCAGCATGCAGAGCTTGATTCACTGATCAGAATCATGAACGTTAAAAACAGCAGTACATTTGTATTTCGCAGTCTTGATCAGGAAGGAAATATACGATACAAGCAGGTGCAGTACTGCTGGCTTGATGCTTCCAGAACAGAAATCATGGAAGTGCAGACGGATATTACGGATGCATACAGAAAACAGGAACAGCAGCTGAAAAAACTCTCAGATGCATTACAGATGGCTGAACAGGCCAACCGGGCCAAAACAGAGTTTATATCAAGAATCAGTCATGATATCCGGACACCGATCAGTGCAATTACCAGTATGACCGGGTTTGCAATTCAGGATATTGACCACAGGGAAATGCTGCTGAATGACCTGAACAAGATCAGAACTTCCAATACGTTTCTGCTGAGTCTGATTAATGATGTATTGGATATTTCCAGAATTGACAGCGGGAAAGTGACGTTGAATCCGGAACCGTATCCATTTGAAGAGCATTCAGCCAATATCAGAAATGTGCTTGAACCGATGTGTGAAGAAAAAGGGCTTCATTGTGTTTTTGAACGGCGTAATGCTAATTGTGGAGTTATTGTTGCCGATAAGGTGAGGATCAACCAGATCACGCTGAATCTGCTGTCCAATGCCGTAAAATATACGCCTGCGGGAGGAACGGTTTCCTATATTTCAGACAGTGAAGATCTTCCGGATAATAAAGTCCGCTTTGGCTTTGAAATCAGAGATACCGGAATCGGAATGAGTCCGGAGTTTCAGAAGATCATGTTTGAGCCGTTTTCTCAGGAATATGATAATCCGATGCGCCCGAAGGGAATCAGCGGGACAGGACTGGGACTGTCAATTGTTCACAGGATGGTAGAACTGATGAATGGCAGCATGACGGTGGAAAGTGCGCCTGGAAAAGGAACAACGATCCGGTGCAGCATCGTGTTCCCGGACGCAACAAGAGATCCGAAGTACAGGAACCGGCTTGAGGATGGAGAAGCTGCAAAAGAAGATACAGAGCAGTTATCCGGCAAGGTACTCCTTGCAGAGGATAATGAGATTAATATGGAGATTGCAATCAGAATTATCGAAAGTTATGGCCTGACAGCAGATACTGCTGTAAACGGGCAGGAAGCAGTGGAACGATTCGAAAAATCTGCACAGGGAGAGTATGCCGCGGTTCTGATGGATATCCAGATGCCGGTGATGAACGGTTATGATGCGACAATGCAGATCAGAAAACTGAAGAGAGCAGATGCGAAAAATGTTCCGATTATTGCCATGACAGCAGATGCGTTTAATGAAGCAAGACAAAAGGGAATCCGGGCGGGAATGGATGAATTTGTTGTTAAACCGATTGAACCGCAGAAACTGAAGGGAATATTAAAGGCAGCAATAAAGAAATAAGAGCCTTACCGTAGACAGAAACGGATACAGGAAGGATGCTTATGGAAGAAAAAAGGCAGGAAATACTGATCGTAGATGATAATGAAATTAACAGAAGCATGCTTGCAGCGATGTTGCAGCAGGCTTACAGAACAGTGGAAGTTGAGAACGGGCAGCAGGCACTGGATGTAATCAGGCAGGATAAAGCATCAGTTACTGCAGTCCTTCTGGATATTATCATGCCGGTGATGGATGGTTATGAGTTCCTGGAAAAGATAAAGGCGCTCGGAATTGACAATATTCCGATTATTGTCATGACCGGGGACAAGGGTGCGGGATCAGAAGAAAAAGCACTTGAGATGGGGGCCTGGGATTTTGTTTCAAAGCCGTATCAGATGCCGATTCTTATGACCAGACTTAAGAACGCCATTGCCAGAAGTGAAGTTTCCTATCTGAAGAAAATCCGTCATCTGGCAGAGCATGATACAGTAACCGATCTGTATAACAGAAGATATTTTTTTGAAGAAACGGAGACAATGCTGCGCGGAAGCAGGGGAGATACTTTTGCATTTATCCGAATGGATATCAAGCGCTTTCGAATGGTAAATGCACTTAAAGGTGAACAGGGCGGAAATGAACTGCTGCGCTATATGGCCAGAAATATTGATAAATGTATGAAGAAAAATCCGTTGTGTACATATGGACACATTGAAGCGGATATCTTTGGAATCTGCATGCAGTATGAGGCAGATAAATGTGATCGTCTGACGAAAAAACTGACGGAAATTTTCAGAAATTATTCTACTGAATTTATCATTGAACCTGCGGTCGGAATCTATATTATTGAAGACAATATGCTGTCTGCGGAGACAATCTACCTGCGTGCATCGCTGGCTGCCAATACGCTGAAGGATAAGTACAAGGTATATTCTGCCTATTATGATAACAGCATGGGAGAAAAACTGTTTGAGGAGCAGGAAATTCTGGCAGAGGCGGATGAAGCTTTTGCAAAGGAGCAGTTCAGGGTATATCTGCAGCCAAAATTCAATGTACAGACAAAAAGGCCATATGGAGCTGAGGCACTGGTGCGCTGGGAACATCCGGTAAAGGGAAGAATATCACCGGCTGAATTCATACCGGTGTTTGAAAGAAACGGACTGATCCGGGATCTGGATTACTATATGTGGGATCATGTCTGCGCACTGCTCAGGAAATGGATAGATGAGGGAAAGCATCCGGCACCGATATCAGTCAATATGTCCAGAATGGATGTGGAAAATGCCGGTCTCTTTGAATTGCTACAGGGCCTGCTGGACAGATATCAGCTGCCTCCGGAGCTGCTTAATCTGGAACTGACGGAAAGCGCATACATGGAGGACCCGAAGCGGATCAATGAAGTTATCCGTAAGCTGCATGAAATGGGCTTTATTATCATGATGGATGATTTCGGGAGCGGATACTCTTCTTTAAATACACTGAAAGATTTTGATGTTGATATTATCAAAATTGATATGAAATTCCTGCCGGTGGATTCTTCTGAAAGCAAGAGCAAGAAGATTCTGACCTCAGTTGTCAGAATGGCCGGCTGGCTGAAACTTCCGGTTGTTATGGAAGGCGTGGAGACGAAGGAGCAGAGTGACTTTCTGACAAGCATCGGTTGTGAGTATATACAGGGATATTATTTTGCCAGACCTATGCCGGTAGAGGAATACGAGAAGCTGGTGAAGGATGTGGATCAGTTGGAAGCGGTTCTGAATGAAGATATGCTGGAAAATAATTACGCTAACAGAATTCCGCATAGCCTGAAGAAAAAAATATATGGAGACACACTGACAGATGCATATAACAGAAGATATCTGACAGAGTGGCTCTTCCTTGATATGGGAGATTTCAGTGAAGAGCCGCACCAGGTGGGAATCATCATGTGTGACCTGAAAAATTTCAAGACCATCAACAACAATTATGGTTACGAACTGGGAAATGAAATACTGAAAAAAACAGTTGCACTTTTTCTTTCGCTGATCAGAAAACAGGATTCGGTGATCCGGTACGGAGGAGATGAATTCCTTCTGATTCTGGTGAACTGTCCGGAAGAAATTCTGAAAGGAAAAATCAGTGAAATTGCGCAGGGAATGTCAGAACTGAAACTGACCGGGGCAGAAGATCTCGATATGCAGATTGATATGGGATATGCATACTCGGATCGTTTTGAAAAGAAAGCGGATATGCTCAGAGAGATGATTCTGGAAGCAGAAAAGAATATGTATATGGAAAAGGCAAGAACACAGAAAGCAGCCGATAAAGAATAACGGCGGGAGCAGACATATGGAGAACCATACCTCATACCAGTGGTCAGAATATGGCGAAAGTACGTTGAGAAACCTTCCGGTCGGGATTATACACTACCGGATAGAGCCGGAAGGCCGGGAAGCAGTCTGTGTCTATATTAATCCGGAGGCACTCAGGATTAATGGGCTGGATGAAAAAACAGTCATCGGTATGCGTAGCAAGGCGTATCTTGAACTGTGCATGTATCCGGAAGACCGGGAATATATGGAACGGATCGCAGGGCAGTTTTTTGCCGGAACGGAGTCCGTCTCATTTGAATGCCGTCTTCAGCGACCTGACGGGGAAATCAGATGGATTAATGGAGTGCGCAGCTGGCTCAGTCAGGGCAAAGTATCGCAGACGGTCTTCATGGATGTGACAGATAAGAAGAAAATGGAACTGCAGGAGGAGCATACCAGAAATCTCCTGGAGAAAATCCTGTTTACCACACAGACTGCTATTTTCTGGAAGGATGCAGACCGTCGTTTTCTGGGAGCCAACAAGGCCTTTCTGGACTATTATGACTTCCCGTCCGTTTCTTCCATTCTGGGAAAAAATGATGAAGACATGGGGTGGCACAGCGATCCGGATCCTTATAGAAATGATGAACTGAAGGTGATCAGAGAGGGAGAAAGTACATACCGTGTACCGGGAATGTGTATATCACACGGAGAAAACAGGAATATTGTGGCCAGTAAAAGCCCGCTGTATGAAAAAGGAAAAATAGTCGGTCTGGTAGGGAGTTTTGAAGATGTGACAGAAGAAGTCCGTCAGAAAGAAGAAATCAGCAGACTGAACGGACAGCTCGAAAAAGCACTGGAAGAAGCCCGGAATGCAAGCGGCGCAAAATCGGAGTTTCTGGCGAGGATGAGTCATGATATGCGGACTCCGCTGACTACCATTATGGGAATCTGTGATCTGCTGGGGCAGAAGGAAGAGACGGCAGAGGTTGACAGATATATCGGTACAGTCAGAGAAAGTGCGCAGTATCTGCTGGGAATACTGACGGATATTCTGGATATGCAGAAGCTGGAGAACGGCAGGCTGGTTCTGCATCCTCAGATCTGTAAAAATGCCAGATCCGCGAAGATGATACAATCAGTTATTGAACCTATGGCGAAGGAAAAGGGTGTTCGGTTTGCTGCACATATTCACTGTGATGAGACCGAGTGTTATCCGATGGTGGATGTCGGCAGAGTCCAGCAGATTATTCTTAATCTGCTGGACAATGCAGTAGAGTACACGCCATCTGGAGGAACGGTGATATGGGATTGCAGGATTGAAAAAGAAACGGATGACAGTATTACGGTGGTGCATACCGTTTCCGATGATGGCCCCGGAATCGGAACTGAATTTCAGCAGCATATGTATGAGCCGTTTACGCAGGAAAACAATCATACGGCGCATTCCGGAGGAAGCGGACTGAGACTGGCAATTGTAAAGGCACTGGTAGATCTCATGCACGGTTCCATCGTCTGCAGATCGGCGCCGGGGCAGGGAACAAGCTTCACAGTGAGTATTCCCTATCGAAAGGCAGGGCCGGAAGAAATTAACAATTACCTGATTCAGGAAGCGGCAGAAAAGGCTGTTCCGGAGAAAATGGAATGTAAGATCCTTGTATGTGAGGATAATGATATTAATGCTGACATTATCATGGAACTGTTAAAGAGCAGGGGAATCAGCTGTGAAAGAGCTGTAAATGGGGAGGACGGCGTAAAAAAGGCACAGAAAAAGGATTTTGATGCGATTCTGATGGATATCCGTATGCCGGTTATGGATGGATATGAGGCTACCAGAAAAATACGTCAGTTTAATCGGAAAATACCGATTGCGGCATTGTCTGCCAACAGTTTCCCCGAGGATATCAGAGAGAGCCTTGCAAGCGGAATGAATGTACATCTGTCAAAACCGGTGGATACAGGTAAACTGTTTGCAACAATATCTGACCTTGTGGGGAGAGACGGACCGTTGCATTCATGAGAGAAGGATAATATGCTGAAAATAAGAAAAGGAGTTCTGATTCCGATCATTCTGGCAGCTGCTGCAATTCTGCTTCTGTTCATCAGCTTCAATATGAATACGAAGGAAACGAAACAGAAGGACACAGGAGTACTGTTTACACAGACAAAGCATGTTCTGTTTATCAGTTCCTACAGCGAGAGCTTTGATACGGTAGATCTTCAGAAACAGGGAATCAGACAGGCATTTGGCAACAGCAATATCGGTCTTGATATTCTGTATATGGATATGAAGAAATACAATACTGATGAGAATGAACAGCTTTTTTATCAGAGTCTGAAGTACAAACTGGCGCATACACAGAAATATGATGTGATACTTCTGGGAGATGATGCAGCGCTTACGTTTGCAGAACAGCATCAGAAGGAACTGTTTGACGGGGTGCCGATGGTTTTCTTCTGTGTGAATGATGTCGGGCATGCCCGAAAAGCGGGAGAAAATCCGGAGATTACCGGCGAAGTTGAGGAATTATATCTGAAGGATACGATTGATGTTGCCAGAAAGCTGCAGCCGGCTGCCAGAAATATGATTGTGCTGTATGACAATACCCTGACGGGGCAGGGCGACGTGAAGCAGTTCATGGCACTTAAGGATGACTATCCTGACTGCACGTTTAGCGGAATTAATTTTTCAGTTTATTCATTGCAGGAGTATGAGGCGGAGCTGGAGAAAATTCCGGAGGACAGTATTGTCGTATATATGGATGCCTTTGAAGACCGGGACGGAAATCAGTACACAATGCAGGAAAGTGCATTGAATATCGCGGCGCATACAAAGGTGCCGGTATACAGAACCTCAATCGGCGGAATCGATGAAGGCATACTGGGCGGGAAAATGGTATCCTATACGGATTCAGGATATGTTGCCGGAAAAATGGTGATGAAAATTCTGGAAGGAACAGATCCGGCGGATATTCCGGTCAGCATGACGGGGGAAAGCAGCTATATATTCAATCAGCAGGTGCTGAAAAAATTCGGGATCAGCAGTGCTTTTCTGCCGGACGGCTCTACGCTGATGAACCAGGATGTGAATTATCTGCGTAAATATCAGAAGCCGATCATGCTGTGGGCACTGATCCTTCTGACGGCAGGCTGTATTGCCTCAGCGCTGCAGCTGATATTGCAGAAAAACCGGTATGTGGGAGAACTGCTGAGCGCCAACAGGGCGCTGGAAGAGACCAAGGAAAAACTGGAAGAATCGGTAAAGGAAAAGACGAGAATCATGTCGGATGTCAGTCATGAGATCAGAACGCCGATCAATGCAATCGGCGGACTGGCACATCTGGGAGCGGATGCGGTGACTGATCCCCAGGCTGTTTCCTATTTTGAGAAGATTGAATCTTCCAGTCAGTATCTGGCGGAAATCATAAATGATATTCTGGATTTTAATAAAACGGAGAGCGGCAGTATTAAAATCGTAGCGGAGCCGTCAAGTATTCATGAAATATATGATCATATCCGTAATATTATTACCGCACTGGCAGAGAAAAAGAATGTAAGTTTCCGGATTGATGAGGTAAACATGCAGCATCACTATGTAATCTGTGACAGGATGCGCGTGGAGCAGATTCTGATCAATCTTCTGACCAATGCGGTAAAATTCACACCGAAGGGCGGAAAAGTTGTCCTGAAGGTCAGTCAGGAGAATACAGATGGCCGGGCACATATGACATTTGAAGTAAGCGACACCGGATGCGGGATGAGCAGTGAGTTCCTGAAGCATATTTTTACGCCGTATATGCAGGAAAACCGTAACCCCTCGCTGTATGGTACCGGAACCGGCCTGGGACTTGCCATTTCCAGAAGTCTTGCTCTTATGATGCATGGAGATATAACAGTGGTCAGTCAGGAGAATGAGGGAAGTATCTTCACCTTTACTGCGGTATTCGAACTTTGCGGCAAAGAGGAAATAGACTGCACAAGAGAACATGTCAGAGCGTCAAGGGAAAACGATGCAGTACTTTTTGGACGGCGTGTGCTGATGGCAGAGGATAATGAGATCAATACGGAGGTTGCATTGGGCATCCTCGGAGCATTTGGAATCATGGCAGATGCGGTAACTGATGGAAAAATGGCTCTGGAGGCCTTCCGGAATGTACCGGAAGGATATTATGACATGATCCTGATGGATATCCGTATGCCCGTAATGGACGGAATCGAGGCAACTGAAGCAATCCGCGGTCTTGAACGCAGTGATGCAGGAACGGTTCCGATTCTGGCGATGTCGGCAGATGCTTTTGATGAAACGCTTGAGAGAGGCAGGAAAGCAGGCATGAATGATTTTATTACCAAGCCGATCAACCCGGATTCCATGGCGGGTATCATGAAAAAATATATGAAGCCTGCTGCAGTACCAAACAGTTTATAATTTTATTTATTTGTTCATACTATTTTAGATTTGCTTTATTGCTCTGCTGTTATACATGTGCTATAACATATATCGAAGAGAGGGAAAGAAATAAAAATCCTTTCTTCAATAAAAAAATCATTCAATCATATTTTATAAAAGGAGTGTGATTTATATGTTGATGCCTATGCTGTGGAAGAGTAACAAAGATGATGAGATGAACATGATGAACCCGTTCGAAGAGATGGATCATATGTTTGACGACTTCTGGGGAACCGGTCTTGGAAGTACAGACAGTATGAAGACCGATGTGATTGATGAAGGTAAGAATTACAGACTGGAAGCTGATCTTCCGGGATTTAACAAGGAAGATATTCATATTGATCTGAAGAATGACATGCTTACGATTTCTGCTTCGCATGATGAGAAGAAGGATGAAAAGGATAAAGACGGCAAGTATATCCGCCGTGAACGCAGATCCGCTTCTTATCAGAGATCCTTCAGAGTAGAAGACATGAAGCCGGAAGATATCAGGGCACAGTATAAGAACGGTGTTCTGACGGTGACATTCCCGAAGAAGGAAGCGATTCCTGAAAAGAATGATGTGCAGAGAATTGAAGTCAAAGACTGATGGCCGGATGACCTGAAGTGAGCAGGGAAGAAGGATGCCCCGGGGCGGTAGAACCCCGGGGCATCTTTTTTTCACTTTTTATCCACAGAATGGTCACAGAATCAGAATAGTATAAAAATAACTTCTTTTCATAACAGGCCTCCGGATCGATACCCGGGGGTCCCTCCCAAAAATAATCCGGACTGCATTGCAGACCCGGCTTTTTTACTGTAAAAAGTATTTTTACTGTTGAAGTATGGTATAATAAATTCAGGTGCAACGGCACCTGAATTTAACGAGGATTGCTCCGCAACCTCGGCAGGACATTCAGGTGCAACGGCACCTGAATTTATCGAGGATTGCTCCGCAACCTCGGCAGGACATCCAGGTGCAACGGCACCTGAATTTAACGAGGATTGCTTCGCAACCTCGGCAGGGCAAACAAGTGAGGCGGGTGCATCATGATCATGACCTGGAATCCGGATTTCGAGATTGCGGCGTTGCTGTTGACGGTAGTATTTAATGTTTTCTACTGGACGCAGCGCCGCCTTCCCTTATATCAGAATCATTTCTTTTCACGTATTCTCGGCATTGAGGTTGGCGTGATTCTGTCAGACCTCGTTGCATCTTATGTTTCTTCGGAAGGGATGAATTATTCCGTTTTGGTTCAGAATGTTGCAAATACGGTTTATTTTGGACTTCTGGCATTTCTGATTGTGGAATTTTATTTCTATACAGTATCATTGACGGGAATTTCAGGGCATATTCCGAAGGCATTGAAAATCATACTTCAGATTCCTTTTCTGCTTATGGAAGTGTTTATATTGTCTTCCCCGGTAAGCGGGATGGTTTTCACCATTGATCCGGTGGACGGGTACCGCAGGGGATGGGGATATCTGACTATTTTTGCTTTTGTGTGCATTTACATTGTGCTGTCGGTGGTATTTATTACCAGATTCCGAAAGAACGTGGCGCTTGGGCAGCTGATCAGTATTTATACTTTCAGCCTGATTGTTTTTATGGGCGCATTTCTGCAGATCGTTTTCTTTCCGTATGTACTTATGACAAATGGCTGTTCAGCACTTGCAATTGCCATTATCTATCTGTCTCTCCAGAACCCCGATTTTTATAATAACAATATGACCGGGTTGTTTAATACAGATGCATTTACGGAAATTGCAAAAGAGAAAATCAGCCAAAACAAAAAATTCTCGTGCTTCGGAATTGTAATGGACAGATATGCAACTGCCCGAAAGATTTACGGGAAGGAGCATCTGGATCTCTGTATGACGGAAATTGCAGATTATCTGAAAAAGCTGAATCCGGAATTTCTGACGTTCTATTTTCATGAAGGATGTTTTGTAATACTGGATCCTGCTGGAAAAGATTTCTCTGCATCAGGGATTAAAATACAGAAAAGGTTTGACCAGCCGTGGAAACTGGAAAACGGAGAAATATATTTTCATATATGCACAGTACTCTGGCCTGCTGAAATTGCCCGTGATAATGCGGCAGAACTTATGGACGGACTGCAGATGGCGATGGATGAGGCAGCAGAAGCGGGAGGCAGTCATATCAATATCAGTCAGGAACTGATTGAACGCATGCGTTATGACGGAAAAGTAGAAAGTGCATTGAATCAGGCACTGGAAAATGATTCTCTGGAAGTATATTTTCAGCCGATTTATTCTAATTCACAGGGAAGGATATCTGCGGCGGAGGCCCTGGCAAGGTTATCGGATCCGGAGCTTGGATTTATTTCTCCGGAAGTATTTATTCCAAAAGCGGAGCAGAACGGAAGCATCATGCAGCTTGGCCGTCAGATTTTTGAGAAAACCTGCAGTTTTATTCATGATCATTCTTTGGATGAACTGAAAATTGATTATATTGAGATTAATCTTTCACCGATACAATGCCTTCAGGAACAGCTGGCAGAGGAACTGACAGAAATTGCTTCAAAATATGGTGTCTCAATGAACCGCGTAAATCTGGAAATTACAGAGACGGCGACGACGGACGCCGGAGCAATCCGGGAAAATATGAAACAGCTGCTGGAATATGGAACAACGTTTTCACTGGACGATTATGGAACCGGATTTTCCAATCTGATCAATATTCTCAAACTTCCGCTGCATATTGTAAAAATTGATAAATCAATTGTGTGGTCATATTTCAACGGAGCAGGAGATATTCTGCCGCATGTGATACAGATGTTTAAGAATCAGCACCTTGAGATTGTGGCGGAGGGTGTGGAATCGCAGAAAATGGCAGATGAACTTGCACATATGGGATGCGATTATGAACAGGGGTTTTATTTCTCCAGACCGATACCGGAAAAAGAGTTTCTGGAATATGTCAGAAAGATGAATTCCTGAAAAAAAGATACAGCCGCATGGCACGATGCCATGAGCTGTATCTTTTTTTATGAAATTGCCCTGTAGTTTATTCAATTGGAATCATTGTGTTCTGCAGGGAACAGTTTTGTCAGAATGATCATGATCAGAATCAGAACTACCGCAACGGAGAAGATTCCCAGCATGCCAAGTCCCATGACTCTGAGTGAGTCCATAAAGTTTGCAATCATATTTATTCCTTTCTCTGGAAAAAACCAGCTGTGAACAGAATCGTATTCAGAATCAGTTTTACAGTCTCGGAACCAGTCCGAGGATCAGACCTCCGGCAATGACGGATGCGATCTGACCGGATACGTTAACGCCGGTTGCCTGCATGATCAGAACATTTGTCGGATCTTCTTTCAGACCCATCTGCGTGATGACACGGGCAGACATCGGAAATGCGGAAATACCGCAGGCACCGATCATCGGGTTAAGCTTTTCCTTCAGGAACAGGTTCAGTATCTTGGCAAACAGAACGCCGCCGATGGTATCAAAGATGAAGGCCACAAGTCCCAGCATCAGGATAAAGAGTGTCTGCAGGTTCAGAAAATCATCCGCACGCATCTGAGAAGCAACCGTAAGGCCGAGCATCAGTGTGATCAGGTTGGCAAGAGAAGTCTGTGCCGTATTGGAAAGAGAATCCAGTACGCCGCACTCACGGATCAGGTTTCCGAACATCAGGAAGCCGACAAGGGCAACGGAACGGGGAGCGATCAGGCCGGCAACAATGGTGATGCAGATCGGAAACATGATCTTCGCGGTTTTGGATACGTTGCGCGGGTTATATTTCATGTGAATACAGCGTTCCTTCTTTGTAGTGACCATGCGGATAACCGGTGGCTGAATGATCGGAACCAGTGCCATGTAGGAATAGGCGGCGACAACGATGGCACCGACATATCTGGACTGAAAATAATCGGCAACGAAAATGGAAGTCGGGCCGTCTGCGGCACCGATGATACCGACAGAAGCAGCATCCTGCAGGTTGAAACCGAACAGAGTGGCAAGACTTAAGGTAAAGAAAATACCGAACTGTGCCGCAGCACCGAACAGCATCATCTGCGGACAGGACAGGAGCGGAGTGAAATCAATCATAGCGCCGATGCCGATAAACAAAAGCAGCAGGAAAACTTCATTGGCAATACCGGCATCAAAAAGTACATTCAGAGGGCCGGTTTCCGTGACATTGTCAATCACCTGTGTGACTGCGCCGGATAGAGGCAGATTGACCAGTATGGCGCCAAAACCCATGGGAACCAGAAGTGAAGGTTCCATTTTTCTGGCAATTCCGAGATAGATCAGGATGCCGCCGATGATCCACATGACAATCATCTGCCAGGTGGTGTTTCCGAGATTTGAATAAAGATCAAGAATCTGTTGCATAGTATACCTCCCGTAATCAGTGGATGCAGCGGCGGCAGGGATCAACGCAAAAAACCGGTATAACCTGAAAAAAACCGACGGCAGGACTTTTATCATAGCTGAATAAAGCTATCATAAAAGTCTTGCCGTCGGTAAAAAATTCAGATAATCACCTAAGCCGGATTCGGATGTTTCCATCGTGATGACGGATCCGGCTGCCGCGCAGGTCAGCGCTGTCAGCTACTCCCTTTTATATTTCTATTTTAAGGACTATATTTGTGCATGTCAATCAAAAAGTATCTGTCCATATGAATAAAAACAGGGTAAAATGGACAATAATATGAAGCATTGGAGGAGATGAAAATGCAGTATTCGGAATTACAGAACGGAAGTGACATTCGCGGTATCGCGATGGAGAATGAATGGAATGAAACAGTAAATCTGACGGAGGATGCGGTCAGACACCTTGCGGCAGCCTTTGTCAGCTGGCTGGAACACAGAACCGGAAAGAAGAATCTTCGTATTGCGGCAGGACATGATTCAAGACTGACAGGAGAAAAGCTGATCAGGGCGGCGTTTGAAGGCATTCAGGCAGCAGGGGCAGAGAGCGCGGATCTTGGCCTGGCAAGTACACCGGCCATGTTCATGTCGACAGTACTGGATCCTTATCATTTTGATGGCAGTATCATGATTACGGCGAGTCATCTTCCCTATCACAGAAACGGAATGAAATTTTTCACACCGCAGGGAGGCCTTGAAAAAAGTGAGATTACAGAGCTGACACAGCTGGCAGAGACGATGGATCTGCAGCAGCCGTTTTCCGGACAGGCACAGCAGATCGATTTCATGAGTATTTATACGGAATATCTGTGTGAGAAGATCAGGAAGGGCGTTGGCGCGGCAGATTATCAGCATCCGCTTGCCGGCCTTCACATTATTGTGGATGCAGGTAACGGCGACGGAGGATTTTTTGAGGCAAAGGTATTAAGACCGCTTGGCGCGGATACTGCGGGCAGCCAGTTCCTTGATCCTGACGGGCATTTCCCGAACCATATTCCGAATCCGGAGGATAAAAAAGCGGCAGCATCTGTTCGTGAAGCGACACTTGCGGCGAAGGCCGACCTGGGAATTATTTTTGATACTGATGTGGACAGAGCCGGCGCAGTTCTGCCGGACGGGAAGACACTGACCAGAAATGCACTGATTGCCGTACTTTCCAGAATCGCGCTCAGTGAACATCCGGGGACAACGATTGTAACGGATTCTGTTACTTCAAGCGGACTTGCAAAATTTATTACGGCGCACGGCGGCGTGCACAGACGTTTCAAACGCGGTTATAAGAATGTCATTGACGAATCAATCCGGCTGAATAAAGAAGGAACCGACAGCCAGCTTGCAATCGAAACTTCGGGACATGGCGCATGGAAAGAAAACTTTTTCCTGGATGACGGTGCTTATCTGATGGTAAAGCTGCTCATTGAAATGGGAAAGGGACAGAATCTGGAAGCAATGATTGCAGATCTTCAGGAGCCTGCAGAAAGTATGGAAATCCGCTTCCCGGTTATGGCAGAAAATGTCGCTGCCGCGCAGGATCAGGTTCTGAAGCTGGTACTGGAAAAGACCCCGCAGACAGAAGGCTGGAGCCTTGAGAAGGAAAACTTTGAAGGCGTCCGGATCAATTGTGATGCAGCGCACGGCAATGGATGGCTGCTGATCAGAAAGTCTCTTCATGAACCGATTATGCCGCTTAATATTGAAAGCGACAGTAAGGGCGGAAACCGGACGATGGCATTGAAACTGGCAGAAATGCTTGCAGACGTTACAGTACTGGATCAGAAGCCACTTACAGATTTTCTGGCAGAGTGAGGTAAACGGTCACCAACGGAAATCAGTGTGAGCATGGCAAAAACCGCAGCAAATCCGAGGACGTCCCACAGCGTAAACGGACTTCCGAGGACTGCGGTGGAAATAATGGCGGCAGTAATGGGTTCTGCAAATCCGTACAGAATACTCTTTTCCGGGCCGATGTATTTGACGCCGGTAATATAGCAGGTAAAAGCGAGAATGTTTCCGACAACGACGACAAAGGCAATACCGAAGATGCCGATTGCATTCGGAACATAATGAATCTGCCATGGACGAAAGATCAGACTGATAACACTGCCGCCCATCAGGAATGACCAGGCCTGCATGACGGTAACCGGGAAGCAGGACATCAGATGTTTCGGGGTGATATTATAAACGGTTACGCAGACTGCACTGAGAATTCCAGTAATCAGCGCGGAAAGCGGAACAGCGAAGCTGTGCAGATTGCCGTGCGTCGTCAGAAGGAAGATGCCAAGCAGCGCGAGGGCGATTGCAATCAGCTCATAGGCGTGCGGTTTCCGTTTCAGGTGAATACAGGAACAGAGCAGAATCATGATGGGGGAAAGATCCTGCAGAATCGTGGCAACACCGGCAGTGGAGAGCTGAATGGTCAGAAAATACAGAAACTGACAGAGACTTACGCCGAAAAGACCATAGACAATCAGTTCAAAAGCATCGCGGCGGCTTTTCCAGGGCTGGAAAAGAAGTTTTGCACCATAGCGTTGCAGGCAGAAGAAAAAGAGAATGATGCCGGCAAGGCCGAGGCGGATCGGAACCAGCCAGCGGCTGTCCATTCCCTGTCTGGTAAAAAGATATTGTCCCATGGAACCGGAAAGTCCCCAGCAGGCTCCACCGGAAAGTGTCAGTAATGCACCCTTGATTTCTCTGTTCATAAAAGTACTCCCTGTATGATCCATCATTAAATTAATCAGGCACTCATTGTATCACAGTCAGTTCATTTTTGTCGTATTTTGCCTATAATTTGTCCGGTATTTTCGGAAATAAGGTTATGATATAATAAACTCCGGGTGTAGAGACACCTGATTGACGATATTATGGAGGTATCTGCTTTGCTGTACATAGGAATTGATCTGGGAACATCAGCGGTCAAGCTGCTGCTGATGGATGAAAAGGGAAATATTGAAAAGATCGTATCAAGGGAATACCCGCTTATGTTCCCGCATCCGGGATGGTCGGAACAGAATCCGGAGGACTGGATGGATGCCGTGACTGACGGGGTACAGGAACTGACGAAGGACTGTGACAGAAGCCTGGTGGCAGGAATCGGCGCAGGCGGTCAGATGCATGGGCTTGTGGCACTTGATGCGCAGGATCATGTGCTTCGTCCTGCAATTCTGTGGAATGATGGCAGAACGCAGGAAGAAACAGATTACCTGAATGAAAAGATCGGAAGAGAGAAACTGACAGAATATACAGGTAATATCGCATTTGCAGGTTTTACCGCACCGAAGATTCTCTGGATGAAAAAACATGAACCCGGGCTTTTTGCAAAAATTGCAAAAATCATGCTGCCCAAGGATTATATTAATTACATGCTGTCGGGAGTGCATTGCACGGATTATTCCGATGCTTCCGGGATGCTGCTGCTGGATGTGAAGAACAGATGCTGGAGCAGACCGATGCTGGAGATCTGCGGAATCACCATGGAACAGATGCCAAAGCTCTATGAGAGTTATGAGACAGTGGGAACGCTGAAACCGTCCATGGCACAGAAGCTCGGGCTTTCAGAAAAGGTCAGAATTGCAGCAGGCGCCGGGGACAATGCAGCTGCGGCAATCGGAACGGCGACGGTGGGCGACGGTGCATGCAATATCTCACTCGGAACGTCCGGAACCATTTTTATTTCTTCAGACGGTTTCCGTGTTGACAGCGGGAATTCACTTCATGCATTTGACCATGCGGACGGCGGCTATCATCTGATGGGCTGCATGCTCTCTGCCGCATCCTGCAATAAATGGTGGATGGAAGAGATTATCGGAACAGAAGATTTCCCGAAAGAGCAGGAAGGCATTACAGATGAGAAACTTGGCAGAAATCATGTCTATTTTCTGCCGTATCTGATGGGAGAACGTGCACCGCACAATGATCCTGCAGCAAGAGGCTGCTTTATCGGACTGACGATGGATTCAAGCCGTGCGGATATGACACAGGCAGTTCTCGAAGGCGTTGCCTTTGGTATCCGTGACAGCCTGGAAGCTGCCCGAAAACTGGGAATTGATGTTCAGCGCAGTATGATCTGCGGAGGCGGGGCAAAGAGTCCGCTCTGGAAGAAGATTTTTGCAGATGTACTGAATATGGAACTGGATCTGCCGGAAACAGAGCAGGGACCCGGATATGGCGGAGCAATTCTGGCAGCTGTAGCCTGTGGTGAATATCCGACCGTGAAGGATGCCGCACAGAAGCTGATCCGCGTGACCGGCAGTGTGAAACCGGATCCGGAGATTGCTGCATTATATGAAAAGCGCTACCAGACGTTCAGAAGCCTTTATCCGGCACTGAAAAATCTTTTTCCGCAGATGAATGAATAAGTTTATATTTTGAGAGGAGACAATTGATGAAAATATATCAGGTTACAGATCCTGAATTTGCCGGATATGGCAGAATCATTGAAGGCCTTGACACAGAACCGTTTGTAAAGGCACTGGACGCACATACGCCGCTTCCGGATGCAGTAGGTTATGTTCCGGAAGAAGCTGCACTGCAGAATCTTCCGCAGGCGCAGGAAATGGCACTGAGTCTTTATGGCGGGATGCCGGTACAGTTTGGCTGGTGCAACGGTCACAACACAAAGCTGAACTGCTTTGAATATCACAGATGCAGCGAATTCAACCTCGGATCGGAAGAATTCATTCTGCTTCTTGGCAAAGAAAGTGATATGCATGATTTTAAACTGGATACTTCCAGCGTGAAGGCGTTTCGTGTACCGAAGGGTGTACTTGTTGAGGTATTTGCCACAACGCTGCATTATGCACCGTGTCAGGCGTCTGCAGATCATGGATTCCGTGTCATGATCGTGCTGCCGAAAATGACAAATGTCGGTACAGCAGAGCTTTCAGGAAAGTGCCCGGAAGACAGACTGCTGTTTGCAACCAACAAGTGGCTGATTGCACACCCGTCTGCTGCAGAAGCATCGCAGGGCGCATGGGTCGGTCTGGTCGGAGACAATC
The DNA here is from genome assembly GCA_022486625.1 of Butyrivibrio sp. Classification (GTDB taxonomy): domain Bacteria; phylum Bacillota; class Clostridia; order Lachnospirales; family Lachnospiraceae; genus Butyrivibrio. Next base: position 31,753 of record JAKVKH010000010.1, on the reverse strand, counting down.
CGGATATTGCAGGGCTGATCTGAAAAGACAATATATTGAAGCTGTGAAAGATGAGAAATCATTTTTCACAGCTTTTTTCAGTTACGAAAAAAACAATTTTCTGAAAAAAGAAATAGGCAATAGTAAATGAAAATTCTGTCCTTTTTTGAAGCATTTTGCTGATTTGTACAGGGGATATGGCATAAATAAAAAACATTGTGTATGATTAAAAAAGAGGCTGCAGAAAAGGCAGCTGTATCTAATAATCTAAAACTGAGGTCTTACAGGAGGTAAGAAGGATATGAGACACGGAAACAACAGCCGGGAAGGGGCTACGTCAAAACCAAAGTTTTTTCAGATGATTTCTTTTCAGATATCAGCGATCAATCTCATCATGCTGATTGTATTTAATGTGGTAATGTTCATTGTGATGAATTCTTATGATTCCACAGTGTCAACCGCCTCGGATATGATGAACTATATGATGGAACTGACCTATGCGGAGAGCAATATCAAGTCAAATATGTCAGTAATGGAAAATGACATGTATGCCTATGCACTTTCCACAGATCCTTCTCAGATGGACGGCTATTCCAAGGAAATACAGGAACAGCAGTCAGCAGGACTTGATAATCTGAATTCACTCAAATCCACATTTCAGGCGAAGCAGGGCACTGATCAGGAACTGATGGCATCACTGGATGAGCTGACCAAAAACTATCAGACGTTCTGCGATTCAGTGAATCAGGTGGTTGCACTGCGCGACAAGGACAATGTCAAAGGCGCGATGAGCGTGATTACAAGCGGAGTGGTACCGGCACAGGCACGTATGACGACGAATTTCCAGACGGTAGAGACTGCAATCGGCAGTACGATCACATATTGTACCGGTTCCATGCAGAACCTCAGAAATCGCGGAATCCAGGCATCAACAACGGGACTTGTCATTTTCATGATCTGTATAATTGTCAATTTCCTGATCAGTTACAGACTGATTATCCGGAAGATCAAATCAATCTCCGGAGAACTGAGCCACATGATCAGTGAGATTGAGCAGGGCAGAGGAGATCTGACCGCAAGAATTCATACGAACACCAATTCAGAACTGTCCTATATCCGCAACGGGATCAACCATTTTCTGGAAACGCTGCAGCTGGTCATGAAAGATGTGAAAGAAGGAACGGTTGTACTCACCGGTGCCTCGGAGCGTGTGACTTCCCAGATTCAGATGGCAAATGACAATGTTACCAACACGTCAGCAGCGTTGGAGGAACTTTCTGCAAGCATGGAGAATGTATCGGCAACGGCACTGTCCATTCATGGCAAGCTGGATGATGTAAGAACTGCAGCGGATGAAATTACCAATGAAGCGGTGGAAGGCGCGAGAAAGGCTGAAGAGATCAAGACAGAGGCAGATGCCATCAAGTCGGATGCCTCAAAGAAAAAGAACAATACCGGACTGAAAATGCAGCAGCTCAGTGATGTTCTGACGCAATCTGTGAAAAACAGTGAGCGGGTCGGTCAGATCAATGAACTTACCAATGTCATTCTGGATATTGCATCACAGACCAATCTGCTGGCACTGAATGCCTCGATTGAAGCGGCAAGAGCGGGTGCTGCAGGAAAAGGCTTTGCGGTGGTTGCGGAGGAGATCAGTTCGCTTGCAGAAAACAGCCGGCAGACGGCAGGCAACATTCAGAATATCAGCAAGGAAGTAACGGAAGCTGTTAAAATGCTGTCCGATAACGCACTTCAGGTAATTGATTTTATCAATACCACTGTAATCAGCGATTATGATTCCTTTGTAGAGACCGGAAACCGTTACGAGAATACGGCGGGTGTCATGGATGAGATTCTGGAACGCTTTACGCAGAAGGCGGAGAACCTGCGCAGTATCATGGAGGAAATGGCAGATTCCATTACTACAATTACCAATTCAGTACAGGAAAGCTCACAGGCCATTAATATGTCAGCGAACAGTTCTTCACAGATTGTCGGAGAAATTCAGGGAATCGGAGAAGCAATGGAAGAGAACAACAGAGTGGCAGGGCAGCTCAGCGACAGTACAAAGAAGTTCACGATTTTATAATCTTCTATTATTATTAACAGGAAACGCCGGCACATTCAATCAGTGCCGGCGTTTCCTGTTGGAATCAAAGCTGAATCAGGATCTTATTTCAGCTTGAACTTACCTACAATGCCATCGAGATCTTTGGCAATGGTCTGCTGTTTGGTCGACATATCTGTAACGCTGCCGACGACTTCAGATACATTATTGACAGAATCATTGATATCTGAACTGTGTGAAGCGGTATCCTGTGTTGATTCTGCAATATTCTGAATGGCGCTGCTGACTTCATTCATGGCAGCACGGATATTTTCGACCATCTCAGCAACCTGCTGAGACTGATTGCCGAACAGCATAGCATCTTTTCCATACTGTTTTCCGACTTCCACGAAGTTATCATAATCCGGTGTAACGGTGTCTTTCAGGAATGACAGCAGTTCATTGGAACTGGTGATCAGTGTGTGGAAAGCTTCCTGTACGCCGTCTACCGTGACCTGAATCTTGCTGACCGCTTCACCGGTATCATTGGCGAGTTTGTTGATTTCAGAAGCAACAACAGCAAATCCGCGACCATGTTCTCCGGCACGTGCAGCTTCAATGGAGGCATTCAGGGACAGCAGATTGATCTGATCAGCGATTTCAGCGATTGCATTGGCCAGATTCCCGATTTCGTCTACGATCTGGGCTTTATCATTTGCAGCGGCAAGTTCCTGTTCACGCTGAGAGGCAATGGAAATTGCATTATCGTAGGAAATCTTGCTCTTCTGTTCAATTTCACCGGCATGCGCCTTGATGCGCTCTGCTTCGGTCAGATTCTTCTCCGTTTCTGCGGCAAGGGTCTGTACGGAAGCATTTACTTCTTCCACAGAAGCATTTACTTCCTCGGTTGCTGCACCGGAGGACATCATGGCATCATTGACATTGGACATACTGGATTTGATTTTATCGAACTGTGTACGCAGTTCATCGGCCATGGTACTGAGAGAACTGCTGGAAGCGTTGATACGTTCGGATTCATCTGAGATATTATGCAGCATGGAACGGTTACTTTCATACATGTTATTCAGTGACTGACTCATCTGCCCCAGTTCATCCTGCTTCCGGGATTTCAGATTGTTTACGGTGAAATCTCCGCTTGCGAGAGATCCGGCGAAGCTCTTTACTCTGACCAGTTCTTTTGACATGTTGCTGACAAGCAGCAGAACGACGATAATACAGAGAATCAGGAAAATAAAGCAGATTCCGATCATCTGATAGGTAAAGGCACGAACTTCCGCATCCATTTCCGAATGAGCCATTCGGATCATCAGTTTCCAGTTGACGTCCGGAATTGTTTCATAGAAAAGTGAATAGGTTTTCCCGCCTTCAGAAAATGTACCGACACCACTGTCATTGGCGATGACTTCTTTTCCGGCAGCAGCAAGAGAAGCATTATCATCTGTTGTAATATTTGCTGCATTGGTGACCTTATCCTGGTCCGAAGTGTAGATATATACTCCGCTGGAGGTAGTCAGCATGGCAGTACCTGTATTTCCGATTTTGATTCCGGAAACCATGTTTCCGATAGCGGTCAGTTCCATATCTACTGTTATACAGCCGACATAGGTATTACTGGAATCAAAAATGGGAGCAGAACAGCTGGCCATGATTTTGCCGCTGGTCTGATCATAATAGGGATCGGTAATGACGGCACCGGGGGCAGTCATTGCTTTTGCATTTGTATAATATTCCTGGTTAAAGTAATCATAATCGGCATTGCTGTAATCATAGGTGACAGCGATGTTTCCGCTGGTGTCCTTGGTCCAGTAGGGACCTTCATATTTTTGAGAGGAATCATAGACATTCGGTTCAAACCAGATGCCGCTTCCGAGAATGGAAGAATTATCGGAAATGATGTCGGTGATCATGGCACCGTAGGTGTCCATGTCGGTAGTTTTATAGGAAGCGCCGACAACTCTGGCAAGATTCTCGGCAGTATTGCGGATCTGCTCAAGATTGCTGTCAACACTGTTGACATTTGCCTGCAGATCGGCATTGGCAGTATCTACAACCTGATTGATGATAATGGTCTTACTCCGGGAGGCACTGATGAGTGTTAACAGCACCATGGCAGCTACCAGTACTGGAAGTATGCCCAGTAACATCTTGACACGAATACTCATTTTCTTAAACATAAGCAGATCCCCTCTCCTAAATAATTTGTTATATTGCATGAACATGTCTATGAATATACATAAATTTATTGAAACATTACTGAAAAAAATATAATAGAGTAAAAAAATGAACTAAATTAAACCAGAATAAAAAAAGTTGCGATATAGCTGAAAATTTTCAGATTTTATCGCAACTTTATTTATGTTATAGGGTGTTATAGGGAAATTAGCTTTTACGCTATAAGAAAATCAGTCTGTGGTCTGTGCATTTTCAGGAAGCGCATTCTCAATCGTGACAAAAGAGGTATGATCCATGGTCTCTTCTGCAATACCGGCGCAGTTATCCACCATCCGATCAAAGGAATACAGAATCTGCCCGTATATCGGAGTCAGAGAGGGATCACATTTCTGATCCTTGACACGCTCAAGATGAGCTTTGTTAAACTGTTTCTGTGCTTTGCGCATCTTGTTTTTGTCTTTTTCTATTTTTTCGGCAATGGCAGTATCGCCGGATTTCAGGGATTCCATTGCGCGTTCCAGAAGCTTGCGGGAAATCTGGAAACAGGATTTCAGATCTTCTTTTGCCCCATCGGAAAGTTTGTGCCCGTCATGGCGAAGCTGACGGAAAGTACAGGTGATTTCATCTCCGCGATCAGCGATACGGTCAAGATTATTGGTGACAGTCAGAAGACCTGCGGCCTGCTCTGCCTGTTCTTCTGTCAGTGTGCCACTTGCAAACAGCCGGGTAATATAATCAGAAACAGCATTTTGCAGCTGTCTGACTCTGGAGAGGATCGTGTCAAAATCTTCTGCAGGTTCATTCTTAACGCTGCCGGAAACTTCTTTCTGTGCGGCACGAAGAAGGTCAGAGGTAAGTGCTGCAGTGCGGTCAATTTCACGGGAGATCAGATATAATGCCGGAACAGGCTGGTTCAGCATGGAATCATCAAGAAACTGGGGCTGAAACGCTTCTTTTTCATTCCGGTCGGTACCACGGATTACAAATCTCACCAGCCTGACCATAACAGGCAGAAGCGGCAGCCAGACCAGCGTACATACAACATTGAAGGTGGTATGCGCATTGGCAATCTGCCTGGAGATGATGTCTACCTCATTTCCTTTTGGCGAGATCCATGCGACAAATTTTGCAAAATAAGGAATAATCCAGACGAATACAAGCGTTCCGCTGATATTGAAGAAACTGTGCGCAACGGCTGCACGTTTTGCATTTTTGGACTGTCCGATTGAAGCAAGCAGTGCAGTAATGGTGGTTCCGATATTATCGCCCAGAAGGATCGGGATGGCTCCGGTAAGGCCGATTACACTGGAGACACCATCAGGGCCTGCCTGAGAGGCAAAACTCTGCAGAACGGCAATTGTGGCGGAACTGCTCTGTACGACAAGGGTCATGCACAGACCGAGCAGAATTCCGAGCGGCGGATATTCCTTTACTCTGGACATCAGATCCGTAAAGAACGGGCTGTTTGCCAGCGGCTTCATGACGCTGCTCATGATTTCGATTCCTTCGAAAAGAATACCGAAAGAAAGGATTACCATGCCGATATTTTTGGATTTTTCCTTTTTGGAAAGAAAATTAATCAGAAAGCCGATGAAAATAATCGGGAAAATGTAATCACTGATTTTAAAGGCAATCAGCTGAGCAGTCATGGTGGTGCCGATATTTGCGCCGAAAATGACGGAAATAGCCTGCGGAAGAGTCATCAGTCCGGCACTGACAAAACCGATAACCATAACGGTGGTAGCAGAACTGCTCTGAAGAATTGCAGTAACAAGTGCACCCGCAAGTGCACCCATCCATGCATTCTGGGTCAGGAAGCCGAGAATCTTTTTCATGCGGTCACCGGCGGACTTCTGCAGAGCATCGCTCATACTGTTCATTCCGAACAGGAACAGCGCAAGCCCGCCAAGCAATCCGAATACAATCTTTAGTGTTTCATTCATATTTTTTCTCCTCATATATAAATCATACAGAAATTTTACATTCGCTCTCTTTGTAAAATTCTATATGGCGATAGAAAAGAGCGCTATCAAGCCAATATGAAATTAATGTAAAATGCAGGTAAAAACATGAAAGAATAAAAGAACTATTTCCTGCAAAAGGCTAATATTCCGGAGAAAAATGCCGATATACCTATAAAAGCATATTCATTATTCGTCTGTTTCTGGTCAGAAGCTTCTGAGGCAGATGCATCTTTCAAGGAGGAAAAGGATGAGTATCAAATATCTGGCAAGTGTCAGTGAACACAGGCTCCGTGGCATGAAAGTGGAAGATAAGTTCCGTTTTGTTTTTAAAAAACTGTTTATTATGACGGGCGCTGCCATTCTGGCACTCGGAATCACACTGATCGTATGTGAGGTGGGACTCTTTAATGTCTACCAGAAATATTACAAGGCGGATAATATTCAGGGAGAGATCAGAATTAATATTCAGTCCATGTCCAAGGCATTTCTGTGGGCGATGGTGACAGATGATCAGACGGAGCGGCAGACGCAGCTGGATAATGTCTCAGAGAAATTTGACGGGTTTGATTCGGAACTGACAGAATTTGCCAAAGTCTACAGTGACCAGACGATGATTACTCAGGTTAAGACGGATCTGACAACGGTCGAAACAAACGGCAAGACGCTGGAAGGAATGTTCAGCGACGGCAGTTCCGATGCGGACATATACAAATATTATAATGAAACGCTCTATCCTTCCATTGACGTGGTAGTATCCGAGCTTAAGACCGTATCTGCAACAACTGCATCTGAAGCAGCCATGACCTATAAGATTGTTACCATTGTGATCGTGGTATTATCTGTCATCGCACTTTCACTTGTGGCGTTAGCACTCATCTTTATCGGAAATGCGAAAAAGAAGCTTTCAGTCAGTATTTTAAAGCCGGTGCTTGCAATTACGGAAGGTGCAGATCAGATGGCAGCCGGAAAGCTTGATGTGGATATTGCGATCAAATCACAGGATGAACTGGGGCAGCTTGCCGGAGATATTGATAAGGCCACCAGGGTAATAGCAGATATTGTAAAAGATATTATTGAGACTTTGAATCGTATTGCCGGAGGAGATTTTACAAAAGGATCCGACCATCCGGAACTGTATATTGCAGATTACCGGCAGATCAATGATGCTTTTACGGATATTACGGATAAACTTTCGACGACACTGATGCAGGTACGTGATTCTTCAAGTCAGGTATCGCAGGGCGCTGTCAATATGTCGCAGGGTGCATCTGATCTGGCACAGGGTGCAACAGATCAGGCTGCAGCAATTCAGGAACTGACTGCATCTGTCACAACAGTGACAGAGCAGACCAGAAACATGGCAGAAGCGGCAAAACAGAGTACGGATATGGCACATCAGGTACAGGAAGATGTGCAGACAGGCGGTCGCAAGATGAAGCTGGTAACAGATGCCATGGGCAGAATTACCGATGCTTCGAAGGAGATCGAGCAGATTACCAATACAATTGAAGCAATCGCCAAGCAGACGCAGCTCCTGGCATTGAATGCCTCCATCGAGGCAGCCCGCGCGGGAGATGCAGGAAAGGGATTTGCAGTCGTTGCCGAAGAAATCAGTATACTTGCCAATCAGAGTACAGAAGCTGCCAAAAATACGCATCAGCTGATCAGTGATACCATGGATGAAATCAGTAATGGTAATACAGTAGTGGATGAAACCATGAATGCACTCAGGCAGGTGGAAGAGTCTGTCAACAATGTGGCACAGATGATGCAGGAATCCGGTGAAATGGCCAGAAATCAGGTGACCAGTATGGAAGAGATTGACCAGGGAATTGAGCAGATTTCCAATGTGGTACAGAATAATTCCGCAACCGCGCAGGAATCCAGCGCAGTTTCACAGGAGCTTTCCGAACAGTCAGAGGGACTCAACAGGCTGGTTGGAAGATTCCAGGTAAAATAAGTCCGGAACAGAAAAAACATGAATACAGGCAAAAGAAGATGACCTATATATCGGTCATCTTCTTTTTTTGGGCTGACTGTACATTGGTGTTGACAATACATAAATCAGGGTGTATTCTCTTTAACATACTAATCCTATTTACTTGATAGGAAATATAGGAATTAAGGAGGGAGAACAAAGCGATGGATTTTTCATTTGTTCAGAATTATCTGCCGATGTATGCACAGGCAGCACTTCTGACCGTCAGAATCGGATGCTTTGGTATTCTGGCGGCAGTTCTGGTCGGAATCATCTGCAGTATGATTCTTTATTTCAAAATTCCGGTTCTCCAGGCAGTCGCGACGGTATACATTGAACTGAGCAGAAATACACCGCTGCTGGTGCAGCTCTTTTTCCTTTATTTCGGACTTCCGAAGATCGGTGTCAGGATCAGTGCGGAAGGCTGTGCGGTAATCGGGCTGGCGTTTCTGGGAGGCAGTTATATGACGGAGGCTTTCCGAAGCGGTCTGGAATCGATTGACCGTATTCAGACGGAATCTGCAGGAAGCCTTGGCATGAATGCAGGACAGACCATGCGGTATGTGATTTTTCCGCAGGCGCTTGCCATATCGGTTCCGGCACTCGTGGCCAATGTGATATTTCTGATCAAGGAAACTTCAGTGGTCAGTGCGATTGCCCTTGCGGATCTGATGTATGTGGCAAAAGACCTGATCGGGCTGTATTACCAGACAAAGGAGGCACTGATCATGCTGGTGGCATTTTATCTGATTCTGCTGCTTCCGGTTTCCGTAATCGGGACACTGGTGGAAAGGAGGCTTCGCTATGCAGGATTCGGGGCTTAGTATTCTGTTTATGGGCAGTAATTTCCTGCGGCTGCTGCAGGGACTGTGGGTAACGCTGCAGCTGAGTCTGATCAGTGTTGCCGTTTCTCTTCCGCTGGGAATTGCGTTCGGAATGTTTATGACGCTGAAACATCCGGCGGCCAGAATAATCAGCAGGCTGATCCTGGACTTTGTCAGGATCATGCCGCAGCTTGTGCTTCTCTTTATTCTGTATTTTGGCGTAGCACATGCGTTTGGCTGGAACCTGTCGGCATATGCCAGTGCGGTGGCCATGCTGGTGATCTGGGGTACTGCAGAGATGGGAGATCTGGTACGGGGTGCGCTGATCAGTATTCCACGGCATCAGTACGAAAGTGCTGCCGCGCTCGGAATGACCGGCAGGCAGACGTTTCTGGAAGTCATTCTGCCGCAGACCGTTCAGAGGCTTCTGCCTCCGGCAATCAATCTGGTTACAAGAATGATCAAAACGACAAGCATTGTGGTATTGATCGGGATTGTGGAAGTGCTTAAGACGGGACAGCAGATTATTGATGCAAACCGGCTGCAGTTTCCTTCGGCGGCGCTCTGGATCTATGGTGTCATCTTTTTTCTTTATTTTCTGGTCTGCTGGCCTGTTTCACTGCTGGCAAAGCGGCTGGAGCGCAGGATGAATTAAGCGAAGGAACAGGGATGGCAGAAATGAGGAGATATGTAATATGGAAGAAAAGATACAGCTGCAGACCAGAGATCTGGTAAAAAAATACGGAGACGATACGATTTTAAACGGAATTGACCTGAAGGTACGAAAAGGAGAAGTTGTAGTGCTGCTGGGACCATCCGGTTGCGGTAAAAGCACACTTCTGCGTTGCCTGAACGGCCTGGAGACAGTTGACAGCGGAGAAGTGCTGCTGGATGGGGAGCCGATTACCGCGCATGGAAAAAATATGAGTCAGATGCGGCAGAAAATCGGAATGGTATTTCAGAGTTATGATCTTTTTCCACATAAGACCATTCTGGGGAATGTCATTCTGGCGCCGGTGAAGGTGCAGCATCGCAGCAGACAGGATGCAGAGGCGGAGGCAGAAGTCCTGCTGAGAAGAGTCGGACTCTGGGAAAAAAGAGGTGCCTGGCCGCGGCAGCTCTCCGGCGGACAGAAGCAGCGCGTGGCAATTGCAAGAGCACTGATGATGCATCCGGAGGTGATGCTTTTTGATGAAGTTACTGCGGCGCTGGATCCGGAAATGGTACGGGAGGTCCTCGATGTCATGATCGAACTGGCAGGTCAGGGAATGACCATGGTGATTGTGACACATGAGATGCAGTTCGCCAGGGCGGTTGCGGACAGAATCCTGTTTCTGGATCAGGGCAGATTCGTGGAAGAGGCTTCACCGGAGCAGTTCTTTACACAGCCAAAGTCGCAGCGGGCCAAAGCATTCCTGAAGACTTTCACGTTTGACCGTTGTGCAACAACCGAGAATTCGGTTGTGATCTGATGGGTAAAAATGATTCAAATTCATATATGATAAAGGAGAAAAAATTATGAAAAAGACGGGTATTTTAAGAAAAACAGCAACAGCAGCACTGATGGCTGCAGCAGTGACGATGGCGATGGCAGGCTGCGGTTCTTCGGCAAAGGGCAGCACCGGGGTCACAGGAAGCAGCACGGCAGATAGCACCGGGGTCACAGGAAGCAGCACGGCAGACAGTACCGGGGATGCAGGAAGCAGCACGGCGGGCAGTGCCGCGACAGATCAGACACAGACGGCATCGACCTTCCGCAGTCTGGATGAGATTAAATCAAGCGGTAAAATTGTCATCGGTGTATTCAGTGACAAGGCACCGTTCGGTTATGTGGATGACAAGGGAAATTATCAGGGCTATGATGTCTATTTTGCCAACAGAATCGGTAAGGATCTTGGTGTAAAGGTGGAATTTGTTCCCGTAGATCCTGCCAGCCGTGTGGAGTATGTGGCTACGGGCAAGGCGGATCTGATGCTTGCAAACTTTACGGTAACGGATGAGAGGGCACAGAAGGTGGATTTCGCACTTCCATACATGAAAGTGGCGCTTGGCGTTGTATCTCCGGATACGGCACCGGTTAAGAGCGTGGATGATCTGAAGGGAAAAACGCTCATTATTGCCAAGGGAACAACTGCAGAAACTTATTTTACAAAGAACTATCCGGACATCAGACTGGATAAGTATGATCAGTATGCAGATGCCTATAATGCGCTTCTGGACGGCAGAGGAGATGCTTTTTCCACAGATAACACAGAGGTTCTGGCATGGGCACTTCAGAATCCGGGATACACAGTAGGTATCACATCGCTTGGGGACGAGGATACCATCGCTCCTGCGGTTGCCAAAGGGAATAAGACCCTTCTGGACTGGGTGAATACGGAGATACAGACGCTCGGAACAGAGAAATTCTTCCATGCGGATTATGACGCGACGCTTAAGAGTTTCTACGGGGATGCTGCAGATCCGGACAGCCTTGTGGTAGAAGGCGGCAAGGTGGAGTAAATGAAAAAAACCTGATCGGAAATTCAGATTCCGGTCAGGTGAACAATCTTTTTATCATGATGGACTGCGGGCAGGAATTTATCAAAAATGTCCGCAGTCTTTATTTTCATGCTGGAAGTGTTGACGCAGGGGTGACAGCCGATGGCGTCACCTTTCAGAATGTCTTCGTCTACAAGGAGCTGTACATGATGATCATGGTCATTCATCAGCCCCATGACACTGACAGAACCCGGCAGAATGTCCAGATATTCGAGCATCTGCTCCGGGGGAGCGAAGGAGAGCCTTGCAGAGCCGATCTGGGAAGAGAGCTCACGTGTCTTAAACGGTTTGTCACCGGGGATCATCAGCAGATAGAATGCAGTCTGCTGGCGGTTACACAGAAACAGATTTTTGCAGATCGTGCAGTTTAATGTTTCGTCGATTTCGTGACAGGCTTCCATGGTGTCCGCGTGTTCATGATCTGCACGCAGGTACTCAATGCCGAGCGTATCCAGAAGATCGTAGACACGTACTTCCCGCGGCAGTCGTTCTTCGGTATTGGCGGGTCTTCCCTGATGAAGTTCCAGCATAATAAATTCTCCTTTAGATAAAAAACTTAAGATTTATGTTCATGGATCCGGCGTATCTTTTCTGCAAGTTCAGGATATTCTCTGGCAAGCACTTCGGAATAGCGGCTGCGTTCTTTCTGCAGAAGGGCGTAGGCTTCCGGATGGTGCTCTTTAAGGTATGCATCTTTCCGGGCACGGTGTTCCATAATCCTGCTGATGGCATCGGCATCTTTTTCTGCAAGCTTCTGTTCCAGGTGAAGATGTCTTGCAATGATTTTCTCATCAATTGATTCAATTCTGCGAGCGCCCTCTTCACGATGACTTAAAATAATTGCCAGCTGCATTTCCAGAAGGTCCAGAAACTCATCTTCATCCAGACGGTTCCAGTAGCCGCCGGAAGAAGTGCGTTCTGCTTCACGCAGACGCTCAGTATCGAGCTGGTCAGAGTCTGCAATCTGCAGGGCAAACTGTTCTGCCATTTTTTCCATTTTGATGTCTGCATCGCGACCATATGCCCATTCAAACTCTGCCTGTTGCGTGGCCGGAACTGCATCTGCAGATGCGGTCCATTCGGCAGTAAGGGGATAAGGACGCTCCATGCCGATGGAGCGAAGTGCGGATGAAATGGTGGGTTTTACCGCACCGTCCAGAATGAGCTGACTGGCACCGAAGGTACGCAGCTGATCATTGATGGCTCCGACATGCTCTGTCAGGAAGAAACGGATGCCGCGTTTCTGCAGGTTCTGGTACAGCAGCAGGAGTCTCTCTGCGGCAGTTACATCAATACTGCCGATTCCGCTGGCATCAATGATGATCTGCTTTGTGTCTTCGGTCACCGCTTTTTCAAGATCTTCCTGGAACTGTCCGATGTTGGCAAAAAAGAGAGCGCCTGTAAACCGATAGATCAGCGTATGCTCGATGGGACGGGCTTCCTTCATACGGGAAAGGGCATAAAAACCGTCATTATTCTCAATGCAGCCCAGAAAATCACGGGGAGGGACAGAAGCACGGATGACAACGGTAACGAAGGAAAGAACAACACCTGCAAGTACGCCATAGATGGTGCCAAGGAACAGAACCGTGAAAAATACAACATAGAAAATCAGCCATTCCACACGGTCAACGCTCTGGAGTTCTCTGGCAAGGTCAAATTCAAGAATACCCATCAGCGCGGCAATGACGATTCCGGTCAGCACCGGGACGGGAAGATAGCCGATGAAAGCAGTTCCGTACAGGAGAATGCCGACCATGCTCAGACTGGCAACGATGGACATCAGCTGGGAGTGGACGCCGAACTGATCAGCGATACTTGTTCTGGAAACACTGCCGTTTGCCGGGCAGCTTCCGGAAAAGGCAGAAACGAGATTGGCAGTTGCATAGGCGAAGATCTCACGTTCATTATTAATATGATCGCCGTGCTTTAAAGCATAGTTATTGGTGGACAGGAGTGTTTCCGCAACAATGACAAGTGCAACGGAGAGACTGGAAGTCAGCACGGTGACCACATGACCTTTCAGTGTCATAAGATCAGGAAAAATGAATCCCGGAAGGCCCGGTGCGACAGAAGGAAGGAGTTGGACACCGAATTTATCAATATGAAAGAAAAAGGTCAGTGCTGCGCCAAAGAGCATCATGACGAGTGACATGGGGACTTTGGGGATATGCTTTCTGCAAACCGTGATGATGACAATGGTGAGAATACCGAGGAATAGAGAAAGCGGATTGAAACAGCGAAGAAGCTCGGACCAGATGTGCGGAAGCAGCTCGGTTACTTCACCCCGGCCTGAAGTGCCGCCGAAAAGCTTCGGAACCTGCATGAGAATAATGGTGCAGCCGATGCCGGAAATGAAACCGCCCATGACAGGGGCGGAGATGAATCTGACAAATCTGCCGGCCCTGAGGAAGGCGAACAGGAAGAGCCATCCGGCGACCACCAGCGTAATTGCCGGGATTACCTTTACCGCTTCTGCAGAACCGAAGGTGATTCCGAGAGAATAGACAAGACTTCCGGTAAGGGCAGCGGGAGCCGCATCAATACCGAATACAAAACGCGGAGATGAAGCCATCAGACCGAAAAAAAGAATCGGAAGTACCGAACCGTAAAGCCCATAAACCGGCGGAAGTCCGGATACCTGTGCATAACCCATGGAAATCGGAATGGAAACAAGAGCAACGATAATTCCCGCAGGAATGTCTTTCAGAAGATCCCGAAGCCGATAGCCTTTGAAAATCCGTTTGAACATTTTGCCGTCCCCTTCTCAGAAAAAGTGTATAGAAGCAATTCTCATTAACTTCAGGTGCCGTTCACCTGAAGTCATTATACCACGTTTGCAACGTCTTACATGCAGATGTGACGGCAGTCTGTTGCATAAGGAAATGGTTTCATAGTATGCTGGATCAGAGGTGACGATCATATGAGTACAGAAGTTAAGAGTATGACGGAGGGAAAGCCGGGAAAGCTGATCTTCTTTTTTGCAATTCCCCTTATGCTTGGAAATATGTTTCAACAGTTTTATACAATTGCAGATACGCTGATTGTCAGCAGAGTGCTTGGTGTAAATGCACTTGCCGCGCTTGGTGCTGCAGACTGGTATAACTACATGATGCTGAGCATTGTGCAGGCAATTGCGCAGGGATTTTCAATTCTGCTTGCGCAGGATTTCGGAGCAGGGAGGTATGCACATCTCAAAAAGGTAATGGCGCATGCCATTTCACTGAGCGCAATTCTGACGCTGCTGCTTACAGCAGCAGCACAGCTGTCGCTGAATCCGGTGTTGTCGCTTCTGCGAACGCCGCAGGAGGTGCGTCCGATGACCTTCCTTTATCTGAGTATTATTTTTGCAGGAATTCCGGCGCAGATGCTCTTTAATTTCGGAGCATCTGTGCTGAGGGCGCTTGGGAACAGCAGGTCTCCGCTGCATGCCATGGTTTTTTCCTCATTTATGAATATCGGACTGGACCTGTTGTTTGTTATGGTATTTCATTTCGGAATAGCAGGTGCAGCGGTGGCAACGGTAATTTCGCAGGCATCATCCGGAATCTGGTGTCTTCTGGTAATCAGGAGGATTTCATATCTGCGGATCGGCAGACCGGATTTTGGTGAAGAAAAAGGGCTGGATGGCAGACTTCTGTTTCTGAGTGTTCCGATGATACTCCAGAATGTGCTGATTTCTGTCGGAGGAATGATTGTCGAGTATGTGGCAAATGGCATGGGAGTTACCTTTGTGGCAGGATTTACGGCAACCAATAAGCTATACGGCGCAATTGAAATGGCGGCGGTAGCCTATGGCTATTCCATGGTGACCTATATGGGGCAGAATTATGGTGCGGGCAGATCAGATCGAATCCGCAAAGGGTATCGAAGTGCAATTCTGATAGCAATTGTGACAGGGACAGTTTTGGGATATGGGATGATTCTGGCGGGACATGCCGTAACGGGAGCATTTTTGCCGGGAACTTCGGCAGATGTGATGCGGGCGAAGCAGATTGCATTTCAGTATCTGTTTATTGTTTGTTCCACATTGCCGATTTTGTATGTTCTGCATGTAACCAGATCTTCGCTGCAGGGACTGGGGAATACTGTTATGCCGATGGCGTCGGGTATTGCAGAGTTTGTCATGCGGACATTTATGGCACTGGTCATGACAGGCGTATTTGGCGGCGTCAGCATCATGTACGGAGAGGTAGTGGCCTGGATCGGTGCAGACCTGATTTTGGCAGGAGCGCTGATCAAATGTTTTAAGAGACTTCCGGCAGAATCTGATGTATACTGATAGCGTTAAATGTGGGTAAGAGGTTAACGACGGGGTTAAAGAGATGCTATATGATTGCAGGCTTCAGCTGGCCTGTCTCGGAATTACTTTATATATTACCTGGGAATATATTTCGAGCAGACATCTGAAAACGGATTTCAGAAAATTATATATTTCCATGCTTCTGACGGCAAATATATATTTTCTTTTTGATATGCTGACTTATTATATGGTAAATCATCAGGATGATTTCGCCTTATGGACAGTTGATCTGGCACATCGCTTCTTTTATGCGGCTATGGATTTTCTTATTTTTGAGACATTCTGTTATGCGGTAGTCCTTCTGAAAAATGTGAGAAAAGTCGGCAGGAAAGCGCATGCGCTGATGATGTTGCCTTTTGAACTGTGTCTGCTGGGTTCTTCTTTTCTGCCGATCAGATATGATAAAAGCAGCTATACCCTGTATTCGAAGGGACCGGCAACGGTGGCGATTGCAATTGAGGTGGCAATATATCTGCTGTTACTGATTATAATTATCTGCAGATATCAGTCTGTGAAGGTCAGAAAAAAGCTCCGTGCGGTAATGGTTTCCATGTTTATCATGGTGGTAATTGCGGTGTATCAGCTACTGGTTCCATATATGCTGGTTACGTCGGCGGCAGTTGTCATGCTGGTTTTGAGCGTATATATGTCTCTGGAAGATGCAAAAGAATATGAGGATGATGTTACAAAAGGCTTTAATCGCTCAGGCTTCCGGGAAATGTTGGACTATGAGTTTGAACATGAAGAAGACTTTATCGTGCTTAGTGTGATTATCGGGAACTGGACAGAACTGACAGATATGAAATGCGGGATAAGTCCGGAAAAGGCACTTTCATTTACAGGAAGGCTTTCGGAGATGCTCGGGTCATCGGTGTACCGTTCAAGACATAACAGTGTTTCTTATATTATTGTGGATGGGCATATGCTTCCGGATCAGCAGGAAATCCAGGCGGTAATTGATGAATGTTATGAGGACGCAGCAAACAGGATGCAGCCCAAGATTACATTTAATATGCTGCATTGTCCGGAAGATGCACAGGACAGCAGAAAGGTGCTTGAAAAAATATACAGTGCAGCGCTTTCAGTATATCGTGATACAGTTTATTTTGACGAAGTCACAGGATGTCTTAATCGTAATTCCTATGAAAATGATCTTCCGTGGATCAGAAGCAGAGTTGGAGAGTATGGCAGTGCAGTGTGTATCATGATAGACATTAATGATCTGAAAAAGACCAATGATACCTATGGGCATAAATTCGGTGATGAACTGATCCGGGAAACGGCAGAACTGATCAGAAAGCAGTTCAGTGGTATTGCGGATGTTTACAGAATCGGAGGAGATGAATTTCTGCTGATTATTCCGAATGCGGATTCTGAAGATGTGACGATACGGCTACGGCAGATGGAGACAGAAAGAAAGGCTGTTGTGCTGTCGAACGGAGAAAAGGTATCCTTTGCACTTGGAGTGGCACATTTTAATGAAAGAGATGAGAATATTGACAATACCATTAAACGGGCAGATGCAATTATGTATGCAAATAAGCGGCACAGTGGCAGGATGAGGAAATCTGAAAATTCTACTTTGCAAAAAAATAAAAAAGCGGATATAATCGCATCTGAAAACTGAAACAGATTTATGAAACAGAAATAGAAATAAGTCCAAGAGGCGTAGTCTATTGATTTTATATCATAGACTGCGTCTCTTTTCTTAACTGAAATATCATTATACCTGCGTACGGCAGCAAAAAAGGAGGATCTGAAAATGCCAAAAACCAGATTTCAGGGAATTGTTTTTGGAGTACTGATGTCCATGACCATGGCTTATGGAATGGAAGTGTACAATGTAGCAATTAAAATGGGGTACAATACCATGCCGGGAGGCTTCAGCAATATGACAAACAGCGTTTTCTTAAGTGCGCTGACGGAAGCATCATATATGTGGCTGTTTGTATTCTTTTTCTCTAATCTGTGGGGAAACAGAATCGGACATGCACTTGCGGGAAGAATTATCAGACCCGGACAGGATAATCCGTTCTTCATTACCTTGATGATATCCGGCTGTACGGTATTTGTCATGTGTCCGACCATGAGCATGGTAGCTACGATTCTGTTTAATATAGTTATGGGAGGAGCACCGGTTTCACAGTTGCCGGCGATCTGGGTAGGGACACTTCTGAAGAATCTTCCGATGGCGCTTTTATGGAACCTTTTTGCGGCAGGACCGTTGACAAGACTGCTGTTTGGGAAGCTTTTTGCCAGACAGCTGCAGGAGAATAAAAGGGCAGAAGAGAAAGCCGCATGAAAGCGGAAAACAGCTGCCTGGAAGTATGTAGATTCTGTGAAATAAGGTGCTGATATTGCATGTTGATCTGGAAAAGTCCTATAATTTTCGTTGAGATGAGGTGGGAACGCAGTTCTGGAAAAATGGTCGATTGCGGAGGAACCAATAAAGATGAAGAAAACAGACAATAACAGAGTCAGAAAAACAGCAGTAGCGTTTATGACAATCCTGACAGCAGCGGCGCTGACCGGAATGCCGGTCTATGCAGAAGAAGCCGGAGCTGGAGCCGGCGACGTTGCAGGTGCGGGTGCAAGTACGGGTGCAGCCGGTTCTGCTGCGGCACCGGGAAATGCAGCAGCCGGGAAAGAAGCCAGTACAATGAAGGCAATTATTACCAGTGATGATGCTGCACAGTATACCATCAAGTGTAATGGGGCCATTGCAGCTATCAGTGTCGGCGGGCTGAAAGGATATGTGATTATTTCTGCAGATCGTACAAGAGCCGGAATTTATGTGAGCGGTGAGCAGGTATTTTCTGTTAATGTGGATGCAGAAGGAACCGGAACGACTGAAATAAGTTCTATTGGTGTCGGGAATATCGGAATGAATGCATCACAGGTGCATTCCATGACATATGATGATATTGCAGCATCGACTTCCAGCTATGCACAGATCAGCTCCTGCAGCGGAGCCGATACGCTGTTTGTAGGTACAGTGGCAACCGGGACGCCGGGTGTGATGAAGACATCCGGAAGTACTGCAGTGAAAGTAAAGGAAACAGTTTATCAGGATGGTAATGTTGTGAAGGTACTGACAGGAGGTCCGGTTGATTATTCCAAAGCACTGACCGCATATGAGATTTCCTGTATGACGCCTCAGGATGCCGTGGATCATCTGGACAGGAATCGGGTACAGTTTGTGATTCACCATAAAGATTATTCCAGAGCGGAGAATATATATCAGGACGTGTATGCATATCAGGACGCATCAGGGGTGATCATTTTCTATGAGAATGTGCAGACGACAAAGAATACAAAGACAGCAGCATCGACAGAGAAGAATACCTGGTATCGTCTTGGAACAGATGGAAAATATTATCTGACGGATGTATACGGAAATATTACGGATACGTCCACCGGATATGTATATGACACAGCGTCCAATTCAATGATCAAATGAAGATATAATGGGTATCTTATTATGAGCTGAAAAAGAAACGGCTTCCGGAAAATTTCCGGGAGCCGTTTCTTTTTAAGTAATTATTTGATAGAATACTCCAGATTAACGGTAATGGTAGCAGTTTTTTCTCTGGAAGAGGTATCCAGTGCGCCATCATAGGAGTAATCCGAAGTTCCGGAATTCTTGGCGGTAATCTGGAATACGCCAAGGTCTGAGCTTGTCAGCTTACCGACCTGTGAACCGGTTTCCTTTGCCATGATGTCAATTCTCTGCTTTGCATTTTTGGTTGCTTTGGAGATCAGATCCAGTTTGACATTATCCAGCTTGGAACAATAGTATTCCGGTGATGCAGAGGTGAATTCAATGCCGGAAGCAAGAAGACTGGAAATGTCGCGGGAAATCTTTTCCACCGTGTCTACATTGGATGAGGTAACGACAATTCCCTGAGTCAGGTTGTAGCCTGTCGGGGTAGCACTGGTCTGATTGCCATTGGCATCATAGGTATAATCATAGCTCTGGGCGATATCTACAGAATTAAAGACAATTTCGGATTCCTGAACCCCATTGTCCGTGAGGTACTTTTTAACCTGGGCAGCATCATTCTTGATGGTAGCATAGGCTGCCTGTGCGGTATCAGCGTGAGCAGAGAAAGATCCTCTCCAGACAATCAGGTCAGATTCAAAATCCACACTTGCAGATCCGGTTGCTGTAATGTAATGCCCATAGCTTTTCTTGTAGTTTAAGAATCCGGCCACCAGAATCAGGCAGCTGATAATTATACTGATGCAGATAATAATAGACGGTATTGCGGAACTATTTTTCTTTTCCATAAGGCTTCTCCTCCGATTCAGTAATGAAAAAAATCATAATTGATAGTTTCAGCATAGCATTGCAAATACAACAGGTCAATTTGCCTTGAAAAAATTAAGAAATTTATAAGTTGTTAAAACAATTGCATTTCAAAACCACCTGTGCTAAAGTGAAACAGATTTAGGTATGACAATTGAACAGATATAACAAGGGGAGCTGAGAAGCTGAGAGGTGTGCATAAAATGGCCACGACCCTGAACCTGATTTGGATAATGCCAACGTAGGGATGTTAGCAGATCGTATTTTGTGTGCAATATTTTGCATGTAATCATGAAAGCGGCGTCCGGAAACGGGCGCCGCTTTTTGCTGCGCATTCGTTTTTTACTGCAGGAGGAGATATGGAAGATTTTTTACAACTGGTCAGACAGGAACAGCCGATGGTACATATGATTACAAATTATGTCACGGTAAATGATGCAGTCAATATTGTGCTGGCGGCAGGTGGTACGGCAATCTGCGCAGATGCATCCTGCGAAGCGGCAGAAATTACGGCGATATCCGATGCACTGCTTCTTAATATCGGTACGCCTTCCCATGATACGCCAAAGGCCATGCTTATGGCAGGGAAGGAGGCAAACCGGAGAAATCTTCCGGTTGTACTGGATCCGGTTGGGGCAGGGGCATCCATGTTTCGAAATGAGATTCTGGAAAAGCTGCTTTATGAAGTACATTTTGCCTGTATCAGAGGAAACCGGACAGAAATTGCGGCGCTTTGTCATGCGCAGATAAAGAGCCGCGGGGTGGAGAATTCGGGAACCAGGCTGGCCCCGGAGCAGTTACAGAGACTGGCATTGCAGACAGACGCAGTGATTGCGGTCAGCGGAGAAACGGATCTGATTGCGGATGGAACACAGATACAGGAGGTGCATACCGGAACACCTCTGCTGAAGAGGATTACAGGTGCCGGATGCATGGAATCTGCACTGATCAGCTGCTGGCTGGGAGCCGGAAGAAAGCAGAATATCCGGGACAGCGATATGGTGACTGCATGCATGCGCTGGTATGGTCTGGCGGCGGAAAAAGCGCAGAAGGAAATGGAACAGTCAGGTCATATGGGGACGGCATCGTTCAGGGGATGGTTGATAGACCAGGTCAGCTGTGCCTGAAAAACGAGGGGAGGAAAAGTGATGGAAAGGCAGAAACTGGCATTGTACGCAGTAACAGACAGGGCATGGCTGAACGGAAGGTCACTGCAGGAGGTGGTGGAAGAAGCGATCCGGGGCGGAGTGACAATGGTACAGCTGCGTGAAAAGAATCTGGACAGAGACCTTTTTTTGCAGGAGGCCGTGGAGCTGAAAAAACTATGCCATGCACATGGGGTTCCGCTGCTGATTAATGATGATGTGGAAATCTGCAGGCTGGCGGATGCGGACGGGGTGCATATCGGACAGGAGGATATGCCGACGGCAAAGGTCCGGAATCTTCTGGGAAAAAATAAAATCATCGGGGTTACGGTTCATAACATAATGCAGGCTGTCCGTGCGGAACAAAGCCATGCGGATTATCTCGGCGCAGGAGCAGCATTCGGCTCAATGACCAAACAGAATGTACAGCGTATGTCGCGGGATCAGTACCGTGAGATTACGGAACAGGTGTCTGTTCCTGTGGTGGCAAT
This sequence comes from Butyrivibrio sp., assembly GCA_022486625.1. GTDB lineage: Bacteria > Bacillota > Clostridia > Lachnospirales > Lachnospiraceae > Butyrivibrio. The sequence continues at coordinate 9,979 of JAKVKH010000010.1, read as the reverse complement.
CGGCGGAATCAGTGCGGAAAATGTCATGCAGCTGCAGGGCTGCGGTCTTTCCGGCATTGCTGTGATATCGGGGATTTTCGCACAGGAGGATATTACGGCAGCAGCTGCGCTACTCAAAAGGTGCAGCATGAAACTGAATACAAAATAGTATAACGACCTGAAAGGTCAGTGTGGAGGAAAATCATGAAAAATCAGGAAATCAGAAAACTCGTAACAGCAGGTATGTTTGTGGCACTTGCAGTATCATTGTCGGCATTTTCCATTCCGGTAGGCGCATCAAGATGCTTTCCGATTCAGCATATGGTCAATGTACTTTCTGCAGTTTTTCTCGGTCCCTTTTATGGTGTCGGGATCGCATTCTGCACTTCCTTAATCAGAAATATGATGGGAACAGGTACACTCCTGGCATTTCCGGGAAGTATGCTGGGAGCGCTGTGCTGCGGCCTTGCTTATCGCTATACTTCAAGGCTTCTGCCGACATATGTGGCTGAAATTGCAGGAACAGGGATTCTGGGAGGTATGATGGCCTATCCGGTAGCAACCTGGCTCCTGGGAAAAGATGCAGCGCTTTTCACCTATGTGATTCCGTTTCTGGTCAGTACCTGTGGAGGAACCCTGATGGCAGCAGTACTGACTGCGGTACTGTACAGAACACATGCCCTCAGGGAACTTCAGAAAGTACTTCAGGGATAAAATAAGGAAGAAACAGGAAAAGCAGAGGAGAAAAATGCATACAGTACTCAGCATTGCAGGAAGCGATTCCGGAGGAGGTGCCGGAATACAGGCGGATCTTAAGACCATGATTACCAATGGTGTTTATGGTATGACGGTGATTACTGCACTGACAGCACAGAATACCACAGGTGTTACAGGTATTTTGCAGGTAACACCATCTTTTGTGGAAAAGCAGCTCGACAGTGTGTTTACAGATATCCGTCCTGGAGCGGTAAAAACCGGGATGCTCGGATCAGGGGATGTGATCAGGACAGTCGCACGCGGACTTATGAAATATCAGGCAGAGAAGATCGTGGTGGATCCCGTGATGGTTTCTACAAGCGGGACAAGGCTGATGAAACAGGATGCACTTAAAGTGCTGAAAGAGGAACTGCTTCCGATTGCAACGCTGGTAACGCCGAATCTTCCGGAGGCAGAAATCCTGTCCGGAAGATCAATTCTGTCACATGAGGATATGAAGCGTGCTGCAGAGGAAATTGAACGCACTTTCCACTGCGCAGTGCTGATTAAGGGCGGACACAGCATTTCAGATGCAGACGATCTGCTCATGGAACAGGGGAGAGAAACCTGGTTTACCGGGAAAAAACTGAATAGTTCAAATACACATGGCACTGGCTGTACACTGTCCAGTGCTATTGCGGCCGGACTTGCCAAGGGATATTCACTTGCAGAGAGTATCTGTATTGCCAAGGCTTATATCAGTGATGCACTTGCAGCCGGGTTGGATCTGGGAAAGGGAAACGGACCCTTGAGTCATGGCTTCGCACTTACGGGACGTTATGTCAGAGAAGTGTGAATGAAAATGTAACAGATGATACAGAAAAGAAAGAGAGAGCAGGATATTATGGGAAAGTCATATTGTACACAGATGGAGGCAGCCAGAAAAGAAATTGTGACTCCGGAGCTGCGTAAAGTAGCAGAGAAGGAACAACGTACAGAGCAGGAACTGATGAAGCTGGTGGCGGAGGGCAAAGTGGTTATTCCGGCAAATCCTGTGCATAAAAGCCTGGATCCGAACGGCATCGGCAGTATGCTCAGAACAAAGATCAATGTTAATCTTGGTGTCAGCAGAGACTGCAGAGACTACGATACGGAGATGCAGAAGGTTATGAGCGCTGTTGATCTTGGGGCAGAGGCAATTATGGATCTGTCCAGTCACGGAAATACACAGCCGTTCAGGCAGAAGCTGTGCCGGGAATGTCCGGCCATGGTCGGTACGGTACCGGTTTATGATGCCGTAATTCATTATCAGAGAGATCTGGCAACACTGATGGCGAAAGATTTCATTGATGTGGTCCGTCTGCATGCGGAGGATGGTGTTGATTTTGTCACACTGCACTGCGGAATTACGCGCAAGACCATTGAACAGATCAGAAAAGGCGGACGTAAGATGAATATTGTCAGCCGGGGTGGAAGTCTTGTGTTCGCGTGGATGTCCATGACCGGGAATGAGAATCCGTTCTATGAATACTATGATGAGATTCTGGAAATCTGCAGGGAGCATGATGTGACGATCAGCCTTGGAGATGCCTGCAGGCCGGGATGCCTTGCAGATGCAACGGACGGCTGTCAGATTGAGGAACTTCTGCGGCTGGGAGAGCTGACACAGCGTGCATGGAACCGGGATGTTCAGGTTATGGTTGAAGGACCGGGGCATGTGCCGATGGATCAGATTGCGGCAAATATGAAGGTACAGCAGACCATCTGCAAGGGAGCACCGTTTTATGTACTGGGACCTCTGGTAACAGATATTGCGCCGGGTTATGATCATATTACGGCAGCGATTGGCGGAGCAATTGCAGCGGCAGCGGGAGCAGCTTTTCTGTGCTATGTTACGCCGGCAGAGCATCTTGCACTTCCGAATCTGGAGGATGTACACCAGGGAATCATTGCCAGCCGGATTGCAGCGCATGCGGCAGATATTGCCAAGGGAATCCCCGGAGTAAGGCAGCAGGATGACCGTATGGCGGATGCCAGGAGAAAGCTGGACTGGGAGGCGCAGTGGCTGCAGGCAATTGATCCGGAGACCGCCAGAAAGATCCGGGCAAGCAGAGCCCCGGAGGATGATCACAGTGATACCTGCAGCATGTGCGGGAAGTTCTGTGCTGTCCGCAGCATGAACAAGGCACTTGCAGGAGAGCAGATTGATATACTGTAGAAAAAAACAACGAATTTAAAGACAGTAAAGATATATTTGCTGGAAGTATTGACGGACACTCCTGCCAATGATACAATATGACGTGCCAAGGATAAGGAACAACACAATATATGGTGTATGTTAAAAATTTGACAAAATAATATGCCTCGTGTTATACTCTGCCCGTAAACAGTTGATATGATTTTATTCAGGAGGATACTGATATGTTGAGACAGGAATGGCGCGGCTTCCGCGGAACACATTGGCTTGATGATGTCGATGTAAGAGATTTTATACAGGATAATTACACACAGTATGATGGAGACGAGACATTTCTTGAAGGTCCGACTGAAGCAACAGATAAACTCTGGGGAATCCTGCAGGATCTTCAGAAGCAGGAACGTGCCAAGGGCGGTGTTCTGGATATGGAGACAGAGGTTGTTTCTTCCATTACCGCATATGGCCCGGGATATATCAGTGAGAAAGATAAAGACCTTGAGAAAGTAGTCGGTCTTCAGACAGATAAGCCGCTCAAGCGTGCATTCATGCCTTACGGTGGTATCAAGATGGCAGAGGAAGCATGCACGACATATGGTTATACACCGGATCCGCAGCTCCACAAAATTTTTACGGATTATCATAAAACACATAATGCAGCAGTATTTGATGCTTATACACCGGAGATGAAGCTTGCACGTCATAATAAGATTGTGACAGGACTTCCGGATACATACGGAAGAGGTCGTATTGTCGGCGATTACAGAAGAATTGCTCTTTATGGAATTGATTTTCTCGTAAAGAAGAAACAGGAAGATTTTGCGAATTGCGGATGTGGCATTATGACAGATGATGTGATCCGTCAGAGAGAAGAACTTTCAGAGCAGATCCGTGCACTTAAGCAGATCGCAGAGATGGCAAAGGCTTATGGATTTGATATCACAGTACCTGCAAAGAATGCACAGGAAGCAGTTCAGTGGCTGTACTTTGGATATCTTGCAGCGGTAAAGCAGCAGAACGGTGCAGCAATGAGCGTTGGCCGTGTATCCACATTCCTTGATATTTACATGCAGAGAGATATTCAGGAAGGCACACTTACAGAGAAGCAGGCGCAGGAGCTGATTGATCATATGGTCATGAAGTTCCGTATGGTGAAGTTTGCGAGAATTCCTTCTTATAATCAGTTGTTCTCCGGAGATCCGGTATGGGCAACACTGGAAGTCGGCGGAATCGGACAGGACGGACGTCATATGGTAACAAAGAATGATTACCGCTTCCTGCATACGCTTGAAAATATGGGACCTTCACCGGAACCGAACCTGACAGTACTTTATTCTTCAAGACTGCCACAGCACTTTAAAAAATATGCATCCAAAATTTCAGTGACAACTAGTTCCATTCAGTATGAGAATGATGATGTAATGCGTCCTGTATGGGGCGATGATTATTCGATCTGCTGCTGCGTATCTGCAACACAGACCGGTAAGGAAATGCAGTTCTTCGGTGCACGTGCGAACCTTGCAAAATGTCTTCTGTATGCTATCAACGGTGGTGTTGATGAGAAAACCAAGATGCAGGTGGGACCTGACTACAAGCCGATTACAGATGAGGTTCTTGATTATGATGAAGTAATGAAGAAATACGATGTCATGATGGACTGGCTTGCAGGTCTGTATGTCAATGTACTGAATCTGATTCAGTATATGCATGACAAGTATTATTATGAAGCTGCTGAAATGGCACTGATCGATACGGATGTAAGACGTACTTTTGCAACCGGTATTGCAGGTTTTTCACATGTGGTTGATTCCCTTTCCGCAATCAAGTATGCAAAGGTAAAGGCGGTCCGTGATGAAGACGGTGTGACAACAGACTTCCAGATCGAGGGAGACTTCCCGCGTTACGGTAATGATGATGACAGAGCAGATGATATTGCAGTATGGCTGCTCAAGACATTCATGACAAAGCTCAGAAAGTATCATACATATCGCGATTCAGAGCCTACAACTTCCATTCTGACCATTACCTCTAATGTTGTTTATGGTAAGAATACCGGAACACTTCCGGATGGAAGAAAGGCATGGACACCGCTTTCACCGGGTGCTAATCCGTCTTATGGTGCAGAACAGAGTGGACTTCTTGCTTCACTGAATTCTGTTGCAAAGCTTCCATATGAATATGCACTGGATGGAATCTCCAATACCCAGACCGTAAATCCTGGTGCACTTGGACACACAGAGGAAGAGAGAAGCCAGAATCTGGCCAATGTTCTCGATGGGTATTTTGATCGTGGGGCGCATCATCTGAATGTGAATGTATTTGGTACGGAAAAACTGATCGATGCAATGGAACATCCGGAAAAGCCAGAATATGCGAACTTTACGATTCGTGTATCCGGTTATGCGGTTAAGTTCATTGATCTGACCAAAGAGCAGCAGATGGATGTAATTTCCAGAACCTGTCATTCAAATATGTAATTACGTAAGCGGGCGCCACCTGTGAAACCAAAGGTTTTGCAGATGGCGCTCGTTTGTAAAAAGGCAGAATTCGTATATAATAATGAAGAGAAGGTGCCATCAGGAAGAGAAAAGATGACATATGAGGAATGAATTATGAGAGGTGCAATACATTCACTTGAATCTTTTGGATCAGTAGATGGACCGGGAGTCCGTTATGTCATATTTCTGCAGGGCTGTGCCATGCGCTGCAGATACTGTCATAATGCAGATACATGGGATTCATCAACAGAACTTTGGATGGATGCAGATGAACTTCTGGATAAGGCAGAACGCTATAAGAGCTACTGGCGTGAAGACGGTGGGATTACGGTCAGCGGAGGTGAAGCACTGCTGCAGATTGATTTTATGATTGAACTGTTTATTAAGGCAAAACAAAGAGGTATTGGGACAGTTCTGGATACTGCTGCGCAGCCATTTTCAAGAAGAGAGCCCTTTTTTACCAAATTTAAGGAGCTGATGAAGCATACCGATCTGGTGCTTTTGGATCTGAAGCATATTGACGATGAGCAGCATCAGCTGTTGACCGGGCATTCTAATAAGAATATTCTGGACTGCGCAGAATATCTGTCTGAGATCGGGAAGCCGGTCTGGATCCGTCATGTACTGGTTCCCGGGATAACAGATGATGATAGATATTTGCATCGCCTGGCGAAGTTTATCGGTACGCTGAAAAATGTACAGAAAATCGAGGTACTGCCATACCATTCGCTTGGTGCATATAAATGGAAGGAACTGGGTATGGAGTATTCGCTTGATGGAGTGGAATCGCCATCTTCGGAACGGGTACAAAATGCACAGGAAATACTGGAAAGCAGAAAATGAGTTCATTTATGTAAAGTAATCTCATCAGTCTACCGATATAAATATATGAAGAGACATATAAATATGTGATATATAGATATATTTATAAGGGAACAAAACAGCCAGGGAAAGCGCTGTAAATGTATGAAGCGGAGCTTCCATCGGCAAAGGATGGCGTCAGATTCACGGATGAAGTGAGTTGGCGCTGTTTTTTTGCTCAAAATGATTCATGAGAGGCGGTGGACTTATGAGAATTGCAGCAAGTAATGTGAACCTGAATGCAGACAGAGCGTACCAGAGTGTGAATGCCGGATATGCGACAGCAGAGCTGAATTTTGGACAGAGATGGACAGAAGCAGTAAAAAGAGAAAGGGATACATATCAGTCTTCGATGCAGGAAATAGAACAGTATGAAATATCTGATCAGGGTAGTAACTACCTCGATATGGCAACGAAAAAGTCGCAGGCGGTTCAGAATGAAGCAGATAACGAGCAGAACATAGATTTCCTGGCATCAGTACAGATTCAGCTGTTGCAGGCTATTCTGAAGTTACTTGGCACTTTGTACGGCGATTCGATGTCAGAACTGGCAGGGAGTCTGCAAAGTGAGTTATCAGGGTTGCAGGAGAATGCTTCTTCCGGATACAGTGTAATTACGCAGGTGTCTGGATTTGCAGAGCATGAAGAAACACAGTTTACAGGGACAGGGACGGCGCTCACAGAAGATGGACGTACAATCAGTTTTGGTATCGGGATCGGGATGAGCAGAAGCTTTATGCAGTATACAGGAGTTCAGGTAAGGCAGCAGACGGAGATGACTGATCCGTTGGTAATCAATGTCGGTGCAGGTGTAACGAAGTTGTCAGATCAGAAATTTTATTTTGATCTGGATTGTGATGGGGAGGAAGAGAAGATTTCAAAACTTTGCGACGGATCAGGCTTCCTTGCAATTGATAAAAATGGCGATGGAAAAATTAATGACGGTTCAGAACTGTTCGGCACAGAGAGTGGAGATGGTTTTGACGACCTGAAGTCCTATGATGAAGATGAAAATGGGTGGATTGATGAAAATGACGGGATATGGAATGAATTGAAGGTGTGGATGAAGAATGAAGGCGGAGAGGACAGCCTGATCAGCCTGAAAAATGAAGGTGTCGGTGCCATTTATCTCGGAGAAACGCAGACACAGTTTACACAGCTGGGAAGTGATTTTCAGTCAAAGGGGAAGATTCAGTCTACGGGAGTATTTCTGCATGAAGACGGACGGGCGGGTACCATTCAGCATATTGATCTGGCAGCAGAAAGAGCATAATATAATATGCCCATCGGAACGACTGATGTATCAGGTTGTTCTCGATGGGCGTATTGAAAAAAATACATTTTTATTCGTGGAACAGTTTCTGAATATCATGGTTATTTCCCAGAATCAGAAGGTCTTCATCTGCAGAAAACGTTGTTTCCGGAGTGATTTTCAGATCAAGCTTACCATTTTTTTTGATTCCCAGAACATTCAGATCCAGATTTTTTCTGATATCCAGATCTCCGACGGTCTTGCCGACCCATTCATCTGGAGTGGAAACTTCAAAAATGGCAGAGTCCTTGTCCAGTTCCATATAGTCGAAAATATGATCAGAACTGTATCTGATGGCTGTCCAGGTAGCAAGCTGGCGTTCCGGATATACTACATGATCAGCGCCGTTACGAAGCAGAAACTTGGCATGTACATCACGGGCAGCTCTTGACACTACCATTTTGGCACCAAGCTCCTTTAAAAGGGAAGTCGTTTCCAGAGAACTCTGGAAATCATCACCGATGGCAACGATGCACAGGTCAAAATTGTCAATGCCGAGAGAACGCATGAATTCTTCATTCGTGCTGTCTCCGATCTGTGCGTTTGTGACATAGGAAGTCACTGCGTCAACACGGCGCTCCAGTTTATCCACTGCCATAACCTGATGATGCAGTTCATTCAGTTTGATTGCAATATGTCTTCCAAATCTTCCAAGTCCGATCAGCAATACGTTTTTCATAAGAGATTACACTCCTGTTATTTATAAATTTTTTTATCCGACGGTGACATCTTCCTGCGGGAAACGAGACAGGTTATGTCTCGGATTCGCAGAGGTGGCAAAAATCAGTGTGAGCCCCCCAACTCTGCCAAAGAACATCAGACAGATCAGAATCAGTTTGGAAACAGATCCGAGTGTCGGTGTAATGCCAAGCGTCAGACCAACAGTGCCAATAGCGGAAGCCGTTTCAAACAGACAGACATGAATTGGAAGCTTTTCCAGACAACTGATAATCAGACCACCTGTAAGAAAAAGCACAAGGTACATCATCAGAATGGTAGAAGCATTTTTCAGTGTGTCATCAGAAATACGGCGCTTAAAGCAGACGGTATCGTTCTTTCTGCGAAATACGGAGAGTGAAGAAAGAAGAAGGAAAAATACAGTTGTATTTTTCATACCACCGGCAGTAGATCCCGGGGAACCACCGATCAGCATCAGAATCGTGATGATGGCAACGCTCGGTTCACTTAATGAAGCAAGGTCTGCTGTATTGAATCCGGCAGTTCTGGGGGTTACAGACTGGAAGATGGACATCCAGAATCTTGCTGAACCGGATACATTATTATATTCGTAAAAATAGAAAAACAGTGCAGGCAGAATGATGAGAAATGGCGTAATGGTCAGAATCATCTTACTCTGCAGGCGATATTTACGGAAATGGATGCCGTGTGTCAGAACATCTTCCCAGGTCAGAAAGCCGAAACCGCCGGAAATAATCAGACCCATGATGACAAGGTTGATCACCGGCTGAGTTACATAGGTGGTCAGGGAAGAATAGTGTCCACGGATCCCCAGAAGATCAAATCCGGCATTACAGAATGCAGAAATGGAATGAAAGAAAGAAAACCATATGCCGCGACCGATTCCAAAATCCCGGATAAATATGGGAGACATGATCAGTGCACCGGCCAGTTCGATAACAATGGTGATCTTTACAATGAATTTTGTCAGTCTGACAATACCGCCAACGTGCGGTGCGGCAATTGCTTCTTTCATGGTATTACGCTGCATCAGACCAATTTTGCGTCCTGAAATCATTGCAAGGGCAACGGCAACGGTAATGACACCCATACCACCGATCTGGATCAGACAGAGAATTACCGCATGCCCAAAAGAGGTCCAGTATGTTGCCGTATCATGGACGACCAGCCCGGTTACGCAGACGGCAGACGTTGCGGTGAAGAGAGAATCAATGAAACTTGCACTGCCGGGTGCCTTGCTGGCAAAAGGCATCATCAGCAGAAAACTTCCCGCCAGTATTACAAACAGAAAACCGAAACTGATGACACGAAATGATGTAATGTGTATATTTTTCCCCAGAATAATCATAACTGCTCCCGATTGCACAGACAGCGCATATTGTCGCACATATTATAGTTTTTTGTCATATGCAATTCCGACATCTATGTATCATAATACGTTGCCTGATTTTATACAACACCTTTTTGCTGTATTTTTGCATACAGGTATCTTGACGTACATACATTTTACGGATAATATAAAAGAAACTCAGGACAGATGGAGAATACGGAAATGCAATGTGATATTGTACCGGATATTCCAAGTCAACAGCAGGGCACGTCAGGGGAAGCAACCAAAAGCTTCCTCCGGACGTGCTTTTCTTGTAAGGCAATCTTTTAGAAAACCACCTGCTATGCAGGTGGACCACAGTTGCTTCAGCTTCAAGTAAAAACCTCCAGTGATATGATAAGTGTTGGTTC
>JAKVKH010000009.1 GCA_022486625.1 Butyrivibrio sp. | reverse complement strand
GGAACTACTGTTTCAAGAGCCACACTTCATAATCAGGATTTTATTGATAAGCTGGGAATCGGAATCGGTGAGACAGTGGTGGTATATAAGTCAGGAGAAATCATTCCCAAGATCAGGAGCGTTGTGACGGACAGGCATCCGGAGGGAGCTGTGGTTTACCGTATTCCGGACAGATGTCCGATCTGCGGGGCATCGGTGGTACGGGAAGAAGATACTGCGGATATGCGCTGTACCAATGAAGATTGCCCGGCCAAACTGGAACGCAGAATCATTAATTTCGTAGGAAGAGATGCCATGGATATCAAGGGATTTGGTGAGGAGTACATCCGAATCCTGATTGAGCAGGGGTATCTGAAGAATATTGCGGATATTTACAGTTTATATCGGCACAGAGATGAGCTGATTGAAAAAGGACTGATCGGAAAGGAAACCAATACAGACAAGATTCTGAGGGCAATTGAGGATTCCAAGCAAAATGAACCGTACAGGCTGCTGACCGGTTTTGCCATACCTGGTGTCGGAAAAGCTTCTGCAAGAACGTTGATGAAGCATTTTGCTTCCATTGATGAGCTGATGCATGCCAGAATGGATGAGCTGCAGGAAGTACAGGATATCGGAGAAACCACAGCGCTTGCGCTACATGACTTCTTTCATAAGGAGAATAATGCAGCGCTGATCCGGACACTTGCAGAAGACGGATTGAACATGACAGCGCAGCAGATACAGGGAAGTGATGAACTGAAAGGCAGGACATATGTGGTGACCGGAGATCTGAGTCATTTTGCGAACAGAAATGCACTGACGGAGTATATTGAGCAGCGCGGCGGCAAGGTGGCAGGAAGTGTTTCCGGAAAGACAACGGCACTGATCAACAATGATGTGACTTCAAATTCAGGAAAAAATAAAAAAGCCAAAGAACTGGGAATCAGAATCATGACAGAAGAAGAATTACTGGAGGAAACCGGAAATGCCGATTAAAATACAAAATGATCTGCCGGCCAGAGAAATTCTGGAAAAGGAAAATATATTTGTTGTGGAAGAGAACAGAGCACTGCATCAGGATATACGACCATTGCAGATCTGCATTCTGAATCTGATGCCGTTGAAGGAGGATACGGAGCTGCAGCTGCTGCGTGCATTATCCAATACACCGCTGCAGATTGATGTTTCATTTATGAGAGTCAGTTCGCATCTGGCACTGAATACTTCACCGAATCATCTGAACAGGTTCTACAGTACATGGGATGATCTGAAGGAGAACACCTATGATGGAATGATCATTACCGGTGCACCGGTAGAACAGCTTGCGTTTGAAGAGGTGGACTACTGGGATGAGCTTTGCCGTATTTTTGAATGGACGAAGACCAATGTGACTTCTACTTTTCATATCTGCTGGGGTGCACAGGCAGGGCTCTATTATCATTACGGACTGAAAAAAATCATGCTGCCGAAGAAACTGTTCGGTATCTACCGTCATACGGTGAAGATGAGAAAAGTACCGCTGATTCGTGGATTTGATGATGAATTTCTGATGCCGCACAGCAGATATACTGCTGTTCCTGCAGAAGCAATTCATGCGTGCAGGGATCTGGTCGTACTGGCTGAATCAAAGGAAGCAGGCGTTATGCTGTGTATGTCCAGAGACGGCAAACAGATCTTCAGTATGGGACATGCAGAATATGACAGACTGACGCTGGATAAGGAATATCGGAGAGACGTGGATAAGGGGCTTGAAATTGAGGTGCCAAGAAACTATTATCCGGATGATAATCCTGCGAATAAACCGCTTCTGGAATGGAGATCACATTGTGACATGCTGTATTCCAACTGGCTCAATTATTATGTTTATCAGAATACGCCATATCTCTGGGGGCAGATTCTGGATGAGGAGAATCGCTTAAAAGCGTCCAGAACACTGACTGCCAGAATGGAAGAGGCGGATGAATAGAAGGAAATAACAGAAGTTCAACAGAATGTCAAATGAAATTATCAATATTTTAGCGAATTATCTGTGAAAAAAATGTTAATTATTTTATGAAAATTGCTGAAAATAAGCTGTCGCGTTGCTATTTATTTTGAAAAGGAATAAAATATTCTTATAACATTTGTCAGTTTCTGTAAAGGAGCGGCACTATGAGTTCTGAATTTGAAAATGAAGAAACAACTGGAACAGTAACAAAAAAGAAAACAAAGAAGACGAGAGAAATGCTGGAAGATTGTGAGAGACAGAAAAAGGATCTGCAGAAACAACGTGCAGAGTTTGAAACCTCATTGGATGAACTGATGGGCGAGAATGAAAAGCTGGGTGAGCGTTCAGCGCTTGGAATGAAGGTTGAACATCATAAGTTCGGAAAAGGAGAAATTATTCGCCAGGAGGGGAAATATGTTGATGTGCAGTTTGAAACTGTGGTCAAGAAATTTGTCCTTCCGGGAGCTATTGCGGAGAAATATCTGCTTACTGATGATGAGGAAGCAATGGATTATTTTCTGAAGAGTGATGAGATTCATAAGAAAATTCTGAAGGTTCAGCTGCAGATTCGTTCAGCGGATTTTGCAATGGAAAGGCTGGATGACAGTGTAGAGAAGCTGAATCAAAGGGCTTAATCCGAAAGGCGCAGGCGCCTTTCGCCTAAGGTAATATTGTTTTATACAAAAAGACAGCTGCGATTTCGCAGCTGTCTTTTTTGTATGGAACAGAGGTGCTATTGCAGTTCATTTCAATTTGCTTTGGCGTCTTCCATTTTACGAAGTGCGGTGGAGAGCATCAGCTTGATACGGTTGAGCTGATTGACTTCGCTGGCACCAGGATCATAATCGATGGCAACGATATTGGAGCCCGGATACAGATGGCGGAGTTGTTTGATAACACCTTTACCGACAACGTGGTTGGGAAGACATCCGAACGGCTGCGTGCAGACAATATTGCCTACACCATCTTTGATCAGTTCGACCATTTCACCGGTCAGGAACCAGCCTTCACCGGTTTCATTGCCGATGGAAACGATCGGCTTTGCATATTCAACCAGTTTATATATGCTGTTTGGTGCTTCAAAGTGTTTACTCTTCTTAAAAGCGCTGACAGCACCTCCACGCAGCTTTTCAATTGCCCAGATACCAATTTTGCAGAACTGTGCGGTTTTCTTACTGGTACCAAGTTCCTGGGCTTTATAGATCTGGTTATAGAAGCAGTAGAGCATGAAGTCCATCAGGTCCGGAACAACAGCTTCAGCACCTTCACTTTCAAGCAGATCTACCAGGTGATTGTTGGCAGCAGGGGCGAACTTCACCAGAATTTCGCCGACGATACCGACACGGGGCTTTACTTCATCTGTTATCTCAATGCGATCGAAATCTTCAACAATTTCCCTGCACATTTTCTGGAAGGTAAAGAAATTCATGTGCTTAGCAGATACAAAGTCCTGGCACTTTTTGAGCCATTTCTGATGTACTTCTTCAACGGATCCCTTTACCTTCTCATAAGGTCTCATACGGTAAACACAGCGCATGAAAATATCTCCGAATACTGCACCATAGGCAGCTCTGATCAGCATTTCCAGATTGATGTGGAAGCCGGGATTGCTTTCCAGTTTGGACAGATTAATGGAAACAACCGGGATCTGTTCCCAGCCGGCCTTTTTCAGTGCACGGCGAATGAAGCCGACATAGTTGGTGGCACGGCATCCGCCTCCGGTCTGAGACATCAGGATAGCAACCCTGTTCAGGTCATATTTACCGGAAGAAAGTGTATCCATGATCTGACCGACAACCCACAGAGATGGATAGCATGCATCATTATTGACATATTTCAGCCCCATATCGATGGCATTTTTATTGTCATTCTTCATGATCTCCAGATTGTATCCGCAGGCGCGAAGAGCGGTCTCAAGGATATCGAAATGAATCGGAGACATCTGCGGGCACAGAATGGTATATCCGTCTTTTCTCATTTCTTCAGTAAAGAGTACACGATGCATGGCAGCAGAGTGGATGGTGCGTTTCTGCTTTTTCTGTTCACGGACACGGATGGCAGCCAGAAGAGAACGGACACGGATTCTGGCGCTTCCAAGGCTGTTTACCTCATCAATTTTCAGACAGGTATAAATTTTGTCTGAGCCGGACAGAATATCATTGACCTGATCGGTAGTGACGGCGTCCAGACCACAGCCAAAGGAGTTGAGCTGAATCAGATCCAGGTCATCTCTGGTACGGACATAACTGGCAGCAGCGTATAATCTGGAGTGGTACATCCACTGGTCAGATACGATCAATGGGCGCTCCGGTTTTCCAAGGTGAGAAATGGAGTCTTCTGTCAGTACGGCAACGCCATAGGAACAGATCATATCCGGGATACCATGATTGATTTCAGGATCTACATGGTAAGGACGACCTGCCAGTACAATTCCGTGTTTATGATTCTCCTGCAGCCAGCGAACCGTTTCTTCGCCCTTTTTTTCAATGTCCAGACGTGCAGCGGCCATTTCATCCCAGCCGGCAGATGCAGCATCTGTGATTTCTTTTGCAGGAAGTTCCTTAAATTCTTTGACCAGTGCTTCCGTCGCAGTCTTAAGATTCGTAAATGCCATAAACGGGTTACGGAACTTTACATCGCCCCTGGTGATGGCATCCACATTATTACGGATATTTTCCGAATAGGATGTGACGATGGGGCAGTTGTAATGATTGGTAGAACCCGGTACTTCATCTCTTTCATAAAACAGGGCAGGATAGAAGATAAAATCAACGCCCTGACGGATCAGCCATTCAATATGACCATGAGAGAGCTTTGCCGGATAGCATTCGGATTCACTCGGGATACTGTCAATTCCCATTTCATAGATCTGATGTGTGGAACGGGGAGACAGCACTACGCGGTAACCCAGTTTTGTAAAAAAAGTGAACCAGAACGGGTAATTCTCATAGAAATTCAGAACTCTCGGGATACCGACAGTTCCGCGGGTGGCCTTTTCTTCTTCCAGCGGTTCATAGGAGAAGAGTCTCTTATATTTATATTCGAACAGATTTGGCACACCGGCAGCATTCTTTACCTTGCCAAGACCCCTTTCACAACGATTTCCGGAGATGTGCTGACGGCCTCCTGTAAATTTATTCACAGTCAGGCGGCAATGGTTGGTGCAGCCCTGGCAGGTAGCCATGCTGGTCGTGTATTGCAGTGAATTGATCTGTTCAATGCTCAGCATGGAGGTCTGATAGTCTCTGTTTTCATTAAAACGGTCACGGGCGATCAGGGCAGCACCGAAAGCGCCCATGATTCCTGCAATATCCGGGCGGATAACTTCTACACCGGCGATCTTTTCAAAGCTGCGCAGAACGGCATCATTATAAAATGTACCGCCCTGAACGACAATGTTTTTACCAAGTTCCCTTGCATCAGAGACCTTGATGACCTTGAACAGGGCATTCTTAATGACAGAATAGGCAAGACCTGCAGAAATATCTGCAACCTCAGCGCCTTCCTTCTGTGCCTGTTTTACTTTGGAATTCATGAATACGGTACAGCGGGTTCCGAGATCAATCGGATGCTTTGCAAACAGTGCTTCCTTCGCAAAATCCTGTACACTGAAATTCAGAGATTTCGCAAAAGTCTCAATAAAGGAACCGCAGCCGGAGGAGCATGCCTCGTTGAGCTGTACGCTGTCTACGGCATTGTTTTTGATACGGATACATTTCATGTCCTGTCCGCCGATATCAAGGATACAGTCCACCTGAGGATCAAAGAATGCAGCTGCGTTATAATGTGCGATGGTTTCAACTTCTCCGTCATCCAGCATCAGTGCGGATTTCAGAAGTGCTTCGCCATAGCCGGTAGAGCAGGCTCTTGCGATGCGAACATCCTTTGGCATCAGAGAATAGATTTCCTGAAGGGAATGAATCGCTGTCTTTAACGGGCTGCCGTTATTGCTTGAATAGAACGAGTACAACAGGTCACCGTCTTCACTGACCAGTGCGCATTTTGTTGTCGTACTTCCGGCATCAATGCCCAGATAGGCATTGCCGTGATAGGTATCCAGAAGTGCAGTTTTTACCTTATACTGATCCTGACGGTTACGGAATGCGGTATAGTCTTCCTGCGTGGGAAAAAGAGGCTCCATACGGGCCACTTCAAATTCCATATGGATCTTGTGGGAGAGCTTCTCCACCATTTCATCCATGGTGTAGTGCACTTCTTCCTTTGCATTCATGGCAGAACCCATTGCGGCAAACAGGTGAGAATCGCTGACTTCAATGGTGTGCTCATCATCGAGCTTAAGGGTGCGGATAAATGCCACCTTCAGTTCTGACAGAAAGTGAAGCGGACCACCGAGAAAGGCCACGTGGCCACGGATCGGCTTTCCGCAGGCAAGACCGCTGATGGTCTGATTGACAACGGCCTGAAATATGGAGGCGGCAAGATCTTCCTTGGTTGCACCTTCATTGATCAGCGGCTGAATATCTGATTTGGCAAATACACCGCAGCGTGCAGCGATGGTGTACATGGACTTATAATGTTTGGCATACTCGTTCAGACCGGTGGCATCTGTCTGCAGAAGAGAGGCCATCTGGTCGATAAAGGAACCTGTACCGCCGGCACAGATTCCGTTCATACGCTGTTCTACATTACCGTCTTCAAAATAGATGATCTTGGCATCTTCACCGCCGAGCTCGATGGCAACGTCTGTTTTGGGAGCACGCTCCTTCAGCGCGGTGGATACGGCGATGACTTCCTGCTCAAACGGAACGTCCAGATGCTTGGCAAGTGTCAGACCTCCGGAACCTGTAATGACAGGGTGGAGCGTGATATTTCCGGTTTTCTGCTGTGCTTCCTGCAGAAGGTCGGAAAGTGTTTCACGGATATTGGCAAAATGACGTCTGTAATCTGAAAAAATGATCTGATGCGCAGGATCAAGCAGCGCAATTTTTACTGTGGTGGAACCGATATCAATACCTAATGTGTAGTCTTTGGAAATCATAGAATTTAACCTCATTTTCCGTATAAAAACAGGTCTTGTTTCTTATTTAAAGGGAAACGCCTGTTTGGCATACCGGATAATTATAAAACAAGGGTTTGTAAATTGCAACGCACATTGGTTACTGACAAATATAATATTATTCTTAAATCCCTGTGAAAAAAGCCGGCACAGGTTTACAACCGCTTTCACCAATGTTAAAATGACACAGTAAATACTCTGAATCATGGATAAAGGTAGACAATATGCTGAACAATTTAGAACGTAAATTTGGTAAATATGCAATTTCAAACCTGACACTGAAGCTCTTGATCCTGTATGCCATCGGATATGTGTTTAAAATGGCTGCCGGATCGAGTGAGCTTTATACGGTAATTCTGCTCGCACCCTATCAGGTGATTCATCAGTTTCAGATCTGGAGACTGTTTTCGTGGATTCTGGTTCCGCCACAGATGGATCTTTTTTCCTTCCTGATTACGGCAGTTTTCTTTTATTACCCGATCGGTCGCAAGATGGAGCAGGTCTGGGGCGATTTCAGATATAATGTATATCTGCTCAGCGGATTCCTGTTCTCGGTCATTGGCGCATTTCTTCTGTACGCTTTTTATGCAGCAGTGGCGCCGGCGGATATCGGAGCATATAATTCGGTTATTGCCTACAGCTTTACCCCTTACTATGTGACAATGTCAATTTTCTTTGCTTATGCAGCAACTTTCCCGGACGACATGGTACTTCTGATGTTCATTATTCCGCTTAAGATGAAATATCTCGGAATCATTTATGGTGCGTTTCTTGCCTATGAATTCTTTGCAGGAAGCACGGTGACAAAGGTTGTCATTATTGTTTCTGTTCTGAACTTCATCGTGTACTGGCTGATGATTGACAGACGTAATATCTGGAGATACCGCCCAAAGGAAGTAAAGCGCAGACAGGAGTATAAAAAGGCTGTAAAGATCACGCCGCCCGGTATGCCAAGGCATCGGTGTGCAGTCTGCGGCAGAACAGAACTTGATGATCCGAATCTGGAGTTCAGATTCTGCTCGAAGTGCAACGGTAACTATGAATACTGTCAGGATCATCTTTTTACGCACGTTCATGTAAAATAAGAATCATAAGGAGTCATGAGATTGGAGAACAATAAGGAAAAGGAATTTGCGCAGATTCTTGAAAAGGTCACACGTCTTGCGCGTGAACAGAAAAATGTCATTTCAGAGCAGCAGGTAAAGGATGCCTTCGCACAGCTGCAACTGAGTGATGCACAGTTTGATCAGATTTTGGACTATCTGAAAAAACATAATGTCGGAATCGATGAACCGGTGGACCCGGATGAATATCTGACAAGGGAAGAAACGGATTATCTGCAGGAATATCTGGAAAGCCTTGCAGAACTGCCGGAAGTTTCGGCAGCGGAAAAGGAAGGCATTACCATTTCTGCAATGGCAGGAGACAAAAGTGCACAGAACCGTCTGATTGAAATCTATCTGCCGATGGTACCGGATATTGCCAAGATGTATGCAGAGCAGGGAGTGTTTCTGGAAGACCTCATCGGAGACGGGAATGAGGCGCTGACCAGGGGGGTAAAGATTCTCAACGCCATGGAAGCCCCTTCCGAGGCAGATGCGTTTTTGAGCAAAATGATGATGGATGCCATGGAAGAAGCCATTGCCCAGAATCTTGATGAGGATGCAAGAGGACAGAAAGTGGTAAAGAAGGTTCAGGAGGTGGCGGACAGGGCAGGAGAAC
The DNA here is from genome assembly GCA_022486625.1 of Butyrivibrio sp. Taxonomy (GTDB): domain Bacteria; phylum Bacillota; class Clostridia; order Lachnospirales; family Lachnospiraceae; genus Butyrivibrio. The sequence goes on along the minus strand of JAKVKH010000009.1, from coordinate 83,535 downwards.
TTGCAGAAGAACTTCGCCGGAAGGTTACCGTAGAAGAGCTGATGGAAGAGACCGGATGGAAAAAGGAAAAGATTCTGGAAGCCATCAAACTCAGTGGAAATGCAATTGAAGATATTGATTATAAAGAGGAATAAGAAGTGTTCAGAAAATAAGGCAGAAATGCCTTATTTTTTTGTGTATTTTGCATTAAAAAAAGTAAAAAAAGCTAAACATAAACGTATTGCAAAAAAAGTAAAGTAAATTTATACTATAAGAAGATCAGAAAAATTGTGATGCGTATTCCGGAGGGCATATGAAGATTACATACATTGAGAGCAGCAGAATCTTTAAAATCGACACGTTACAGAACAGCTACTGTATAGGAATTACAGATGAGGAGAGGTTCCTGACACATGTTTACTATGGCAGCAGTGTCAGTGATGATGATCTGACCTATCTGCTGAGAACAGACGAAAATCCGTTTGCCCCGTCAAAGAATGCAAGAGATCGCGGATCGTTCCTGGACTGCTGTCCGATGGAATATCCGGGAAACGGCGTGGGTGATTACAGAGAAAGTGCTGTCAGTGTGGAAGACAGTAACGGGAACAGCGCAGTGCAGTTCTATTATACCGGCCATCGTATTATGGAAGGCAAGAAGAAGCTGGAGGGACTTCCGGCGACTTTCGGCGAGGAGGATAAGAGCGCAACACTGGAAATTGATCTTGAGGATCCGGTGCTGCAGTTGCAGGTGACATTATCCTACTGCATATTTGAGGACTCCGATGCCATCATGCGCAGTGCGAGACTTCGTAATGCGTCAGATGCGCCGCTGTATCTGACGAAGGTAATGTCTCTTTCTCTGGACATGGACCAGAAGGATTTTTCTCTGCTGACACTTCACGGTTCATGGGCGAGAGAACGTCAGATGGATTATCGTACAATCGGCTATGGCAGACAGAGCGTTTCTTCCGTGCGCGGCGAATCATCACATCAGGAACATCCCTTTATCGGACTGGTATCTGAAAGTGCGACGCAGGAGAGCGGCAGTGTATATGGGATCCATTTTGTTTATTCGGGTAATTTCCTGGCGCAGGTGGAGAAGAATCAGTTTGACAGCCTGAGAGTCAGTATGGGAATTCATCCGGAAAACTTCAGATACAGACTGATGCCGGGAGAGACCTTCCAGACCCCGGAGGCAGTAATGGTGTATTCTGAGAACGGACTTGGCGGCATGAGCAGAATATTTCATGATCTGTACCGGAATCACCTGATCCGCAGTCCTTATAAGGACAGAAAACGCCCGATCCTCATCAATAACTGGGAAGCCACATATTTTGATTTTGATACGGATAAACTGATTGCAATTGCAAAACAGGCCAAAGAAGACGGCATTGAAATGCTTGTGATGGATGATGGCTGGTTTGGACACAGAAACGATGACAATACGAGTCTTGGGGACTGGAAAGTCAACGAAGAAAAGCTAAGAGGCGGACTGGGACATCTGGTGGATGAAGTGAACCGGATCGGTCTGAAATTCGGTATCTGGTTTGAACCGGAGATGATATCCCCTGATTCGGACCTGTACCGTGCACATCCGGAATGGGCAATTGCTGTTCCCGGCAGAATACCATGCCGGATGAGAAATCAGTATGTATTGGATCTTTCCAGACAGGATGTTCGCGATTATGTATATGAATCAGTTGCCGTAATCCTTCGCAGTACCAATATTGCCTATGTGAAATGGGATATGAATCGCCAGCTTTCAGATCTCGGAAGCGCGTTCCTTGACAGGGAAAATCAGGGAGAACTTTGCCACAGATATATGCTTGGCGTGTATGAACTTCAGGAAAGGCTTGTGACGGAATTTCCGCAACTTCTATTGGAAAACTGCTCCGGAGGCGGAGCAAGATTTGATCCCGGCATGCTCTACTACAGTCCGCAGATCTGGTGTTCGGACGATACCGATGCGATTGAAAGACTGTCGATTCAGGAGGGAACGGCACTGTTATTTCCACTGTCTACAATGGGTGCACATGTATCTGACTGTCCGAATCATACAGTCGGGAGGTCGACTCCGTTTGAGACAAGAGGCAACGTGGCACTGGCAGGTACCTTTGGTTATGAACTCGACATTACCAGAATTCCGGAAGCAGACAGAGCACAGATTCCGGGACAGGTGGCGCTTTATCATAAATACAATGATCTTGTCCGTTCAGGTGATTATTACCGGATCGCATCTTACAGAGAAAACCATTATTATGACTGTTACGGTGTGATATCGAAGGATAAAACCGAAGCACTGATCACCTGTGTGCAGGTAATGGGAAGACCGAATGTACACAGCAGAAGAATCTGTGTGCCGGGGCTTGATCCGAAGAAGAGATATCGTATTGAGGGAACAGATCAGATACTTCACGGAGATACACTGATGCATGCAGGACTGCAGATGAAGGCAATGTGGGGAGATTTCCAGTCAGAGCTGATTCATCTGATTGCAGAATGAAAAAGGCTACGAAAGAGGGAGAACAGGAAAATGGCAAAGGCAGTAAGACTATCCGATATTGCAAAAAAAATGAATGTCAGCACAGTTACTGTTTCCAAGGCACTCTCCGGACAGAAGGGTGTCAGTGAGGAAGTCAGGGCACAGATTCAGAAAATGGCCGATGATATGGGATATATTCCGCTTTCTACGAGAAAGCTTCATGATAATCACAGAAGCTATAACATCGGCGTACTGATATCAGAACGTTTCCTTGGCAAATACAGCTCTTTCTATGCACAGATGTATCAGAAGGTGGCTTCAGAAGCAATCGTGAACGAGAGTTTTTCCATGCTGGAGGAAATCAGCTGTGAAATGGAGAAATCACTGATTCTTCCCAAAATTGTAAAAGAGAAAAAGGTGGACGGTTATATTGTGATCGGACGGCTGGAAGAGACTTATCTGGAGGCGCTTCGAACCGGCAGCAGGATTCCTTCCATGTATCTTGATTTTACAGATAACAGGAGAAGCTCCGACTGTGTGATTTCAGACAGCTTTAATGGAGGCTATTGCCTGACCAACTACCTTTTTGAAAAAGGGCATCGCAGTATTGCATATGTCGGTACCATACTGGCAACAGGGTCGATTACAGACCGATATCTTGGCTATACAAAGGCAATTCTTGAACATCAGCAGCAGGTTCGCAGAGACTGGGTGATTGATGACAGAGATCTGGCAACAGGAGAGATGGATCCTGCAGCATATTTCAAATTGCCGAAGGAGATGCCGACTGCGTTTGTCTGCAATTCCGATCTGGCAGCCAGCATGCTGATCCATAAGCTTGAAGATCAGGGAATCAGAGTCCCGCAGGATGTGTCCGTGACCGGATATGATAATTTCCTGTTTCCGGGACTGTGCGATGTGGAGATTACAACGTATGAAGTGGACATGCGAGAGATGGCCAAAAAGGCTCTGCGCAATGTCATCCATAAGATCAATGGTGAGAATTACAGAAAAGGTGTGCTGATCGTAGAAGGGCACCTGGTAGAAAAAAACAGTGTTCAGAGTATCTGAGCAGTAGAATCACGTTCCACAATCTTACAGGGCAGCAGGATATTCTCTTCGGAAAAATCAGGATCAGCGATTTCTTCCATGAGGATGTCGGCTGCCTTGTATCCGATTTCGTGCAGCGGCAGGCTTACGGTGGAAAGCGCAGGACGGCAGACGCTGCTGATATCCCGGTTATCAAAGCCGATCAGTGACAGATCTTTTCCGACGGTAATCCCGTTTTTTATACAATAATCCAGTACACCCATGGCCATAATATCATTCTGACAGAAGATGGCAGTCACCTTCTGGTCTATCAGTTTCTGTGCGAGCGTATAGCCGCAGTCCCGTTCCCAGTCCCCGAATACCGTAAGATGAGGATTGTAAGGAAGCTCATGATCAAAGAGCGCTTCCTGAAAACCGTCCAGCCGGTTTACAGAGTGAATACTGTGAAGAGGCCCGCAGATAGTGCCGATTCTGCGGTGCCCCTTCCCGATCAGGAAGGTGGCAACGTCATAGCCCGCCTTGTGATCGTCGTACATGACAGAAGGAATGGAATCATCATCTGCGCTGCAGTAGGCACAGACAAACCTTGTTCCTCTGATCTCCGGCAGTGACATGACGTGATGTGAATGACATCCCAGAAAAATAATTCCGTCAACCTGCATGGACTTCATGAAATCCATGGATTCACTGACGATGGAATTATATTCATCAGCATGTGTTTCCGGGTCAATTTTCAGAGTATTGATCCGCAGATTTTCCAGAATATAATGATAGCCGGCTTCTTCGCAGCGTGCACCGATTCCGTCGATCACAGGACCTGCATTGAATACACTCAGGTCCTCGGTGATAATGCCGAGAACACGGCTGGTGCCGCTTTTTAAATTCCTGGCATACAGATTCGGAATATAATCAAGCTCCTTTGCAATGGAGCGGATCAGCTGTGAGGTTTCGGTACTGATATTACCCTGATGATTCAGAACTTTGGATACGGTAGTTACAGACACGCCGGCGCGTTCTGCGATATCCTTCATGTTTGCCATTGGAAGCCTCCTGAAAAAAACAGATATTAACATGATTCTATACCATAAAAAGCTTAGTGGCAAGATATTGGAAACTCTGCAAGGTGAACGTTATAACAAAACACGAAGAATATGAATAGTAACATGAAAAATATATGTGCAATATGTATATAAAAGCATATATGCTGAAAAATAAGATGTGCAGATAAAACAAAATAAATTTGAAAATGTATTTACATTTCATGATAAAAGTGATATTCTCAAAATATCAAAGGTAAACGATAACCTATAAACGAGGGAGAGAGATGGCAGAAAGGCTGGTTCCTGTAGACATAAAAAAGATCCGGATTACAGATGAACTGTTTGGCGGATATGCCAGACTGGTCTCGGAAAAGGTAATTCCGTATCAGTGGGATATTTTGAATGACAGAGCAGAAGGGGCTGATCCGACATACTGCATGCAGAACTTCAGAATTGCGGCAGGGGAGCAGAAAGGAGAGCGAAATGGAGTCGTTTTCGAAGACTCTGATTTATACAAATGGATTGAGGCGGCATCCTATGCAGTGGCGAATGGAAGCGGGGATGCGTTCCGCACAGATCTTGAAAATGTGATTGCACTTCTGGAAAAGGCACAGCAGGAGGACGGTTATCTCAATACGTTCTTTTCTTTTGCCAACAAGGGTAAACGTTACACCAACTTAATGGAAGGACATGAGCTCTACTGTGCGGGACATCTGATTGAGGCAGCAGTTGCCTATACTGATGCAACGGGGAAAAAGACGCTTTTACAGATTGCAAGGAAGTATGCAGACCTGATCTGCAGAACCTTTGGGACCGGGGAAGGACAGATTCACGGTTATCCGGGACATCAGGAAATTGAACTTGCACTGGTGAAACTGTATCGGTGTACGGGGGAAAAACGGTATCTGGATACCGCGACTTATTTCATCGCGCAGAGAGGCAAAAAGCCGAACTACTTTGCACAGGAAATGGAACGCAGACATCATCAGCCGGAGTTTTTTCCGGAATTCGGTGATATCGATCTTGAATATATGCAGGCAGATGAGCCGCCTGTAGAGCAGACAAAGGCAAAAGGACATGCTGTAAGAGCCGTATATATGTACAGTGCGATGGCGGATCTGGCCGCGGAGAATGAAGACCGGAAACTTCTTGAAGCCTGCAGGCGTCTCTGGGACAACCTGACACAGAAGCAGATGTACATTACGGGTTCCATCGGCAGCAGCGGGTTCCTGGAACGGTTCACAACGGATTATGATCTTCCGAATACGACCAATTACAGCGAAACCTGCGCATCCATCGGACTTATGATGTTCGGACAGCGGATGTGTAATTTAACACATGAAGCATCCTATTATGACATTGTGGAACGTGCACTTTATAACACGGTGCTGGCCGGGATCAGCCAGAGCGGAGATCGATATTTCTATGTGAATCCGCTGGAAGTTGTACCACAGTTCTGTACGGAGCATACCTCCATGGCACATGTAAAACCGGTCAGACAGAAATGGTTCTCTGTTGCCTGCTGTCCGCCGAATGTGGCCAGAACGCTGGCATCGCTTGGGCAGTATATTATGGCGGAGAGTACAGAGGGGTTATATATTCAGCAGTTCATTTCCAGTGAGCTGGAAGACCGGATCGGTACGACAGATATACATATCCGTATGGATTCACAGTTGCTGCAGAATGGCAGGGTAACAATAACATGCAGACAGAAGGGACCGGGAATCCCTCTTTATATCAGGATTCCTTCCTATGCAGTGGCACCGGAGCTGATTGCAGACGGACAGAAACAAACATATGAAGAGCAGGGTGGTTATATGAAGATCCTGCCGGAAAAAGAAATCTGCGAACTTAAGATTGATTTTCATATCAGACCCAGATGGATGAGCGCACATGATGACGTAAGGGCGGATACAGGAAAACTGGCATTGGAATATGGCCCCTGCATCTATTGCCTGGAAGAAAAGGACAACGGGGATCATCTGTCAGGAATTTATGTCAGAACGGATACGGAAATCAGAAAGGCTTCGCTTCCGCCGCAGCTGATGGGACAGCTTCCGGCGCTTGAATATAAAGGAGAAAGACTGAGCAACAGATTTTCGGATGAAGGGCAGCTGTACGGAAGCCCGAGATTCGTAAGACAGGGCGTGCAGCTTTATGCAGTGCCTTATGGGATATGGGGAAACAGAGGCGAGGGAGAAATGCTCGTCTGGCAGAATGCGGTAATTGGCTAACCATCACACATTGCGTGTGTTGAGTTTAATAGAGAAGGAGAGGGTGTTATGAGAAGAAAGGTAATATCAGGTTTATTGTCTGTTGTCCTGATGACAACATCATGTCTGTTCGTGGGGTGCGGATCGACGACGTCGTCCGGATCTGCAGGAACATCAGCATCTGTGGGGGAGGATGCGCAGTCAGCAGAGAGTTCGGCTTCCATTTCAGAGGATGCTACAGCAAAGTCTGACAGCGCGGACAAGGTTAAGATCACCTACGCACAGTGGGGCAATGACACAGAAACGGCAGCCTGCCAGAAGGTAGCAGACAAATTCAATGCATCTCAGGATAAGATCGAAGTCGAAGTCCTCAAGATCGACTACGATAATTACATTTCCAAGCTCAATACCATGGCAACTGCCGGAACACTTCCGGATACCGCCATCATGAGTGAAGCAGGAACCCTGACATTTGCAAAGAACGGACTGCTGGCAGACATCAGCAGCATGTACGGTGAAGGCGAGTCCAAACCGCTCGATTCCCTGACATTCAAGTATCAGGATAAGCCGGTTGCCTATTCCGCAGCCAATGAGGTATTGAACCTCTGGTACAATCAGGACCTTCTGAAAAAAGTCTGTGATGAACAGGGTCTCAACATTTCTGATGTGACGCCTCCGGCAAGCGCAGACAAGGCATGGACATGGGATGATTTCGTAAAGACAGCACAGGAGCTGACCGTAGACGTAAACGGCAACAATGCACTCAGCCCGAAGTTCGATCCCAACAATGTTGATGTATACGGCTGCACAGTCAATACACTTCCCTGGCAGCTCGAAGTATGGTGCAAGAGTAATGGCGGCGGCTTCTACAGCGAAGACGGCAAGACCTGCATCATCAATCAGAAGGAAGCAACAGATGCCATTCAGGCAGTTGCAGATCTGTCTCTGAAATATCACTGCGCACCTCCGATCAGCGATGCATCACAGGCACTGAGCACATCTCTGGGTTCAGAGAAAGTAGTCATGGCAACAGACGGTGCATGGAATGTCGGCACATATCTGGGACCTGATGCCAAGTTCAAGTACAGTGTTGGCGTACTTCCTTACTTCAAGGATAAGGTAACCATCTGCACAGGCGGCCCGAATGTTGTATTTGCTACAACAAAGCACCCTGAAGAGGCAATGACATGGCTGAAATGGTACTATCAGGAAGAAAACTCCTGGAGTCTGATTGAAGCTGGTACATGGATGCCGATTCTGGACAAGTGGTATACAGATTCCACATTGACCGACAAGTGGATCAACAATCCGAATTTCCCGGATCACGATACCTATAAGAGCGCAGTTGTGGATTATGCCAAGAACAATTCCAAGTCTACTGCATGGTATACCGTAGCAGGAACAGATGTATTCAATACCTCACTTGCAACAGCACTGTCCTATGTATGGACCGGTGATAAAACTGCACAGCAGGCAATGGATGAATATTATGATGAACTGAACGGTATCTTTACAGAGAATAATCAGTAAAACAGGTTACTGTTATCCGGTGCTCCTGCAGGTGGAAATGCAGGAGCGCCGGGATGACAGCCTGACAGATCACTTGGAGAATTGTCTGGGAAAGGCATATACGATATGAGCAGAAATAAGGGGATTACAAAGAAGAAAAAAAGATCTTCCGCCACAAGGAAAGAAGAGATGACGGCATACCTGTGCCTGATTCCGGCCTTCCTGGGACTTACCTTCATCAGTTACCTGCCGACGCTGGCAGCATTTATCTTAAGCTTTTTTGACTGGAACGGAATGACTGCACCGAAATTTGCAGGAATTTCAAATTATATTCAGATTTTCACACATGATATGTCTTTCTGGCCGTCCCTTAAGGCCACTCTGGTATATGCATTCATTACGGTAATCGGGTCCCTTCTGTATTCACTGGTGATCGCGATGCTGCTGAACATGAAAGTACCGGCACGTACTTTCTGGCGCGCCGTTTTCTTTATTCCATACATGTTGCCGGCAATCGGCGTTTTCACGGCATGGAAATGGCTTTATGAAGTAAATTACGGACTGTTCAATTTCATTTTAAGAAGTATGGGCTGCTCACCGATGCAGTTCCTTGACAGCCCGAGACAGGTGCTGCCATCACTGGCACTCATTGCAGTGTGGTGCAGTGGCAATCTGATCGTCATCTTTCTGGCAGGTTTGCAGAATGTACCAAGAGTTTATCATGAAGCGGCCCAGATTGACGGCGCTTCTTACTGGCAGAGATTTCGTTACATCACACTGCCGTCCATTTCACCGATCATATTCTATAATCTGCTGATGGCGCTCATTACAAATCTACAGGTTGTAACACCGGCACTGGCAATTACGGACGGTGGACCACAGAATGCTTCCATGTTCCTGTCCTATCTGATCTATGAATATGCGTTTGAACGATATAAACTCGGATATTCAGCAGCCTATGCGGCAATTTTCTTTGTACTGGTCGGTATCTTCACCGTAGTCCTGTTCAGATCATCGAAGAGCTGGCTGTTCTATGAAGAAGATGGAGAATAATACGAAAGGCATGGTAGATCTGTGATGGGAGAGAGTAAGACTTTGAATACAAATCAGGCTGGAAAACTCAGTAATAAAAAAGTAAATGAAAAAATCGGCTCAGGCGTCGCAACAGCCGTGCTGGCAATTACAGCCGTTCTCGTGCTGCTGCCGCTGTACTGGATCTTTCGCTCTTCACTGATGAGCAATGGCACATTATATGCATATCCGCCGTCCATTCTGCCAAAAGAGTGGCTTTGGGGCAATTATGCGACGACACTGGAGACCTTTGACTACTGGCTGTATTTCAAGAATACATTCACGCTGATTGTGCCCTGTGTAACGGCAGGTACGATTACCGCAATTTTCTGCGGCTATGCATTTGCAAGGCTCAGATTCAGAGGAAAAAAAATCATCTTCACCCTCTGCGTCGGCACCATCCTTTTGCCGGGAATGGTTACGCTGATCCCACTGTACCTGTTCTGGACCAGAATCTGTCATTTAGGCGGAACCTACTGGCCGCTGATTTTGCCGTATTTTACCGGCGGCGGCTTCTTCAATATCTACCTGGTACGTCAGTTTATTACAACGATTCCGAAGGAACTGGACGAAGCTGCGGAAATTGACGGTGCTTCCAGAATGAGAACACTCTGGACCATCATTGTACCGGCGATCCGCCCGGCCATTACCGTAGTCATTCTGATGCTGTTCATACAGTTGTGGAATGATTTGCTGCAGCAGCTGATTTACATTAATGATATGACCAAGACAACGTTTGCCATCGGACTTACGAACTTTACCGGATCCTTCGGTACCAAGTGGAATTATGCCATGGCGGCGACCTGTATGACGATCGCGCCAGGACTTGTCATCTATATCATCGGACAGAAGAGCTTTGTAGAAGGAATTGTGCTGACAGGCATGAAGAACTGAAGAAAAAAGCATGAGGGGGAGAAAAGTGAAGCATCGGGGAATTCTGGGCAGGCAGTATGATCTGCATGAAACGAAGGAAAGAGCAGTCCCGGAAAAGGGAATCCGTAAATTGCTGTATCTGCTGGTGAATGAAACCGGCAGACTGATCATTTTAAATCTGGTCTTCGTGCTGAGCTGTCTTCCTGTCATCACGATTCCCGCAGCAGTTTGCGCACTTGACCATGTACTGTTTAAAATGATACGAAAAGGCTACGGTTATGGTCTGTCGGATTATTTTACAGAGCTGCGTGCAGAGCTTGTGAAAAGCCTGCCCGTTGGAGCTGTTTCTGGCGCTTTACTGTTTTACGCTTATTATCTTCTGAGCTTTGCCGCACAGATGCCGGAACAGGCAGCAGGATACTTTCGGTTTGCAGCACTTATCTGTGGTATAGTGGCAGTCCTTGCGGGAAGCTATGGCTTTGCCATATTATCCTTGTTTGACATGAAGGGATCTGCTGCATTAAAAAGTGCAGTGTGGCTGAGCCTGTATCACTGGAAACAGTCAGGTGTTGTGCTTCTTGTGACCATAGCCTTTGCAGTATTTACATCTCTTTTGATACCGGTCAGTGGAATCTGTATGGCACTTATTGGATGCGCAGTTTATCATCTGATCCTGTGCATTACGCTAAGATCGGTACTTGAGAAACACGCAGAGAGTAAAAATACAGATTAATTATTAAATTTTATGTAGTAAAATGTGAATTTAATAATGAAAAAATATTACCTTACTTAAAAAACAAACCGACAGGCAGAAAACAGGCAAAACAGTGAGAAACTGGTTTACCTGTTTTTTTAAAGTGATTAATTGACAAAAACGGGACTGAAATTCTGTAAAAATAGACCAAAATGCCATTAAACAGAGACTAAATAGCTAAATATTATTGACTGTTAAGCTAAAATAAATATACTTAAATTAACTCATACGTGAGTAAATACTAAGTAAATTAGTAAATTACAGGAGGGTAACAATGAAAAAGAAAAGAGTACTTGCGATTGTCTTATCTGCAATGATGACAGTCGGCGTAACCGCATGCGGTTCATCCGCATCATCTACAGAGGGATCTTCAACAGGGGCATCTTCTGATACGACAGCACAGGCTGCATCATCAGATGCATCAGAGGCATCATCTGAAGCAGCATCTGCCGGAAGCTCTGACGGACTCAGCTATGCTAATCTTAAACTGGGACAGGATTACACAGATCTGAAGGCTACCATCACAATGTTCAATCACAGAACAGATATGGACAGCGATGATTACGGCGGAAAGAACTGGAAGTCATATCTTGCTGATTTCAATAAGGAATATCCGAACATCACAGTTAAGATTACAACAGATACCAACTATGCTGATGATGCACTGACACATCTGCAGTCCGGCGACTATGAGACCATCATGATGATTCCGGCAGTTGACAAGTCAGATCTGAGTTCCTATTTCATGTCCTATGGTGATCTTGATACCATGAAGACACAGATCAATTACGCAAATGCACAGGCTTATGACGGACAGGTTTATGGGGTTCCGTCCACGGCGACCACACAGGGTATCGTTTATAACAAGAAGGTATTTTCAGATGCCGGCATCACAGCACTTCCCAAGACACCGGAAGATTTCATTGCAGATCTTCAGGCCATCAAGGACAAGACAGATGCGATCCCGATGTACACAAACTATGCAGCAGGCTGGACAATGGGCGCATGGGACGCTTATATCGGAAGCAATGCAATAGGAGACAACACTTATATGAATCAGAAACTGGTTCATACAAAGGATCCGTTCCAGAACTACAAGGATGATACACATGCATATGCTGTATACAAGATTCTCTATGATGCAGTAAACAAGAAACTGGTCGAAGATGACTATACCACAACTGACTGGGAAGGCTCCAAGAGCATGCTCAACGAAGGCAAGATCGGTTGTATGGTTCTGGGTTCATGGGCATATCCGCAGATGGAAGCTGCCGGCAAGAACGGCTCCGACATCGCTTACATGCCTTTCCCGATCACTGTTGACGGCAAGCAGTATGCTGCTGCAGGCGCTGATTATTCTTACGGTATCAATGTAAATGCAACTGATGATGAAAAGGCTGCAGCAATGGTATTCGTAAAGTGGATGACAGAAGAGTCCGGATTCTCCTATAACGAAGACGGTCTTCCGGTTAAAGCCGGCGACACAAAGACAAAGCTTGCATTTGACGGTGTAACATTCCTTGAAGATGAACCTGCAAAGGAAGGCGAAGAAGATTATCTCAACGAGATGAATTCCGAGTCTGAACTGAACATCAACGCAGGCGGCAATGACAAGATCCAGAAGATCATTGAGCATGCTGCAAACGGCGATGAGTCCTTTGATGATATCATGGGCGAATGGAACAAGGCATGGGATGATGCACAGCAGACAAACGGCATCTCTGTTGATTACTGATAAAAATCTGTAATTTTCATGGTGGGCCGGGGATGTGCTCCCCGGCCTGATTTATGAAAAAAATCAGAACTGGAGGTTTGAAAATGACAGGAACGATGGAACAGGAAGGCAAACGCAGCAGATCAGGTTTTGGAAGATGGATCAGGAGCAGACAGGGGCAGCAGCTTCTGATTATTGTTGCCTTCATGATCATTCCTCTGACTTTGCTTATTGTATTTACTTATTTTCCGTTTGGTGAAATGGTGAAGTTCAGCTTTTATAAAATGAAGTATGCGACACCGATTGATAAGAGAAAGTTTGTTGGATGGCAGAATTATATTGATGTATTCAGAAGAGATGATTGCTTCGGCGCATTGAAGCTTTCACTTTATTACATGGTTGGAGCTCTGATTCAGCTGGTACTGGCACTTTATATGGCCACGATCTTAAGCTTTAAGGTCAAGGGCGGTAATTTCTTTAAAGGACTTATGTTTTTCCCTTTCCTGATTAATGGTATTGCAATCGGCTTTATTTTCAAGTTTTTCTACACCAGAGGATTTGTATTTGATACGATTCTTGCCTGGTGTGGCTTTAACCCTGAAAACCTTCCGTACTGGCTTAAGGACCAGGCAGTCAATAACTGGTCACTTGTTGCTACCAGCGTATGGCGCTATTTCGGACAGAACATGGTTCTGTTCATCGGCGCGATCATGTCTGTAGATGCAGAGCTGTATGAAGCAGCAGAGCTGGACGGTGCAAATAAATGGCAGATTTTCAAGGCAATCATTCTGCCGAGTATCAAGACAATTGTTACACTTAACATTATCCTGTCCATTACCGGTTCCTTAAGTGCATTTGAGCAGCCATATGTTATTACAAATGGTGCAAACGGGACAGGAACATATTTTGTTATCATGAACCAGATTGCGCATACGAGTCAGAAGGTGGGTCTTGCCTGTGCAATGGCGGTTGTTCTGCTGGTAATTATTTTCGCATGTACACTTCTGCAGAAGCTTTTCTTTAAATATGTCTTCCGTGATGCTGAGTCAGAGGATGAGTCCTATAAAGCTAAAAAGGCAAGGCTGAAGGCAGAAAAAGCAGCAGCAAAAGCACAGAAGCAGAAAGGAGTACAGGCCTGATGAGTACAATGGACCAGACAAAAATCAAAAAACCTCATAAAAAATATACACCTGGCGGAATCGCATGGATTGTGATTGAATATGCATCCCTTCTGTTCTTTGGGTTCTGGGCAATAGTTCCGGTATTTTCATGCGTGGTTACTGCATTTAAAAATGCAGATGAGTATAAGAGCACAAGCGTTATGGCGCTTCCGCAGAACTGGCTGAATTTCAGTAATTTTGCAAAAGCATTTACAACAGCCAATATGGGACGCGCATTTCTGAATTCCTTTATCGTCATGATCTGCGTGTTGGTTGTATCTGTTATTGTCGGTACGCAGCTGGCATATGTACTGACCAGATTCAAGTTCCCAGGCAATCAGATCATCCGTAATATGTACCTTCTGGCATCTCTTCTCCCCAGCGTTGCCATGCAGGTAACTGTTTACAAGATCATGTCTTCTTTCCATTTTGTAAATCATCTGTACGGATATATCATTATGAGCTGCGGAACTGACGTTATTTCGATTTATATTTTCATTCAGTTTATGGAAAATATCTCCACATCGCTCGATGAATCTGCTATCATAGATGGTGCAAACTACTGGCAGATTTACTGGAAAATTCTGCTGCCGCTGTTAAAGCCGGCAGTGGTTACGGCATGTATTTTAAAGGGCGTTGGCGTCTACAACGAATACTACTGTGCCAACCTGTATCTTCAGGATAAAAACCTGCATACAATTGCAACCTCTCTTTATACATTCGTAGGCCCGATGGGAAGTCAGTACAATCTGATCTGTGCCGGTGTAATTATTTCTTTCCTTCCTGCCCTGATCGTATTTCTTCTGTGCCAGAAGCAGATTTACAGCGGCATGACACAGGGAGCGGTGAAAGGTTAATCGAATGCATATGTTCCATATGCATTCGATAAGAGGCTGCAAAGCAGCCTCTGTATGGGGGTACTTCGCAACCTCTGTATGGGTGCGAAGCAGTCTGAATTACAGAACCCGCGAAGCGGGCTTTGTTAAAAAAGGAGGCGGCAATGAATAAAGAGCAGATGTGTCAGGAGATGAAAGATCACCTGACCGGAACGCTGATTCCGTTCTGGAGAAGACTTCGGGACGATGAATTCGGCGGATATTATGGTTCCCTTTCCTATGATCTTGCGCTTGACCGCAAGGCAGAGAAAGGATGTATCCTGAACAGCAGAATTACCTGGTTTTTTGCAAATGCATATACGCTTTTAAAGGATCCCGTACTCTTATCAGAGGCGGAGCATGCGTATACATTCTTAAAAGACCGTTGTATTGACCATCAAAGCGGTGGCATTTTCTGGTCACTGAATTATGACGGAACTCCCTCAGATAAAACAAAACATACCTATAACCAGGCTTTCTGTATTTATGCGTTGTCTTCCTATTACGAAGCATCAGGCGATCAGGAAGCACTGGATCTGGCATTTGATATTTTTCACCTGATCGAAGACAGGTGCAGAGATGAAATCGGATATCTGGAAGCCTTTACCGTGGACTTTAAACCGGAGTCCAATGAGAAACTTTCAGAGAATGGTGTCATGGCGGATAAGACCATGAACACGCTGCTGCATGTTTTTGAAGCATATACGGAACTGTACCGCGTATCCCATGATCCGGAAGTCGGCAAAAAGCTGGAATGGATTCTGGATACCTTTGCAGATAAGATCTATAATCCGCAGTTGCACAGACAGGAAGTATTTTTTGACCGGAATTACAGATCCATTCTGGATCTTCATTCCTATGGACATGATATTGAGACCAGCTGGCTGATCGACCGCGGGGTGGATGTGCTTGGAGAAGAGAAGTACAGACAGAAGATGGCGCCGATTACGATGAACCTGGCGCAGGAGGTCTATAAGACCGCATTCGACGGACATTCACTTGCCAATGAAAATGACCGGGGCAAAGTCAATCAGAACCGTGTATGGTGGGTACAGGCAGAGACCGTAATCGGATTCTATAACGTATGGCAGAAGCATCCGGAACTGACACAGTTCAGAGACGCTGCCCTGTCCGAATGGGAATTTATCAGGGAACATGTAATGGATCACCGTACAGGCTCCGAATGGTTCTGGGAAGTCAACCCGGATGGAACGCCGATTGAAGGGCGCCCGATCGTAGAACCATGGAAGTGTCCGTATCATAATGGCAGAATGTGCATGGAACTGATCAGAAGAGGAGGCTTATGATGAGTCAGATTCATCCGAAATATTATGAAATGCTCAGAGAGCAGGAAGCATTTTTAAGCAGAGTAAATCACAAGACAGATTTTTATAATGGCGTTTATGACCGGTATGAATATCCGGTACTGACAAGAGAACATATTCCGCTGACCTGGCGTTTTGACCTGAATCAGGAGACCAATCCCTATTTCATGGAACGCCTTGGCGTGAACTGTGTATTCAATTCAGGGGCAATTGAATTAAACGGAAAATACTATCTGGTGGCCAGAATCGAAGGCAACGACCGTAAGTCCTTCTTCGGCGTGGCAGAGAGCGATAACGGTGTAGACGGCTTCCGTTTCTGGGATAAGCCGATCCTTCTGGACGATACCTGCCCGGAAGAAACCAACGTATATGATATGCGTCTGACCAAACATGAAGACGGCTATATCTATGGCGTGTTCTGTTCTGAGAGCAAGGACAGATCGAATCCGGATCTCTCTGCAGCAGTTGCAGCAGCCGGCATTGTCCGCACAAAGGATTTAAAGCACTGGGAGAGACTGGATAACCTTAAGACACTCCGTTCCCCGCAGCAGCGTAACGTGGTACTTCATCCGGAATTTGTAAACGGAAAATATGCTTTTTATACCAGACCGATGGATGACTTTATCGAGACCGGATCCGGCAGCGGAATCGGCTTCGGACTGTGTGATGATATCGAGCACGCAGTGATTGATGAAGAGAAGATGACAAGCCTTCGCAAATATCATCAGATTACGGAAGCCAAGAACGGCGCAGGCGCAGTTCCGATCAAGACGGACAGAGGCTGGCTCCATATTGCACACGGGGTACGGAATACCGCAGCTGGACTTCGCTATGTATTGTACTGTTTTGCAACTGATCTTAAAGATCCTACGAAGGTTATCGCTGAACCTTCCGGAATGTTTATCGGTCCAAGAGGCGCAGAGCGTGTCGGTGATGTCAGCAACGTTGTATTTACCAACGGTGCGATTGTAAATGAGAAGAAGGAAGTCTTCATTTACTATGCTTCCTCCGATACCCGCCTTCATGTGGCAACCACAACTGTCGACAAACTGACAGACTTTATCTTTAATACGCCGAAGGATCCGGGACGTTCCGTAGAATGTGTTGCACAGAGATGTCAGCTGATTGACCGCAATCTGGAACTCCTTGCAAATGCCAGATAAAAATTCATGCAGACCTGCATAAAAAACTGAGAGGGAAACCTATATGAGTAAGTATAAAATGATCAGTCCTGAAGTAAAAAACATGCCGTGGCAGGAGCCTCAGAAGGAGTTTTCAGGTGCTCCGATCTGGAGATATTCAGAGAATCCGATTGTAGGAAGAAATCCGATTCCCGGTGTTGCCAGAATCTTCAACAGTGCCGTAATGCCGTATGAAGGGAAGTTTATCGGTGTATTCCGCGGTGAGCAGACAAATGGTATACCGTACATCTACCTTGGCAGAAGTGAAGATGCCATCCACTGGAATATTGAACATGAAAAGATTGCATTTGAAGATGAAAACGGTAAGCCGTTCATGCCCAGATATGCGTATGATCCCCGCCTGGTAAAGGTGGAGGACACCTATTATATCATCTGGTGTCAGGATTTCTATGGCGCATCCATCGGACTTGCAAAGACAAAGGATTTCAAAAAGTTCGTCAGACTGGAGAATCCTTTTATCCCGTATAACAGAAATGCCGTTCTCTTCCCGAGAAAGATCGGCGGTAATTATGTCATGTTGTCGAGACCTTCAGACAGCGGTCATACACCGTTTGGTGATATCTTCCTGTCAGAGAGCCCGGATCTCGTATACTGGGGCAGACACAGACATCTGATGAGTAACAGCAGTGAGTGGTGGGAATCCGTAAAGATCGGCGGCGGTGCAGCTCCGATTGAGACATCAGAAGGATGGCTCCTGTTCTACCACGGTGTCAGCAGTACCTGTAACGGATTCGTATATTCCATCGGCGGAGCAATTCTTGACATTGATCATCCGAGTGTTGTGAAATACCGCTGCGAAACCTTCCTGCTCACACCGGAAGAATGGTATGAGGAAAAAGGCTTTGTGCCGAATGTATGCTTCCCGTGTGCAACAATTCATGATTCTGCAACCGGCAGAATTGCACTGTATTACGGCGCTGCAGACAGCTATGTCGGACTGGCATTTACCACACTGGATCAGATCGTGGACTATATCAAGGAACACAGCGTAGTAAGAGATACAGATACAGAAATCGGTATCCGCTGATCATAAATAAAAATAAATAGCAGAGGCAGGCGGCAGTGATAGGTCATATCACAGGGAGCAGCCTGCCTTTCGAGGTTAAAGCATAAAATGAAATATAAAATCAGTTATGAAAATGCGGTTTCAAACCGCGGTAACAGAAGCAGAATCAGACAGGTGATGAGAAGAGCATTAAACGGAGAAGAACTGACAATCGGTTTCCTTGGCGGCTCCATTACCCAGGGATCTCTTTCCACAAAGCCTGAGCTGTGCTACGCGTATCATGTGTATGAATGGTGGCAGAAGACCTTCCCGAAGGCACATTTTACCTATCTGAATGCCGGTATCGGCGCAACGGATTCACAGTTTGGCTGTGCAAGGGTGGATACAGATCTTCTGGCATACCATCCTGATTTCGTCATTGTCGAGTTCTCTGTCAATGATGATCCCACAGAACATTTCATGGAGACCTATGAGGGACTGGTGCGCAGAATCTATAGCAGTAAGGATCATCCTGCCATGATGCTGGTACACAATGTCTTTTACCACAGCGGTTCAAGTGCACAGGTGATGCACAGCAGAGTCGGAAGGCACTATGATCTTCCTTCCGTCAGTATGCAGAGTACGATCTATCCGGAAGTGGTATCCGGCAGGATTCCGAACCGGGAGATCACACCGGACGACCTTCATCCGAATGATGACGGACACGAACTGGTCGCATCCGTCATTACCTGCGGCCTTGAACAGATCCTTAATGATCTGGACAGTCAGGAACCTGCAGAGAAGCCGTATCCGCAGCCGCTTACGGCAAACGGTTATGAGCACTGCCAGAGACTTTCAAACCGGAATGCACAGCCGATTCTGACCGGATTTGTTGCAGATCCGGAGCCGCAGAACGGAATTACGGACTGTTTTAAGAACGGGTGGCTTTCTTCTCATCAGGGAGACAGCATTTATTTCGAAGTGGAAGCATCCTCCATTGCTGTACAGTACAGGAAGACCATTGCGCTTCCGGCTCCTGTTGCAGAACTGATTCTGGACGGAGACGAAGCACATCCGTATCTTCTGGATGCGAACTTTGATGAGACATGGGGAGAGAAGCTTCAGCTGGATACCATTATGGAACACGGACCGGAAGGAAAACACACGGTGCTGATCAGAATCCGAAAGACGCATGAGAACGATCAGAAGCCGTTCTGCCTGGTATCGGTTATAGCAGCAAGATGAAATTAAGAATAAAGAGGAAAAACGATGTTCAGAGATGATTTTGTATGGGGTGTAGCCTGCAGTGCCTATCAAGCAGAAGGACATGATGCTGACGACGGTGCAGGTACCTGCATGTGGGACGTTTATGCGGATGAAGGAAAAATTTATGAGCACCAGAATGCCGATGTTGCCTGTGATGAGATACACAGATATCCGGAGGACTTCAGACTGATGGCGCTTCTGGGCATCCGTGCATATCGCTTTTCCATCAGCTGGAGCAGAATTCTGCCGCATGGAACGGGAGAAATAAATCAGAAGGCAATCACACTTTATCGGGATATGCTGAAAGAATTGCACAGGAACGGAATAAAGCCTTATATCACGCTGTATCACTGGGAACTTCCACAGGAACTGTCGGAAAAAGGCGGCTGGGTGAATCCGGAGAGCCCGGAGTGGTTTGGTGAATATGCAAAAGTTGCGGCTGAGAATTTCTCAGATCTGTGTGAAGACTTTATCACACTCAATGAGCCGCAGTGTTCCGTAAGCCTTGGCTATCTGAACGGGGTTCATGCACCGGGGCTGAAAATGAGTTACAGAGAGACCTTTCTGGCGGCGCACCATTTGATGATGGGACACGGACGTGCAGTACAGATGCTCCGTAAATATGCAGGCCGGCCGGTCAGAATCGGTTACAGTCCGACCTGCGGCGTTGCATATCCGGCATCGGACAGAACAGAAGATATTGCAGCAGCGAAAAAAATATATTTTGGCTTTGATCAGCCGATGGAGAACTGGGCGTGGAATGTCAGCTGGTTTTCTGATCCTGTTGTGCTCGGGCACTATCCGGAAGAGGGACTTAAGAAGTTTGCCGGATACCTGCCCCGCTTTACAGAGGAGGAAATGACGCTGATTCATCAGCCGATTGACTTCATCGGGCAGAATATCTATAACGGTTATCAGATCCGCGAGGGAAAGGACGGAAAGCCGGAGTATGTGAACCGCACACCGGGTAATCCGCATACGGATGCCGGCTGGCCGGTTACGCCGGAGTGCCTGTACTGGGGCGTGAAATTCCTGCAGGAGCGGTATCCGCTGCCGATTTATATTACGGAGAACGGAATGGCATGCCATGATACGGTTTCACTGGATGGAAAGGTACATGATCCGGAACGGATCGACTTCCTGGATCGTTATCTGAGTGCACTTCAGAAGGCAGCGGACGAGGGCGCAGATATTCGCGGTTATTTCCTCTGGAGTTTCCTGGACAATTTTGAATGGAATCTTGGCTATTCCAAACGATTTGGGATCGTGTATAATGATTTTGTGACCCAGAAACGTACAGTGAAGGATTCTGCGTTCTGGTACAGGGAGGTTATCTTGACAGACGGAAAAAAATTAAGTGTTAATACAAAAGCCAGACAGGTACTTTTTTTACAGCCTGTGTTCACACATAATATCTGGGGTGGAGAAAAGCTCCGCACACAGTTCGGGTATGACATTGATGGTTCCGATATCGGTGAATGCTGGGGAATCGCAGCACATCCAAGCGGAGATGCGACAGTAAAGAGCGGTGAGTATCAGGGAATGCATCTCTCGGAAGTATGGGAGAAAAATCCGGAACTGTTCGGAGGCCATACAGGTGATCGTTTCCCGCTCCTGATCAAGATCATTGATGCCCAGGCGGATCTGAGTATCCAGGTACATCCGGATGATGTCTATGCGGCATCGCATGAGAACGGATCTCTCGGCAAGATGGAATGTTGGTATGTTCTGGACTGCAAGGAGGGCGCATCTCTTGTTGTGGGACATAATGCACGTACCAGGCAGCAGCTCTGCGAGATGATTGATCAGGGCAGATGGAAAGAGCTGATCCGTGAAATTCCGGTGAAAAAAGGTGATTTCGTGCAGATTGATCCCGGTACCGTACATGCGATCAAGGGCGGTATCGTGCTTCTTGAAACACAGCAGAGCAGCGACATTACCTACAGACTCTATGATTATGACCGCCTGCAGAATGGTAAGCCGAGACAGCTCCATATACAGCAGAGCAAGGATGTTATTACAGTTCCGGCACCTTCCGCAGAGGACTCTGTACTGCATGATGATGTGACACTCGAAGAGACACACTCTGTTCCGGAGAAGATTACGGACAGTGTAAAAAAACTGCATGAATGCCGTTATTACAGTGTATATCGCATGAATGTGAACGGAAGTATCCGTTTCGTGCAAAGTGCGCCGTTTATCCTGATGACGGTGACAGAGGGAGATGGTCTGGTAGACGGACACATGGTCCGTAAGGGGGATTTCTTTATTCTGCCGGCAGGCTACGGAAATGTAACCATGGAAGGCAAAATGCAGCTCATTGCATCCTCTGTCTGCAGAATTGAAAGCTTTGAAGCATAAAACATGAAAAAGATCCGGAATGTATGGCAGCAGAATGCATTTCGGATTTTTTTTAATTGCACCTGTATTTAATTTACTGGACAAATGAGCTGCAATCGGGGACAATACCTTAAGAGGTGACGATATGCTTGTAAATCATGAAGAAGACTTTAAATATTTTATGCAGGATATTGAGAAAATCTATCTGGGCGCGCGTTATTCCTATCATGAGCTGATGGAAAACGAGCTGGTGCCATTCAAATTCAGAACAATCATAGAGCGATATCTTATAAAGGAACTTGATCCGGAAACGACACTGGAGAGTCATTTTTATTATATGAAGCGTTCAGATGCCGAATACCGTGCATACAGACAGCTCAAAACAAGGGTACGGGTATCACAGTACAAAAAGACAATTATCCGTCAGAAAAATCCGACGTATACGGAAAAGGTATATACGCTGGAGCAACTGGCGGCAATTCCACCGGAAGAAAAGCAAAAACAGGGTATGGTGGTAAGAGAGGTTATTCTGTCAAAGCTTTCTTTGTTTGCATTTTCGGTTTAAACATCATTTTCCATGGCACAGGCAGGACAGAAATTTCAGGCTTGCTTTTGCCATGGCTTCATGCTATATTATCAAAGCGCACGATTTCTGTGCATTCTGCTTTGCAATCAGGCGAATCTGCCAAATATTTCAGAGCGAAAAACCAAAATACTTAATTGACAAACGGTATCATTTGTTTTACTATGAATAAGAACAAATGTTCTACCGGAAGGAGAAAACAATGGAACGAGAAGAAAAACAGAAGGCATTGGATGCTGCTCTTGGGCAGATCGAAAAACAGTTTGGTAAGGGAGCAGTCATGAAGCTGGGTGATCCTTCCAATTCAATGAATGTTGAAACTATTCCGACCGGATCCTTAAGTCTGGACATTGCACTTGGACTTGGCGGTATTCCGAAGGGACGTATTGTAGAGATTTACGGACCTGAGTCCAGTGGTAAGACAACAGTAACACTTCATATGATAGCAGAAGTTCAGAAAAGAGGCGGCATTGCCGGATTTATTGATGCAGAACATGCACTGGATCCTGTTTATGCCAAGAATATTGGTGTTGATATTGATAATCTGTATATTTCGCAGCCGGACAGCGGTGAGCAGGCACTTGAGATTACTGAGACCATGGTTCGTTCCGGCGCAATTGATATTGTAGTAGTCGATTCCGTTGCAGCGCTGGTACCCAAGGCTGAAATTGATGGAGAAATGGGAGATTCACATGTCGGACTTCAGGCAAGACTGATGTCACAGGCACTTCGTAAACTGACAGCAGTTATCAGTAAATCCAACTGCACAGTTGTGTTTATCAATCAGTTACGTGAAAAAGTCGGCATTCTGTTCGGTAATCCGGAAACAACAACTGGTGGACGGGCACTGAAGTTCTATTCTTCCGTACGTCTTGATGTACGCAGAATTGAGCAGATCAAGCAGAGCGGTGAGACAATCGGTAACAGAACAAGAGTGAAGGTGGTCAAGAATAAGATTGCACCGCCGTTTAAGGAAGCAGAGTTTGATATTATGTTTGGCAAGGGAATCTCCTATACAGGGGATGTACTGGATCTGGCTGCGAACTGCGATATCATCAATAAGAGTGGCGCATGGTATCAGTATGAAGGCGAGAAGATAGGTCAGGGTCGTGAGAATGCCAAACAGTATCTGGAAAGCAATCCGGGTATTCTGGCAGAAGTTGATGAAAAGGTTCGTGAGCATTATGGACTTCCGGCAGATCCCTATACGATTCAAAGGGCGGCAGAAGCTAAGAAGCAGGCAGCGGCGACAGCCAGGGCTGATGCAAAGGCTGAATCCAAGTCAGCAGATACAGAGACAGATACCAAAACAGACAGAAAGACGAAATAATTAAACAGAGGTACAATGATACCTCTGCTGAAATAAACTGTCATTGCAGTTCATTTCAATGAGACCGGATGTGCTATGGGCCTGCAGGTGCAGATCTGTGGCAGTCCGGTTTTTTTATATACGGAGGTCGGCAAAAATGACGGTATCGGAAATCGTTCCTTTTGACAAGAAAAGAAGCAGAGTATATCTGGACGGAGAATATGCATTTCTGTTATACAGGGGAGAACTGCGGGATTATCATATTGAACAGGGAACAGAACTTTCTGAGGATGTGTATGGGGAGATCATGCATGAAGTGCTTCCTAAAAGAGCAAAACTCAGAGCGATGCACCTGTTGCAGAAACAGGATTATACTGAACGAAAATTAAGAGAAAAATTAAATGACGGCTGTTATCCGGAAAGCTGTATTGATGAAGCTGTTGAATATGTAAAGTCATTTCATTATATTGATGACAGGCGTTATGCTACAGATTATGTGCAGTATTATATGGATCTTCGCAGCAGAAACCGGATTGAAACGGATCTGATGAAAAAGGGAATATCACGTGAGCTGATACAGGAAATTCTTACGGAGCGTTATGAAGAGGCAGATCCGCAGATTGAAGTGAAACAGGTGCAGGAACTGCTGAGAAAGAAGCATTATGATCCGGAGAACTGTGAGCTTAAGGAAAAACAGAAACTGATGGCATTTCTATATCGCAGAGGCTTCTCACAGGATGTCATACACAGGGCGCTTTCTCTTGACATAACACCTGATTGAGCGTAATATTGAATTGTTGTAAAATTGTATAAGAGAAGGGCAAAAAACGACCTTCTATACAAAATATTGTACAATGAAAACTGAATAAGGAGGTGCTCCTGTAATGTTGATTACTGTGATTGCAGTAGTAGCAACTCTTGTCATTTCTGTTCTGGTATCGGTGATTGCAACAAATACGTATCATAAGAAGGTTGCAGATCAGAAGATCGGTAGTGCAGAAGAAAGGGCAAGAAAGATTATCGATGAAGCACTCAAGTCTGCGGAAGACACCAAGCGTGAAAAGCTTCTGGAAGTAAAGGAAGAATCATTAAGAACAAGAAACGACCTTGACAAGGAAGTACGTGAGCGAAGGGCAGAAGTTCAGCGCTCTGAGCGAAGGGTTCAGCAGAAAGAGGAAAATGTCGAGAAAAGATCTGATGCGATTGAGAAAAGAGAAGCTGGGTTAAACGCACGCGAAGAGGCGCTTACGAAAAAAAGTGCTGATGTTGCGAAACTAAATGAACAGAGGTTACAGGAACTGGAAAAGATCTCAGGCTTAACCTCCGAACAGGCAAAGGAATATCTTTTAAAAATTGTTGAAGATGATGTGAAACACGAATCGGCTCTGATGATCAAGAACATGGAGTCCGAGGCAAAGGAAGAAGCGGATAAGAGAGCAAAGGAAATTGTGGTAAATGCAATTCAGAGATGTTCTGCAGACCATGTATCCGAAACAACAATATCCGTGGTACAGCTGCCTAATGATGAAATGAAGGGCAGGATTATCGGCAGAGAGGGCAGAAATATCAGAACTCTTGAAACGATGACCGGAGTTGATCTGATTATTGATGATACACCTGAAGCAGTTGTTATTTCAGGATTTGATCCGATCAGACGAGAAGTTGCACGTATCGCACTTGAAAAGCTGATTGTAGATGGACGTATCCATCCGGCCAGAATTGAAGAAATGGTTGAAAAGGCTCAGAAAGAGGTTGCAGCCAAGATTAAGGAAGAAGGCGAAAACGCTGCTCTTGAAGCAGGGGTTCATGGTCTTCATCCGGAAATCATCAAACTCCTTGGTAAGATGAAATTCAGAACCAGTTATGGGCAGAATGCATTAAAGCATTCCGTAGAAGTTGCTCAGCTGTGTGGCCTGATGGCATCTGAACTTGGACTGGATGTACGCGTAGCTAAACGCGCAGGCTTGTTACATGATATTGGTAAATCCGTGGATCATGAGATGGAAGGTTCTCATATCCAGTTAGGTGTTGATATCTGTAAGAAGTATAAGGAATCCGCTGTTATTATCAATGCAGTTGAATCACATCATGGTGATGTGGAACCGACATCCCTGATTGCAGTACTGGTACAGGCTGCTGATACAATTTCTGCAGCAAGACCGGGAGCAAGAAGAGAGACACTCGAAACATACACCACAAGACTGAAACAGTTAGAAGATATTACGAACAGCTTTAAGGGAGTAGATCATTCCTTTGCAATACAGGCAGGTCGTGAAGTCAGAGTAATGGTAGTTCCTGACCAGGTCAGCGATGCTGATATGGTAATCATGGCACATGATATTTCCAAGAAGATTGAAGCCGAGATGGAATATCCGGGACAGATCAAGGTAAATGTCATCCGTGAAAGCAGAGCAACAGATTACGCGAAGTAAAAAAGAAATTTGCAGCGGTCGAAGATTCAGAAGTAATTCTGAATCTTCGACCGTTTTATGTTATCAGGATATTTTTATGCACGAAAGGAACAGACAGATGAACTTTGATTTTGATAAAATGACAGACAGAACGAATACCGCATCGCTCAAATGGGAGATCAGAGAAAATGAACTTCCGATGTGGGTGGCAGATATGGACTTTGAAACTGCGCCTGCAGTTACACAGGCAGTCCTGGATCGGGCGGCGCATCAGATCTTCGGATACAATATTGTACCGCCGCAGTGGAATGAGGCATATTGCAGCTGGTGGAGAGAAAGGCATCACTTTGAAATGCAATCGGAATGGCTGGTGTTCTGTACCGGTGTTGTTCCGGCAATTTCCAGCATTGTCCGTAAGATGACGACAATCGGAGAAAATGTGCTGGTGCAGACGCCCTGCTACAATATATTTTTCAATTCGATTGTCAATAACGGAAGACATATTCTGGAAAGCCCTCTGGTTTATGCAGAGGGAGAATATCATATTGACTACGAGGATCTGGAGCGGAAGCTGTCGGATACACAGACTTCAATGATGATTCTCTGCAATCCTCACAACCCGATAGGGAAAATCTGGGATAGACATACGCTTGAAGAGATCGGAGAGCTGTGCTGGCGACATCATGTATTGATCCTTTCAGATGAAATACACTGTGATCTGACAGATCCCGGGGAGGATTATATTCCGTTTGCTTCTGTTTCTGAGCATTGCGCGCAGAACAGTATTACCTGCATGGCACCGACAAAGGCGTTTAATATGGCCGGGCTTCAGACTGCGGCGATCATGGCGCCGAATGAATTTATCCGTAAAAGAGCAGAGCGGGGTCTCAACACTGATGAAGTTGCAGAACCGAATTCTTTTGCAGTGCCGGTAACGGTTGCTGCGTTTACAGAAGGCGGCGAATGGCTGGATGCGCTCAGAAACTATATTTATGAAAATAAAATGCTGGTAAGAAGCTATGTCACAAAGGAACTGCCGCAGATTCATCTGGTTCCGTCACAGGCCACTTACCTTCTGTGGTTGGACTGTCGCAATATCTGCAGAGATTCTGATGTGCTGGCGAAGACCATCAGAAACGAAACAGGACTGTGGCTGGCGTCCGGGAGAGAATATGGAGAGAGCGGAGAAGGATTTCTGCGTATGAATATCGCTGCGCAGAGAAGCCGCGTGGAAGACGGACTTCGCAGGCTGAAGAAGGGACTGGAATCGTCTGCATTAAGAAATCCGCAGACATGAATTTAAACGTTGAATCAGGAAATAATATTACATTTTTATAAAATCGATTCTCTGATTATTGACCTGAAGCAAACTCTAAGTGCTATCATCCTTTTATGAACAGGAAAGAGAATTGAGGTTGCAATGGAAATGTTGGTTCATTGCGGGAAGGATGATACTTTGAGTAAGGAAAAGAAAATAATCAATCAGGAATTTCTGACAGGAGAACGCGCACTTTTTCAGGCACATGACCTTCAGATCAATGATACAATTTTTGCAGATGGTGAATCGCCGCTTAAGGAAAGCCGGGATATTGAAATAAACGGCAGTATGTTCAAGTGGAAGTATCCGCTCTGGTACAGCAAAAATATTCAGACAAAGGATACCACCTGGTTTGATATGGCAAGAGCCGGGGTATGGTATACAGACCATATCTCCGTAGAGAATGCACTGATTCAGGCACCCAAGAATTTTCGCAGATGTAATGATGTGACGCTGAAGAATGTGACATTTACGGATGCGGCGGAAACGCTCTGGAACTGTAACCAGGTCCGGATGGAAAATGTTACGGCAAAGGGTGATTATTTTGCCATGAACAACAGAAATGTTTATATTGACGGCTTTGAACTGGATGGTAATTACAGTTTTGACGGTGCAGAGAATGTCGAAATTCATCATGCTAAGATGCTTTCGAAAGATTCTTTCTGGAACAGTGAGAACATGACAGTTTATGACTCTTTTATTTCAGGCGAATACCTGGGGTGGAATGCCAGAAATCTGACACTGATCGGCTGTACGATCGAGAGTCTTCAGGGAATGTGCTATATTGATAATCTGGTAATGAGGGACTGCAAACTGATCAATACCACGCTTGCATTTGAATATTCAACGGTGGATGCAGAGATCACGAGCAAAATTGACAGCGTCATGAATCCGACAAGTGGTATTATCCGCGCAGAACATATTGATGAGCTGATTCTGGAAAAAGATAAGGTAGATCCTTCCAGAACAAAAATCATCTGCAGAAACTGACGCAGGCAGGGAAAAAGGCACAGTAAAAGATATCAAAAGACATCGTACTTCTGAAAAAGAGGTACGGTGTCTTTTTGATATAAGAAAAGCTGATAACCGGCACAAAGATTTTCGAATTTTACAATCTACGGTACAGATGGTAAGATTCACTTATCCTACAAAACAGGTAGGAAAAATAATCAAAAGGAGAAAGCGTATGAAACCAATGAATATTGCAAATGGGAATCTGATGAAAGGCTTTCGAATGTGTCAGTCAAAATGGAGAAAATGCGTACAGTAAAAGAGAAAATGTACTCGGCATATGCTATCAGAAATACTGATAAATAATGACAGATAAAGGAGAATCAAACAATGGGAAAACTTAAAATTGAAGAGAGAAAATTACATTTTGAAACATTACAGGTGCATGTCGGACAGGAACAGCCGGATCCTGTGACGGATTCCAGAGCAGTTCCGATCTACCAGACATCTTCCTATGTATTTCATAATTCGGATCATGCTGAAGCAAGATTTGCATTAAAGGATGCAGGTAATATTTATGGAAGACTTACCAATCCGACAGAAGATATTTTCGAAAAGAGAATTGCAGCGCTTGAAGGTGGCGTCTCCGCACTTGCAGTTGGTTCCGGAGCTGCCGCAGTAACCTATGCTATTGAAAATATAGCAAAAGCAGGAGACCACATCGTAGCTGCGGAGAACATCTACGGCGGAACCTACAATCTGCTGGCCCATACGCTGGTCGATTACGGTGTTACCACAACATTTGTGGATGCATTAAAGCCGCAGAAGTTTGAAGCTGCAATTCAGGAAAATACCAGGGCGGTCTTCATTGAGACGCTTGGCAATCCGAATTCGGATGTTGTTGATATTGAAGCCATCGCAAAAATTGCTCATGCGCACGGACTGCCGCTCATTATCGACAACACCTTCGGAACTCCTTATCTGATCCGCCCGATTGAATATGGCGCGGATGTGGTCGTTCATTCAGCCACCAAGTTCATCGGCGGACATGGAACCACTATTGGCGGTGTCATTGTCGATTCAGGTAAATTTGACTGGTCGAAGTCAGACAAATTCCCGCAGCTGACAAAGCCCAATGCCAGCTATCACGGAATCAGCTTTGTACAGGCAGCGGGTCCTGCAGCTTATATTACCAGAATCCGTGCAATTCTTCTTCGGGATACCGGCGCTACATTAAGTCCGTTTCATGCATGGATTTTCCTGCAGGGGCTTGAAACGCTGTCCCTCCGGGTGGAGAGGCAGGTAGAGAACGCACTGAAGGTCGTACAGTTCCTTGAGAAGCATCCACAGGTGGAGAAGGTACATCATCCGTCCGTATCCACTGATCCGGAACAGCAAAGGCTCTATCAGAAGTACTTCCCTAATGGCGGCGGCTCAATCTTTACATTTGAGATCAAAGGCGATGCCCGTAAGGCAAAAGACTTTATCGATCAGCTGGAGCTTTTTTCACTTCTTGCCAATGTGGCAGACGTGAAGTCACTCGCCATTCATCCGGCTTCCACGACACATGCGGAACTGAGTGAAGAGGAGCTGAATAAAGTGGGAATTTATCAGAATTCCATTCGTTTGTCCATCGGAACTGAACATATTGACGATATTATTCAGGATCTGGATGAAGCCTTCAAGGCGGTCCGCTGAGAAACAAAGGCCTGGAAGCTGATAGAATAAAGAAAAGTCGCAGAAAAGTGAAATTTGCTTTTCTGCGTTTTTTTATGAATCAAGAACTGAATCGGTAAAGTAATCTTGTAAAAAATACAGGAGTATAGTGCAGAAAAAACTGAAGGTGATACTATTAATTCAGATGAATAAACATTTCGGGGAACGATCTGCTCAAAAAGTACTATCTGGAAAAAATGAATTCGCATGACGATAATCGGGATATCTCTGAACGCCTGGTTGAGGCACTTCTGCCGACAGCAGGAAGAAATACAATATACCATTTGAAACTGAAGCAAATTGACAGGACTGAAATGGAGGACAGAATGAGGCTCTTGCTTGTAGACTGGAAGAAAGACGAGGAACTTTCAGAACTTTTTTCGGAGAAAATCAGCGAAAAGCTGGAAAAAGAAAAGGGATTTATGGCACTGGCAGAAGATGATCATGGCAGGATTGTCGGTGCAGCAGCTTTTACAGTTACTTCACAGGTACAGGGAGAAATTCTGCAGATCACGGTTGTGGAGGAATTCCGTCAGACAGGTATCGGGACGGATCTCCTGAATTTTGTTACTGATGTACTGAAAAAAGAAGGAATTTCACAGCTGATCTGCGGTAGATACGGAACGTTGAAGGAGATTGCTTTTGATTATGCATTTCTGACTTCACAAGGGTTTGATGTGTTGACGGATGCAATTCACCGGGTCAGCTATACAATGGGGATGATACTGGAGAGTGCGGCGCTTTCGCCTCTTTTTGAAAAGAATATTCCGGAGGCCAGAAATTACCATGAGCTTACACAGCAGCAGATGAATCTGTTCAACAATCGCTTGGCCGACGATGGGAGAGGTATTGAAAATGTCATCTTTAACCGGGAGCTGAGTGTATTTTATGTAGAAAACAGAGAAATCACTTCCTGTATGTTATTTTCAGATGAGGCAGAAAAGCAGCTGGTTAATGTATCCAATTATTGGCAGAAAGGAAACGGAGATCCATATATGCTTCCTGGTATGCTCGTAGGCTTTGCAAAGACGGCAAAAGAGGAATATCCGGAGGATACGAAAGTGAATCTGCGGATGGATGGCAGAACAGTTTATGAAGCTTATCTGAAAATAATCGGAACTCCGATACAAGACAGGATTGTCCAGTGGTATCGTAAGATGATCTGAAGCAGAAAATATTACGGAGAATATGATGAAGAAGATGCACGGTCAGAGCAGAAAGGACGAAAACGATGGATGATCAGAACCTGTATAAAATGTCGATGAAGAATAATGAACAGCTTGAAAAGCAGGAAAAAGTGCAGCAGTTCAATGCATATCAACAGGAAACAGCTGATAATCAGGAGTTTTTAAACAGTAAAAAGGAAGAATTGGAAAATGTTCAGCAGCATATTGCACAGATCAGGGAGGATCTTGCATATCAGGCAGAGGCATTGGATATAAAGGAAAAGGAAATGTTCGGCAAGTTAAGTGACAAGAGTCTGGCGGAGCAGTGGAGCAGAGAGAAAGAGCATCCCAGCAGGGGAGTAATGTATCATGACCGTGAACTATGTGTGCAGATGGAAGACAGATTTTTTGGTGAAAAAGCTGAATGTGAAAAACACAAACAGGAAATGGATGCCATCATTTCTCAGGAACTGGAAAAAGAAGAAGTACTCAGGAAAGAGATTGCGGATATTGAGGAAAATATTACTCAGACGAAGGAACTGGGCGATGGGCAGAGCACGGGAGAATCCGAACCGTCAGATCTTGAAAAACTGCAGCAGAAAATGCAAGAATCTTATCAGGATCATAAGGGCAGTGAGTCCTTCAAGGCTGTTCTTGATCAGCTTTGTCTTGTGACGGAACTGGAAAGGAAGGGAACAGATCCGGTTGCAATGAAGAATCAGATTGACGAACTTCATATGAAGGCGGAGCAGTACCTGACAAGTCACAGGGGCTTCCGCTGGTCCAGTATGTGGTCAAATAAGGCAACAGACCGGATTGACTGGATTTCACAGATTAAGGAAAATGCAGAGGATTATCTGTATGCAATTAATAATCAGTCATCTAAAGAAGATATAGATCAGGGAATATATTTCTTTACTGCACGGGAAATTTATTCTGTACAAAAATCGATCAGAAGGGATCCTGAATTTGCAGAAGATATAAGAAAAATGAAAACACTGACGAAAGAAAAGGATAAAACTGAGCTGGCAGATGCGGCAGATCATTTTCTGAACGGAATATCAGATTTTATTCAGAAAAACGTTCCAAAGGCGAGAATGGGTCATGAAGCAAGGCTGAAACAGGATATGGCAAATGCTTATTCCTATAAGAAGCTCATTATGAATCATGCGGCGAAAACTGATGATGCAGAAAAAATAATCAGAGAGTATGGAGCAGCATATGAAGAATACATGGCAAAAGCATCGAAAGACTATACGAGATACAATGATCTTGAAGTTAATAACCTGTTGTTTAAAGGCCTGTATGATAGAATTGCCGAAAAGAACAGGATGCTTGCATCGATGAACGAATATCAGGTCGTGGAATCCAGAAAGGAGAAATTATTCAGGGAAAATGACCTGCAGGATAAAAAATACATGAATAAAATCCTTGAACAGCTGAGCGTTATGACCAAAATGTCAATAGTAGATCTGAGAAAAGAAATGGATCGATACGGATCGGGACAGAGCGGAGAACAATATGTGAAGAAAATAGATGAACTGATGAAAAGGCAGAATTTAGAAGGAAAAAGTGAAGAAGAAATCAGAAAAATCAGATTTGGTGTGGAGATAGAGGCTGCCAAAAAGGAACTTGATCTGCAAAAAAAATCCTGAGTATGGACAAATATGTTAGAGAGCGCTAACATTAAGGTACGTATTTCAGAAAGGCGGAAAAAGGGCATGCATGAATCAGGTGAAGACTATATCGAAACCATATATCTTCTGAAGAAGAGAAATGGCGCGGTACGATCAGTGGATGTGGCGCAGGAGCTTGGTTTCAGCAGACCCAGTGTGTCAAGGGCAGTAGGCCTTCTGAAGGAGGACAGTCTTGTCACGATGACGGATGACGGTCTTCTGGAGCTGACGGCTGAGGGCAAAAAGAAGGCGCTGAGTGTTTATGACAGGCATACCCATCTGACGCGGTTCCTGATCATGACAGCAGGAGTGGATGCAGAGACGGCAGAGGCAGATGCCTGCAGAATCGAACATATCATCAGCCAAAAGACGTTCGCCGGAATCAAGAAATATCTGAAAAATCATGAAAAAGACAGGGGATAACATGCTGCCACAGAAATTTACAGACCGAATGAAACAGATGCTGGGAGATGAATACGAGGCATTCATCGAAAGCTTTTCACAGGAAAAATATCAGGCACTTCGTCTGAATCCGCAGAAAGCGCGGGCGGACTTTGCAGAAACGTGCGGTTTTAAGTTAAGTCCCGTTCCATGGGAACCGGAAGGGTATATTTATGCGGCTTCCGATCAGCCGGGCAGGCATCCGTATCATGAAGCAGGTGTTTATTATATTCAGGAACCGAGTGCCATGGCACCCGTTCATTATCTGGACCCGCAGCCCGGGGAAAAAGTGCTGGACCTGTGTGCGGCACCCGGCGGGAAGAGTACACAGATTGCCGGCAGGATGGAAGGAAAGGGAATTCTTGTCAGTAATGAGATTAATGCGGCAAGGGCAAAGATTCTGTCACTGAATATGGAGCGGCTCGGTGTCAGAAATGCCATGGTGACGAATGAAACGCCGGAGAAACTGGCAGGGCTCTTTGAAGCCTGGTTTGACAGAATTCTGGTAGATGCGCCGTGCTCGGGCGAAGGCATGTTCCGTAAAAATGAAGCAGCCTGCGAAGAATGGAGTCCGGAAAACGTGGAAATGTGTGCCGAAAGACAGGACGGAATACTGGACTGTGCGGCGCAGATGCTCTCGCCCGGAGGCAGAATCGTTTATTCGACCTGTACCTTTGCACCTGCAGAGGATGAAGGGAGCATCAGCAGATTCCTGCAAAGGCATGACGACTTCCGCCTGCTGCCGGCAGAGAAATACGACGGAATGGAAGCCGGACATCCGGAATGGACGGAAGGCGCACCGGATGAGATCAGAAATGCAGTGCGTCTGTGGCCGCATAAAATCAAAGGAGAAGGCCATTTCCTTGCAGTGCTGCAAAGAGACGGCGACAGCGCCGCGTCGCATTACGGAAGCTACTGCCCGAACGGACTGCAGAAGGGCATCCGTGAAAAAGAATGTAAACCCTGGCTGGAATTTAAGAAAGCAGGTCTTTCCGACAGCCTGATTTCGGAACCCTTATTTACAGAAGGAACTTTTTTCCTTTTCGGAGATCAGCTCTACCTGGCACCTGCGGGAATGCCTTCCACGGATCACCTCCGCGTCCTGAGACCGGGGCTGCATCTGGGAACGCTTAAAAAAGACAGATTTGAACCTTCTCATGCACTGGCACTGACCCTGACAGCAGAGGACGTACAGCATACATTGAACCTGCCTGCAGACAGCCCGGAAGTAACGGCATTTCTGAACGGACAGATCCTGCGGGGAACGGATCAGCCGGGATGGCATCTGATTCTGGCGGACGGTTACAGCATCGGCTGGGGCAAGAATGCCGGAAAAATCATGAAAAATCATTACCCGAAGGGACTGCGGATTAATCTCTGATCAGACAGTGAGAATACCTGCTTTTCATTGACGTAAGCGGATCAGTGACATAAAATAAGAACAGACAGATCATTTGTGGTACAGTCATATGGAAACCGGAGCGAAACATGGACGATAATGAAAACCACATTTCTCAGGAAGAACGCAGCGTTATAGAGAAACTCCCAGGATACGAACAGATTTTTTACTATCATGATGGCATTTTTCATCTGGAACTTATGACGGAGGAAATGTATCATGCAGTAGGTGTTTCCAGGGAGGACACGCTGGAGTATTATGAAAATCAGAAAGATGAACTCGTACATCCCAATGACCGGGAAAAGCTGTATGCAGCAATGCATAAGGCAATGAAGGCAGGGGCAGAGACGGAAGAATATCTGGATCTGCGGCTGCGTAAAATCGGCGGGCACAGGTATCAGTGGTATCGTACCGGAATCAGTGTCAGAAAGCTGGGCACGGATGAGGCACTGATTTATCTTTCGTTTGTGAATATTAATGACCTTCAGGCCCGGAATGAGACGCAGGAAGAAGCGCATAAAAGTACGGATCTGCTTCTCAATACGATTCTGGATACCACCCAGACCCCGATTTTCTGGAAGGATGACAGGAGAAGGTTCGCAGGAGCAAATCGTGCCTTTCTTGATTATTTTGGATTCTCTTCAGAAGAAAGCATTCTCGGGAAAACGGATGAGGATATGCAGTGGCATTCTGATCCGGGACCGTTTATGGATGACGAACAGAGCGTTTTAAACGGTGAGTCCACTTACCTTGTACACGGCAAGTGCAGGTGCAGAGGTGAAGTAAGGGATATTCTGGCCAGTAAAAGCCCGATTTACAGAAATGGAAAGATTATAGGTCTTGTCGGCAGCTTTATGGATGTGTCGGAGCGTTATCGGCAGGACAGAAAAATCAGTGCACTTAATGATCAGCTTAATACAGCACTGGAGAGAGAAAGAATATCTGCAAGGGCAATTAATGAATTTCTTTCCCGCATGAGTTATGAAATCAGAACACCAATGAACGCGGTTATTGGTCTTTCACATCTGGCAATGGAAAAGACAGGAGAGGACCCGACACGTGATTATCTGGAGAAAATTGCTGTTTCCGGAGAGTATCTTCTGGGCATCATGAATGATGTACTTGATCTGCGAAAAATTGAAGGCGGAGAAGTGACACTGATGCCGGCAAGATGCAGCATTCATGAGATTCTGAGTACTGTGCGGACACTGACGCAGCCGCTTGCACAGTCAGGGAATATTACACTTACGATCAGCGAGGAGGGTATCAGAAACCGTTATGGAATCTGTGATGAGAAGCGTGTGGAACAGATTCTCATCAGCCTCCTGAATAACGCTGTGAAATTTACGGATCCGGGAGGCAAGGTAGAACTGAGTGTGCGGCAGGAAATGAGATCCGATCGCATGAAGGTGATATTTACGGTAAAAGATACCGGCTGTGGTATGAGTCCTGAATTTCTTGTAAGGCTTTTTGAACCGTTTTCACAGGAAAACCGCGACCCCGGAAGGTATGGTCAGGGAACTGGACTCGGTCTTGCAATTGCAAGACGCTTTGCAAGACTCATGGGCGGTGATATCATAGCAGACAGTCATGAAGGCATCGGCAGTACCTTTGAAGCAACCGTTATGTTCGGGCTTTGCAGTCAGGATGAAATCAGACAGACCAGAAAAGAAGAAAAATCGCTGCAGGAGGGAGATACCGCACTTAAGGGAAAAAAGATTCTGATCGCAGAAGATAATGAACTGAATATAGAAGTTGCAACGGCGATTCTGGAGCAGATTAACATTCAGGTGGAAACAGCGGTAAACGGACGTGAAGCGCTTGATAAGTTCAATCAGTCACAGGCCGGTGATTATGCTGCAATTCTGATGGATCTGCAGATGCCTGTGATGGATGGTTATGAGGCTGCACAGCAGATTCGCAGCATGGACAGAACGGATGCGGCGCAGGTACCGATTATCGCAATGTCGGCGGATGTGTTGGAAGAGAGTATCAGTAAGGCAATGGGAAAGGGAATGGATGGTTATATTTCCAAACCGATCAATCATGATCAGCTTTTTCGAACTTTAAAGAAGCTGATCCGTACAGAAAAAAAAGGAACTGAAACAGATAAAGGATGATATGGCAGCTGAATCGGAGACAAAGTTGTTTGCCTCCGATTTTGCCGCTTGTTAAAGGAAAAAAATGACAGTTAAGACAATTGAAGAAATGATGGCAGATACACGCGACAGATTCGTGATTGATGTCAGAGAAGCAAAGGATTTTGAAGCAGAAACCTTTCCGGGAGCAGTAAACATATTCTGGGAAGACTTTATGAATCACCTGGAGGAAGTCCCAAAAGACAGACCTGTTTATCTTCTGTGCTATTCCGGGAGAAGATCTGAAGAAATTGCAGAAAGGCTGCAACCGGAAGGGTACGAGATTTACAGCGTGGATGGGGGATATTATTCCTATCTGCGACTTAAAATTGAAGCATTTATGAAAGATGAGACAGCTTCTGATGAACGCTGCAGGGAAATTGAGCACAGTCTGATCAAGAAATTCCGCAAGGAGATCTGGAGTCAGTTTACGAAAGCCCTGAATGAATATGAGATGATTCAGGAAGGGGATAAAATTGCAGTCTGCATTTCCGGTGGAAAAGATTCCATGCTGATGGCGAAGCTTTTCCAGGAGTTGCACCGGCACGGGAACAGGAATTTTGAGGTGGTATATCTCGTTATGAATCCCGGATATAATGATATTAATTATCAGACCATTCTGAATAATGCAAAGCTCATGCAGGTACCGATTACGGTATTCCGATCCGAAATTTATAACATTGTGGCAAAGGAAGGCGAATCTCCCTGTTACCTTTGTGCGAGAATGCGCCGCGGCGCTCTGTACAGTAAGGCAAAGGAACTTGGATGCAATAAAATCGCATTGGGGCATCATTATGATGATGTAATTGAAACCATTCTGATGGGTATGTTGTACAGCGGACAGGTGCAGACCATGATGCCCAAGCTGCATGCGACAAATTTTGAGAAAATGGAACTGATCAGGCCTCTTTATCTGATCCGTGAGGAAGACATCATTCGCTGGAGAGATTATAACGGGCTGCATTTCATTCAGTGTGCATGCAGGTTTACAGAGAACTGTGCATCCTGCGGAGGAACAGAGAAAGGTTCCAAGCGCGCGGAGATCAAGCAGCTGATCAGGCAGCTGAGGGAAAAAAGTCCCTTTATCGAGAGCAATATTTTCAGGAGCGTGGAAAATGTGCATTTAAATACCGTAGTCTGTTATAAAACCGCAGACGGTAAAAAGCACCACTTCCTGGATACCTATGATGACGGGTCGGAAGAGCAGAAATGAGAAGATGAGGTTAAACCAAATGGCAACAGAAAAAAGAAGCATCTATGTCGTAGGACACAAAAATCCGGATACGGATTCCATCTGTGCGGCAATTGCATATGCAAATCTCAAATGCCGGATTACCGGTGAAAAATATGAGGCAAGAAGAGCCGGAAATCTGAATGAAGAAACGCAGTTTGTCCTGAAAAAATTCGGTGTGAAAAGTCCGAAATTTCTTGGGGATGTCCGTACGCAGGTAAGAGACATGGAAATCCGGAAGCTGGAAGGCGCGTCCGGAGAAATGTCTTTGAAAGAAGCATGGGAGAAGATGAAGGATGCGGGCGTTGTCACTTTATGCATCACAAGGGGAAATGAACTTGAAGGGTTGATTACGACTGGTGATATTGTAACAACCTATATGGATGTATATGATTCGGATATTCTTTCCAGTGCCAGAACCGGATATAGGAATATTGTGGAAACACTCGAAGGAAAACTGATTGTCGGCAATATTGATGACTGTGTGGAAAAGGGAAAGGTCGTTGTTGCGGCAGCCAGTCCTGAAATGATGGAGAACTTTATCAAACCCGGAGATATTGTCATTCTGGGCAACAGATATGAGACACAGCTGTGTGCAATTGAAATGAGTGCCAGTTGCCTGATTGTATGCGAAGGCGCGGAGATTGCTTCTACCATACAGAAGCAGGCGCAGGAGCATAATTGCAGGATTATTGTAACGCCGCATGATACCTTTACGGTAGCCAGACTGATCAACCAGAGCATGCCGATCCGGCATTTTATGAGAACGGATAACATGGTGACATTTCATATGGATGATTATATTGAGGACATTCAGCAGGTTATGGCGCAGATGCGTCATCGTTACTTCCCGGTGCTGGACGATAAGGACCGTTATGTCGGAATGATTTCACGCAGAAATTTCCTTGGCGCCAGAAAAAAGCAGATTATTCTGGTAGATCATAATGAAAAAAGTCAGGCAGTACAGGGAATGGATGGAGCGGAGATACTGGAGATTATTGATCATCACAGACTGGGAACCGTAGCAACTGCAGGACCTGTCTTTTTCAGAAACCAGCCGCTGGGATCCACGTCTACTATTATTTACCTGATGTATCTTGAAAATCATATTACGATTGATCCGACAACGGCGGGACTCATGTGTGCCGCGATCCTCTCGGATACGTTGATGTACAGATCACCTACCTGTACTGCCGTAGATCGTAAGGCAGGTGCTGATCTGGCACAGATTGCAGGAATTGACGCAGAGGAGTTTGCCAAGGAAATGTTCCGTGCCGGCAGTAATTTAAGCAGTAAGACGGCGGATGAGATTATTCATCAGGATTTTAAGAAATTTACGGTAGATAATCAGACCATCGGAATCGGGCAGATTAATTCGATGAGTGCAGATGAGCTTGAAGAGATCCGGAAGAAAGTACTGCCATCTCTGGAAAAAGAGATGACGCAGGATGGTCTGGACATGATCTTTTTTATGCTGACCAATATTCTGAAGGAATCTTCAGAAGTTGCATTTGCAGGCAGTAAGGCCGGCGGGATTCTGGAGAACGGCTTTGGCGTAAGTGCGGGGGAGAACAGCGTCATGCTCGGCGGTGTTGTCTCAAGGAAAAAGCAGCTTCTGCCAACGATTGTAGAAACCATACAGCAGTAAATTATTATCAGAAAGAGAGAATTATCTGAAATTATGTTAAATCAGTTTTCAAGAACACAGCTTCTGATCGGGAAAGAATCACTGACAAAGCTGCAGGGCAGCAGAGTGGCGGTTTTCGGGATCGGAGGCGTTGGCGGATATGTGGTGGAAGCACTTGTAAGGAGCGGTGTGGGTGAATTTGACCTGATTGATGATGACAAAGTGTGTCTTACGAACCTGAACCGTCAGATTCTCGCGCTTCACAGTACCATCGGAAAATATAAGGTAGAAGTCATGGAAGAACGGATTCATGATATTAATCCGGAGGCTGTGGTTCATAAACATCAGTGCTTTTATCTTCCGGAGACGAGTACGCAGTTTGACTTTGGCAGCTATGATTATGTTGTGGACTGCGTGGATACGGTAACGGCCAAGATTGATATTATCATGAAAGCGCAGGAAGCAGGAACACCCGTAATCAGCTGTATGGGTGCCGGGAACAAGATGAATCCGGCAGAACTTGAAGTGACGGATCTGTATAAGACAACAATGGATCCGCTTGCGAAAGTAATGCGGAGAGAATTGAAAAAACGTGGTGTGAAAAAATTGAAGGTCGTATATTCGAAGGAAAAGGCACTGCGTCCGATTGATGATGCGCAGATCAGCTGCAGAACGCAGTGTGTATGCCCTCCAGGAACAGCCAGAAAATGTACACAACGCCGGGATATTCCCGGAAGTTCATCCTTTGTACCGCCGGTTGCAGGTTTCATTATTGCGGGCGAGGTGGTCAAGGATCTGATTAAAGAGGAATTTGCTGCAGCAAGGGCGGAACAATAATTTATGCTGCAGTATATGGGAGACTGATTTTATGAAAAATATCCTGAAGCTTTTTGCTTCTGATATGAAAAGGCTGATCCGGAATATATTTGCATTTGTCATTGCAGTAGGACTTTGTATTCTGCCATCTCTTTATGCATGGTTTAATATATATTCCAACTGGGATCCTTATGCCAATACCGCCAATATTAAGGTGGCGGTAGCAACTAATGATAAGGGATACACGCTGGATGATGGCACAAAGGAAAACATGGGTGCCGACATCATTGATGAACTGAAGGAAAATAAGAAAATAGGCTGGGTCATTACCAATGCGGATGATGCACTTGAGGGAGTTTATCAGGGAAAATATTATGCTGCAGTGGTGATTAAGGATAATTTTACGAAGAGCATGGTAAATGTATTCCGCGAAGATTATTCGGAGCCGACGATTATTTATTATGAAAATGAAAAGAAGAATGCAGTTGCAACGAAAATTACGGATACTGCCGTATCTACTTTAAAGCAGAGCATCAATGAAAAATTCGTGGAAACAGTGGCGAGCAGTCTTTTTGCGAAGACAAACGTGGTAGCGGACGAAATTGATCAGGACGGCGGACTGAGCCTGCTGGAAAAAAGGCTGCAGAACATGAGCAGTTCATTAAAGGAATATAACCAGACAATAGAAGCCTTTAATACAGCAAACGCTTCTCTGATGAAAGCAGTAGATGCAGCACAGCAGCGGATTGATCCGCAGAAAGCGGATGTTGCTGCAGCGCAGCAGGATCTGCAGAGTACACTTAAGGATCTGCAGAATGATCATACGCTTGATAATCTGACGCTTGATCTGTTTGGCAAAAATGTGACGAACGGTCTGGGTGCCATGCAGATGCAGATCGGTATTCTGGAAGCGGATCTTGATGACATTATGGCGGCGGAAGACCTGAAAGCAGCCAGTAAAGCAGCATTTCAGGCATCAGTTGATGCCGCAAAGCTGCAGCTCTATCTTCTGGATCTGGACGGGAAACTGGCGGACCTTGAAAATGATCCGAATACGCCGGATGAACTTAAACCTTCAATTATACAGGCAAGAGATACCATTGCAGGTCTTGAGAACAATACGACGGGCGTTCAGGATGCACTGGCGGCAGCAGGCGTCAGTACAGATAATGTCAAGAAGGCACTGAATGATGAAGGTGTGGATACCACACAGATTGAAAAGGCAGTTGAAGAGATGCAGACACTTGCTGCATCCAGGGGAAATTCCAGTCTGGAAGCACCACAGACACTGACGGCATTAAAAAAGGCACTTGCGGTCTGCAAGGATGATGTATCCAATATGACCGCGGTATATAAATACGCATTGAAGCCGCAGGGAGATCAGGCAAAGGAATATCTGGAAAAAACACTGACCCAGTCTTCGGATTTATTAAGTACGATTAATAATGAATTGGATGATATGGGAACATTATATGATGGGATCGGGACAACGGTGGATACTACCGGAACATCACTGAAAAATATGCAGAAGGCAATCAATACCACAACGGATCGTCTGTCAGAGATGCTGGATAAAATCCGGGAGCTTGAAAATGAGGACTGGATGAATTCGGTGCTGAAGGTCATGAAGGGTGATCCGCAGACCTATGGAGCATATTTTGCAGCACCGGTGGATGTCAATACGAAGGAAATCTATCCGATTGCAAATTATGGTTCAGCCATGACACCGTTTTATACTGTACTGGCATTATGGGTAGGTGCACTGATTCTGACGGCGCT
Organism: Butyrivibrio sp.; assembly: GCA_022486625.1. Classification (GTDB taxonomy): domain Bacteria; phylum Bacillota; class Clostridia; order Lachnospirales; family Lachnospiraceae; genus Butyrivibrio. Next base: position 41,136 of record JAKVKH010000009.1, on the reverse strand, counting down.
GATCAAGGTAAAGGCAGATCCGTCCAAAATCCCCGGGATTACACAGAAACAGCTCTATTTCGGCAGATATCTGTTCTTTTTTGTGATGGGACAGGTGCAGGCACTGATTGTAGTGCTGGGAGATATTTATTTTCTGAAATGTCAGATTCTGAATCCGTTTGCATTCTGGCTGACGGCAGCGGAAACCAGTTTTGTATTTACCATTCTGATTTATTCACTGACCATTTCGTTTGGGGATGTCGGTAAGGCACTTGCGGTCGTCATTATGGTAATTCAGATTGCTGGATCAGGCGGTACTTATCCGATTGAACTTCTGCCTGAGGTATACCGGCGGATTTATATCTTTTTCCCGTTTCCGTATGCGATTAATGCAATGCGGGAGACAATCGGCGGCAGTTATGGAAATACGTATCTGCTGAATATGCTGTATCTGCTGATTTTTGCAGGAGTAGGGCTGGTGATCGGACTGGTGATCAGAAAACCGTTTGTAGGACTTAACCATTTTATGGAACAGCGTATGGAAGATACGAAGATGATGTAAGGAAAAGGCGCGATGTCAAAGAAGAGAAAAAAACAGAGCCATTCAGAAGATGCTGCCGGAAAACAGGAAGTACAGAACCCCGGCAGAAAAAATACAAAAGAAGATCATAGCGAAAACGGTGCTGTCTGCGTGGATGGAACTTCACAGAAGAAAGAAACGGAGAAAGAGCGCGAAGCCAGATTTGAGCGGCTGTACAGTCAACTGTCAGATTATGAAAAGGCACTGCATGTACAGAACCAGAAGAGAATCCGTCTTGGAATGAAGCTGTTTCTGATCATTCCATCGGAATTTCTTGCGCTTTTGTTCCTGACAGGGAGTAATAAAATCGTTTTTCTGATTCTCTGGATCATTTCACTGTTCGGCCTGTCTTTTTATCTGATCGGGGTAGAGTATGTGGATTATCAGCTGCAGATCAAGCTGAATGAATGGAGTGAAGCAGAAAAGAAGGAAGTGGATGCGCTGATCAGTGTGGATATGCTGGAAATGGGCGGAAATCTGAAGGGAAATATCAGACAGGCACTTCGTGAGCTGAAGCAGGGGGTTGTATCATCCGATGAAAAACATTCTTAAGATATTTCTGACGGATTCAGGACGTATTTTTTCCAATGTGGTCGCCATGGTGGTAATCATGGGACTGTGCGTACTGCCGTCATTATATGCGTGGTTTAATATCTTTTCCAACTGGGATCCATATGGACAGGAATCAACCTCCAATCTTCAGATTGCAGTATATTCTGAAGACCGCGGAGACAAGATCGCAGGCGAGGATGTGAACATCGGCAGCAGTGTACTCGATGGACTCAAAGCCAACAAAACGATTGGCTGGGTGTTTGCAGAGTCCAAAAAGGAAGCCATAGAAGGGGTTTACAGTGGGAAATATTATGCAGCGCTGGTAATTCCGGAGAATTTTACAAAAGATATGGTCAGTTTCCTGGGAGGTACAGTAGAGCATCCGGCGATTACCTATTATGAAAATGATAAGAAGAATGCGATTGCACCAAAGATTACGGCGAAGGCCAAAACTGCAGTGCAGGAGCAGGTAAATGCTTCTTTTGTCAGCACTATCACAGATGCAATGGTCGGCGCGGGTAAGGTTATAACAGCATCAGACAGCCAGGGAGACAATCCTCTCGATTCCGGGATAAATACGCTGCAGAATATGGATACGGAGTTGCAGATCTATATTGCTGTCATGTCATCTTTTGTCAATATCACAGATGCGGCGCAGGGGCTGATTGATACGAGTCAGAACATGCTGCCGGGAGTTAAGGATACCTTCGGGCAGAGTAAGCAGATGGTGAAGAGTCTTGAAACGGTACTGAACTTCTCTGTGCAGACGGAACACTATGCAGGGGATATGTTTTCTCTGAGCATGGATGCCATACGGCAGAGTCTTGATAATATCAGGGGCGGAATATCGCAGGACCGGGATACCGTAAAGGCAGCAGGAGATACCGTGGATGCGGCAACGCAGGCAGCAATTCAGGAGGCTGCAAAGCGGTCGGCGGGAATGCTCTCCTATGTGAACAGCATGTTTGGAAGCACGATTCAGAATATCATCGGAACGGATCCTGAAGTTGACAGACAGATCAGAGAAATTCAATCGCAGCTTTCCGCTGTACAGGATAATATGAAGAAGATATCTGAGAAAAATGATCTGACAGTGGAGGATACAAATACACTTCTGGATCAGTCCATCAGTACAATGGGAACCATAATTACCGAGATCAAGGAACTGGAAGCCGCATATGAAGATACCGTGGAACCGCAGTTTGACAAGTCCATGGATTCTGCACAGAATGCACTTACACGTGCGGAGGCGGCACTTTCAAGTATGGATTCTGATTTTGATATGGTTTCTCCGGTGCTGGATAACTACGAGAATACATTAAAAAACGGAAAAGGCAATTTAAAGGACAGTCTCAGTACGGCGCAGGGAGTTTCGGCTGAACTGGAGCGGATTATCAGTGAACTGAATAAAGTCAGAAATGACGATCAATATAAGGAACTGGTTAAGATTCTGAAAGAGGATCCGGATTCACTCGGTAAATTTATCTCTTCACCTGTCAACCTGGAAACGAAGGGAATATATCCGATTGCAACCTATGGATCTGCCATGACACCTTTTTATACGGTGTTGGCGTTATGGGTAGGTGCGCTGATTCTGGTAGCCATTGTCCATGTGAGGGTGGAACCGATTGAAGGAATGCAGATCAGACCTTACCAGGCATTTTTCGGAAGATATATTCTGTTCTTCCTGGTCGGACAGATTCAGACAACGATTACCATTCTGGGGGATCTGCTGTATATCAAAATTCAGTGTTCGCATCCGTTCCTGTTTTGGCTGGCCGGAGCAATGACCAGTTTTACGTTTACGCTGTTTATTTATTCACTTACGGTAGCGTTTCAGAATATCGGTGAGGCACTGGCAGTTGTCATCATGGTAATCCAGGTGGCAGGTGCAGGCGGAACTTTCCCGATTGAGGTATTACCGAAAGCATATCAGGTGATGTATCGTTTTCTTCCGTTCCCGTATGCGATGAACAGCATGAGAGAGACAATCGGGGGGATGTATGGGAATGATTACTGGGATTATCTGTTACATCTGTCAGCCTATATTGTGGTGGCGCTTGTGATCGGACTGGTACTTGGCAAGCCGTTTCGAAGTCTTAACCGTATGATTGACAGGAGCAAGGAACAGGCTGAAATCATGCTGTAACAAATATCCGGAAATGTTTCAGATCAGTTGAAAAAAAGGGTTGACCTGGAGTAACTCCAGAGTCGTAAAATAGAAGAGAAGTGATAAAAAAACAACAGCAAAAGCTTTAACTTGGAGGGTGAAATGTCTGAATATCTGGGAAAAGAAATACCGAAACTGGGCTTTGGCCTGATGAGACTGCCAAAGCAGAAGGATGACCCGAAGGAAATTGATCTGGAGCAGGTAAAGCAGATGGTGGATCTGTTCCTTGATGCCGGGCTGTATTATTTTGATACCGCGTATGTGTATGACAACGGAAAATCTGAGGAAGCAATCAGGGAAGCATTAGTAGAGCGCTATCCCAGAGAAAAGTTCCTGCTGGCAACCAAACTCAACGCATGGATGGGCTGTACGGATGAGACATCTGCAAAGCAGCAGTTCTATACAAGTCTTGAGAGAACCGGAGCAGGGTATTTTGATTTTTATCTGCTGCATGCGCTGCAAAGCGGCAATTACAGGAAGTATGACGAATACCATATCTGGGATTTTGCAAAACAGCTTAAGGAAAAAGAACTGATCAGGCACTGGGGATTTTCTTTTCATGCAGGGCCGGATCTTCTGGAGCAGCTGCTGACAGCGCATCCGGATGTTGATTTCATTCAGTTGCAGATCAATTATGCGGACTGGGAGAATCCGAGTGTTCAGTCAAGAGCAAATTATGAAGTTGCAAGAAGACACGGGGTGCCGGTAGTTATCATGGAACCGATCAAGGGCGGCACGCTGGCAGATCCGCCGGAAACAGTGAAGAAAGTTTTCCGGGAGAAAAATCCGGAGTTGTCTGTTGCGTCCTGGGCAATCCGTTTTGCAGCTTCTCTGGACGGCGTAATTACGGTACTCAGCGGAATGTCAGACCTTACGCAGATGCAGGATAATCTGTCCTATATGAAACAGTTCAGACCACTGGACAGTTCCGAACAGGAAACGATCCGGGATGCACAGAAAGCCTTAAAGGCGATCGATTCCATTCCCTGTACAGGCTGTCATTACTGTACAGAAGGCTGTCCGATGCACATTTGCATACCGGATATTTTCACTGCCATGAATCAGTACCTGATTTATGACAGGCTGGATGAGGCCAGACGTGAATATGCATGGAGAACAGAAAAAACGGGCAAGGCGTCAGACTGTATTGAATGTGGTCAGTGCGAGGGCGCCTGCCCGCAGCAGATCAAGGTCATCAGCAGACTGAAGGAGTGTGCAAAGGTACTTGAATAATAATTGAATCAGAGAGGTTGCAGATGGCTTCTGATACAGGGCTTCTTCCTTCCGGAGACAGTAATCCGGCAGGAGGAAGCCTTGTTTATTGCAGGCAGATGAATTAAAATATTAATAATTGCATTAACTGTCTGAATTGCTCAGAGGTGGCTGAAAAATGAATAATGTTGACGATGAACAGTTAAGAAATAAACTGCTGCAGATGATCCCGTCCGGAGTGGGGGTATTTGACCTGACAGACGGTGTGATTCACGTGGAATATCTTAATGATGGTTATTATCAGATGATTCATGCAACAAGGGCACAGCGCGGACGCTTTCACGATGAAGCTTTTATCGAAGCAGTGTATGAAGAGGATCGTGAAGGCCTTCTGCAGACAGTGCAGGCGTCGCTTGCAGGTCATCAGATTGCGCAGTACAGGTGCAGAGTGCTTACGGGAACAGGTGCGTATATCTGGCTTGCGGTCAGAGCCAATCATGAGAAGCTGGATGAGCATACGGAACGTTTTTTTACCTCCTATTATGATATTGATGAGCTGATCAGAACGCAGGATAAACTTCGTTATAACGAGGCACTTTTAAATGAATTCGTCAGATTTTCGGATGTGGTTCATTTTATCTATTATCCGGCGGAACACAGATATGAGGCCATGATGCTTCCGGAATGTCAGAAGCATCTTCAGGTTTCCATGGATCAATTTCCGGAAGATTTTATCCGTGTGATGCAGATGAATGAAGAAGATGCGGATAAATACAGAACCATGATACGAAGGATTGATCAGGGAGAACAGGAAGCAAAGTGCAACATACAGGCGATGACAGATGGCAAACGCGGCTGGTACAGCGTACATTTGTGGAATCTTCTGGATGAAAACGGGAAAACGCTCCGGGCCATTGGCAGTGTCATTGACATCAGCAGATTCAAGGAGGCAGAGATTGCCTTCATGGCAGAGCGGAGAAAGATGAAAGCACTGCAGGGGGAGTTGCTGGCAGTGTCCTGCTTCAATGTCACCAAAGACAGAAATGTGGAAATCAATAATGATACGGATCTGAGCTATCAGAAGCCAGTAAATGATGAAGTCTACAGAATGGCACTTCGGGATAATCGCAGAATTTCTGACCAGAATCGTGAAACGCTGGATATTCTTATGGCAGCAGCAGAGAACATCCCGGATGAAGAAGAACGGAAATTATTTATCCGAACCTGCTCGCATGAAGGCATGATGGAGAATTATGCAGAGGGCAGGCATGAGATTACGCTGGAGTACAGGAGAAAAACCGGCAGAGGACTTTTATGGGTTTCCACACGGGTGGTTCTTCTGCAGGATCCCTCTTCTGGAGATGTGCTGGCTTTTTATTACACTTCGGACATCAATGACCGTGTGATCTACAGAAAGATTACGGGACATATTCTGGAGCAGAATTATGAATCTGTTGCCTATTATAATGTGAATAATGGAAAAATGTATATCAAGTCCCCGGATCATTATGAGAGTGTCAGATTTGTAGAATATGATTATACAGAAGCCGTAGATGCGGCAATAGAGAAGTATGTCACACCGGATGAAAAAATGGAAATCAGAAAGAAATTTGAAATTGAAAATATTCTGTCCGGGCTCATGACATCCGGCTCATATTCGATATTTTATGCGGGAAGTGAAAAAGACAGATCGATTCCGGGCTATCCAAGAAAAAGAATGAAATGTGACATTTTTTACCTGGATGAGAAAAGAGACATTATCGTATTCCTGCATTCAAATATGACGGATATATACGAGCAGGAGAGAGAAGTACGTGAGAAAATGGCACAGGCCATGCACGCACTGGAAATGGCAAATAATGCCAAGACAGAATTCGTATCCAGAATCAGCCATGACATCAGGACTCCCATCAGCATTATCAGCAGCATTACGGATTTTGCATACGAAGATATTCATGATGAAAAAAAACTGAAAAATGATCTGGATAAGATCAAATCGGCAAATGTTTTTCTGTTGAGTCTGATCAATGATGTACTGGATATTTCCAAAATTGACAGCGGTAAGATTCAGTTGAATCCGGAGCCTTATACCTATGAGGAACACTCTGCCAATATCCGGAATATCATTGAGTCCATGTGCGAAGAGAAAGGACTTAAATGCTATATTTCCGCCAGACAGAATCATGGAGTTATTGTGGCGGATAAGATCCGGATCAATCAGATTATTTTGAATCTGCTCTCCAATGCTGTTAAATATACGCCGCCGGGAGGGACGGTCAGCTATATTTCATGCAGTAAGGATCTTGCGGATAACAAGGTATTATATTCGTTTGAGATAAAGGATACGGGGATCGGGATGAGCCGCGAGTTTCAGGCGCATATGTTTGATCCGTTTTCACAGGAATATAATAATCCGGAAAGGCCAAAGGGAAGTACAGGAACAGGTCTGGGACTGTCAATTGTCAGAAAAGTGGTGGATATGATGGGCGGCACGCTCGAAGTGGAAAGCGAGCTGGGGAAGGGAACAACAGTCAGGTGCAGTATTGTGTTCCCGGATGCGGCAAGAGATCCGGCGTATAAGAACTTTATGGAAAAGGAAGCAGAAAACAGAAAAGAAGCGGATGGAACAATGCTTTTCGGACGTGTGCTTCTCGCAGAGGACAATCCGGTGAATACGGAGATTGCGCTGCGTATACTGGAACGTTTTGGCATGACAGCAGAATGTGCGGAAAATGGCAGAATTGCAGCTGATATGTTTGCAAAATCAGAGCCGGGGTATTATCATGCAATTCTGATGGATATTCAGATGCCGGTAATGAACGGTTATGAATCCACCAGAATTATCAGGGCAATGAAGCGCAGCGATGCGGCACAGATCCCTATTCTGGCAATGACGGCAGATGCATTTGCAGATGCCATGCAGAAAGGCAGAGATGCCGGTATGACCGAATATCTGGTAAAACCGATCGACCCGGTGAAGCTTCGAAAGGCACTCGGCAAGGCATTGAAAAAGAAATAACAGGAGGAATGGAATTACGTGGAAGAGAAGAAAATTTTAAAGAGGGAAGAAGTCCCGGCAGAATACACATGGAACCTGGGAGACATATACAGTTCTGCCTCTGATTGGGAAAAAGATGCGGCAAAGGCAGAAAAACTGCCGGCGGAAATTGAAAAATTCAAAGGACATCTCGGAGATGGAGGAGAAACTCTTCTTAAGTGGTATCAGAAGATGGAGGAGGTTTCACTTCTGGTGGAGAAGCTTTTTGGCTATGCATCGCTTGCCGCAGACCAGGATCTTGGAAATAATGAAAATCAGGCCAGAAAAGGCAGAATGACGGGACTTTATGTCAAAATACAGAGTGCTGCGGCATTTGAGGATGCAGAGATCATGGAAATTCCGGAAGAAAAGCTGGAGGGTTTTTACCGGGAGCAGAAAGGTCTGGAACTGTATCGCCATGCAATTGACCTTATAAGACGCAGAAAGGCACATACCTTATCGGCAGCAGAGGAACAGCTTCTTGCAGCAACGCAGGAGATGGCGGAAGGCCCAGAGAATATCGGCTCAATTTTCCGCAATGCGGATCTGAAATTCCCGTCCGTGACGGATCAGAACGGGCAGACACATGAACTGACACAGGGCACATACGGTATGATGATGGAGAGCGATGACCGTGTGCTTCGAAAGAATGCATTCGAAATCTTCTATGCGACATGGAAGGCACACGAGGCACTGTCTGCCACCATTCTGGATGCGCATACCAAGCAGCAGAGTTTCTATGCAAGAGCAAGAAAATACGGGAGTAATCTGGAGGCGGCGCTTGATGCGACACAGGTTCCGGTCAGCGTATATCACAATCTGATCGATACCGTTCATCAGCATATGAATTCCATGTACCGCTACATGAATCTTCGTAAGAAGATGATGGGTGTGGATGAGCTTCATATGTATGATCTGTCCAATTTCATCGTGCAGGACGCAGATGAGAAGATCACTTTTGAACAGGCCAAAGAGGCGGTCTTCAAGGCAATAAAGCCGCTCGGAGAAGAATATACAGAAGTGGTCAGACAGGCTTACGAAAACCGCTGGCTGGACGTTTATGAAAATGAAGGGAAAAGAAGCGGTGCGTACAGCTCCGGCGGAGCACGTCCGCATCCGTATATCCTGCTGAACCATAAGGATAATCTGAACAGTCAGTTTACGCTGATTCATGAGACCGGACACACCATGCACAGTTATCTGTCCATGAAGAATCAGCCGGTGATCTATTCGGATTATGTGATTTTCGTTGCAGAGGTCGCAAGTACCTGCAATGAAGTGCTGATGATGAAGCAGCTGCTTCTGGAAACAAAGGATAAAAAGAAGCGTGCCTATCTTCTGAACTACTTTATGGATCAGTTCCGGACCACACTTTACCGTCAGACCATGTTCGCCGAATTTGAGCTGAAGATCAATGAGCTTGTGGAAGGTGGAGAGACATTGACAGCTGACCGCATGAATGAGATGTACTATGATCTCAACCGTCTGTACTACGGCGATGAAATGGTGGTGGATGAGCAGATTGCAGGAGAATGGGCGAGAATTCCGCACTTTTTCTATAACTATTATGTATATCAGTATGCAACCGGATTTTCAGCTGCGATTGCGCTTGCAACAAGGATTTTAAAGGAAGGGGAGCCTGCTGTCAGAGATTATCTGAAGTTCTTAAGCTCCGGCAGCAGTACGGATCCGATCAGCCTTCTGAAGATTGCCGGTGTTGACATGAGCAGTCCTGCACCGATTAATGATGCACTGGATCAGTTTGACGGACTGATTACGGAAATGGAAGAGCTGTTTTATTAAAAATCAGGCAGAGTATACCGGAATATACAGATATACTCTGCTTTATCTTTATTTAATTCTTGATTCTGAGAATCGGTTATGATACTATAAAACAGTTGTATCAATTGCCGGCATGTCGGAATGGCAGACGAGACAGACTCAAAATCTGTTGTCCGCAAGGGCGTGTGGGTTCAAGTCCCACTGCCGGCACTATACATGATAGAGCATTCGCTTTGCAAATGCATTTCGATATTCACTGGGTGTAAGCCCGGTGATTTTTTTATAGGTACGGGCAAAGTTGTGAACGTCGGAGAAACCAAGCTCCGCGGCAATTTCCGTAACCGCCTTATCATTATCTGACAGCATGAAATTCGCTGCATCCACCTTCTGACTTAAAATGAACTGTTTGAGCGGGATCCCGCGCAGTTCGGCAAACAGATGTGAAAGATATTTGGGATTATATCCGAAGGCATCTGCAATTTCGGAGATCCGGATATTTCTGGAAATGTTTGTCTGAATATAATCAATGATATCCAGATAGATCTGTTTACGATCTGCAGGATCCTGCCCGGAGACGGCACCCAGAAACAGTTCTCCGAACAGCTCGGTCATTACACAGGTTGCCATGACATCCAGCGATATCTGTGGATATCTGTTCTTTACCACATCCTGCAACTGTTTCATCTGTACAACCAGCTTATCCGGGCGGGGAATGCTGCCGGTCTGCGGGATACGGATGGCATGTTCTGCGTACTTCTGCGCCTGTTCGTCGGAAGTGACACACAGCGGAAAGGATGACGGATCTGCAGCAAAATGCATCCAGTAAAAAGAACAGTAGGATTCCTTAAAGCCTTCACGGAAGGAAGTGCTGGGCGGCAGCAGCAGATATTCTCCTTCCTTAACAGTAAAATTTTCATCCTGATAGCGCAGATACAGCGTTCCTTCCGTCATTACGATCAGTTCATAATCAATATCCAGCGGGAAGCGTTCATGCTTCCAGCCGGAGGAAAGCGCCTTGAACTTTCCGGTTCGCAGATAATGCAGCGGTTTTTCTTTGGAAAACAGCATCGTTTTCATTCAAAAATTCCTTTCTGACACCTAACATGGAAATAGAACACTTAAAACAAAAGGACTAAACAAAACAGCTCTGAAACTAAAGCATAATGCATAAAAATAAATCTGATTTATCAACTGTACAAATAATTATATACAATAACTGACTCTACTTTACAACGAAAATGATAAAAAGTGGTGTCCAAATGTAAAGAAAAGAAAAAACGACACCGAATCGATCTATGTGATATTTACGCACTTCAGGGGAAATGATAATCTGAATAATGTTCAAAGTTGCACAGATACAAACTCGAAAAAGAGAAGATATTTGTGCAATGTGTTAATGCTACGCTTTCAATAAAAACATCGTGCACGTTGTTGAGGAAGCAGAAAATGGTGTCATTCCGGAAGATTCCGGAAATGTCGCAACATGCGACAGGAGGGTATACATGAAAAAGAAATTCTTATCCGTGATACTGTCAGCAGCAATGCTGGCTGGAACACTTGCGGGATGCGGAAGCGCTTCTTCCGGTACGGCAGGTTCCGATGCAACAGCAGGAGGGTCAGGCGCCGCTTCAGGTGAGAAGACAAAGCTGAAGGCACTCTTCATCGCACATCCGCTGACAGAGGATGTGACCAAAATGAAGTGGTTGCAGGAGATGGAAGACAAGGCAGGCGTTGACGTGGAATGGGAAGTCATCCGTGCGGACTGGGATACCGTAAAGTCAACAAGATTCGCTTCAGGGGATATTCCGGATCTTGTCTTTAACGGAACAACGGATTCTGACTATACACAGTACAACGGACTGTTTGCAGATCTGACACAGTATATCAATGCAACGGACACACCGAATATTCAGGCAATGTTTGATGAAGAACCGGACACAAAGATTCTGGCAACAACACCGGAAGGACAGATCTACGGACTTCCCAAGTTCCAGGGCAAATGGCCGGCCACCAATACAGTCATGTTCATCAACAAGACCTGGCTGGACAATCTGGGACTGAAGGTACCCACAACCTATACAGAATTTGAGAATGTTCTGGAGCAGTTCAAGGAAAAGGACGCCAACGGAAACGGGGATCCGAATGATGAAATCCCGTTGGACTACAATGCATACGGCGGAAACGATGCATTTTTCAACAGTGCATATTCACTGACCAATCTGATCGGCTCGCTTGGCATCCAGACAACCGATTGGGGTACAGATGCCTATTTTGCTGAAGACGGCAAGATCAGGAACTATGCAGTGGATGAGAGATACAAGCTGTTCATGAAATATATTGCAGACCTGTATTCCAAGGGCCTGATTGATGAGAATGCACTGACCAATGATTATTCTGCATTCCAGTCTCTTTCCAGAGGAGATGAAAGCGGAAATGCAGTTGTCGGCTGTGTGTTTGGATGGGAAGAAACAGATAAGTTCGGCAACAAGCTTTCCAGTCAGTATGTTCCTGTTCCGGCACTTGACTATGATATTGACTGCGCAAAGGGAACTTATGACACCAGATGGAGAAATGACTATACAGGACTGAACATGTCCGGTAACAGAGTCTGCATCAGTTCAAAGTGCAAGAATATTCCTGCAGCCATGAAATTCCTGGATCAGTTCTATGATTCCACGAACAGTGTGCAGGTACTCTTTGGCGGTATTACGGATAAGTGTGTGGAAAAGACCGGAGATAACAGCTTCAAGGTATGTGATCCGCTGGATTCTACCGTAGATGCAGGTACATGGAAGTGGACCAATGCATTTGCTGATAACGGACCGATGTACATCAGAAGAGATACACAGATTGACATGGCTCCGGATATGGACAATGCATTAAAAGAACGTGAAACATATGCAGATGTTCTGGCAAAGGCTTCAGAGAGCGATACCTATCCGCAGATGTTCATGAAATATTCTGCAGATGACCTTAATACACTTGCTGTAACACAGGCGAACATCACCAGCATAATTGATAACCAGTGGTCACTCTGGATGACAGGTGAACAGGATATTGATTCCACATGGGATGCCTATGTTAAGAGCGTTCAGGATGCAGGTCTTGATACTGTGCTTCAGATTCGTCAGAAGGCATTTGATCAGTATCTTCAGACTATGAAGACCGCATCGGCAGGAAGTTCGGCATCCGGCAGCGCCAGCACGGCAGCTTCCAACTGAGAGTTTCCGGCTGACCGGCGGTAACATGTAACATGCGGCGGAGTGCTCCTGCAGCAGAGCGGCATCATATGCAGTGCTGCGGGAGCACTCTGCTTTTTTGACGGAACCATCTGAGAGGACTTGATATGGGAAAAAACAGGGAAACAGGCGAAACAGGCCTTAATGCAGGAGAACGGATGAAAAGATACTGGGCACATAACTGGCAGCTGTGGCTGATGCTTCTGCCCGGAATTATCTATATTTTTGTATTCTGTTATGTCCCGATGTACGGCGTACAGCTGGCATTTCGGGATTACAGCTTTACTTCGGGAATTACAGGCGGCAAATGGGAGGGCTTTAAATACTTCAGACAGTATTTTGAGAGCCCGATGTTCATTCCCACACTCCGTAACACATTTATCATCGCACTGACCAGTATCGTTGTGGGCTTTCCTGCACCGATCATTCTGGCCATGATTATCAATCAGATCAGAAATACGAAATGGAAAAAAATCGTGCAGACGACAGTTTACATTCCCTATTTTATTTCGGTTGTGGTACTGGTCTCCATGATCAACATATTATTTGCAAATGACAGTGGCGTTGTCGGAAACTTTCTGAAGGCGATTCATCTGGTCGGACAGGACATCAATATTCTGGGCAAGGAATCCGCATTCGTTCCGCTGTATGTACTGACCGGTGTGTGGCAGTCCATGGGCTGGAACAGCATTATCTTTATTGCAGCACTTTCTTCCGTGGATACGCAGCTTTATGATGCCTGCAAAATCGACGGTGCCAATCGCTGGCAGACCATGTGGAATATTGATTTCCCGGCAATCCTGCCGACCATCATGATCCTGCTGATTCTGAATATGGGAAATATTCTGAATGTAGGCTTTGATAAAGTATTCCTGATGCAGAACAGTCTTAACCTCGGCGCTTCACAGGTTATTTCCACGTATGTTTATACGGTCGGCATCAAATCATCGCAGTTTTCATTTGGCGCAGCGGTCGGCCTGTTCAATACGGCCATTAACTTTGTATTCCTTCTGCTGACAAATTACCTGTCCAAAAAGGCAACGGGAACAGGGCTGATGTAAACATGATTTCGGGAAAGGTGTGAACTGACTATGACAAAGACAGCAGTAAAAAACAGATCGGTAAAATGCAGCAGCTGGTCGGACCGGATCTTCGGCGCAGCGGTCATGATACTCAGTATAATGATTTTTCTGATTATCGCATATCCGCTCTGGTTTGTAGTGATTGCATCCATCAGTAACAGTAATCTGGTAAATCTCGGAAAGGTCACGTTCTGGCCAAAAGATATCAGATTCTATGGCTATGAACAGATCCTGCAGGATGCAAGAATCTGGAAGGGCTATGCCAATACCATTCTTTATGTTGTGGCGGGAACCGCACTGAATATGGTGATTACCATGCCGGCGGCATATGCGCTTTCGCGTAAGGATTTCAAGGCAAGAAACGGTGTCATGTTCTATTTTGTCTTTACCATGTTTTTCAGTGGCGGACTGGTACCGACCTATATGACCGTAAGTGCGTTACATCTGATTTCCACCAGGACGATTCTGGTCGTTTTCGTGGCGATCAATACCTATAATCTGATTATCGCCAGAACGTTTATACAGAATTCCATTCCGGATGATCTGTATGAAGCAGCGGTACTCGACGGCTGCTCGCATTTTACCTATTTCATGAAGGTGGTGCTGCCGTTGTCCAAAGCGGTAATTTCCGTTCTGATTCTGTACTACGCGGTATTTCACTGGAATGACTATTTCAATGCCCTGATCTATAACAGCAAGCAGGATAATGCACCACTGCAGATTGTACTGCGGGATATTCTGCTGCTCAATCAGGCATTTGCAAGCGGCAACGGCGGTGTACAGGGAGGATACGGACAGTCCAGCGCAGATCAGGTCAAATATGCGGTCATCATCGTATCTACGCTTCCGATCCTGTGCGTCTATCCGTTTATTCAGAAGTATTTTGAAAAGGGCGTCATGATCGGCGCTGTGAAAGGTTAACCTAAACGTATGAGCTTACTTGAAAATTTCGGATACAGGGATGTAAAACTGATGCAGAGCCATTTTGAACATCAGAGGGCGGAGCTGATTGAAACCTATCTGCGGATTGATAATGATGATCTGCTGCACTATTTCCGCAGACTTGCAGATATTCCGGATCATGCGGACGGACTTGTCGGATGGTACGGTGATAATGCCAGCACGTTCGGGCAGCAGCTGGGAGCCTTTGCAAGGCTCTATCTGGAAACGGGAGATGAGAGGCTCAGGAAAAAAGCAGTTCTTCTGGCGGACGGCTGGGGCGAATGCGCCCGGAAATCCGTGAAGGTGCTGGATATTAATTCTACCTATGTGTACGACAAGCTGATGGGCGGTTTCCTGGATCTGTATGAATATCTGGACTATCAGCCCTCCACGGATTATATCCGTATGCTGACCGAAAACGGTGCAAAGCGGTTCAACAAAAATGTCAACCGTGACGGTCTGCAGATCATGGAGCCATGGATGATCGAGTGGTATACACTTCCGGAGCAGCTGTACCGTGCGTATCAGCTGACAGGAGAAGCGCTGTATCTGCAGGAGGCAAAGGCCTGGGATTATACGTACTTCTGGGATAAACTGATAAAACATGATTTTCAGATCGGACCACGGCATGCATACAGTCATGTCAATGCGCTGTCCAGTGCCGCACGGGCATATATTGTCACAAAGGACCGCAAATATCTGGAAGCGGCAGAGAATGCCTGCGAGGAAATCCTGCAGCATCACACGTTTGCCACCGGCGGATACGGGCCTGCAGAATGTCTTTTTGCAGATGAAGACGGGTATCTGGGCGATTCGCTCAAGGCCAACTGGGATGGAGACAAAAAGCATAAGACCTATAGGAACTTCGCTGACGGAACTGTAGACCGTGATGATCAGTGGGGGAGCTGCGAAGTCAGCTGCTGCAGCTGGGCGGTCTTTAAGATCTGCAATTATCTTCTGACGCTGACCGGAGAAGCGAAGTACGGGGACTGGGCGGAACGTATGCTGATCAACGGAAGCGGCGGGCAGCTCCCGATAACGCAGGACGGGCAGGTAATGTACTACGCGGATTATTTCATCAACGGCGGAATGAAGACCACAGAGGACGGAAGACTCCACGGGAACGGAGCTTCCTTTGAGTGGCAGTGCTGCACGGGTACTTTCCCGCAGGATGTGGCCGAATATTCCAATATGCTGTATTATCGGGACGGGAAGGATTTGTATGTCAGTCAGTATCTGCCTTCATCGGTTACGTTTGCGGCGGGCGGATGCGGATGGAGTCTTGAAAATGACAGTTTTTATCCAAAAGAGAAGGAGATCCGGTTCGTCTTACGCAGGAAAGATACGGGCAGCTCTGATGAAGCATTTGCACTGCATTTTCGTGTGCCTTCCTGGGCAAACGGCAGGAACAGGATCTATGTGAACGGTGTCGAAACATATGCTGCAGCAGATCCGGATACCTGGATAACACTGGAACGCAGATGGAATGACGAAAATATAATTACAATTACATATGAATTTAAACTTTATTTCAAATCAGTTGATGCTGCTGCACCGGATGTGGCGGCGCTGATGTATGGCCCGCTGACCCTTGTATGCGACAAGATGACGTTGTTTGACGGCGATATGGAGCATCCTGCAGCGTGGATCAGACCGGTACAGCTGGACGGATATTCTTTCGCATTCCGTACGGAGCCGGGACATGTAAAACCGTTTTCACATCTTTGCAGAAATTTTTATCCATATTATGAAGTACCGGAAAAAGAATGGTATTATATGTATAACAGATTTGTACAGGGATAAAGGTGTCATTCACCCGGAAATGTACAGATCATCTGCTGGCATAAAATGCCGGATGGAGGAGTATACCGATGCTGTTTTTGGAAAAAGAAGATGAAAGTCTTGTGTTCAGAGAAAACGGAGAAACGGTCATGGTCACGCCATGGGGAAGTGATTCCCTGCGGGTCAGAGCATCTTTTCTCGGAGATATTGCGGATGATAATGCGGCACTTCTGCCGCAGGAAGATGCGCAGAATGTCAGCATTCAGATTGCACCGGACGGGATGAGCGGTGAAATCACGAATGGCACAGTCACGGCGAAAATGAGTGTCAGAGCCTGGGGAAATGCGCTTCAGATCACATTTCTGGATCATACAGGCAGGGTACTGCTGCAGGAGGTGCAGGGCGGAGGCGCGCTGTCACTTCGGGCAAGATATTACCGGGCGCTCCCCGGCGGAGACTTTTATCTGCGGGCATCTTTTGTTTCGAACCCTGAAGAGAAGATCTACGGCATGGGACAGTATCAGCAGGAACGGATGAATCTTAAGGGCTGCAATCTGGAACTGGCACATCGTAATTCACAGGCCAGCATCCCGTTTTATGTTTCCAGTCTCGGGTATGGCTTTCTGTGGAACAATGCGGCAATCGGCGAGGTTCATTTCGGACTCAATACCACGGAGTGGACCAGCGAGTGTGCACGGCAGTTTGATTACTGGATTACCGCAGGAGATACGCCGGCAGAAATCGAACATCACTATACACTGGCAACGGGAACTGTGCCGATGATGCCGGAATACGGTCTTGGCTTCTGGCAGTGCAAGCTGCGTTATTACAGTCAGGAGCAGGTACTGGAAGTGGCAAGAGAATATCACAGACGCAGAATTCCGGTGGATGTGCTGGTCATTGATTATTATCACTGGCCAAAGTGCGGTGACTGGCGCTTTGACAGTCGTTTTTTCCCGGATCCGAAGGCAATGGTGGAGGAACTGCATGCGCTTGGCATTGAGACGATGGTGTCAGTGTGGCCGCAGGTTGACACGGAAAGTGAAAATTATGAGGAAATGCGCAGAAAGGGTCTGCTTGTGCGCTCAAATTCCGGTGTGGACGTGCAGATGAGCTTCCATGGGAATAATGTGTTCATGGATGCAACGAATCCGAAGACACGAGCCTATGTCTGGGAGAAGTGCAGAGAGAATTATGCGGCGTACGGGATCAGAACCTTCTGGCTGGATGAAGCGGAGCCGGAATTTGCGGGCTATGATTATGAAAATTACAGGTATCATGCAGGACCTGTGCTGAAGGTCGGAAATA
This sequence comes from Butyrivibrio sp., assembly GCA_022486625.1. Taxonomy (GTDB): domain Bacteria; phylum Bacillota; class Clostridia; order Lachnospirales; family Lachnospiraceae; genus Butyrivibrio. The sequence continues at coordinate 23,471 of JAKVKH010000009.1, read as the reverse complement.
TTTACCCGCGGGAGTATGCGAGAACCTTTTATGAAGGGCAGAAGGCAGCAGGACAGAAGGATATTGTAAATCTGATCCGCTGTGCATGGGCAGGAAGTCAGCGTTACGGCGCACTTGTGTGGTCGGGGGATATCATGTCGACCTATGAGGATTTCCGCAAACAGATCTGTGCCGGTATTCATATGGGGCTGTGCGGAATTCCGTGGTGGACGACGGATATCGGCGGATTCCACGGAGGACAGCCATCTGATCCGGATTTCCGTGAACTGCTGGTCAGATGGTTTGAATTCGGTACATTCTGTCCGGTAATGCGCATACATGGATGCAGACAGCCTTATGAGGCGGTGGATTACGGTGATCAGGGAGATCATGAAGGAACCGGAGCGCCGAATGAAGTATGGAGCTACGGAGAAGAGATCTGCGGCATCATGACGAAGTACATCCGTCTCAGGGAGAAGATGCGCGATTACACAAGGCAGCTGATGAAGGAAGCGCATGAAACAGGTGATCCGCTGATCCGGGCGCTGTTCTATGAATTCCCGCAGGATCAGGCATGCTGGGAAATTACGGATGAATACTGCTATGGGCCTGACCTGCTCATCGCTCCGGTGTGCCACGCGAAGGAGCAGTCGCGGAGCGTGTATCTGCCTGCCGGAGCGGACTGGACATCGGCGATTGACGGAAAGTTGTACGAAGGCGGCCGCAGCTATGAAATCGAAGCACCGACCGAAAAGGTGCCGGTATTTATCAGAAATGGAAAACAGAGCTGGATCGTGGGAATGATCTGAAGCGATGTAGATGGAAGTAGAGATGGAAGTAGAGATGGAAATAGAGATGGAAATAGAGATGGAAATAGAGATGGAAATAGCGGTGCGAAAGCACCGCTATTTCTTCGTTCTGTTTTAGTTCTGTTTTAGTTCTGTTTTTATTCTTATTTTATTGCTATCTTTTACATCCTGCGCAGCGTGTTCCTTTTTGGGGGATGCAGTTCGCTGGCCAAAGCCTGCTTTTAAACACTTGCTTCTCATGCTTGCTTCCCAAGCTTTTGCATCCTGCGCAGCGATTTCGCTTCTTGGGGATGTGGTTTGCTGGTCGGAAGGTCAAAACAGACGGTCTCGCAGGAAAATACGTACTGAAATCCTGAAAAACAGGAAATCAGTATGTACAAAACGGGAAAACTGTGCTTCCGGAAGGTTGAAAACAGGCAGACTCGCAGGAAAATACGTACTGAAACCCTGAAAAACAGGGAAGCAGTACGTACAAAGGCGGAAAATCATGCTTCCGGAAGGTTGAAAACAGGCAGACTCGCAGGAAAATACGTACTGAAACCCTGAAAAACAGGAAATCAGTACGTACAAAACGGGAAAACTGTGCTTCCGGGAGAGTGAAAACAGGCAGACTCGCAGGAAAATACGTACTGAAATCCTGAAAAACAGGAAATCAGTATGTACAAAACGGGAAAACTGTGCTTCCGGAAGGTTGAAAACAGGTGAACCCGCAGGAAAATACGTACTGAAATCATGAAAAACAGGAAATCAATACGTACAAAGGCGGAAAATCATGCTTCCGGGAGGTTGAAAACAGGTGAACCCGCAGGAAAATACGTACTGAAATCATGAAAAACAGGAAATCAATACGTACAAAACGGGAAAACTGTGCTTCCGGGAGAGTGAAAACAGGCAGACTCGCAGGAAAATACGTACTGAAACCCTGAAAAACAGGGAAGCAGTACGTACAAAGGCGGAAAATCAATACATACAAAGGCGAAGAATCCTGCTGCCGGAGGGCCGAAACCAGCCGGAGGGCTGAAAACAGGCGGGATGCCAGGGCGCCTGACTAATTGCCTTATCGAAGTTGCAATATCCCGGGTGAACAGATAAAATGAAGGGCAGGTTCAGGCTACGATATTGTTTCAGAAAAAGGAGATTGCGGATATGGAATATATGGAGAATGAATTCCTGAAAGTCGGCGTTAGCGCGCATGGGGCAGAACTTTCACAGATTTATGATAAGGAAAAGAAGCATGACGTCGTCTGGAGTGCGGACCCTGCTTACTGGAATCGCCATGCACCGGTTCTGTTTCCGTTTGTTGGAAAAGTGACAGGAGGCGAGTATCGGTATAAAGGGCAGAGTTATCCGATGGGACAGCATGGATTTGCACGGGACAGAGAATTCAGGCTGGTCAATAAAACAGCAGATTCCATCACTTTTGTACTTGAATCAGACGAAAAAACGAAAAAAGTTTATCCATTTGACTTCACACTGGAGATTACGCACAGATTAAATGGCAGGTGTGTGCGCGTGGAATGGAACGTTGTCAATGGCTCAGATACGGAGCCAATGTACTTTTCTATCGGCGGACATCCGGCATTTAACTGCCCTGCAGATGCGGGAGTTCAAAAAACAGATTATTATATTGCATTTGAAGGTGCAGGTGACCTTGACTATGTACTGATTGACCCGGAAGCACAGGCTGTGGATGATCAGCATGTGCACAGACTTCATACGGAGGACGGGTACGTGAAGGTAGATGAAGCTTTATTTGAAAATGATGCACTGATTTTTGATCATGCACAGGTACAGAAGGCAAGCCTGTGTTATCCCGATCATACACCGTATGTGACATTGAACTGTAATAGTTTTCCGTCCTTCGGACTCTGGAGCAAGCCGAACGCAAAGGCACCATATATCTGCCTGGAACCATGGATCGGGCGCTGCGATAACCGGGATTTTCACGGAGAGCTTCCGGAGAAGTTTGAAGAGCAGAAGCTGAATGCAGGGGGTACTTTCTGCGCAGCATATGAAATTGAAGTACACTGATCATTAAATGCAGGTGTAAAGGCACCTGCATTTAACAAAGCCTGCTTCGCAGGTTCCACATAATTTTGAAAGAGGCCGTTACTCCATAACTGATTTTTAATCCCGGTTATTTTGTAACAGCTCTTTTTTTGCTCTTTCATTATGTATACTTTTTTGATAGAATAATGACTGCATGTTTGATGATATATAGATTGTTTTTGTTTGGAGGATGTTATGGGAGAAACAAAAAAGAGAGCAAGTTTTTCTGGAAAAGTTGGGTTCGTACTGGCTGCGGCTTCATCTGCGGTCGGTCTTGGAAACATCTGGAGATTTCCGTATCTGGCAGCGGAGTATGGCGGAGGAACATTCCTTTTGATCTATCTGATTCTGGCAGTTACATTTGGATTTTCTGTTATGATCACTGAGATTGCAATTGGACGTAAGACGGGGTTGAGTGTGGTCGGTGCATTTAAAGCCATTGATAAAAGATTCGCATTCTGCGGTCTTCTTGGAACCGTGATTCCGGTCATCATTACGCCTTATTATTCGGTTATCGGCGGATGGGTAACCAAATATATTGCAGTATTTGTAACAGGACAGGGACATGCAGCAGCGCAGGACGGGTATTTCAGCAGCTATATCGCAGAGCCTGTACAGCCGATTCTCTGGTTTGCTGTCTTTATTGTGCTGACAGCAGTTGTTGTTGCACTTGGTGTGGAAAAAGGAATTGAAAAAGCCAGCGTCATCATGATGCCGATCCTGATTTTATTGTCTTTGGTGATTGCAATTTATTCGATCACGAGACCGGGCGCAGGCGCAGGCATTATCTATTACCTCAAGCCTGATCTTCATAAGATGACAGGTAAGACCGTTCTGGCGGCGCTTGGACAGCTCTTTTACTCCATGTCCCTTGCTATGGGCATTATGATCACCTACGGTTCTTATATGAAAAAGACGGATAATCTGGAATCATCTGTCCGTCAGATCGAGTTCTTTGATACACTGGTGGCCTTTCTGGCAGGACTGATGATTATCCCTGCAGTATATGTATTTTCCGGCGGTGATGAATCGGCCATGGGCGCAGGTCCCGGACTTATGTTCATTACACTGCCTAAGGTATTTGATACTATGACAGGCGGACATTTCATCGGCGCGGCATTCTTCATTCTGGTATTCTTTGCAGCACTGACGAGTTCGATTTCACTGATGGAAACCATAGTATCCATCCTGATGGATAAGTTCAAATGGAAGAGACGCAGGACTACAGTTCTGGTAACCATTTACTGTATCGCCGTCGGCATTCCGTCTTCACTCGGCTTTGGCATCTGGAGTGGTGTAAAACCGCTTGGCATGGATATTCTGACCTTCTTCGACTTCATCAGTAACAGTGTACTGATGCCGATTATGGCATTCGTGACCTGCATCTTCGCCGGCTATATCATGAAGCCTGCAGCGATCTGTGAAGAAGTGGAGCAGGAGGGCGTGAAATTCAGATTCAGAAAATTCTACTCTGTTATGATCCGCTTTGTGGCTCCGATCGGTATTATCGGGATTCTGGTAAGCTCTGTTGCCGCAAGCCTTGGAGTATTTTCCTGGTAAAAAGCAGATACTCTGGATCTGCTTTAAGAGATTGCTTCGCAATCTCTGCAAAATTTAAAGAAGACCGCTTCGCGGGTTCCGCAATTTAAAGGTTCCTGCTTCGCAGGTTTAAGTGTATGAATGAGGTTATAGATGAAACGTAATATCAAAATGAAGGATATATCTGACGGAAGGCTGTATGGCCCGGATGACATGGTGCGTGCCGGTTGCGATGACTGTGCCGGCTGTTCGAAGTGCTGTCATGTGGTCGGAGATACCATCAAGCTGGATCCGTATGATGTCTACCGTCTGGTATCCGGGCTGCATGTGAGCTTTGAAGTGCTGCTGCAGGACCGGATAGAACTGCATGTTGTGGATGGCATTATCCGTCCGAATCTGAAGATGGATGAAAAGAAAAACGCATGCACATTTCTGAACGATTATGGACGCTGCACAATTCATGAACTTCGTCCGGGCTTTTGCAGGATGTTCCCGCTGGGCAGATATTTTGAAAACGGCGGATTTAAATATTTTCTGCAGATTCATGAATGTTACCGCGAAATGCGCAGACTCGTGCGTGTGCGTAAATTCATTGATACACCGGATCTGGAAGCAAATACGGTATTTGTTAATCACTGGCATGATTTTCTGGAAGCACTGGAGGATAATCTTGCAGGACTTTCTCCGGAAGAAAACAGCCAGCTGAATCTTTATCTTCTGAAAACCTTCTATGTGACACCTTATGACGAAACAAAGGATTTTTATGCGCAGTTTGAGGAGAGACTGGCAGAGAGCAGAAAGGCATTGGCACTTTAATGGATTCATCTCTTAATCTGATGACAGAGGGATCGGTCTGGAAGAAAATTGTTTTCTTCGCGATCCCTGTTTTTATTGGAAATTTATTTCAGCAACTTTATAATACGGCAGATTCACTGATTGTAGGGAATTTCCTTGGCAGTAATGCGCTTGCAGCAGTGAGTTCGGCGGGTAATCTGATCTTTTTGCTGATCGGTTTTTTCAGCGGGCTCGCGCTTGGTGCGGGAGTCGTCATTGCCAGATATATCGGTGCAAAGGATCATGTGAATGTGGAGATTGCAGTGCATACCACTGTTGCGCTGGGACTTGTGGCGAGTGTGATCATGACGGCAGTCGGCGTGGGACTTGCGCCTGCGATTCTGCGGCTGATGGATACACCGGCGGAGGTACTTCCAGCATCAGTTACTTACTTTCGAATCTATTTTATGGGTGCAGCGGGATTCGTCATGTACAATACATTTGTCGGAATCCTGCAGGCTGCCGGAGACAGTAAACATCCGTTGTATTATCTGATCATTTCTTCTGTTATCAATATTGTTCTGGATCTGCTGCTGATCGCAGGTTTTCATATGGGTGTCGGTGCTGCTGCATTTGCAACGGCGGTTTCTCAGCTGGTTAGCGCGCTGCTGTGCATGATCCGTCTGATGAAATCAAAAGAGGACTACAGGCTGGTACTCAGACAGATCCGGTTTCATGGACCGACGCTTGGCAGAATCATTCGTTTTGGTCTGCCATCGGGGTTTCAGAATTCGATTATCGGTTTTGCAAATGTAGTGGTGCAGTCCTATATCAATTATTTCGGAGAGATGGCAATGGCAGGGGCCGGTGCATATTCAAAGATTGAAGGCTTTGCTTTTCTGCCGATCACGAGCTTTACCATGGCACTGACTACTTTTGTCGGGCAGAACCTTGGTGCGGGAGATTATGAGAGAACCAGAAAGGGCGCGCGCTTTGGCACTGTTTGTTCTCTGATTCTGGCGGAACTGATCGGTGTGGTCATATATATTACGGCGCCGCAGCTGATTGCGGCATTTGATCATACACCTGAAGTCATTGCCTATGGAACGGACAGGGCAAGAGCCTGCGCATTGTTTTACTGTCTGCTGGCCTTCTCACATGCCATGGCATCAATTCTGCGGGGCGCAGGAAAAGCCATGGTGCCGATGCTCATCATGCTGGCGTTCTGGTGTATCGTCAGAGTTTCGATTCTGGCAGTATCAGGCATGCTGTTTCGCACCATCGCGACAGTCAACTGGGTGTACCCGATTACATGGTCACTCAGTTCCGTGGCATTTTTGATTTATTACCATCATTTCAGCTTTGAACAATCGGACTGAAAGAAAGTCGGAGACGTTACCGGAACAATAACCGGATATGATCCGGCAGGCTTTCAAATGCGCTGCAGGCGCAGAAAAGGATTTTATATGAAATATTCTCTTGCACCAATGGAAGGTATTACCGGCTATGTGTACAGAAATGTACACCACAGCTTTTTTCCCGAAAGCATGAGCAGTTACTATACCCCATTTCTGAATGCAAATCAGACACTGACCTTTACCAATAAGGAAAAAAGAGATGTGTCGCCGGAAAATAATGCGGCACTGAAGGCTGCCGGAGTTAATGTAATTCCGCAGATTCTGACGAGAAGAGTGGAAGAATTTGTCTGGGCGGTAAAAGAACTGACGATGATGGGCTATGGCGAGGTGAACCTGAATCTCGGGTGTCCTGCACCGACGGTTGTGAACAAAGGAAAGGGTGCTGGATTTCTGAAGGATCCTGATGATCTTGATGAATTTCTGAATGCGGTTTTTGAAGCACTTCATAATGTGAACGTCAGAATTTCTCTGAAAACGAGAATCGGAATGTATGCAGTAGATGAAATGGATGAATTGATGAAGGTATATAATCGGTATCCGGTTTCTGAACTGATCATTCATCCGCGTGTCAGACAGGATTTTTACCGGAATCATGCAGATCTGGATGCTTTTGGCAGAGCATTTGCAGAAAGTCATATGCCGGTTGTTTATAACGGGGATGTTACAACGCCGGAAAATGCCGATGTATTAATGAAACGTTTTCCAGAGCTGCAGGCAATGATGATCGGGAGAGGGCTTGTGGGCAATCCTGCACTTGTTCGTGAGATCACAGGGGGAAAGCCTCTGACACAGACAGAGTTTAAGGCATTTCTGCAGGGGCTTTGGGATGCATATGAAGAAAATATGGAAAGTGACATGAATGTCATATGCAAAATGAAAGAGCTGTGGATCTACATGGGAACCATGTATGAGGAAAGTGAAAGATACGTACGTAAAATTCAGAAGGCACAGACAAAGTCTGAATATAAAAGCTCGGTTCTGAATCTGATGGGGGCATGCAGATTCAAAACCGAGATGCATGTGACGGAAACAGGTATGTAATGAAATGTAGCTCAGCCGATACCGGCTCTGCCTTCTGCAACACCATACTGGATAAAGTGCTGGAAGAGTTTCTGCGGATTATATCCGATGGCTTTCTGCAGGTCCGGATTATGGTTATAGTAATATTCCGGATTGAAGACGGAGCCGAAGTCAAGGCCGTTGTAGATGAAGGTTCCTGCCGGGTAGTCTTTTTCCGGAAGCTGTGTATCGGCTGCAGTGACTGAAGTCTTGTTCTGCACAGAAGTGGCGGCATTGGCAGCATCTATGACGGCAACGTAGTTCGTGACAAGAGCACTGACGTAATTATAGGTCTGGGGATCACTCTGCTGCAGTGCCTTTGGCGTTTCCAGATATCTTTTGAAAGCATCCGCAAAATATTCTGTGGAATTGGAAGAAATATAGCGATCGCCGCCAACAGATTCTTTCTGATATATGGAAGTAAAAGCCGGTGTGACAGAAGGCTGTACCCCGCTGGAAGCGTATATCAGATAATCAAAATAATGTCCCATTTCATGGTTGATGGCCTGCGTACTGTAAGTGCCCGAACTGTTCAGACATACTTTTCTGGTCTTGATGATGGTGATTCCTGCAAGACTGTATCCATCGGGACCGACCGGAATGCCTCCGATATTGTGATAGATCTGCTGCAGACCTTCAATTTCTATGGTCCATCCCCCGGTTTCAAACGCAGTACGGATTTCTGAGGGAATCAGATTGTAATAATTTGTGACAGCATCAGACTGAGACTGACTTGAGGAAACAGTGATCGGACAGGCGGCATCGGCAATAACTGGTGTCATGACAACGGTTATTGCAGTTATCAGTGCGCATATTCTGCGAAAACGGGTCAGTCCGGAATGAATTCTCATAAGTGAAACCTCCTTACCTCTATTTAATGCTACCATATCTTCACTTCATATGTGAATATGAATTGTAATTTATATGGAAAAATACATGATAAATAACTGCTAATTCGTCTTATTATGTGTTATGATTAAACTATGAATTGAAATGCAGTCATTGTGTATGATTATAGAAAAATGTCATACAGGGGCAGTAACGGACAACAGAATAAGGGGGTTATGAAAATGCAGGATTATACCAAGATTCCTTCTAAGCAGTATCCGGATGTGACACTGAAAGTAATACCCGGTCATTTTGTGACACCGAACTCACATATCAATTATTATATTGATATGACCACAATGAAGACCCGCCAGAATGAAGCGAGTGCAGTCGCGAGAGCGCTCAGCACTGAATATGTTGCTTCAACGATTGTAGATACGATTGTCTGCATGGACGGAACGGAAGTAATTGGCGCTTTTCTTGCGGAAGAACTGACTAAAGCCGGATTCGTTTCCATGAACCAGCATAAGACGATTTATGTTGTGACACCGGAATATGATCATGCAGGGCAGATGATCGTGCGTGATAATATGATGATGATGATTCAGAATAAGCATGTACTTTTGCTTCTGGCGTCTACAACGACCGGCAAGACACTCGGTCGCGCGATTGAGGGAATTAAATATTACGGAGGTCTGATCAGCGGAGTATCAGCAATTTTCTCAACAGCCAGTAATGTTGCAGGTTGCCCGATTCACTATCTTTTTTCCAAGGCAGACCTTCCGGATTATAAGGCCTACAGCGCAGACAGCTGTCAGATGTGTGCTGCAGGAGTTCCGGTAGATGCAATCTGTAATGGCTTTGGCTATTCGGAAGTCCGACACTGAGCAGGAAACGGGAAAACGGAAAAGCGTTTCTTTATTGACATTATAGGCGAAAAGTGTAATATTCAGTATAAACAGTTTTAAATATTCACAAAAGAGTCATGCAATATTCAGACATATTGTATGAAGGAGGAGAGAACAAATGGCAGTAAAGAAGTTGGCAGCCCAGAAGAAGCCGGCAGTGAAAAAGGCAGAAGCGTTTAAGGCAAATGTAGAACTTCAGTATGGTGACAAATCGATCTCTTATGACGAAATTGTGCAGAATGCAAAGAATGTGTGGGCATATGATCTTCATAAGGATGTGTCAGAGATTACATCCATGGATCTCTATGTAAAGCCGGAAGAAGACAGAGTATATTATGTAATCAATGGAAGTGAAGCAGGAAGTTTTATGATCTGATCAGTTTTGATCGTGAGCGTAAGCTTAGACAGCCGCGTTGTATTTGTTGAAAATGCAATGCGGCTGTTTTTTTGTGCAGACCATGAGCCATGAAAGGTTCTGAGGCATTATACCAATGTGCACAGAAAACGGAAACGAAATTTGTGAAAATAGTTTCTTGATGACCGCAGCATATAATGATACAATAATGGAAACTAATAATACCAATATAGTTTCCAAGAAAGGCATTTATGCAGAAAAAAATATTCCTGAATAATGGCTGGAAATTTTCAGAAGAATATACGCCAGAGATGATAGAACCTTGCTTTAACGATCATCAGATGGAAGAAGTGAGAATTCCGCATACAGTGGCAGTGACCCCTTTTCATTATTTTGATGAGAGCATTTACCAGATGGTCAGCGGTTATCGGAAAACGATAGCTATTGATCCGGAATGGAGAGGCCGAAGAGTTTTTCTTCATTTTGATGGAGTTGCGCATACGGTAGAGGTCTTTGTGAATGGAAGACATGCAGGAATGCATAACTGCGGATATACTGCTTTTGAAATTGAACTGACACAGTTCATGACGGACGAGGAATATCTTGTTATATTGGTAAAGGTTGACAGTACAGAAAAGCAGAATGTGCCGCCATTTGGGCATGTGGTTGATTATATGACTTACGGTGGAATTTATCGTGAGGTATGGCTGGAAATCAAAGAACCAGTTTATATTCAGGACGTTTTTGTCAGAACGAAGTTACCAAAGAACTTCTGTTTTCAGCAGGGAACCAATGGACAGACATCTGAAGCAGCGCTTTCATCGCAGGTATGTGTGGATTTAAGCGCCATACATGAGCAGAATCAGGAGCTTCGGATCAGGCAGACGTTGACAAGAGTCCGCCTTCTGGAAACGGAGAATATTGCGGAAGATCCGTACGCACAGGAACAGCTTCTGGGCGTAACAGAACTGGAAGGAGAAACAGCAGCACCTTTGTTTCGGACACTTCCGGTTGCAATATGGGATACTGCGTCGCCGGCGCTTTACCTTTTAAAAACACAGCTTTGTCAGGGAGAAATTGTCCTGGATGAAAAGAAGGTACGATTTGGCTTCAGAAAAGCTGTTTTTCAGAAGGATGGTTTTTATCTGAATGGCAGGAAACTCAGAATCAGAGGACTTAACAGACATCAGAGCTATCCTTATGTGGGCTATGCGATGCCTTCTTCCATGCAGAGGCTTGATGCCGATATCCTGAAAAAAGAACTGTGTGTGAATGCTGTCAGAACTTCACATTATCCGCAGTCACATGCATTTATTGACAGGTGTGATGAACTGGGGCTTCTGGTATTTATGGAGTTTCCGGGATGGCAGCATATCGGAGATGAGAAATGGAAAGAACAGGCCTGCGAAAATCTGCAGGAAATGATTCTTCAGTACAGAAATCATACTTCCATTATTCTCTGGGGTGTCAGGATAAATGAATCCATGGATGATGATTCTTTTTATGCAAAGACAAATCATATTGCACACAGGCTTGATACAACACGTCAGACCGGCGGCGTTCGTGCAATCAAAAAAAGTCATCTGCTGGAAGATGTTTATACTTACAATGATTTCGTACATAATGGTAAAAATATCGGCTGTGAGCCAAAAAGCCATGTGACTTCAGATATGAACAGACCTTATCTGATCACGGAATACAACGGCCATATGTTTCCGACCAGAACGTTTGATTATGAGGATAAGCGGATGGAGCATGCAATCCGCCACGCGGGTGTACTGGATGCGGTTGCAGGTCAGGAAGATATTTCCGGGAGCTTTGGCTGGTGCATGTTCGATTACAATACACATCAGGATTTCGGAAGCGGTGACAGAATCTGTTATCATGGAGTGATGGACATGTTCCGTAATCCGAAACTTGCAGCTGCAGTATACAGAAGTCAGGATGAACAGACAGATGTACTGGAAGTCAGTTCCGGAATGGATATCGGAGAGCATGCAGAGTGCATTCGTGGTGACGTATGGATTTTTACCAATGCTGATGCAGTCAGAATGTATAAAAATGGTGTGTTTATCAAAGAATATACACCGGCGGATTCGCCGTATCGCAATCTCCGGCACGGACCGCTTCTGGTTGATGATTATATCGGAAATCAGCTGCATGATAATGAAAAGTTTACAGCGGTACAGGCGGATGCCATTCGTGATGTGATGAATGCAGCGGCGAGATATGGAATGGGCGATATTCCGCTTCACATTAAAGCCAAAGCACTCAGGGTCGCGCTTCAGTATCATATGAAGTGGGGAGATGCGTTAGACCTTTATAACAGATATATTGGTGATTGGGGCGGAAAATCCACGGAGTTCTGTTTTGAAGCGATCCGCGCAGGCCAGGTGGTCAGAACGGTGATCAGAAAGCCGGCGCATGAGCTTCATATTGAAGCAGATGTGGACCATACGAGACTGACAGAGGGCGAGACCTACGATGTGGCGCTTATCAGAATCCGGGCAACGGATGAGAACGGCAATATACTTCCGCTTTGCATGGAGCCTGTAGAACTTCGGACGGAAGGTGCACTTGAACTGATCGGACCTGCAGTAGTACCATTCCGAGGAGGAATGACCGGCACGTATGTCAGGACGAAGGGACAAAGCGGGAATATGGCACTTCATATTACCTGTGGCAGTCAGAAGATTACGATTCCTTTTCAGGTTTCTTTTTCATAAACCATATTATAAAAGAAATGAGGTATCAAAATGGGAGATAAGTCAAAAGTTATATTCGGGAATGTCATGAGTGACAAGGTGTACCGGAAGGCATGCAATTCCAAAAAGAAGCTGATGAAGAAGTTCGGGGATGATTCGGCGGCAGATTACAGGATCAGTATTCAGCAGAATCCATATATCGGACCGGCTCTTGGGGTACAGAACATTACGCTGTCAGATGAAAAAAGTGATCTGGCATTTGATGAGGAGAAAGGGATTATCGTCGGCAATATCCGTATGGGCTTCGGACATTATCGTATTTCCATGGCGATGGCATCCTGCGCGCATTATCTTGGATATACACCTTACTGGATGGATCTGAATTCCTATCCGCAGACGACCTGCACCAAGGTAATCAGTGCGCAGAATGATCTGTATTCGCTTGGATCGAGACTTTCAAAAAATCCTCTTTTCAATAAATTCATATGGGAGCCGATGAATTATGAAGGCTTCAGAGCACTTTCCTATAATTCTTCAGATCAGAAGAATGCGGAACTGATGGCACCGGTATATCGTAATGTACCTAAAGACATTCCGGTCATTGCCACACATGTATGGCCGGCACAGGCTGCCATTCATGCAGGGATGAAGCATGTGGTCAATGCAATTCCGGACAACTGGCCGATGGCGCTGCATCTTTCTGAGGGCAGTGTGCATACGATCCAGTGTCATAATGCATATATGGGTTACCGGGTTCTGAACGGCATGAATAAGGATCAGGTCTGTAATGCAATGCCGGAGGGAAGCCTTGTCTATACTGGCCATTACATTGATCATGAGCTTGTCAGCAATATTGAAAAAGACTGCGAACAGCGTATTCTCCGTAAGAAGATGAAGGCACCGATGCGTTTCCTGCTGACTATCGGAGGAGCAGGTGCACAGAAGGAAATCTTTGCCGGAATGATCAGACATCTGCTGCCGATGATCAGAGAGAAAAAGGCAGCGCTTTACGTAAATGTCGGAGATTATAAGAATGTATGGGAGGATCTGGTACGTGAGATCCCGGAAATGAAGGAGCTGTCTTCAGAACATTTCAATAACTGGGAGGATACGGAGAATTTTGCACAGTTTGCGCTGAACCCGAACAGCATCGTGACCGGAATTCATGGCTTCTGGCATGAAAATATATTTGAAGCGGTTTACTGCACCAATCTTCTGATGAGAAGCTGCGATGTACTGGTGACCAAACCGAGTGAACTGGCGTTTTATCCGGTTCCCAAGCTCTTCATCAGACGTGTCGGTAAACATGAGATGTGGGGCGCCATCCACTCGGCGGAAATCGGTGACGGTACACTTGAATGCAGGGATCTGCCGCATACGATTCAGATGCTGGATCTGTTCCTGCAGGATCGTACCCTTTTGGAAGACATGTGTCATAATATTGTCACAAATAAGTCCATCGGAATTTATGACGGTGCATACAATGTTGTGAAACTGGCAATGTCCATGAAGTGATTCATGCTGCATGGCAAATGAAAGAAAAAGAGGAAGACAGATGTCAACATCAATGTTATCAGGAAAAGAAAAGGCAGCCTACGGATTAGGCGCATTTGGCAAGGATATTGCTTATATGCTTTCTTCCGGTTATGTGCTGTATTATTATCAGGACACGCTTCATGTGAGCCCGATTGCCATGGGAATTATTCTTCTTGTGGCACGTGTGTTTGATGCATTCAATGATCCGATCATGGGTGTGATTGTTGCAAAGACCCGTACGAAATGGGGAAAGTTCAGACCGTGGCTTTTAATCGGAACGCTGCTTAATGCGGTGGTTCTGTACATGCTCTATACGGCACCGCCGGCGCTGACCGGAGGTGGACTGGTTGCCTATGCGGCAATTGTCTATATCATGTGGGGAGTTACCTACACCATGATGGATATTCCTTTCTGGTCCATGATTCCTGCTTTTACCAAAGGAGGAAGTGAGAGAGAGGGACTGACAACGCTGGCAAGAAGCTGCGCCGGTGTCGGTGATGCACTGATCACTGTCATTACAGTTATGGTGGTTGCCATGCTTGGACATAATAATGACAGAGTTGGGTTCAGCAGATTTGCACTTATTATTTCTGTTGTTTTTGCATTCTGTACCCTTGTCACCTGCCTGTTTATCAAGGAAAAGTCAACGGCGGATGTTGATTCTCCTTCTGTAAAGCAGATGTTTCGTGCACTCGTGCAAAATGATCAGGCGATGACGGTTGTGGTATCCATTGTGTTGATTAATCTGTCTCTTTATATTACTTCCGGACTTTTGATTTACTTCTTCAAATATGATTTCGGCGGTGAGAACTGGAGAACTTCCTATACACTGTTTACGACCTTTGGCGGTGGAATTCAGATTTTATCCATGATGCTTTTGTATCCGATTCTCAGAAAGTTCCTGAATGCCATGCAGGTATTTTTTGCCAGTTTCGTCATGGCAATTGCGGGCTACGCGATTCTGTTCGGAATGATGTTTGCAGGTTTCCTGAATCTGTATGTGATGCTGATTCCGGCATTTCTGGTATTTGCGGCATTTGGCATGCTGACAATTCTGACAACAGTATTTCTTGCCAATACAGTTGACTATGGTGAACTGAAGAATCATAGAAGAGATGACAGCGTGATTTTCTCCATGCAGACTTTTGTCGTAAAACTGGCATCGGGTCTTTCCAGCTTTCTGACTTCTGTCTGCCTTGCGGTTTTTGGAATCGGCAAGATCACAGACAGTGGTGAAGGCGGTACAGGAGCAGTGCAGGCATTGTCCGGTGTTTCTGTTATGGGACTTCGCATGTTTATGACGCTGATCCCGATCGCAGGACTTCTGATTGCAATTCTGGTATTTAAGAAAAAGTATATTCTGACAGATGAGAAACTGGCAGAAATCGAACAGCAGGTAAAAACTGCCGGCTGAGAAGCAACGGGTGAAGCGGGCAGATGCAGTTTTATTTAAACTTTGTCCTATATGGTAGACACTAAAATTCATGATAAAAGACAGGAATCCCCACAAAAAACTGCCGGATATGAAAAAGCACATATCCGGCAGACTGCCTTACATTTCATTGATAAAGAGGTTGCACAGCAACCTCTTTTTTAATGCAGGCTTTAGCCTGTTGAGGATGCGGGAGTTTCTCCCAACGGAGAAACGGGAGCGTCCGAAACAAAAATCCACCCGCTATGCGGGTGCGAGCCAAAACGTTATACGAAAAATCACCTTTCCGTTACAATATAGGTGTCCAAGCCAATATTGCAGAAAGGAAAGGTGATTTTATGGCAAACAAAGCCAATGATATGGCACATACGAAATGGATGTGTAAGTACCACATTGTCTTCACACCAAAGTATAGACGAAAAATTATATACAATCAATACAAGGAGGATTTGCGGGATATCATAAAACAGTTATGCAGTTATAAGGGAGTAACAATTATAGAGGGACACCTCATGCCGGATCATATACATATGCTTGTAAGTATCCCGCCAAAGATAAGCGTATCGAGTTTCATGGGGTATTTAAAATGAAAGTCGGCACTTATGATGTTTGATAAACATGCAAATCTAAAGTACAAGTTTGGAAACAGACATTTTTGGTCAGAGGGATACTATGTCAGTACGGTAGGATTGAATGAGGATACTATAAAGAAATACATTCAAGATCAGGAAAAAAGCGATATTCTACAGGATAAGTTAAGTGTTAAAGAGTATGAAGACCCTTTTAAGGGTCAGGAGTAAGTAGTACGAACACCCCTTAAGGGGTAGCAACGGGCCAAGAGCAATTTGGCTTGAACAAAGTGAAAGCCAGCGCCTTGAGACGCTGGCCTAGCAACAAGGGCTTATAGCCCGCTCATCGAGCCACCCGTTTTACGGGTGGGAGCGACTTAATCATCATTACTTACAGATGATTTCCTTGATGATCATATCATTGCCTTCCAGAATCTCCATATTGCGGCTGCCGCATTTGGGACAGGAAAGATCTGCGGAGACGGCATTAAAGACTTCACCGCAGTCACGGCATTTGACCATACCGGGGATAACAATCAGTTCCAGCTCGGTATTTTCCATGAAGGTTTTGTAACGGGCGGCAGGCCAGCATTCCTCGATATAATGGGGAACGATACCTGAGAGTTCGCCGATTTCAATGACCAGCTTATCAACTTCTGTGATGCCCTGTTCATTTACGACATTCTGGATCGTATGGATCATGGAATTCAGAATTCCAAGCTCATGCATAAAGCTACCTCATATTTTCTACAACAATGCCTGTGTTATATAAATCAATCCGGGCGCAAAGCACCCGGTCCGATTTATTTCTTCAGAGAAGCAGCAACGATCTTACCGCTACGCTTGATGGCATTGGCAGCAATTCTGACCGGCAGTTTTTCATAAGCATCCGGAACCGTGTTGCCTGTACGCTCGAGGTGAATGGCATCAAACTTACACTTCGTAGTGCACATTCCGCAGCCAAGACACATGTAGGAATCTACCTGAACAGCACCGCAGCCGAGGCAACGTTCTGTTTCTTTTTTCATCTGTTCTTCGGTGAAGGTTTCACGGTCATCCCTGAAGGTTTTCTTTGCATCTTCGTTGTGCAGCGGACGCTGACGCGGAATATTGTCATATCCGGACAGATCTGCATTATCCTTGTCAAATGCGTGATAGTCACGTCTGTCACGGCCGAGTGTCAGAGACTGACCGGGCTGTACGAAACGATGAATGGAAATGGCACCTTCTTTGCCTTCTGCGATGGCATTGATGGCGAATTTCGGACCTGTTGCACAGTCACCGCCGACAAATACATCCGGCTGAGCAGTCTGCCAAGTCAGTTCATCACAGACAGCGGTATTTCCGCGTCCCATTACAACCTTGCTGCCTTCCAGCATGCCGCCCCACTGAATGGACTGACCGATGGAGAGCAGAACAGTGTCTGCAGGAATGGTAATGGTATCATTATCGTCATATTTCGGTGAGAAACGATGATTTTCATCAAATACGCTTGTGCAGCGGCGGAACTCGACACCTGTTACCTTACCGTTTTCCGTGACGATTCTCTTCGGACCCCAGCTGTTATTAAAGACAACGGCGTCGCTCTGTGCTTCTTCAATTTCATCATCAAGAGCAGGCATTTCCTTACGGCTCTCAAGACAGTACAGATTAACGGTAGCAGCACCTTCTCTGGTAGCAGTACGTGCTACATCGATTGCAACGTTACCACCGCCGATGACAACAACATTACCTGACAGGTTTGCCTTATTTCCAAGATTTACATTACGCAGGAACTCAACACCGCTGATGACACCTTCTGCATCTTCACCTTCTACGCCGAGGCTGCGTCCGCCCTGCGCACCGATTGCCAGATAGAATGCCTGATAACCTTCGCTTCTGAGCTGATCCAGTGTGATATCCTTACCGACTTCAACACCTGTTTTAAATTCAACACCCATTTCACGCAGAACATCGATCTCGGCATTTATAACTTCTTTTTCCAGACGGAAGGAAGGAATACCGAGAGCGAGCATACCGCCGAGCTTTGGCTGCTTTTCAAATACAGTTACCTTATATCCGTCGACAGCAAGATAGTAAGCGCAGGAAAGACCTGCAGGGCCGGCACCTACAATAGCTACCTTATTGCCGAGATTGTAACGCTTCTGCGGAAGTACATGGATGGAACCATCCAGTTCCTTATCAGCGATGAACTTCTTGATTTCATCAATGGCAACAGGTTCATCCACACGTCCTCTGGTACATTCATCCTCACACTTGTGAGGGCAGATACGGCCGCAGACAGCAGGGAACGGATTTTCTTTCTTGATGAGGGCAAGCGCATCTTCATATTTACCCTGTGCAGCAAGCTTGATATAACCCTGAACTGCAATATGTGCAGGACATTTGGTCTTGCACGGAGAGGTTCCTTCCGGTGCAACGTCCTGTCTGTTTTCACGATAGTCAACATTCCAGTCTTTGGAGGTCCATCTGTGGTCACGTGCAGTGATCTTTTCTTCCTTTGCAGGCTCTTTTTTTGCACACAGACGCTGACCGAGCTTTAATGCATTGGACGGGCAGTTCTCTACACACTGGCCGCAGGCAACGCACTTCTCAGGATCTGCGACGGCAGTGAAGTTGGAACGGATGGCATCCGGTGTATTGAACAGGGTGGCAAGACGCAGGGAGAAGCAGGAACAGGAACAGCAGTTACAGATGGCGAAAGACTCACCAAGTCCGTCTGTATGCGGCATTTCATGCATCAGTCCGTTGTCTTCTGCAAATTTGATGATTTCTTCTACTTCCTTACGGCTGATCTTGCGGCCACGACCGGTCTTGGCGTAGAATTCTGCTCCTTCACCCATCTGGATGCACATCTCATGTGCCAGATGTCCGCAGCCTTCACCGGCAACCTGACGGCACTGACGGCAGGAACAGTCGGATACGGTATAGGTATCATATTTGTCAAGATAATAGGAGAGCTTTTCCCATGGCTGAACGCCGGGCAGATCCTTGATGGCGCTTTCTACGGGAACAACACGCATCATGGCCATGCCTTCCGGGAAAAGAGCTGCCATCGGGGCCAGACGCTTTCTGGTATATTCTTCAAAGGCACGTCCGATTTCCGGATGTGCTGCGAGCTGTTCACGGTTGTTTACCATCATTTCCAGAATGCCGGGAGCAAAAATATTTACAAAGTAGAGATCTTTGCCTGTTTTTTTATCTTTCCAGGTTTTTACAACACCGGTATAGCAGAGCTGATCCAGAAGCTTCTGCGTTTCCTGTGAGCTTTTGCCGCATTTCTGCTGAATGTAATCCAGTGTACGTTCCTGACGAAGACCAAGGCAAAGCGCAACGTCTGCCATGTCATCTGTGACGACGCCGTCAAGCGCGTAGTATTCAGGCATTGTTTTTTCAATTTTGTTCATGGCACCGGCCACACCGCCGATCATTTTAATCAGCTTTACGATTTTGGGTCTGAGTTCTTCAGCCATTTTGTTTTTACCTCTTTCTTTTGCAGAATTATTTTTTGATCAGCTTTTCCATTCCTTTACCTGACCGCGAAGCCAGTCTGCCCATTCTTCAATCCCTTCACCGGTTTTGGCACAGATCGGAATGATCTTTGCCTTCGGATTACGTATCAGAATATTTTTGCGGCATTCTTCCATATCAAAGTCAAAATAGGGGAGCACATCAATTTTGTTGATCAGAACCACATCACATACCTGAAAAATCAGCGGATATTTGAGCGGCTTGTCATCCCCTTCAGGAACAGACAGAATCATGGCGTTCTTCACAGCGCCGGTATCAAATTCGGCAGGGCATACCAGATTGCCGACATTTTCCAGAATGGCCAGATCGACATCCTGAGTGTCCAGACCCTCAAGTCCCTGCCTGGTCATTTCTGCGTCCAGGTGGCACATTCCGCCGGTATGCAGCTGAATGACCTTTGCACCGAACTTCTCAATCTCGCGAGCATCCACATCGGAATCAATATCGGCTTCCATGACACCGATTTTCATTTCATCTCGAAGTGCCTCGATGGTACGGGAAAGCGTTGTGGTCTTACCCGAACCGGGGCTGGACATAAGATTCAGAAGGAACACTTTTTTCTTTTTGAGTTCTCTTCGCATTTCATCAGCCTGACGATCATTGTCAGCAAAGACACTCTGTTTGATTTCAAGTACCTTGAATTCTTCCATAGACTTCCTCCTTGGTGCGTTTATACATCGGTTTTTATAATGCACTGGTATATCCAGAAAAAATACATTGCAAACCGAACTTCATTATATTATAAAATTTCCATAGCTTTTTTACAAGAATCGTGGCACAAAAATGGCATATTGCACATAAAATGGCATTGAATTCAGTGAAAAAACATGGTAAAATAGACTTTGGTTCGTGGTATAACCAACACCAAATGGAGGAAGCTATGGAATTTCAGAAACTGAATGCACCGAGTCTGAAGGATCTTTTTATCTCTCAGATCAGAGAAAATATATTGTCAGGACAACTTCCGGTTGGCTCCAAAATGCCGCCGGAAAGAGAAATTGCAGATCAGATGCAGGTAAGTCGCGCAGTGGTGAACAGTGGTTTTGAACTCCTGGAGAGGCAAGGCTTTCTGGAGATTGTTCCCAGGCAGGGCGTTTTTGTGGCAGATTATTGTAAAAACGGCAATATCGATACGCTGATTGCCATCATGGAATACAGGGGCGAGATGATCAAGCCTTCTGAGATCAGATCCATCCTTGAATTCCGCCGTGCAGTCGAGCATCTGGCAACTGATGTCTTCATTATGAATGCAACAGATGAGGATTATATCCGGATGGAAGAACTGACAGAGAAGATCGGGACATCTGATAATGTCACACAGGCTGTGGAGGCTGTGTTTCAGTTTCAGCATGAGCTGGCTGCCGCAGGAGGCAACAGTATTCTGCCCCTGATCTATGTTTCCTTTAAGCCGATTACCACGAGGATGTGGATGCGCTTCTGCAGCAGATACGGTGTAAAACTCCTTTATGAAAAACACAGAGAACTTTATGAGACCCTCAGACAGGGAGACTGTACTCTTGCAAGGGCGTGCACGGACAGACATATGGATGATATAATTGATGGTATGCACAGAATTTACTGATAATGCTTTGAACTGATCGGAGGCAGCATGATGAAAATTGCGATTATTACAGGCGCATCCAGCGGACTTGGCTACGAAATGATCCGGCAGCTGGATGGCAGAACAGATATTCAGGAATTCTGGCTGATCGCCAGAAGGAAAGAAAGACTGGAAGCCATTGCGGGTCTGACTCATACAAAGGTTAGAATCTTCACATGGGATCTGTCTGAACGGAACTCCATAGATGAACTTGAAAAGATTCTGGAAGCAGAAAAGCCGTTGGTAAAGCTGTTGATTAATGCGGCCGGATTTGGAAAGATCGGAAATTACAGCGAAATATCCAGACAGGACTGTGACAGAATGATCGACCTCAACTGCAGGGCGGCAGTGGATATCACACAGATTGTGATTCCCTACATGAAGGGCGGAAGTCATATTATGGAAGTCTGTTCTTCCTCAGCCTATATGCCGGTGCCGTATCTGAACGTGTATGCGGCGACCAAGGTATTTCTTCTGCATTACAGTCGTGCACTCAGAAAAGAGCTGCTGCCGCAGGGCATTTTCGTGACGGCAGTCTGCCCGTACTGGATTAAGGACACGGAGTTCATCGCCAAAGCCCAGAAATCACAGAACAGCTCTTATATCAGACATTTTCCGATGGCAACATGGAGCAGGGATGTTGCAGCAGGAGCCATCAGGGATACCTATTATGGACGTGCGGTCTCCACACCGGGACTTTTCTGCACTCTGCAGAGAATCTTTTCCAGATTTTTTGCTACCGATGCGCTTCTGGAAATGTGGGAACTGATACGACGCCTGTAAGAACAGCAGATTTGTCTCTTTTAAGAAAACCGTATTTGGTGTATGCTGTTACTTGTTGAAAGAGAGATTTACGGGGTGCGCTGACCTTAAAAAGCGCTGTGGGGGAAACATCTGATGGACTGTAAGGATGCGGAACGGATGATTCCGCTGTTTCTGGAAGATAATCTGGATAATCAGGAGCTACAGGAATTTTTAAGGCATGTGAACGGATGCGCGGACTGCAAGGAAGAACTGACCATACAGTTTCTGATCAATGTCGGAATGAAACGTCTGGAAGAGGGCAATGCCTTTAATCTGACCGGAGAGCTGGAGCAGAAGCTTCAGGATGCCGGTCATAAGATGCGGATCAGAACCTCACTGCAATGGGCTGCGGTGATTCTGCAGGCACTTGTCATGCTGGCGATCGGACTTCTGATTGCAATTGCCTTTTTCATGCAATAATTAAAACAGTGAAGAGAGAATTGAACAAATATGGCAGAGAAACTGTTACTGATTGATGGATACAGTATATTAAAACAGGCATTCTACGGACTTCCGACAGAAGGAAAGGAAGCCGGAACTTCTGTGAATGCTGTTTACGGCTTCGTGAACCTGTTTTTTCAGGTGATGCAGGAGTATGCACCTGAGTACCTGATGGCAGTGCTGGAGGAAGACGACCGGGTGCCTTTTGACGGACTGACGGATGATACCTTTCAGGAACTGCCGGAGGAATTTAAGGGGCAGCTTCCGGTTTTGAAAAAGGTGCTGGATGCCATGCAGGTCAGCACTGTTTCTGTGAAGGAAAAGAGCGCTGCGGATGTGCTGAATACAATTGTGGAAACGGCGGCACAGGAGAACGGGACAGATGAAGACACAGATCATGCAGGAGTGCTGATCCTGACAGGAGACAGACGCTTTCTGCAGGCAGTTTCGGAAAAAACTGCGGTGCTGATTCCGGTAATGACTGCCGGTAAGTCACAGCTGCAGTGCTATCATGCAGCCGATGTGGAAGCGGAGTTCATGATTGTGCCGAAGCAGTGGCCGCAGCTGCGTGCACTTGCGGGAGACCCGGAACATGGAATCTCCGGAATCCCCGGAATGGGAGAGCGTGCAGCGGCAAGACTTCTTAAGACATACGGTTCTGTCAGCAGTGCCTGCGCACATGCGGACGAACTGAAGAACCGGGTGCCGGAAAAAAATGTACCGGAGAATGAAGCAGCGCTTCAGAAGATCATCGCTGCGGAAACGCTGCAGACGGATGCTTCTGTAAAAACAGAAGATGGAACGGTATGGAAAACGCCGCAGTTTCTGACGCCTGAGGCATATACAATTCTGGAACAGCTGGGCATGAAAGATCTGCTGAAGCGTTTTGATGCAGATCATGCACCACAGAAAAAAGCTGCAGAGGTGCATGAAGTCACAGCGCTTGCTGAAGCGGAAGCTCTTTTTGCAGAAATTATGAAGTATGCGGAAGGCAGACCGGACCGTTTTGTCGGCTATGCGCTGATTGAAGATTCTGAGAATCCGGAAGACTTTATCGGTCTTTCGCTGGCATTTGAAGAAGGAAAAAGCTATCTGATCCGTCCGGAAGGGCTGATCACAACCGGTTATCTCGGCG